>JBBRNJ010000063.1:0-53746 GCA_038230375.1 Polyangiales bacterium | reverse complement strand
CGCCCGGCGCGTTCGGCTTCCCCGAGCAGACGCTCACCGTGTCCACGCAGGTGATCATGTTCTGTTCGATCAGGACCGCGCCTTCGAGCACGACGTCTGGCGTGACGATCGTGCCGAGCAACAGGAACCGATCCTTCGCGCCGATCATGATCGTCGGTGGGTCGCTGGTTCCGCCGTCTTTCGTCCCGCCACCCTCGCCGCTGGCAGCGTCGGCAACAGCGCCGTCGATGGGGATGATGCCACCCTCATCCGGCAATGGCGCGGACGCGTCTCCATCGGTGGCACCACCTCCGCCCGCGTTCCCGCACGCGGCGAACGCGAGTGTGCAAGCAACGCCGGACGTGAAGAGCCAGAAACGCATGATCCCTCATCATACGTCGAAACCTACTTCCGAGCGACGATCACCCAGGAACCAGACGACATGTACACACCTCTCGCGCTTTCGTTTCCGCTCTGGTTTCCGCTCTCCCGCAAGTGGTCTCGCATGAGGCGCTCCAGTCGCGCACGTATCTCCGGCAGGCGGCGCTGGCCTTCCGCGCCCGCCTCGCGGACGATCTCGCCGGACGGTCCAACGAGGAGCTGGAAGTCCACGGCCTCCTCGATCGTGCTCCCGATGCACATGTCCGCGTCGATGGGCTCGAAGACCTCCACGGTGGTGAAGCCCGCGGCCGCGAGCATGCGCCGGTCCGTGTCGGGATCCTCCCACGAGAAGGGACCGGGCCCGCAGGTCTTGCCGCCCGCTGGCGGCGGAAGGAACTCGAGGACCGCCTCCTTCGCGGCGCCCCACGCGGGATTGTCCGCAAGGCTGCGCCACACGCAGAGGCCCAACGTTCCGCCTGGCTTGAGCGCGGTGTGGGCGTTACGCAACGCACGCACAGCGCTCTCGAAGAACATCACGCCGAAGCGCGCGCACGCGACGTCGAAGTGTTCTCGGGGCAGCGGATGCTCCTGCGCGTCACCAAGCTCGTAGCGCACGTTGGCAACGCCTGCCTCGTCGCGCTCGCGGTTGGCGACGTCGAGGAACGCGCCCACGCAGTCGAGCCCCACCACCTCCCCGGTGGGGCCGACGAGACGTGCGGTGTCGAGGCACGTCTCGCCGAAGCCGCAGCCGATGTCGAGAACCTTGTGCCCCGGCTTGATGCCGAAGCGCGGCCAGGCGATGTCGCCGTGGATCTTGCCGTTGCCCGAGAGCAGGTGGCGGAACCGGAGCCACTTGGGCGTCAGGATCTCGTTCCAGCACTCGATGAATCCGTCGTTGCCTCGGCTCGTCGTCATCGTTGCGGCACTCATGTCACGGACGAGCCTCGAGGACCATGTTGAACGGCGTCTCGGTCGCGCGGCGGAACCGCGTGAAGCCACCGCCGCCGACGACCACCTCGCGAAGGCGCGACTCACCAGCCTGCGCGCCGAGCCCCGGGCCCTGGAAGGCGAGCGAGTGCGGAACGCAGAGCATCGTGCTCGCCGAGTAGAAGACGCGGCCGACGCCGTTGTGATTCTCTTCCGGCTTGTCGCTGGCGAATGGCTCCACGATGAGCCACGTGCCATCCTTCTTCAACGTCTGCTTGATGTGCTTCGCAGCTCCGCGCGGATCCTCCATGTCGTGCAGGCAGTCGAAGCACGCGACCACGTCGTAGTCTGTGCCGGGGAAGTCCGTGGACTTCGCGACGGAGAACGTCACGCGGTCGCCGACGCCCGCTTCCTTCGCACGCTTGTTCGCGAGCTCGATCGAGCCCGGGTGGTAGTCGAAGCCGTGGAAGTTCGACTTCGGGAACGCCTTCGCCATGAGAATGGTCGAAGCGCCAACGCCGCAGCCCACGTCCGCGACCTTCGCGCCCGCCTCGAGCTTCGCCTGCACGCCGTCGAGCGCAGGGATCCACGACTGCATCAGGTTGCCGATGTAGCCGGAGCGGAAGAAGCGCTCGGTGCCCTGGAAGAGGCACGGGTGCTGGTGTCCCCACTCCAGACCGTGACCGGTACGGAAGTTCTGCGTCGTCTTGTCAGTCGCGGCCCAGCATGCAGCGGCCACTTCGAAGAGGCCGGGGAAGAACGCGGGGCTCGACTCGTTGGCAAGGACCTCGGCCTGCTCGGGCGGCAGCGTGAAGCGCGTGGTCTTCGCGTCGTAGGTGAGGTAGCCGGCAGAGGCCTGGGCGTTCGCCCACTCGCGGATGTAGCGCTCCGAGGTCTCGGTGCGCTTCGCGAGCTCGATGGACGTCATCGGTCCCTCCTTCGCGAGCGCCTTCCAGAGGCCCAGCCGATCTCCGATCACCACCAGGATGGAGCTCATGGTGGCGCCGATGTCCCCCACGCACTTGTTCACGAATTCATTGAGCTTTGCTTCGTCGATCGCCATGTCTTCTCTCCCGGTTTCGAGTCGTTGTTCTCGAATGAAGAGGCGTGACGAACGGCCGGAACATTGTTCCGGCTCCCAAAAAGATGCGGGGCTCGCTACGCTCTCGACGATGCCGGGCAGCCGCCACGCCTCGCGACTCGTCTTCTGGAGCTGCGTGGGTGCCCTTGCAGCGCTGGCTGCGTGTAGCGCGTTCAGTGGCAGCGATACCGCTCCGAGCGCCGCACCCGACAGCGGTGTTCCCGCCGAGGGCCAAGCGCCATCGGGCGACGGTGGCGTCGCCGATGCGGGCAAGCGGTGCTCACCGAGCGACCCTTTCGGAACGCCGATATTGGTGAGCGGGGCCCCCTTCGTCTCTGGCGCCTTTCGCCTCACGGCAAACGAGACTCACGCGTACTTCGACAACGACGCCGGTAAGTTTTTCCGTGCCGAGATGAACGGATTCGACTCGGTCGGTGTCGCCATCGAGATGACGGTTGCTACCGCGCAGATCGGGACCCCGTCGAGCGCCAGCCTGTCCGCCGACGAGACCACCATCTTCTTCGAGGATGGGTTCCGGCTCTTTCGGGGACCCGGCTCGCCCGGCGGGCCATACACCCACGTGACCCACATCGCGGACAAGTCAGGGCAGCCCTTCTACGACGAGGATCGAAACCTTCTCTATTCGTCCTTCTACACGGGCGGCGGGTTCGACCGCCAGCTCCAGCGCGCCGCCTATGCCAACGATGCCGCGGCGGCGTTCAGTTTGCTCGCCCTCGACTCTCGCTCGAATTACTCGGCGCTCGCGACCAAGTCTGGCCTCTACTACGCCGTCGACATTGGCAACGGGAACGCGGACATCTACTTCAAGCCTCTCAGCGGCGCGGAGCTCGCCGTTGCGGGCGTGAACTCGCAAAACAACGACGAGCCGGTGTGGATCTCCGCGGACGAATGCCACCTCTACCTGGTCTCGAGCCGCGACGGCCCGAAGCAGGTCTACATCGCCATCCGCGGCGCCCTCTGAGTCAGCGCGGGCGTCGGCCGTCCGGCTCGTAGGCGCAGAAGGTCCCGGTGCGAACCGTCCAGTCGAGGTGCCGCCCAAGGTCCGGCGCCACGTCGGCGATCTTCTTGATGGCCTCTCGCACGCGTCGCTGGACGACGATGCGCGCGCGCTCGGCAGCTGAGCCGCTGCGACGTTCGCGCCCGCCCAGGCCCACGGCGGCCGCGATCTGGTCGGTCAGTGCGTCCAGCTCGTAGCGAAGCTGCTCTGCCCTGCCGGTGTCGGCGAAGCGCTCGGCCTCCGCGACCTCTTCACGAAGCTCCGCGATCCTTTTCCTGTAAGCCTCGCGTGCGCGCGCGTCGATCACGCTCCCCGCGTCGCCCAGGTCTATCGCCGCGCTGCCATCGGCGCTCCCGTCCGACGCGAGGTCCAGCGCGTGGATCTCCTGGTTCGGAGCGGTGACGAGGCGTTCGAGCATGCCCAGACCGCGAACGTCCTTCAGTCGGAACGTGTGTCCGGCGTGCTCGACGGACCACTCACCGCCCTCGCGTCGCATGGAGAACTTCGTCGCGTCGTGGCGCGCTGCTCCAGGCTCCCTCGTGCTTCGCGGGGCCTCGCTCTGGTCGAGCGCTGCGTCGGCGCGTGCGACGACCTCCGGCATTCGCAGCTTCTCGCCCAGCTCGCGCGCCTTGGTGAGGTGCGGTCGCGCGCCAGAACCGTTTCGCGAGAGTCCTTCGCCTAGCGTGAGATGGGCCCATGCGCCGTGCGCGCTGGCCTCCATGCGCTCGGTGAGGGCGATGGCACGCTCGCAGTGCCGCACCGCCTCATCGCGATTTCCCTGAGCGAACGCGATGGCGCCCAGCACGCGCGCGATGGGCGTGGCACACGCGAACGCAAACGGCCCCCACGAGGCGATCTCCTCGCCGTCCGTGAACGTCCGATAGAGGCGGTTGTACACCTCCGGCACGTTCGACATCACCGCTGCCTCCGCCAGCGTCACGCGCCCCATGCGCGCCGTGAGCATGTTCGTGGTGCCCAGCGCCGCAAGCGCCCGCACAGCCTCGCGGTGCTCGCCGAGCCGCGAGCTGATCACGGCGTTGACCCAGTGGGTGAGCGCGTCACCGCTCGGGAGCGACCCCACGACACGGAGCGCCGCCGGTCGCTGCGCGCGTAGCTCCTCTGGGCGCCCCGCGACCAGCAGCATCGTGAACAGGTGCAGCTCGATGCAGCGCTCCGCGTTCGGATCGGAGACCTCCGACGCGATCTTGCGCGCTGCCTCGATCTCCGCTTCGCAATCAGCAAAGCGCCCTTCCGGCATCGCGCGCATGGACCGAAGGAGCGGCGTCTGCCACAGGTAGCGTGGATGACCGAGCGAGTCCGACAGGGCTGCCCGCGCCGCGATGGCCGAGTCCGCGCTCTGCACGTCGCCTCGCTCCAGGTGGTCGCACGAGAGCCGTGTGAGGGCGCGCAAGCGCAGCACGCGATCCCCCACGGCGCGTGCATCGCGCAGCAGGCGCTCGTTCACGGGAATGCGCTCTTCTGGCCGTGCGAAATCCGTGTAGGCTGCACCTACTCCAACGTCCACGTCTATGCGGGTACGGGCATCCGTCTCGTCGCTGGTCATGGCAAGGGCCTGGCGCGCAAGGCCCAGCGGCTCTTCTGGTGTGGCGCTCGGCGTGAGCGCCGCAGCAAGCCGTGCCAGCACACGCGCCTTCAGCCGGACATGCTCCACATGGGTGGGTTCACCGAGCATGACCAGCGCCTCCCTGAGCACGTCCACGAGCTCTCCGCGGATCTCGGCAAGGACGTACTCTCCGCCCTGTCCGAGCGCCGCGCGCGCGAAAAGAGGCGCGTCACCCATGCCTCGTGCCCGGCGCGCAGCGTCGCGGAACAGATCGCGTCCGCGCTCCGTTCGCCCAGCCTCCGTGGAGGCCCAGCCAAGGGCGAGCTCGATCTCGACGCGCTCGCGATCGGGCACGGAAAAGCGCTCGCACACCGCCAACGATCGCTCCAGCAATGCCGTCGCCTCCTCGTACGCGAGCTCGTTGCGGGCGCGCTCCGCCGCCACGCACGCGGTGCGAATGGCCAGAAGCGGATCGCCCACGGGCAGCGCGGCCAGCGCATGGTGCGCGAGCATGGGAAGGTGCGTGACCTCACCACGGTCCACACGGAGGCGCAGCGCGCTTGCTACCTTGCCGTGCAGCTCGCACCGCGCGGCGTCTGGTAGCTCCTGGTAGAATGCCTCGCGCACCAGCACGTGCGAGAACACGAAGCGATTCTCGCCGCGAGAGGCGAGCAGGCCCCGCCGCTTCGCGTCCTCCAGAAACGCCAGCACCGTTGCAGAGGGCAGACCCGAGATCTCCGCGACGAGCGAGAGCGACACCTCGCGACCCGTCACGGCCGCGGCCTCCAGCAATCCGCGAAGGCCATCGTCGGCGCTGGCAAGGCGACCGCGCACCAGCGACAGCACGCCACCCGCCACCTGCACGTTCTTCAGCGCATCCATCGGAGCATGGCGCGCGTCCGCCGCGATCACCTGCAGCATCTCGTGAAGAAAGAGCGGGTTGCCCTCCGTCATCTCGAAGAGCGCCGCCGACAGCGGTCCGTCGAAGTGGCCAACGTCGTGGCGAACCACCTCTGCGACCTCCTCTCCCGAGAGTGGCCGGAGCGGGAACATGTCACCCTCGCGGGCGATGCGGGCGAGCACCTCCGCCACTGGTTCCATCCGGGACTCGGCATCCCGATACGTTGCCACGATGGCCATCCGCGACGTGCGCAGACCCCGCGCCACGAACGACAGCAGCTCCAGGGAGGCCACGTCCGCCGCATGCAGATCGTCCATCACCAGGAGCAGCGGCGCGCGGCGCGCGGCGGCGCGAAGGAACGCTGTCACCGCCTCGAAGAGCTCGAAGCGTTCTCGGGCCGGGTCTGCGCGCGTGCCGTCTCCACGCGTCGCGGACGCAACGCGCTGGACCAACGCCGTCACGCTGGCCGGTACGTCGGGCTGCTCTTCGACCAGCGGGCCAAGGAGCTCGATCCACGGCCAGTACGCGGGCGCACCGCCGGTCTCCCACGCGCGCCCCCAGACCACCTGGAATCCACGCGCAGCAGCGCGCTCCGCGATCTCGTCCGCAAGGCGGGTCTTGCCGATCCCCGGCTCGCCGAAGACGATCCGTAGTCCGCCGCGCCCGTTCGCTGCTCCGTCCAGCACCTGGACGAGACCATCGAGCTCTCGGGCTCGCCCCACCAACATGGCCCGAGCCTATCACGCGATCATGGGCGGGGCGGGGGCGACAGCGCGTACGTCATCTGGTCCACGAACGTGCGCACGGTGACGACCTCACCGCTGACAACGAAGTCCAGCGCTGCTCCGAAGTGCGTGATGCTCTGCACGGTGCGCCCGTCGTGCTTGCGCAACAGCTTCAGCGCGTACGGCATGTCCCATGCGCCGTAGCCGGTGATGACGTAGTCGCCGACCAGCGCAAGTACGCCACCGCAGACCAGGTTCGCGCTTCGCCATCGAACCTCTCCGGTCCGGCTGTCGACGGCACTGACCACGCCTTTGCGCGCGAGGTTGCTGTTGTAGCCGTGGCACATGTACACGACGCCGTCCTCCACCTGGCCCTGATGCAGATCCTGGAAGAACTGGTCGTCGCCCTTGAGGAGGCCGTCGGGGTTGGTGTCCAGGACGTAGTCAACCTTCAGACCGTCCACCACAGCGAAGAAGCGGTCGCCGTAGATCAACAGGGTCTTGTCGCCCGACTGCGAGATGAGGTTCAGCGGTCGAGCGCCGTACGTCATGGGAATGTCGGGCCGCGCACCCATGGGCAGCTCCTTCTCGCGCACCTCGAACGGGTAGCGCGCGTCAAAGGTGTCGCGCGGGATCTTCGTGGGGTCGTCGATCTTGATGCGGCTTGTCTCCTTGAGCGTGCGCGCGACCTTCGGGGCATCGCCGATGGGCGCGGAGACCATGGCTCGCGCGGGAGACGACCTCACCGGGATCAGCAGCGCACCCGGCAAATCAAGCTCTTTCGCGGTGGCGCGCGCCATGAGCTCCGCGCTCGCTCCCGCAAGCTCACTCACGAGCTCCACGATCGGTGGCGCGCTGCCCTTGAGCTTCGACAGCGCCTCCGCCAGCGCAGGGCCATCGCGCCTGGTCAGCGCGGCCACCGCCACAGTGGCCCAGCAACGCTCCTCCGGCGTGGCGCGCGCGGCCGCGATATCCCAGTCCTCCAGCCCGGGCGGGGCGGGTTTGTTGTCTGCGCCTTGCGCGCCGAATCCTAGCGTCAGCTTGTCTGCGCGGGGCCACGCTGGAGATGTCCACAGCACGCGACCGGAGTCAATGTCGTATGCGGCGAGGAAGTTGTCGTCGCGGCTCGGCCGCGCGTATGGGTTCCAGCGATAGTGAACGAGAAGGACGTGGCCCGCGAGCTGCGCTGTCAACACGTCCTTGTCGCGCAGGTCGCCCAGGCCCAGCGCTCGCGGGCGCTTCCCCTCCGCCGTCACCACGATCGCGGTGAGGTCCAGACGGTGGCGGTATGTCGACACCGTGTGATCCGGGTGGACGAAAGCGTCCACGACATGAGCGTCATCGAGCTCGCGCGGCACGCCCAGCCAGCGCAGCGACGGATGCTTGAGTTGCTGCTCTTCCTGCCATGCGAACGAGTCCGCGTCAGGCGGCGGCTGGCGAGGCGCGCGTTCCAGCACCACGGTGGGTGCACTGGCTCCGAACGCAGCGCGAAGAAGCGCATCGTCCGCGGCGCTCGGCGCGATGAGTGCCTTGGGGTCGCGCGGCGTGGCGTTCGCGAGCTGCGCGCGGAGCGCCTGAGGGATTGCCGCGCGCTGCTCCGTTGCAAGGCCGTCGCTTCGCTTGATCTCCGCAAGGCGAAGCCGGATGGCGCCCAGGTCGCGGGGATCCTTTCGCAACGCCACGAGGGTGTCATGCACGGCCGCCGTGAGATGGCCTCCGCCCACGAGCGCCTCGACGGCGGGTGACAGCGGCGCGTTGCTCGGCGCGACGCACGGCACTGGCGGAGGAAGCGGCGCGGCCACGGGGGTGGGCACCGGCGCAGGTGTCTCGATCCGGGCGGGCGGAATGCTCGGAGGCGTGGCCGGCGTCGCGCACGCGACCGCGCCAAGGACGAGAACGACACGGAAGAGCGAGTGCTTCGTGGGCATCACCGCGTCGAGAGTAAAGTCTTTTTGTGCGCTGGGCTGATAGACTTCAACGTCCATGGGTGGCGGGGCAGACGTCCAGACAGACAAGACCATCTCGGATGGCAGCATCGACGGGCCGGAGACCGAGCGGGCCACGATCCTGGCAGGTCGCTATGCGCTGGTATCCCTCATCGGCAGCGGCGGCATGGGCGCCGTGTACCGCGCGCGTGACCTCGAGCTCGACGAAGTGGTGGCGCTCAAGATGCTGAACCGCGGCTTCGACCGCCGTGACGCGTCAGTGCAGCGGTTTCGCCGTGAGGTGAAGCTCGCTCGACGGGTGACGCACAAGAACGTGGCGCGCACGTTCGACATCGGCGAGCACGAGGGTGAACGCTTCCTCACGATGGAGCTGATTGACGGCACGCCGCTGTCCGCCTACGCGCGTGCTTCCGAACTGCCTCTGTCGCGCGTCGTCGAGATCGCAACGGAGCTTTGCGCAGGCCTCTCGGCTGCCCATGCCGCCGGTGTCGTGCACCGCGATCTGAAGCCGGACAACGTGATGGTCGGCAACGACAGTCGCATCGTGATCACGGATTTCGGGATCGCGTGCGCTGCCTCGAACGACCCGGACGAGCCGCGGGGCCTCATGATGGGCACGCCTGCGTACATGGCGCCGGAGCAGGTGGAAGGCGCGACCGACATCGATGCGCGCGCGGACCTCTACGCGCTAGGCACCATCCTCTACGAGCTCGTCACCGGGAGTCGTCCTTGGCGTGGGCCGGGGGTCTACAACATTGCTGCGCAGAAGCTGGTATCGCCGCCGCCAGACCCGCGCGACACCCGACCGAATCTGCCCGACGGGATCGCCGCCGTCATCCTGCGGTGTATGGCCAAGGAACGAACCTCGCGGTTCACGGACGCGGACTCCGTCGCACACGCCCTTGCCGCCGCGCTCACCGGAACGTCTCCTGCTCCGCCGGCCACGGTGAATCCGCGAAGCCCACCACCGCGCAGCGCACAACGCAGGAAAGACGTCGCAGTCTTGCCGTTTCGCTGCGACGACCCGGAGGATCTCCATATCGCCTACGGCCTCACCGACGACATCATCGACGTGCTGAGCGGCAGTCCTGACCTTCGCGTTCGTGCACGCGGCGGCGTCGAGCGTGAGGCACTGCGCGATCGCGATCCGTGCGGCGTCGGTCGCACACTAGGCGTCGAGGTCGTCGTCGAGGGCTCCGTGCGTCGCGTGGACGCCGGCATCCGCGTCACGCTCCGCGTCCTGTCCGTGGCAGACGGCTTCCAGCTGTGGGCGCGCAGGTACGAGGTCCCGCTGTCACTTGCATTCTCGATCGGGGATGAAGCCGCTGCAGCGGTGTGTGAAGCGGTGACGCTGGAGTTTCACGGGGCGCCGCGCGTTCACTCGGCCGACTCCGGCGCGATCGATCTCTACATGCGCGCTCGCCACGCATACCAGCAGATCTCGCGTGAGTCGCTCGAGCGCGCCATCGTGCTCTTCCAGCAGGCCCTCGAGCGCGCCCCCGACGACCCTCGCATCCTCGCAGGTCTGGCCATGGCGCAGACCCGTCACCTCTACTACGCGGAGACGGTGCATTCGGTGGACAACGCGCTCGCGAGCGCGCGCAAGGCCGTTGCGCTTGGTCCCGAACACGTGGAGGCGCGCACGGCGCTTGCGAGCATTCTCCTTGGCACGGGCGACTACATTGCGTCCGCCCGGGAAGCCGCCGCGGCGCTGCGGACCGGACCCGATCACCCCGATGCCATCGAGCTCGTGGCCCGTTTCCTGGGCGAGTCCGGCCGGACTGCGGAGTCGATCGCCGCGTACGAAGCGGTACTGGCGGTCGATCCTTCGCGCGACGTCCTGCGCTACGAGATCGTGCGGCTTCGCGCGCTCACCGGCGACTGGGACTCGGCACTGGCCCTCGCGGACGAATCGCCTCAACCGGGCAGCGTCAACATGTACTGGCTCCTGCGGTGGCGGTTGCTCATGTGGCGGCGTGACAAGGAAGGCGCACAAGAGGCGCTGGCTACCGCGTCGAAGGGGACCTTCGAGTTCCGCACGGTGGCGATCGCGATGCTGTCGTTCATCGCCGGGGTCACCGGCCCGGAAGCGGCGCTGGAGGACATCCGGGCGCGCTCCCAGGGTATGAGGGCGGTGCGTCTGCGGGTCCTCTTGCACCAGATGACGGCGGAGGTATGCGCGCTTCTCGGGGACAGCGACGCCACGCTCGCCGCGCTGCAAGCGGCGGACGCCGTATGGCTACTGGACATCCTGTGGCTCGATCACTGCCCGCTCCTCGACGACTACCGCACGGACCCGACGTTCCTCGCCGTACGGTCCAGCGTGGCGGAGCGCGCGGCGGCGATTCTCGCGCAGCTCGCGCCGCCCGCGCCGCTCGCATAGATCACGCCCGCGCAGCGAGGATGAACAGTCCGATCGAAGCGAAGAGGCCAAGGGCGAAGAAGGCCGTACGCGCCGGCGGCTTGTCCAGCAGGTACATGGTTCCGTGAATGAGGCGGCACACCACGAAGGTGATCGCCAATCGTGCAGCCCAGGTCTCGTCTGCATGCGCGAGGTGCGCAACAAGGACGGCTGGCGCGAAGTACGTGAGCGCTTCCAGGCTATTGACGTGAGCGCCATGCGCACGCGCGGCTCGGCCTACGAGCGATGGATCCTGCGCGCGCGGTGTGTGGGCATCCATCTTGTCGCCAAGCTGCTTCTTGCGGAGCGGAGCGGCAAACGTGAACCAGACGTAGGGGAGGACTGCAGCCACGAACAGGCACCAGAAGGGGGTGGTCATGCCTTGTGTCGATCGAGCCGCGATGGGATCGACATCGCTCGACGAAAATCGACAATGAGGCGTACTCTCCAGGGTGGCACGCAACGTCCGTGTCGAGGAAAGGCACCATGCTATCGGCAACTTTGCGGCCCATCGTGCGCAGGGCACTCCCACTGGGGGTGAGCGCAGGGCTCGACCTCCCGGAGGTCGCGTCGGTGCTCGTCTCTTCCGAGCAGTCGCTGTTCCCGGTGGACAACGTGTTCGACCAGCAGCGCGGCCCCGGCGGCAGCTGCTGGATCGCGGATCAGTCCGGCGAGCAGTCACTGGTGCTCGCGTTCCGACACCCCACGGCCATCAGCCGCGTCGTGCTCGAGTCCGAGCAGCACGGCGGCCTCACGCTCCAGACCATCGACCTCGCGGTCTCTCATGACGGCAAGGCCTTCCTCGAGCTCGGTTCGCGCGCGTTCACCTTCCGTCCCTACGGCCCGAGCTTCCAGACGGAGACCTGGGAGCTGCGCAAGGAGCCCGTCACGGAGCTGCGTTTTCGTATCGCGCCCAGTGCGGGCGGCCGCGCCTGCCTCACGTCGATCGTGATCTATCCCTGATCGCGTGATCGTGGCTCACGCGGTGGCGGTGGCTTCGACGAACCGTGGATCGCTCGTGTACACGGGCTCGTAGGTGGGCGTGTCGGACAGCCCCAGCTCTGCGCGCACGTCGGAGAGCTGGCGCGGGAGCATCGCCTCCCAGTCCACGGCGGGCAGCCAGGCCGCGCGATGACCGCGAACGAAGGCGCGCGCGATGATCGTCCGCGCGCCATCGAGCTCGCCCTCCTTCAGGAAGCCGAGGAACGCGATGAGCCCAACGCCCGGGTTCCAGGTCTGCACGAACGAGAGCGCCAGGATGCTCGCCTCGCCGATGAGGTCGCCGCGGTATCCGCCCACGACGTGCCAGAGATCATGCATGTCGCGCAGGCGATCCGAGAAGAGGCGGCGCTGTGGGTCCAGATCGTTCGCATAGAGGTCGCCCTCCTGGCTCGCGGCGACCAGGCCCTCCGCGGTGATCTGCTGCGAGCGCAGGAACTCCTGGTAGGCGCGACCCAGGCTTCCGTCCGGCATCGCGTCGAGCTTGGCCTGATCTGACAGTGTGGCGAGCAGCTGACGGCGCTCATCCAGCACTGCCGCGCCGACGTCGGTCTTGCGGAATCGAGCAAAGAGTCGCTCACCGGTCGGTCCACCGAGCGCCTGGATCACCGTGAACGCCTGCTTCGTATCGTCCGGGTTGGCGATGATGGCGCGGAGCGCGCGGAAGGCAGTGCCGAAATCGTGTGAGTGGTTGAACGTGGCCATGGAGCCTCCAGTGTCGGGCCCGGCGGGCGAAGACCGCTCTGCCGTTCCGACTGACAATATTGTTAGTCCGACTTACAGGATTGTCAATGCGGTGCTTACAGATTTGTCAATGCGCTGCGATCGCGTAGAGTTGATGGAGCTCATGGGGAAGAAGATCGAGAAAAAGCGGGCTCCCGTGAGGCGGCTCAAGACCACACCGCCGCCGAGCGTGAGGGATGTCGGCCGTGGAGGCGAGATGCGGGAGCGCATCCTCGAGGTCGCAGGTCGCATGCTGAACCAGGTGGGGCCCGACGGCCTTCGCCTCCAGGAGATCGCGAAGGAGGTCGGCGTGTCACACCCGCTCCTGCTCCACCACTTCGGCAGTCGCGCCGGCCTGGTGCATGCCGTGGTGGAGCGGTCCATGCACGCGCTGGAAGCGGACATCCTCTCCTCTCTGGCGTCGCCCACGGGCGAGCCTCCGAGTGATCCGACTGCGCTGATCGAGCGCACGTTCCGCGCGTTCCACGATCAGGGCCACGCGCGCCTGCTTGCGTGGCTCTCGCTCTCCGGCATGAGCCAGAAGGACAGCGGGTCGAAGCTGGGCGACATTGCCGCCATGATCCACACGATGCGAACGAACGAGCTCACGGCGCGTGGCAGCAAGGTGCCGCCACCAGAGGACTCCGCGTTCGTCGTGACCCTGGCATTGTTCGCACTCCTTGGCGACGCCATGTGGGGACGCGTGATCCGCGAGGGGACCGCGATGGGAAAGCAGGATCCGACCGGTGAGCGCTTCCGTCAGTGGCTCACGGGAAAGCTGGTCGCGCTGCTGGAGACACCGGCGCCGTGACCTCACGCGAGCGGAAGAAAGACCTCGAACGTGGCGCCGCCGATCTCGGAGGTCGTCGCGAGCTCCACCCGTCCTCCCTGGCTCTCGATCAGCGCACGTGCGGTGACCAGGCCCAGACCAAGGCCCGAGGTCTTGGTGGTGAACAGCGGCTCGAAGAGGTGCGTGCGGATCCCAGGGGCCACGCCAGGCCCCGAGTCCGAGATGCGGATCACGAGCATCTCCCCGTCGCGACGCGACGACACGCGCAGCCTGCACGTGCCGTTTGCACACCCCGCCTCCACTGCGTTGCGCACGATGTTTCCAAGCGCGCCCTGTACCTGCTCGGGATCCACGAGCACATCCAGTAGCTCGCCCAGGTCACGCTCGACGCTGACATCCGTGGACGTTGCATGGGCACCAAGCGCCTGCTCCATGAGGAATGCGGCCTTGATGCGGCGCTTTTCCGGCTCGCGCACGCGCGCGTAGTCGATCAGGTCCGTGACGATTCGGTTCGCGCGAAGGACCTCCTCCTGGATGATCGCGACGGTCTCCGCGATGCGCGTTTCTTCCGAGCCCCTGGTCAGATCACGGAGCACGTGCGCCGCCGTCTTGATCGACGCGAGCGGATTCCTGATCTGGTGCGCGACGCCGCCGGCCAGGCTTCCGAGGACGGCAAGGCGCTCCCTGCGCACGAGCCCCTCCTGCGCGGCCGTGAGCGCCCGTGTCCGCTCGCGCACGCGCTCCTCCAGCTCGGCGTTGCTGTGCCGGAGGACTTCTTCCGCGGCCTTCAGGCGCGTGATGTCGTGGATGATCCCCACGAGGTGCGTGATGGTTCCGGTGGCATCCACCAGCGGCACCTTCGTGGTTGCAAGGACGTGATGGCCTCCATCCGCGTCGGTGATCGGCTCCTCGTCGATGATCACCTTCCGGCCGCTCGCGAACATCTCGATGTCCTTCGCGCGGAAGAAGTCAGCCTCGGCCTTCGGGAAGAAGTCGTAGTCGCTCTTTCCGAGCAGCTGCTCGCGCGGGAAGCCGAGCATCTTCGTGAAGGCGTCGTTGATGAACACGAAGCAGAACGAACGGTCCTTCACGAAGATCGGGTGCGCCACGTGATCGGCGATGAGCTCGAAGAACGCCGGATCCAGAGCGCTCCTCGGCCGTGCTTTCCCCTCATCCTCCCCCATGCGACCCAGTCTATCCCTTCCGGAGCTCCGCGAGGATGGCATCCAGCTTGTCTGCGATGACGCGCTGGACCTCCAGTGCCGCGTCTGTCCTCTCCGTCGCGGGCGTTGCGTCGACGGAGGCCGCAGGCGGCGCCGGCGGATCGAGCGCCTTTGCCGCCATCGCCGGCCCGACCATCATCACCGCGGTCGCAATGGCCTTGCCTGCCTGTGTCTTTGCGAACACGTCCGCGTACCCGACCGACAGGCACGTGGAGATGAACACCAGCGCATCGACATAGGTAGTGACCTTCGGGTTCTCGTCCTTCTCCGCCATGTAGAAGAGGAACGAGCCGCCGAGCACCGTGACCGCGAGAGCGTCGAGGGGATCCTTGTTCATCCCTTCACGCAGCTCTCGCTTCACCTCCGTCCAGGATTCGAGGACGCCATTCTGCGCAGCCCCGCTCACCAGGAGCGCGAGCATGGCCTGGTCAGGGCCGAGGTCCTGCATGGGGCGCCGCCTCCTCCACGACGATCCCGGAACGTCCCGTGACGGGCTCCAGATCAGAGGCCGCGTGCTTGCCCGCCTCGCTCGTGACGTTCGCGAGCTCCGCGCCCAGCTCGGACAGGACGCCCTTCGCCTTCTCACCGAGCTTGCCCTTGTCCATCTGCGAGAAGTTCATGAGCTCGCGCATGAGCGGATACGCCGCCCCGGCCTCCATGATGGTCTTCAGCACTGGCGACATCACGCCGAGTGCCGGAGGTCCACCGTTCTGGCCGCCCTGACCACCCATGCCGGTCTGCAGGACCTTGATCTCCGTGATGGCCTTGGCGGGCGCCATGAGCTCGCGCGCAAGCTCCGGCGCAATGTCGAGCGCCTTCAGCATCACGTCGCGAAGGACGACGCGCGCCGAGATGGCGTTCTCCGCGTCGAGGAGCTTGCGGCGCACCTGCGCCTCCACCTCGCCGCGCTGCGCTGCTGCATTTGCGCGGAGCACGGTGGCCTCCGCTTCCTTCTCCGCGGACACCGCGTTCGCCTCGGCCTCGATGCGCTGCTGCGATGCTGCGGCTTCTGCGCGGGCGCGCTTCACCTCTGCATCCGCCTGCGCCTGCATGACCTGGACGATCTTCTGACGCTCGGCGTTGGCGGTGGTCTCCGCCGTGATGATGCTTTGCTTTGCGCGCTCTTCGTCGGCAACGGCGAGCGCCTTCGCCGCACCAGCGCGGGCCTCCTGCTCCTCGCTCTGGGTGATGGCGATCTGCTTCGTGATGCGCGCGACCTCGACGGTCTTCTCCTTCTCGATGATCGCGGCTTCCAGCGCCTTCTGGCGATCGATCTCCGCGGCCTGGACCGTCTTGTCCTTCTCGATGTTCGCGGCCTCGATGACACGCTGCTTCGCGATCTCGGCCGCCTGCTGGCCCTTCTCGCCCTCGATCTGCGCCTCGCGCTCGCCGCGCTGCTTTCCGGCCAGCGCCACGGCGACCGCCCTCTCCTGATCCAGGCGTGCGGTCTCGACCGCGCGGTGCTTGTCGAGCTCGGCAAGGTCACGTGACTGATCCTGGATGAAAACGGCCTTCGCCGTCTCCGCGATCTGGAGCGCCGTGTATTCGGCCACCTTGCGCGACTGGTCGGCCTCTGCCTGCTTCTGATCCTGCTCCATCTCGAGCTGGCGCTTTCGGGCCGTGACGTTCTGCGCCTGGATCTGGTTGTCCTTCTCGCGCTGGATGCGGTTGGTCATCTCGCGGTTCGTCTGCACGCTCTCCGTGATGGCGCGAAGACCTTCCGCGTCGAACACGTCCTGCGGGTCCAGGTCCTTCACGGGGACCATGGCGAAGCCGGTGATGGAGACGTTCTCGAGCGTCAGGCCGTTCTTCTTCAGCTCCTCCGCCAGGACCTCCTGGATGCGCTCCGCGAACTGCTTGCGGTTCGCGTGCAATGCCATGAACGTCTGGTTGGCGGCGACGCTGCGGAGCGCGTCCGTCAGCTTGCCTTCGATGAGGTCGGCGATGGCGTGCTCGTCCAGGTTGCGCTCACCGAAGGAGCGCGCGGCGGCGAGCACGTCGTCAGCAATGGGCTCCACCTTGATGTAGAGCTCCGTCGTGACGTTTGCCTTGATCTTGTCCGCCGTGACGAGAGCGTTCTTCGCCGAGCGCTCCACGGACAGCTTCACGGAGCGCAGGGACACGCGCAGCAGCTGGTGCAGGATCGGGTAGACCAGCACGCCGCCGCCGATGACCACGCGGTTACCGCCAGAGCCGGTGCGCACGAGCGCCTCGTCTGCGCCACACCGCCTGTAGAAGCGGGAGAGCACGGTGAACACCGTGAGAAACAGAACGCCGGCCGCGATCGCGCCACCGATGGCGAGCACGTTGGTGTCATTGACGGACATGATCCAGATACCTCCTATTCACGAATGTTTCGCGTCCCGCGCCTTGTCCTCTTCCGAGTCCCGGTCAGTCGTATCTTCGTCCTGGGGTTCTTTGCTACCCACCACGCGCTTGGGGCCGTCGGCCGCGCTGGTGGCGTCGTCGGTGTCGTCGCTGCCATCCGGACGCTCCACAGGTGCCACGAAGAGGACGCCGTTCGCGTCGAGCTCGACGATCACGATGCTCTCCTTCTCGCGCGGGGCACGCATACCGCGCGCGAGCTTGCAGATGACGCGCAGGTCGTGCCCGCTCTTGTCCTTCACACGCACCTCTCCGAAATCGGAGGACACGCGTGACGAGATGACCACGCCCAGCTGCCCAACGAGCTCCTTGCGGCTCGTCGCGTCTTCCTTGCGTGAAGACAGCATGGGGCCGAGCACCCGCGCCAGGGCCGCGACGGCGCCGTAGCCCGCCGCGAACGCGATGGGCCCCGAGAACATGAGCGCGCGAAGCGGCACGGAGCCATCCTCGGCGGAAAAGCGCGAGTTGATCGCGAGCCCGATCACCGAGAAGACGAGGGCATACGTCTGCCAGATGATGGAGAAAGGCACCTTGCCGATGCCAAGCGGTCCGAACGCGATCGCCCCGAACCCACGGCCTCCGCTCGCCTGATCGTCGCCGTCGTCGTCGCCGTCGTCAGCATCGTGGTCAACGTCGTGGTCGGCGTCGTGTCCGCCAGCACCGGCGTCCGCGTCCGCATCACCACCGGCATCCACGTCGTGGTCTACCTCGTGGTCGGACTCCCCGTCGCCGTGTCCTCCACCCGCCAGCAGGCCGAGCAAACCGGATGCCGACAGCAGCGCAAAGACGATCGCAATGCCTGCCGCGACGGTGAAGGGCGCATTGGCCCACGCAAACAGGTAGTGCAGCACGGTCATCTAGAAATTTCCTCGCCGAGCGTCGCTTGCCCGCTCGCCCCTCGCCACGACGCTACACGTCTCTCCACGATCCTCGTTCAGCGACTGCTTCCCGATCTCGTGTAGGGTCAACCTAAACACGGTCAATCCGCTTGTTAATGGCTTCTCGGTGGCGCGCTTTTTTCCACGACGCTCGGCGATGGCCGCCATGTCCGATTTGGGTTGCGTGAGCCTCAATTGCTCACGACTTCTTCGCGTACGCGCTGCACGAGCCGTCCGGATGGATCGGCCCCTTCAGCACCTTGCACGATGCGCACGACGCGTCGGTCTTCGGCGGCACGAACTGCACGCAGCTCTCACAGGTCTTCGTCTTGTCGCGCGAGCGGTCCATGTAAGTGACCGCGTTTCGCGCGGTGATGTCGTCCGTGTCGACCCCGGTGAGGTCCATGCACGTGAGGTTCTCGCGCGACGGCTTACCGCAGCCTGCGCCCAGCGCCGCAGCGCTCACGGAGAGGAGAAAGTGTCTTCGTCCCAGCATCGCGCGCCATGACAACGCCGCACGCGTGCGCGATCAAGACGAATCAGCGAAAGCCAGCGAAGAACTGCCAGACCCGCGTGGGCGCCTCCGACCAGAGCTGGTGGCCCTTGCCGCGTACGGTGCAGAACGTGACCGGCTGCGCGCATTGCCCGGACCTGCACGCATCGGGGGGGCCGTCGTTCGGGAATGAACCGCACTGATTGGCCCATGACCAGTGCGAGAGGCTCTTCTGGCCCTCGTTCCACCCGACGACGCCGTCGATGTCGCCATGGATGATCATCGCGGCGACCGCCTTGCCGTTGCAGGTGAGGTGGCCCTCTGCGTCGTAGTGACCGCCGACCGCGTCGTAGGGACCGCCGCCGCTCATCGGGGCGATCGCGCGGATGGTCCCGCCGCGGTAGCACCCGAGCTGGTTCGCCATGTAGCCGCCGCTCGAGAAGCCCGTGACGAAGACGCGCCGCGTGTCGACGCGATAGCTCTCGGTGGTCTTCGCGACCATCCCGTCGAAGAAGAAGAAGTCCTCGTTCGTCTCGGGCTTGTCGGCCTGCTTCCAGGTGTGATTGAGCCCATCGGGGTAAGCGAAGATCGCGCCACCTGCCGCGACAGCTTCGAGCGCGAAGGCACCACGGATCTGCGCCCCCGTACCGCCGTCCCCGTGGATGACGACCACGAGGGGATAGGTCTTCTTTGGATCGTAGCTGGGAGGGACGAAGAGGGAGTACGTGCGATCTTTGTTGGTGATCGAGATATGTGCAGTCTGCACGAATCCGGTGGGTGAGGGGGGAAGGGTCGAGGTCGAGGTCGGGGTCGGGGTCGAGGTCGGGGTCGAGGTCGGGGTCGAGGTCGAGGTCGAAGTCGAGGTCGTCGTCGGTGTCGAAGTCGAAGTCGAGGCCGTCGTCGGTGTCGAAGTCGGTGTCGTCGTCGTCGTCGGCTGTGATTGGCAGGCCGCCAGGGACGTCGCGAGGATGACTGTGGCTGCTCGCCGCATGGGTGGGGAACTACGCTGGGTATGTGAGGTGGGTCAAGGGGCTCGCAACGGGGCCGTGTGCGGTAGCATCCAACGCCGACATGGTTTCGTTCGATCACGCTCGGACA
This sequence comes from Polyangiales bacterium, assembly GCA_038230375.1. GTDB lineage: Bacteria > Myxococcota_A > Polyangia > Polyangiales > Polyangiaceae > JANXLV01. The sequence continues at coordinate 34,234 of JBBRNJ010000063.1, read as the reverse complement.
CTCGTTCCTGTTTCTTCGGAGGAGCTCTCCTGGGAGGTTCCGGAGGGATGGCAGCAGGGGAGGGGCGCATTCGGTGGCCTCGTTCTCGCCACGTTGCTCGATGCCATGCAGTCGCGTGAGCCCGACCTGGCGCGGCTTCCTCGCGCGATCATGGGCGACATCTGCGGGCCCTGTCTCGCGGTCAGCTCGCGGATCGCGACCCAGGTCCTGCGGCGCGGCAAGAACCAGACGAACGTGTCGTCGCGGTTGTTCCAGGACGGCGAGATCGTCGCGCACGCGTCGCTCACGATGGCAAGCGCTCGCCGCGTGACGGACGTGCCGCCCATGGGGATGCCGTCGCCGCCGCGCCTGTGCTGGGAGGATGTGCCCGTCGCGCCCATCAGAGCGCCGATGGGCCCGGCGTTCGCGGAGCACTACGAGTTCCGCATCGCCGGCACGCTGCCATTCACGTCCGCGAAGGATCCAGAGGTGACCGGGTTCATCCGCGAGCGCACCGTGCTCTCACGACTCACGCACGCGGCGCTCGTGGGCAGGCTCGACGCGTTCTATCCCGCGCAGTTCAATCTCGCCAGCGGTCCACGGCCCATGGCCACCGTGAGCTTCATGGCCGAGTTCATGGAGGACCCGTCCACGCTCGATCCCGCGGTGCCGCTGTTCTATCGCGCGCGCTCCATCGCGCAGGCTGGCGGTTACTTCGTGGAGCTGCGCGAGCTCTGGCACGGCGACAACGTGGTCGCCCTCAACCAGCAGACGTTCGCGATCCTGAAGTAGCGCGTCGTCGTACAATGCCTCCGTGAACTCCGTGAACGCCTGGACCGACGAACGGAAGCGCGTGGCCGCGATCTTCGCACCGCAGGCGCGGTCGCTGCTCTTTCCGGACACGCGCATCATCACGCGCGAGGGCTGGTACCAGGTCGTGAGCCCCACCGCGCCCGGCGGCATGGCGAACGAGATCGCATACTGCGTGCTCCCCGAAGGGACCGATGTAGAGCGCGTGATCGACGAGGCCGTCGCGACGTACCGCGCGTGCAATCAGCCCACGAAGTGGCGCGTGGGGTCGTGGAGCCGCCCGCTCGATCTCGGAGAGCGCCTGCTCGCGCGCGGCTTCACCGCATCCACCGTGCGCGGCATGGGCATCCGCACGGACCACGCGATCAAGGTAGCTGCCGCCGACACGACATCCGCGGAGGTCACTCTCGCCACGCTCGATACGTACATCGACGTCCTCGGGCGCGGCTGGGGCATCCAGACCAGGCCCGTGGACCGCGAGGTGTTCGCGAGCTCGATCGAGGAAGCACCGCGCATCGCGCGCCATTTCATGTCGTTCGTCCACGGCGAGCCCGCGGGCACCGCCGCTCTCATCGATCGTGGCGATCACGGCTATCTGCTCGGCGCACAGGTCCTGGCGAAGTTCCGCGGGCAGGGCGCGTACGCGGCGCTGCTCACCGCACGCCTCGCGAGCCTGCGCGTGCGCGGCATCGAGTACGCCGTCACGCATGCCATGGACGCAACGTCGGCGCCCATCCTCGAGCGGCTCGGATTCGAGACCCTGTTCAGCTCGCAGACGTACACGCTGCCTCCCGTCACTGCGTGAACAGCGCGTCCAGGAGCTCGTTCTTCTCGAAGAGCTCGCGCACGTCGGCCTTCGGAAAGGTCACGCTCTGGAACCCGGCCACGTAGGGCGCGACCTCGTACGGGTTGAAGCTCACCTCGATCTCGGTGTCTGTGAGGCACACGTTCGTCGTCTTCTGGATCTCCACGTCGTCCGCATAGAAGTACGAGTCCGTGAGCTTCGTGACGCCGAGCTGCTTCGTGAGCGCATGAGTCGTCATCTCGCCGAGCTTCTTTCGTCCCGCGTCGGTGAGCGACTCCCCGAGGCGGATGCGCGAGAGGTTCTTCACGTCGAACACGAAGCACTCGGTAGCTCCGTTGCCGTGCGCGCCGCCCGTGTACGAGTAGCCGCCCTGCGAGATGCCCACGAAACGCCCTGTTTTATGCGTCGAGAGCGAGTAGCTCTCGGAGGTTTCGTAGTCCATGATCTCCGGCTCGTCGGGCCCGACGCACGTCTTCTCCTTGCCCAGATTCCCGGACAGCACCGCGTTCAACGCGCTCTGCTTCGCGGCGTCCTTCGCGCCGCGGAGCTGGGGAAAGACGAAGTCCTCCTTGCAGCGCTTGCCCTCGATCAGGTTCTCCTGTGGATAGAGCTTGATGCCCTGGCCCACCTCCACCGTCTCCGGGTAGCCAGAGCCCTCATCCATCTTCACCGGGAAGCGGCGCCCGCCGTCGGGGGACGACCACTCCGCCAGCATGCCTGCCTTGGAGACGAAGACACCGGCGAAGTGCCCGGTGATCTTGGAGCCGACCTTCTCCGTGAGCTCGAATGCGCCGGTCTTGTCCTTCGCGGTCCCCTCCAGGCGTATGTCCTCTGCGCTCTTCGCGTACCGATAGACGCCGGTCACCTTCTCCCCGGTCTTCTCCAGCTTCATGCGGATGAAGCGGCCGCCGAGCGAGCCCGTGTACTCCTCCTTGAAGTCGGCGCTCCGCTCGTCGAAGACATCTCCCTTCGAGGTGAGCTGCGTCTTCTTCTGCGTGCGACCGTCGGTGATGGTGGCGATCAGCGCGGAGTCGGACGCGAGCTCGCCGACCAGCGTTGCGGGCTTTTCGCCCCTGGGCACACGGCTCTCGCGCAGCGTGAAGTGCGTCGCGTCGGTCATGCGGCCCGTGAAGCTGGTAGAGGATGATGCGCGGTAGATCGCCTGCACGGCGTCTCCGCGGCGTCGGAGCCCAAGCCAGAACGATGGGCCGCTTGCGCTCTTGCCGAAGAAGCCATGAAACTGGGCGCGTGGCTGCTCGGGCTCGGCCACGGTCGTCGTGGCGGTCGCGCCTGCGTCGGGGGAGTTGGCCGCGGTCTGCGTGCTCGCGTCTGGCGCTCGGGTCGTGGCGTCGGGGCCACCGGTCGCGTCGGTGCCGTCTTTCTTGCAGCTGCACGGGCCAAGGGCAGCAAGCAGGGCCAGCACGTGGAAGGGAAGGTTCGAGCTTCTACGCATGTCGTCGGATGCTACAACGCTCATGGTGACCTCCCCGATTCCGGTGCTGGACCTGAAGCGCGAGATCCTGGACCAGGCGCAGCGCGTGTTGAAGAAGACGCTGGCCGAGGCAAAGGCGCGTGCCGAGGATGCGCGCGAGGCGGCCACCCACGAGGAGAACCGCCCCGAGAACGACAAGGACATGCGCTCCACAGAGGCGTCCTACATCGCTCGCGGCATGGCAGAGCGCATTGCGGCGATGGAGCGTAGCCTTGCGAAGCTCTCGTCACTGCAGCTCCTGTCGTTTGCCGACGGCAAACAGATCGCGGTGAGCGCGCTTGTCACGCTCGAGCACGACGGCACTGCGACGAGCTACCTGCTTGTCGCGGAGCCCGGTGGTCTTGCGATGGAGGTGCGCGGCGAGCGCTACGCGACCCTCGCAACGACGAGTCCGCTCGGTCGCGCGTTGCTCGGTCAGCGAGAAGGCGATGAGGTCTCTGCTGGACCGAAGGCGCACGTCTACGAGATCATCCGCGTTGGTTGATGGCAGACGGTGGGGCTTTTCTGATCCACGCCAAAGCGGTGGTCACGTGTCCTACCTCACCCGACGAAACTCCGTCTGCGCGAGATCGTTACCGCTGTGGTGCGGCACAAAACGCGTCTCGATTCACGTCCTTGGTTTTCTCGGCGGCGCTCGTCGCACATCCTTATTGGAGGCCCGGCGTGTCGCTGGCCGCTTCAGGAGGATCGGAATGAGCGTCGAGAACCAGTGGTACGTGAGACTGCCCAATGGCAACGTCATCACCGTCTCGCTCGACGATCTCGATGCGGCCTTCCAGCGCGGTGACGTGACGGAGGAGACCCTCGTGTTCCGTCAGGGCATGAAGGAGTGGTTGCCGCTGGGTCAGGCCGCGGGCCTCGACGACGCAAACGACACCACGCAGACCGCGCCCCCGCCGGTTCAAGCAGCCGCACCCAGCTCCATGGCGCCGTTCGCGGTTCCCGTCTCGCAGCCGAACGGCATGGCGCAGTACTCCACGCCGTACGTCGACCCGTCGCTTCCGTCCACTGTTCGCCCCGTCGCGTTCGACACGTTCGACACGCAGAGCAGCGCATACGACGACCTCGACGTGCCCGCCTTCAAGTCGGGCGGCAAGAAGAAGGTCGTGTTCGGCGCGATCGCCCTCGCCGCTGTCATCGGTCTTGGCGTGCTCGGCCTGTCCAGCATCAAGGGCGCGGATGCATCCGCGGCGGAGTCGAACCTGGCGCCGAAGGTCGTTGCCGCCGTCGCGCCGCCGCCCGCCCCCACCCCGATCCCGGAAGCATCGCCCGTTGGCCAGAACCGCCTCAGCGATGACCAGCGCAAGGCGCTCACGCAGTTCGACGACAAGCAGAAGGCCGACTCCACGAAGCGAGCCCAGGATCGCGCCGCGAAGATGCCGAAGCCCCGCGGCCCCCGCCAGAAGGCCAAAGAGGTCTTCGTCAAAGGCGGAAACAAATACGACCCGCTGAACAGCTCTCTGTAGGGGTCTCGGTAGACCGGCTGTTTCGAAACACACTCGAAACTTTTCATCCGGTATCGTCGTGGGGTGCGGATTGGCCCCTATGACACTGGCGGGTTTTACGACGAGATGTGGGTCGACGGTGGGGTCGAGCCTCGGCCTCATGCGTCACTTCTTGCGAAGCGGCTTGCGGCATTGCCTGACGGTGAGCTCGAGAGCCGGCAGCGGGCGGCGGAGCGTGCGCTTCTCCAGCGCGGGATCACGTTCGCGGTCTACGGGCACAATGCCGGCGCAGAGAAGATCATGCCCTTCGACATCGTGCCGCGCGTGGTGCCGGCGCACGAGTGGCGGCTGATCGAACGCGGATTGAAGCAGCGCGTGTTCGCGCTCAATGCGTTCATCGCTGACATGTACGGTGCGCAGAAGATCCTTGCTGACGGCATCATCCCGCGGGAGATCGTGATGAGCGCGAAGGGCTTGCTCCCCGCGTGCACAGGTCTGACTCCGCCGAAGGGGATCTTCTGCCATATCGTGGGCACCGACCTCGTGCGTGATCGCGATGGTCAGTACTACGTGCTGGAAGACAACCTCCGTTGTCCCTCCGGCGTGTCGTACCTGCTCGAAAACCGCCAGGTGGTGAAGCGCACGTTCCCGCAGATCTGGACGGAGCTCTCCGTGCGCCCTGTCGACGTGTACCCGAGCAAGCTGCTTGCCACCCTGCAGAGCCTCTCTCCCGCGCGCGAGCCCTCCGTCGTGGTGCTCACGCCAGGTGTCTTCAACTCCGCCTACTTCGAGCACTCGTTCCTTGCGCAGCAGATGGGCGTGGAGCTCGTCGAGGGACGTGACCTGCTCGTGCGCGAAGGCCGGGTTGTCATGCGCACCACACGCGGCTTTCAGCCCGTGGACGTCATCTACCGGCGCATCGACGACAACTTCCTCGATCCCGACGCGTTCCGCGCGGACTCCATGCTCGGCGTGCGCGGCCTCATGTCCGTGTATCGTGCAGGTAAAGTGGCGCTCGCGAATGCGCCCGGCACTGGCGTGGCGGATGACAAGGTCGTCTACGCGTACGTGCCCAAGATGATTCGCTACTACATGAACGAAGAGCCGGTGCTTCCCAACGTCCCCACGTTCCTGTGCTGGGACGAGAAGGACCGCGCGCACGTCCTTGCGAACCTGGACAAGCTGGTCGTGAAGGCCGCGAACGAATCGGGCGGCTACGGCATGCTCATTGGCCCCGAGGCCACCGCGGAGGAGCGCGCGGTCTTCAAGGAGCGCATCCTGGCGTCGCCCCGTGAGTACATCGCGCAGCCCATGCTCGGACTGTCGCGCGTCCCGACGATCGCCGGTGGCGCGCTCGAGGGACGCCACGTGGACCTGCGCCCCTACGTGCTGTACGGCGGCGATGACATCTTCGTGCTCCCCGGTGGGCTCACGCGCGTCGCGCTGAAGAAGGGCTCGTGTGTCGTGAACTCGTCGCAGGGCGGCGGAAGCAAGGACACCTGGGTGCTCGCTGACGACTCGCCTGGCAACGGAAATGGAAACGGCAACGGACACGGAAACGGAAACGGTGGCGGATGCTGAGCCGCGTCGCTGACGCGATGTACTGGATGAGCCGCTATATCGAGCGCGCGGAGAACGTCGCGCGCTTCGTGGACGTGAACCTGCACCTCACGCTGGACGGCGGCGAACCGTTCGAGCAGTGGGCGCCGCTCGTCGAGACGACGGGCGACACCACGGCCTTCAAGGAGCGCTTCAGCGACGCCACACGCGACAACGTCCTTCGCTTCCTCACCTTTGATCCGGAGACGCCCAACTCGATCCTCTCGTGCTTCACGCGTGCACGCGACAACGCGCGCGGCATCCGGGAGATCATCTCCTCCGAGATGTGGGAGCAGATCAACGCCGCGTACCTGATGGTGACGGACGCTGCGCGCTCCGGAATGGCCATGGAGTCCCCGCACGATTTTTTCACGGCAGTGAAGCAGGCCTCGCATCTGTTCGTGGGTATCAACTACCTGACCATGACGCACAACGAAGCGTGGCACTTCGGTCGTCTCGGGCGCCTCATCGAGCGCGCGGACATGACGTCGCGCATCGTGGACGTGAAGTACTACATCCTGTTGCCGTCCCCGCAGCTGGTGGGAAGCCCCGTGGACGAGGTGCAGTGGGCCGCGCTCCTTCGCAGCACGAGCTCGTTCGAGATGTACCGCAAGCGACACGGCAACATCACGCCGGACAAGGTGATCGCGTTCCTGCTTCTTTCCAGGCGTTTCCCGCGCTCCGTCCGCTACTGCACGAGCAACGCGGAGAGCTCGCTGCACGCGATCACGGGCAACGAGCTCGGCACGTGGACCACCGCCGCAGAACGTGAGCTCGGCAAGTTGAACGCAGAGCTCTCCTACACGGCCTCCGACGAGATCGTCGCCCAGGGCGTGCACGAGACCATCGACATGCTGCAGGTGCGCCTGAGCAAGGTGACCACGGCCATCTACGACACGTTCTTCGCGCTGGGCCCATCCCCGTCCGAGCTGGATCTGGACGATCCCGCTCCCCGCTCCCAGCTCCAGACCCAGACGCGCGGCTAGACCGGATCGACCCTCACATCGACCTCGAGGGTCTCTCCCGCTCCGCCGATGTAGATGGTCCCCGATGTCGGCGCCGCGTCGATGAAGTTGCGTCCCACCGCCGTTCGCACGTGCTCGGTCTGCGTGACGGTTCCGTTCGTGGGGTCGAAGCCGCGCCAGCCTAGCTCCGGAATGTAGACCTGCACCCATGCGTGCGTGGCCTCTCCCATGCGCTGATTCACATGCTTCGGGCCGGTGAAGACGTAGCCACACACGTAGCGCGCGGGCAGCCCCAGCAGGCGCGCGAGGCAGATGAAGAGGTTCGAGAAGTCCTGACAGACGCCGCGCCGTGCGGTGTAGACCTCGAACGGGGTGGTCGCGAGCGTGGTGGTGCCGGGCTTGTACGCGTACTCCTTGAAGATGCTCGAGTTCATGTCGAGCAGCGTGTCGAGGAGATCGTAGTCGCTGCGCTCCACGAAGCTCATCGCGTATTCCCAGAGCTCACGTAGCTCGCTCTCGGGCAGCTCTTGCGGCAAGAGGTACGGCTGCAGCATGTGGTGCTGCCACGGCATCCATGTGAGCGGGATGGTGGCGCGCTCACGGACGTGACCTTCGCGAAACGGATTCACGTCCACGACCTGCACGCGCGAGCGCGCCGTGATCAGGAGCTCCGTGAAGGGCCGCTCCAGCCGGACGCGCCGGCATCGATTGCCGAACACGTCCTCGTAGTCGCGTGACGCGCCGTCCACCGACACCGTGAGCTCGTGGGACATCAGGTTCTGCAACCTGTCGTGGAACGGCTCCAGGCGGAACAGATGCGTGCTCCGCTCCACGGGCTTCGCGTACCTGTACATGGTCTTGTGTACAACGTCGAAGGTGTGGGGCTCCGTCTGCCGGGGACGCGCGACCGGAATACGCGTCACGCTCTCGGGGCGATTCGTGGTGGGTCGCAGCGGATCGCGCAGCTCCGACGTGATCGCGCCCTGGCGCACCACGACCAGCTCACCCGGGTCCAGCAGGCGGAACTGTGGCGAGACACCGCGACCCTGGAGGGCGTTCGACGCGACGATCACGCCCTTGCGCGGCTTCACGTCGCGTTTCGTGAGGTCCACATCGAGGTCGTCGTCGCGGAGACCGAGCTCCGTGTACGGCGGAAGCACCTGCCAGATGTGGAGATCGGTCTCGCCGAGCTTGTCGCGATACACGAGAAGATCACGGCCGTCGGTCATCACGAGCGACAGGCTTCCGTGATCGTTGATCTCGCCGAGCCACTGACGCAGTGTCTCGGCGGGGATGTCGCCAAGGCTCCGCTTTCCGTACGTCACCGCGCGGTTCAAGAGCTCGCAGAAGACGAGCTCGCTGTCGGTGCCGCCGACGGGCTCGAACAAGTTTGGCGCCGACAGGTTGAAGCGCCGCCGCAGCGAGCCGCCGTGCGCCATGAGCCAGTCACGTCCGCCGAACGTGCGCTTGAACGGCTGCGTGTTCGCGTCGGAGTTGCGACCCCACGTCGCCTTGCGGATGTGCAGCACGAAGAGCGAGGAGTCCAGGTGCTCCCATGCCTTGATGAGCTCGCTGCGGATGCTGCCCTCCGGGGGCGCGGCCTCCTTCAGCACCGGCGCGCTCGGCTCACCGCCTGGGTAGTAGCCAATACCCCAGCCATCCGGCAGCTGCTTCTGCCCCTCGTGAAGGCACAGGAGATCGAACGAGGGAGCGAGCTCCCCCTCGAACGACATCGCGAAGAGATTGGGCACGCGGCTACTTCGGCGGCGGAGGCGGCGCGGAGATCAGGTTCAGGTTCAGACCGCCCGGGTACATGTAGCTGGTGTAGTCGCCGTAGCCCATGATCTGCAGGCCAACGGGGCTCATCGACGTGAGGGTGTGCGCGCCGTCTTTGTTCGCGCCCGTGTCGAGCTTCACGCGCCACACGCCGAATGGACCGTTCGCGATCTTCGTCCACGTGGCAGCGACCGCCTTGCCGTCAAGGACGGGCGCAGCGTTGCTCGTGCCGACGATGTCGGCGTAGTTCTCGGTGTAATCGACCGGCGCGAGGAACAGGTACTTGGTGCGGTACTGCGCGACAGCGGGGAAGATCGACTGGTCGGGATCGCCAGCGGCTGTCTTGTAGGCGCCGGCGCCGGGGGTGAAGATCGCGGTGGCGAACTCCTTGTCGCCAGTGACCTCGAAGTCCGCGCTTCCGATCTTGCACTCGCCGACCTGACCCGCCTTCAGCGTGGTCGGGCAGCCAGCGGGCGCGCTCGGGTTGTACGTGAGCGTGGTGCCGTCCTGGTTGCCATAGAAGCGAACGACGCCCTTGCCGATTCCGCCGCCCGGTTTGTCGGGCATGGTCACGACGTAGTGGTTGCCAAGGGTCTCCGCGGGGATGACGCTCTCCTCGATGTGATCGCACGCGCCGGTGCCTTCCGGCACGTTGATGCACGGCATACCGGAGATGACCTGGATTGGCTTGTCCGCCTGGACGAGCGAACCGGAGAAGTCGTACTTGTCGCCCTTGTCGGTGATGACCTCTGCGACATCGCCGGCCTTCGCGAGCGTGAACGTGAGCTTCCCGCCCGTTGTCGCCGTGATGCTTCCACCGGCGATCACCTTCGCGGCGCTCCCGAGAGTCATCGTGACGTTCGTGGCGTCCGCGGTCGCCGTCACGCTGAGGAACGCGCCCATGATGTCCGTCGGGGTTCCGAACGGCGGCGGCAGGATGCCTTGCTCCGTCCAGCCCTGGTGCCCGATGACGCGGTAGTTCGCTGTCATCGCGGTGCTCGGCAGGAGCAGCGAGGCGTCGTTCGTGAACGAGAAGCAGCCGATGGCCATGTTGCCTTGCGACGCGCACTTCTTCGCGCTGCCCGGGCACGACGACCAGTCCTTGCCGCCGCCATCCACGCCGGCATCGCCGCTGCCTTCACCGCCCGCGCCTTTGTATTCCAGTGCGTTGAACTGGTAGACGATGACGGGGCTGGTGCTGACCAGGTGATACGCGCCGCCCGCCTTCACGACGGATGCCGGCAAGCCCGGGGCCGTGCCGCATTCGTCGCCGTCCGGGCCCTTCAGCTCGGGCACCCACGGGAGATAGATCGTCGCGAGCGCGCCCGGCTGAACCGTGGCTGTCTTCGGCCCGCCCAGCGCCCCGCCGGTGACGGTGATGTCTGCGGCCGCGGTTCCCGCGTTGGAGACGACGACCGCGAAGTCGAAGATTGACCACACGCTGTTCGCCGTCACGGTGGGCCAGTAGTCGCAGCCGACGTACGAGTGCGACGTCTTGGCTTCGGTGCAGTCCTTCGGATCGCGCGTCTCGCCAAGGGGAAGTCCGCCGTCGCCAGCGCCGCCCTCACCGCCGAGGCCGATGGGGTTGCCTGCTTCGTCGAAGATGCCAGTGGGCCCGCTGTCGCCCGTGTCAGTCGGGGTGTCGAACCCGCTGGTCTTGTCGTTTCCGCCGCACGCGACGACCAGTCCCCACACGCCCACCACGGCGACCGTGGCCAAACCAAGCTTCCTCATCCGCGGCAACCTAGCAGATGTCGGCCGATTGTCACCTCGTGGGAGGCGTGAAAATACGGCAGTTCTGTGGGTGCACTCAGCGCGCCCGGGTGATCTCCATGGTCGTGATGCTCTGGCCCACCGCAGCGGTTGCCGTGGTGGGGGAGCCGCCAAGGAGGACCGTCCCCAGCGCTTTTCCGCGCGCGTCGACCACGTCGAGCCGCGTCCGTCCGCCTTCGGTCGTGACCTTGGCGGGTGGCACGTGCAGATGCGCAGCCACCTTGTTCAAGAGCTCCGTTCCGTTGGCCGGGATCGGGGCCGCGAACGTGACGCGCACGGAGGTCAGGAAATCTCGGCCTTCGCGGGTGACCTTTTCGATGGAAGCGGTCGCCACGTTCCTCATGGTGGCTGCCTCCAGGAACGCAATGTGGTCTCCGGTTGTCTTGTCGTACACGCCGAGCGTCCCGTAGAACCCGACAGGCTCTGGAGCCCGCGGGCGCAGCGCCAGCGCGATGAGGCGAGCGAGGTCGTCCGCCGTGCGAAATATGTCCGGCAGGATCTCGACCATCGCGCTTCGCCTGAAGATGATCTGGTGCACCTGGCGGGCCGACTCGGGATCACGGGAATCACGGTGTGAAAACATCAGCTGCCCGGAGAACGCGGCGGTGTGCGTCGAGAACGAGTCGCCGCCGGCTTCGTGGGAGTCCATCGGCGCGGGAAACCTCTTCGCAGCACCGTACTTCCGGGAGAGCTCGGTGACGTCGACCGTGACCGGCTTCTCGTACTCCATGACGATGCCGATGAGGTCGCCGTCATGGGTCTCGAGATAAACGCTCCGCACGTCGGCGCTGCGAGGCGCGAGAAAGATGTCCATGTAGCCGGACGACTCGGCCTGATTGCACATCACGGGACGGCCGAACGCCGCGACCGCCTCCGCCGCGCCCATGTCCTCGCGCGTGATGAATGCGTCGATCGAGACCTGTAGTGGAGCGAGCTTGCCCGTCGCGACGAACAGGGTGCTATCGCCCGTCGAAGCAGGGATTTCGGGGCATTTCACCGCGTTCGCGACGATGACGGTCCCCTTCATTCCGGCGTCCTGTGCCGCGTAGAGCGCAGCGAGGGAGTCCATCGGAACGCGACGCGTGTTCAAGGCGAAGGTCGAGGTGAAGGTCGGGGTCGAGGTCGGGGTCGAGGTCGAGGTCGAGGTCGAGGTCGAGGTCGAGGTCGAGGTCGAGGTCGAGGTCGGAGTCGATGTCGAGGTCGAGGTCGACGTCGAGGTCGGGGTCGAGGTGGTCGCGGGGAGTGGGTCTGGCCTTCTCGAGCACGCAGCCACCAGACCTAGCAGCAGGGCCGCTCCCGCGCGCTTCGCTACCACTCTCCCTGGCTCGGTCGCGACGCCCACGGCTCGCTTGGGGGCAGCGCGTCACCCTTCTGGAGCAGCTCGACGGAGTGCCCATCCGGTGATTTCACGAAGGCCATCCGCCCGTCCCGCGGCGGCCGCAGCACCGTGATGCCGCTTGCCTCGAGGTGCGTGCATAGTGCATATATGTCGTCCACGGCGTAGGCGAGGTGCCCGAAGAAGCGGCCGGTGGGGTAGGGCGCCTTCTCATCCCAGTTGTGGGTGAGCTCCACCTCGGCTGTGTCGCCCTCGTCCTTGCTCCCCAGGAACACCAGGGTGAAGCGCCCCTGCTCGCTCTCGCGTCGCCGGAGCTCGTGGAGGCCGAGCTTCTGGAAGAAGTCGAGGGACGCGTCAAGGTCCGCTACGCGCAGCATGGTGTGGAGGAATCGCATGCCGGGAAGCGTAGCGGACGCCTCTCGGGAGGGAAGAAGTATGGTACGTCGGGGGCCGTGCACACGGTGGTCGTAGGAGCTGGCGCCGCTGGCGCGGTGATCGCTGCGCGCTTGTCGGAGAGCGCCGCGCACGAGGTGACGCTCGTGGACGCGGGTCCTGACTATCCGGACTCCGCGGACGACATCGAGAAGCTGCCGCGCGATCTCCGCGATGGCCGCCAGAACTCAATGAAGGCTCACGACTGGGGGTTCTCGTACCGCGCGGTAGAGCACCGGCTGTGGGGCGCGATCAAGATGCCGTTCCCGCGCGGACGCGTGGTGGGTGGCTCGTCGGCCGTCAACACGTGCATAGCGCTCCGTGGGCAGCCGTTCGACTACGACGAGTGGAAGCACCTGGGCCTGTCGGCATGGAGCTGGGACAAGTGCCTTCCGGCGTTCAAGCGCCTGGAGAACGATCTGGACGTGCAGAACGAATGGCACGGCCAGGACGGGCCGATCCCCGTGCGGCGCCACACGCCGAGCGAGCTCGTGACGTGGCAGGCCGCGTTCCTGGAGGCCTGCGCGGAGCTCGGCTACGAGAAATGCGCCGACACGAACGACCCCACCACGACCGGCGCAGGCCCGCACGCCATGAACAAGGTCGATGGCGAGCGGATGGGAGCCGCGCGCTGCTACCTGACGAAGCGTGTTCGCGCGCGGCCGAACCTGCGCATTGTTCCGGACACCACGGTCCACAGCGTGCGGTTCGTGAACAAGCGCGCGCAGGGAATCGTTGCGGTGCGCCACGGCCGCGTCTTCGAGATCGTCGCCGATCGCGTGGTGCTCGCAGGTGGCGCGATCGGCAGCCCAGGCATCCTGCTCCGCTCTGGCGTGGGCGCCTCGGCCGACGTTGCGCGCGTTGGCGCCACGCTCGTGGCGGAGGTCCCAGGCGTGGCAGCAAAGCTCTACGATCATCCCGGCGTTGCGGTGTTCCTGAAGCCGCACCAGGAGGGAATGGCGCGGCTCGACCACCCGCTCATCCAGACGGTGTGCCGCTATACGTCTACGGGCAGCGACTGTCCGAACGACATGCAGCTGCAGCCCGGCTCGTTTGTCCCGCTGCCCGGGTACCCGGTGCCATGGGTGACGCTGTCCGCGTGCGTGGGGAAGCCGCGGGGCGTGGGTCGCATTCGCTTCACGAGCGGACTCGTGCAGGATGCACCCATCCTGGAGACCGCGCTGCTCTCGAACGCGGACGACCTGCGCATGGCCAGAGAGGCGTTCTTTCATATTGGCAGACTTGCCAATACGAAGGCAGTGACGGCGCTCGCGCGGCCGATCTGGCCGTCGTCCTCACCTTGGACCAAGGACGGCGAGTTCCGTCACGCACCCATGCAGATGTGCGGCTCCGGCTATCACCCGTCCGGAACAGTGCCCATGGGAGCCGATGGGGATCCCACGGCAGCCGCGGACGAGCGCGGCGCTGTTCGTGGCGTGTCCGGTGTCCACGTGTGCGACGCGAGCGCGATGCCCACGATCCCCAGCTCGAACACGCACTTCCCTACGCTGATGATGGGCGAGCGCTTCGCGGAGCTGCTCTCGTAGGTCGGCCGGGTCACTCGAGCGACAAGGCTGCGGTGGCGTGGCCACGAAGCTCCCGCAGCGGTGCTCGTATGGTAGAACGCCGCGCGATGCCCGTCCTCTCCGCGCGCGATCTCGAGAAAGCCTACGGTCCGCAGACGTTGTTCTCCGGCATCGAGCTCACCGTCCGCCGCGGCGAGAAGGTGGGGCTCCTGGGCATCAACGGCACTGGTAAGTCGACCTTCCTCAAGGTGCTCGCCGGGATCGAGCCCGCGGACCACGGGGCCGTCGAACGTCGGCGCGGCGCGCGCATCCTCTACCTGTCGCAGGAGCCCGTTTTTCCCTCCGACAAGACCGCGCTCCAGATCGTCCGCGAGGCCGAGCACGAGGAGAACCTGGACGACAACGCGCGCACCTATCTCGCCGCGGAGATGCTGGAGCGGCTGGGTATCGCCGACAAGGACAAGAACATCTCCGAGATGAGCGGCGGCGAGAAGCGTCGCGTGGCGCTCGCTCAGATCCTTGCAGCCAAGCCGGATCTTGCGATCCTGGACGAGCCCACGAACCACCTGGATGCGGACACGATCGAGTGGCTCGAGCAGTACCTCATGTCCTCTTTCCGCGGCGCGGTGCTGATGGTGACGCACGACAGGTACGTGCTCGACACCGTGTGCGATCGCATCATCGAGCTCTCGGGCGGGAAGCTCTACGAGTACCAGGGCTCGTACGGCGACTACCTGGAGCAGCGCGCCGTGCGCGACGCGCAAGAGGAGCGCGTGGAGAGCAATCGGCAAAACCTGCTGCGACGCGAGAAGGCGTGGCTGCTGCGGGGCGCCAAGGCGCGGACCACGAAGCAGAAGGCACGCATCCAGCGCGCGGAGGCGCTCATCGCCGTGGGTGGACCCGACGCGCGCGAGGTGCTGGAGCTGTCCTCCGTCTCGGCGCCGCGCCTGGGGCGCACGGTCCTGGAGCTGCACGATCTCTCGCTCGCGATGGGCGGGCGCACGCTGCTCACGGGGTTGACGTTGCACCTGCGCGGCGGTGAGCGCATCGGCATCGTGGGGCCGAACGGCGCAGGGAAGACCACGCTGCTCAAGGCCATCACGGGCGAGCTCGCTCCGCTCTCGGGTGAGGTGGTGCGGGGCACGCAGACGAAGATCGCCGTGCTCGATCAGGGCCGCAGCGTGCTCAAGGACGAATGGACCATCCTGGAGAACGTGGTGGATCGCGAGGGCGCGCACCGCACGGGCGCGGGCGTGGTGAAGTTTGGCGAGGAGACCGTGGAGGTGCGCTCGTACCTGGAGCGCTTCCTCTTCGACGCACACAAGCAGATGCAGAAGGTGGGTTCGCTGTCCGGCGGCGAGCGCGCACGGGTGACGCTTGCGAAGGTGCTCACGCAGGGCGCGAACCTGATCCTGCTGGACGAGCCCACGAACGATCTCGACGTGGCGACCCTGGGCGCGCTGGAGGACATGCTGGAGAGCTGGCCGGGCGCCGCGATCGTGGTGTCACACGATCGCTGGTTCCTCGATCGCGTCGCGACGGGAATCCTGGCCTTCGAGGCGGACGCAAAGGCGACGCTGTACCAGGGCAACTTCAGCCACTACCGCGACATCAAGGATGAAGCAGCGCGCGTGCGGTCAGAGGAGGCCAGGGCGAAGCGGCAAGAGGCCAAGGCCCCCACGGGCGCCGTTGGCAGCGGTGCCAATAGCGATGGGAGCCCGGTGAAGAAGCCGCTGACGTACGCGGAGCGGATCGAGCTCGACGCCATCATGGAGAAGATCGACGCCGCTGACGCGGACGTGAAGCGGCTGGAAGCCGAGGTGTCCGACCCCATGCTCTACACGACGCGCGCAAAGGAGGCGCCCCGGCTCCATGCGGCATTCGAAGCAGCGAAGACGGAGGCCGCGCGTCTGACCGAGCGCTGGGCGCACCTCGAAGAGCGGCGCGACGCAAAGAAGTGATGGTGACGCCGGCGCGGGAATGTTGGGGCCTCAGGCCTGGCGCAGCAGGTAGTCCGCGCCCAGCTCCCGGAGCGCGCGCTTCGCCTGGCCATCCCAGTCCTTGTTCGCGGACGGGCTCGCGGGGCTCGGGTGCGGCATGACACCCGTCTTCGTGCCGTCGAGCTCCAGCGACTCGATCTTGCCGGCCGCGTAGCCGCCGACGCCGATGACGAGCTCGGGGCGCAGCGCGGCGATCGCTTCGCGCAGGTGCTCGTCACAGATCTTCTCCAGGCGGGCGCGCGCGGGCTTCGGGAGCTTGTCGGGCGTCAGGTTCGACCCTGTCTCGCTCAGGAAGAGGAGAGGGCAGTAGTTCATGACCAGCGCCTGGTCGAAGAACGTGCGCGCGTCTGGATGGGACCTGGAGAAGAGGCCCCAGAGCCGCTTGCCGGAGACCTCGCTGCGGGTCGAGAGAAGGCCGGTGATCGGGCGCTTCGGGTGCTCCGCGCGTGGGCGCGTGACCTTGCCTTCGAGCTTCATCCAGTCGCGGACGAACGACACCTCGCCGAATGGGACGCCCGTCTGTCCCATGCCGAACGGACCCGGGTTCATGCCCAGCAGGAGCACGCGCTTCTGCCCCGCGCCGTACTCGCGCAGGTAGCTCGATGCGATCGACCACGCGTAGTCGAGCGGCTCGTAGACGTAAGGAACGCCGGGGAAGGGAAGCGCGGACGTTGCGGCCCGCAGCTGCCTCGCGAGCGTGACGAGGGAGGACATCGGAGGGGAGGTTTAGGTCGAGGGTTGGGTCAAGGTCGAGGGGAAGGACAAGGACCAGACGGGTGGGGCGGGGATAGCGCGACGATCTTGCTTGCCAACATAGTTACTAGGTGACATAGTCACTACGTAACGATGACCATCCCGCGCAGATACCTTTCGGATGTCGTGTTCGAGCGCCTCGGCGCCGAGATTCTTCGCGGAGAGATCCCACCTGGGACCGCTCTGCCGCCGGAGCAGGCGCTCAGTGAGCGCTTCGGTGTGTCGAAGATCCTGGTTCGCCAGGGTCTTCATCGGCTTGCCGAAGCGGACCTCGTGTCCGTCAGTCAGGGGGAGAAGACGCGCGCGAAAGATCCCGCGCGCTCGTCCCGGCTGGACGTGATTGCGCTCTACTACCGGCTCGCGCCGGAGCTGCCGCTGTCGAACGACCTGGTGCGCTCGGTGCTCGAGAAGCAATACACGCAGGGGCTGTCCATCGTGGACGTGTTCTCGCGTCGCGCCACGCCCGATAGCAAGAAGGCGCTCGTTGCGCTGGTGCGGTCGCACGCAACGTCCGCGCAGACGGACGCGGGGATCGCCGCGCTGGAGCGCGCCATGTGGACGCTGCTGGCCGAGGCCACCGGGAACTGCATTCTCGCCGCCGAGGTTCGGTACTGGTACGACACGCTCACATCGCGGCCGCAGATGCCGAACCCAGCGCCACCAGCGCTGCGCTTCCACTTCTACGAGGAGCTCGTGCGCCGGCTTGCGACGGACAAAGATGCGCTGGGCTACTACATCGCAGAGCTCGCCCCCTTGATGCGGGCGCTCGGGCAGACGGCGCGTCAGCCGCGTGACCAGGGCGCTCACGGCACGAAGAGCACTTCGAAGACGAAGGGCGCAAGCCGCGCCACGGAGCACAGGTCATGAGTCACGCGCAGCATCGGAAGAGCTCTGTATCCATCTTGTTCGTGGCCATGGCGGCTGCCGTGGTCCTGGCGGCGTCGACGTCGGGCTGTGCGCCTACGATGTCGAATCCTGCCGAGTACGCGGAGCGTCCGATCTCCGCGGAGGCGGGCCTGGAATACTTCTCCAAGACGGGCGGCGGTGATCCCTACGCCACGGGCATGGCGTATCCGGTCTTCCTGGCGCTGATGGACATCTTTCCCGACGAGCTCGGAAAGGACTTCCCGACGTTCGAGGAGAAGTTCGGCTTCTATCCGCCGCCCGAGGCAAAGGGAGATCCGCGCGCCGTCCCCGTTGGCTTCCACATCACCACGGACCCGAACAGCAGTGTGCCGTGGCTCGTGGGCAACTGCACCATCTGCCACTCGGAGCGGCTGCGCCTGCCCGGCGGCGATGTGATGGTGCTCGGCATGGGCAACAAGCGCGTGCGCCCGCACGAGTACCAGAACGCTTTGATCCGGATCGGCCTCGCGCAGAACCTCTCGGACGACGCGGTGCTCGGCGCCGCCACGCGCCACGCGCGCGAGCAGCATCTCATCTGGCCGGACCTGATGCGCGGTCCCATCGTGAGGGCCACGCTGAACGGGCTCCGCGCCTACGCGCGTCAGCGCCGCGGTGAGCTCGCCATGTGGAAGGACGCGGTGCCTGGTCGCATGGCGACCATCGAGTCTTTCGCGCTCGCGGTGAACCGCTTCCAGAAGGAGCAGATCAAGCTCGCGCCGAACGTGGGCTGGGCGAAGGTGCCGGACATTCGCAGCTTCCCGTTCCGCGAGACCTTCTCGTACGACGGCTCGGGCTTCGGCTCGCCGCAGGCCCTCGTGCTCGAGGCTGACTTCCTGCTCGGCGCGCGGCCCGAATGGTACATCAGCCATCCGCACATCGCGACCAGCATGTACCTCTTCTTGAAGGGGTTCACACGCAAGCTGCCCTACCCGGGACAGATCGACGCCGACCTAGTGGTGCATGGCAAGGCCGCCTTCGAGAAGACCTGCGCCCACTGCCACGGGCACTACGTGGATCACGACGGCGATATGCGTGTAAGCTACAAGGAACAGGTGATCCCCAAGGAGGTCGTGGGGACGGACCCCGCGCGCGTCGACGCCGTCACCCCGTCGTTCGTCTCCGTGTCGAACTCGATCCCGCTCACGCGTGGATACACGGCCGTTCGCAACACCGGCGGCTACGTTCCGCCCGTGCTCCTGGATGTGTGGGCGCGTGGTGTGCTCGGGCATGCGGGGCAGTGGCCAAGCATCGCTGTCATGGCGCAGCCAGAGGCGGAGCGTCCGAAGACGTTCATCGTGGACACCGAGGGCGACTACGATCTCGCGCGCATCGGCGTCCGCTACGAGGCAAGCCCGGAGCGCCCGCTCCACAAGGGCGAGTACTTCTACGACGGGAACAAGCCCGGCTATCACGTGACCGGTCACACGTTCCTGTCGGACCTGCCAGCGGACGAGCGCCGCGCCGTCATGGAATACCTGAAGACGATCTGAGCGGAGCGGAGCGGATCCACGAAGAAGCCCGCGAAACCAACCGAACCGCGGCCCACGAAGGTTGACTAGCGGAGCGCCTTCTTCACGGCTGCGCGCAGCTTCCCCTCGCTGCTCTTTCCGAGAACTGCGAGCACGTGCTCGACCGTCGCAGACGCACCGAACCGCGCGTGCTCCAGCGTCTCCTCCAGGCGCCCTTGCGCCTTCTTTGCGGTCTCCGGCTTCCAGGTAGCGCCCGCTGGCGTCTTCAGTCCGGCAGCGTTGAGCGCGCGCGCGACGTCCGCCGGCTTCGCCTTGCGCATCCCGAGGAGCGCGTTTTTCACCGTGTCCGTGTAGACCACGGTCGGCCTCTCCATGTGGTACCCACTCGCAGAGCCCGCCGCCGCGACGCAAGCGTGCATGGCCTCGAACACGGCCTTCCCTTCGATGTCGGGAGAGATCGGCCGGGCGCCTGCGACCGCATACGAGAACGAGGCCGGCAGCTCGCCGCGCGGTGCCTCGGCCCACAGGGCGGCCGTGTCGAGCACCTCGGCCGACTTCGTGCGCATGGCTGCGGGGATCTTTGGCAACACCAACCTCGCGATCGCGATGGCCGCGCGCGCGACGACAGGTTGTCCCCAGCGATCGAGCCCACCCACCCACGCGTCCAGCCTGCGCCCGTCTTCCATGAGATACGCGGCGAGGGAGGGGGCGCCGTCCGAGGTCGTCGTGACGCCCGAGAGCAGGGCTGCCTCGCCGATGTGACTCTTCAAATACGCGGCGAGGTCCTTGTAGGTCGACTCGCTCCCACCGGCGAACTGGATGACCTTCGGCTCCGCGGCGCTCTCTCGCGCAGCCACCCAGACCAGATACGTCGCGTCCTGGTCGTCAACGTCCGCCGCGAAGAGCGACAGGCGGTCGAGCGTCAGCTTCGCGACGGGCGAGCTCGTCCAGTTCTCTCGGCGAAGAGCGATCTCTTCCTTGTATTGGCGCGTCGTCAGGGCGCGCCCCATTTCCGTCGTCGAGAGCCACGTCTGCCCGAGGACCGCGTTCTCCCAGCGGCCGGCGAACGCGAAGCGCGCGCGAAGCATGGGTGACATGGGGCGCGTCTTGCCATCAAGCGTGGGGATGCGCGCGGCCGCCGGCTCCGCTGCATGCACGCGCTGCGCGAGAGGGCCCTTCGCGTTTTCCCGATCGTTCTCTCGCTTCAGCAACGGCAGCAGAGCAGCGACGTCCTTCTTCATCAGTCCGCGAGCCTAGCCTGCACCGGTCCGGTGTGAAAATCATCCTGAGAGGTCCACGAGAACCGTCCCCAGCAGTACACCTCGTCGGACGCGGTGATCGCGCACGTCATGGATGTGCCGCAGACCACGTCGATCGCGCGTGGCAGGTCCGGGACCTTCACGGGCGGCCGCGACTCGTAGCCTGGCTTTCCAGGCACTCCAAGCACGCCATCGGAGTCGATGCCGAAGCAGTAGACCTCACCGGCGACGGTGAGCGCGCAGCCGTGGTTCGCGCCCAGGCTCACCTTCGTTGCGCGTGAGATTCCGACCTTCTCGACGCCGCGGGGCCGGCCAAACGCAGCGTCGTTGCGAGCGATGAGGATGCTGGTGTCGCCGAAGCACAGGACCTCGCCGGCCTTCACGCCGCAGAACGTGTTCTCGTTCGCGGTGAGCTGTGTGGTGCCGGTCATGGCGTCGATGCGCATGGGCATCTCGTTGGTGTCGCCGCGCTGCGCCGTCTGCTCCTCCGTGCGGGAGCGGCCCCAGCAATGGACCTCGTGGCTGCGCGTCACGGCGCAGGTCGAGTCCCACGCCATGGCGACCGAGGTGACGTCCGACACGTTGCGCACGACCTCTGGCGCCACGAGCTCGCGTGCGGCGGCCAGGTAGTTGGTGCTGCTGCCGTTCTCGCCCGAGTCGTTCTTGCCCCAGCACGCCACGTGGCCGTCTGCGCGAATGGCGCACGCGGTGAAGGGGCCCGCGAACACGGCGGCGGCGCCGTGCAGGCCAGGGACGACCACGGGGAGATCCTGGCGCTCGCTGCGAATGCCGGCGCCGAGCTGCCCGCGGTCGTTGCCGCCGAAGCAACGCACGTCTCCGCCGTCCATCACGGCGCAGGCAAAATCACGGCCGATCGCGACGCTGCGCACCTCGCGGTCCGCGGCGCCGCCGAGCAACGCAGGCTCCTGCGAGAGCGGCTGGTCGGGCGCGATGTTCTGTCTGCAGTGCAGCTTCCCGTCGATGAGCGCGCAAGCACCACTGTCCAGAAAGAGCTCGAACCGCCGGCCGCTCGCCTTCGCGGGTGCGCCGCCTTCCATCTGAGCGATGGTCGCCGCGCCGCCGTCGACGGTCGCGATGCGCGCCACCACAGGGTCACGCACGTCAGGCGGCGTTCCGCGACAAGATAAGAGAGCGATCGCGACGCAGGCAGTAGCGCGCCTCACGGCGTGTTCCTCGACACGTCGACATTGAAGCGGCGCGGTGGGCTCGCGTTGCCGGCCTCGTCGATGACGGCGACGGCGAGTGAGGCGATCGGGCCCTGCAGTGGGAAGTCGCGCATGTCGCAGAGGCTCGAGCGACCGATCGTGAGCTTTTGGCGATAGGACAGGAGGAGTGTGTCCGGCGGCCGGTTCGTGTCGAGCACGCCTTGCGCGTTCTTGCTCCATACGCCGAACAAGAGCTCCGCGCCGTCGCGTCCTGGATCGTGCACGCGGATGCCATCGAGCGTGACCCAGGGCCCCTGGATGGAGCAGTCGCCGCCGCCGAAGTGCCTGTTCTTCGTCGCGCTCACGGACCCGAGAGCGTCCAGCACCGGCGCAGCGACGTCCGCACTGGTCCCCGTCACGAAGGTTGCCATCACCGTGGTCGCGGGATGCTTCAACGGGTCCACGACCGCGATCTCGTACCGCGTGCTGGGGAGAAGCGCACCAGCCGGAATGAGCTCGACGATGCTCTCGGCAACATCGGTGTAGATGCGCGACTTCGCGGCCACATCAGCACCGTCGCGCGTGCGCAGCGTGAGCTTTGGGAACGGCTGTCCCTGTGCAACCGCCGGCATGAGCACCCGCACGCGCGTGTTCGTGGGCGCGCCCTCGGCCTTCACCGGTGTGAGGACGTCCAGGTTCGGACCCACGCACGAGCACGCATCGCTGCGCGCCGCGGGGAGAATGAGCGCTGCAGCAAGCGCCGTCGTGCACATGACCAAAAAGCATGCGCGTCGGGAGAGCCGGCCAAACATCCCGTTAGCGTACCCGAAGGTCGGCTATCATCGCGCGCCAGAAGATGGGGAGCGCGGCTGCTCCCGGGAGATTCGCCATGAGAAGCAGTTCGACGTGGGTGCGACGGTCGCGCGGGATGTTCGTGGGTTCATTGCTTCCCCTCGCCATGCTCTCGCCGTCCGGCTGTGGACCGGCGAAGGAGCCCGACACGGCCGCGGCAGACATGAGCAACAAGGATGCGGGGATCGCCATGAACGAAGTGAAGATGGACGCAGCCGTGGCGCCCGCCGCAAAGCCGAACCCGCTGGTCGCGAAGTGGGAGGGACCGAACGGCGGCGTGCCCGCGTTCGACAAGTACACTGTCGCGGACCTGGGTCCGGCGCTCGAGATCGCGATGGCGCAGAAGATGGCGGATGTGGAGCGCGTCGCCAACGATCCGAGCCCGCCGACATTCGAGAACACGATCGCGGCACTGGACCGCATCGGCAAGACACTCGAGCGTGTGCAGACCGTGTACGGCATCTACACGTCCACCCTGAACGACGACGCCGCGCAGGCGGTGCAGCGCGACATGGAGCCCAAGCTGGCTGCGATGGAAGACAAGATCGCGCAGAACAAGAAGCTGTTCGATCGCATCGCCGCCGTCTACGAGCAGCGCGCGACGCTGAAGCTCACGGCCGAGCAGAGCCGGCTTCTGTGGCTGGACTACGTCGGATTCGTGCGCGCTGGCGCGAAGCTGGATGATGCGGGAAAGAAGCGCGTGGCTGAGATCAACCAGCGCCTCGCAGCGGTCTATACGACGTTCAGCCAGAACGTCCTCGCGGAGGAGGGCTCACAGATGGTGGTCCTGGAGAAGGAGGAGGACCTTGCCGGCCTCCCCGACTCTCTGAAGAAGTCCGCGCAGACGGCCGCGGAGGGGCGTGGCAAGAAGGGCTTGTGGGTGGTGACGAACACGCGGTCCAGCGTGGATCCGTTCCTCACCTACTCGTCACGCCGCGACCTTCGCGAGAAGGTCTGGAAGATGTTCGAGATGCGTGGCGACAACGGTGACGCGCACGACAACAACGCTTCCATCACGGAGATCCTGAAGCTGCGTGCCGAGCGCGCAAAGCTCCTTGGCTATCCCACGCACGCCCACTGGCGGCTGGAGCTCTCCATGGCAAAGACGCCAGAGCGCGCGACCGAGCTCATGGAGGCGGTGTGGAAGCCCGCCGTCGCCCGCGTCCACGAAGAGGTCGCGGACATGCAGAAGATCGCCGACAAGGACGCGCTTCGTGATCCCCGACACGGGGAAAAGACGAAGACGAAGATCGAGGCCTGGGACTACCGCTACTACGCGGAGAAGGTCCGCAAGGCGAAGTACGATCTGGATCAGAACGAGGTGAAGCCGTACCTCTCACTCGAGTCGCTTCGCGAGGGCATGTTCTGGGTCGCTGGACAGCTGTTCGGGTTCTCGTTCTCGGAGATCACCGACAAGAGCATCCCCACCTACCATCCCGACGTGCGCGTGTTCCGCGTCACCGGCGAGGGCGGCAAGCATGTGGGCTACTGGTACTTCGACCCGTACTCGCGTCCGGGCAAGACGTCCGGCGCGTGGATGAACGAGTACCGCGCGCAGTCGCGAATCGATGGTGATGTGCCGGTGATCGTCTCCAACAATGCGAACTTCGTGAAGGGCGCGCCAGGCGAACCAATCCTCATCAGCTGGGACGACGCACGGACGTTGTTCCACGAGTTCGGGCATGCGCTTCACGGACTGAATTCGAACGTCACGTATCCGTCGCTCGCCGGCACCAATGTCGCGCGGGACTACGTGGAGTTCCCGTCGCAGCTCCTGGAGCGCTGGCTTGCCACACCGGAGGTGCTGTCGAAGTACGCGCTGCACGTGCAGACGAAGCAGCCCATCCCGGACGCGCTCGTGAAGAAGCTCGCGAAGAGCGAGGCGTTCAACCAGGGCTTCATCACAGTGGAGTATCTGTCGTCCGCGCTGGTGGACATGAAGATGCACACCACGGACAAGCCGATCGACCCGCGCACCTTCGAGAAGGAGACGCTGGCGTCGCTGGGCATGCCGAAGGAGATGATCATGCGGCATCGCTCGTCGCATTTTCAGCATGTTTTCTCGGGCGACGGATACTCGGCGGGCTACTACAGCTACCTGTGGTCGGACACGCTCAGCGCGGACGCGTACGAGGCGTTCGTGCAAGGCAAGGGCCCGTACGACAAGGACGTCGCGAAGAAGCTGCGGGACAACGTGTTCTCCGTGGGCAACTCGATCGACCCCGCGGACGGCTATCGCGCCTTCCGCGGCAAGGACGCGGGCATTGGCGCGCTCATGCGCCATCGCGGCTTCCCCGTCCCCAAGGCCGCTGCTTCCGCTACGCCTGCGAAGAAGAACTGAAGAACGCAGCGAGGTGATCGCCAACGGCCTCTGCCTCCTCGGCGATCACCCAGTGGCCGGCGTCCGGGAACATGCGGATGTTCTCGGTGCCGAAGCATCCAGCGGACCGGACGGGGATGTACGGATCGTGCTCGCCCCAGACCACTGTGGTGGGGATGCGCTCCTTCGTGAGCGCCCAGAGACGCTCTTCCCAGCCTGCGAAGAGCGCGGGCGTCATGGCGCGGTACCACTGGAGGACGCTCTTCTTGCTGCGCGGCGTGAGCTGGTCGTACGCGAGCGAGATCTCCTTGCGAGAGAGCTTGCGCGCGCCCTTCTCCACCTCACGGATGAAGAGCGAGCGGTTCATCAGCATCATCGAGAGCTCACCCAGGATCGGGGTGCGCCACACCCGCGCCCACGGATGCCAGCGGTAAGCGGTCTGGAAGAGCGTGTTCCCGATCGCGAGTGAGCGCACGCGCTCCGGGTGCTCGCAGGTGAACGACAGACCGAAGGGCCCGCCGATGTCGTGCACGGCCAGGTGAAACGGCTCCGTGAGCGAGAGAGAATCGCAGAGCGAGTTGACCCAGGCACCCTGCGACGACAGGCTCGCGTCCAGTCGTCCGGCGTGCTGGACTGGCCCATTCCCGGCAGGTCGGGCGCCAGGCAGCGGAAGCGATCGGAGATGCGTGTGGCGACTCCAGTCCAGATCGCGTGCGTGTCTGGATTGCCGTGCAACATGAGCAACGCGGGGCGGGAGGCAGCCTTGGCGGACGCTGGCGCAGGCCATTCCTTCACGAACGTGCGCGCGCCCTGGACGGTCACTTCCATCGCGCGAGGCTACAGCATTCGCGAGAGCGTGTTTACGTGGGGCGCGGGGGGTACTAAGAGCCCCGCCCGTGATTCGACTCGACGCCATCGGTAAGCAGCACGGCTCTCAGATCCTCTTCCTGGACGCCTCGTGCGCCCTGTTCAAGGGGGAGAAGGTCGGGCTCGTTGGGCCGAACGGCTCGGGAAAATCCACGATTTTTCGGATGATCGTGAGCGAGGAAGAGCCGGACGCTGGCGACGTCTACGTCGATCGCGGCACCACCATCGGCTACTTCAGCCAGGACACGGGCGACATGGGCGGCATGAGCGTGGTCGCCGCCACGCTCGAAGGCGCGGGCCCGGTCGCGCAGGCCGGCATCAAGATGCGTGAGCTGGAGGCGAAGCTGGCAGACCCTGATCTGGGCGACGCCATGATGGCGGTGGTCGAGGAGTTCGGTGAGGCGCAGGCCCGCTACGAGGAGCTCGGCGGCTACGCGCTGGATGCTCGCGCGCGAGAGATCCTGAATGGCCTCGGGTTCTCGCAGGAGACGATGGACGGCGACGTCGGTTCGCTGTCCGGCGGATGGAAGATGCGCGTGGCGCTCGCGCGCATCCTGCTCATGAAGCCGGACGTGATGCTCCTGGACGAACCGACGAACCACCTGGACATCGAATCCATCATCTGGCTCGAGAGCTTCCTGAAGCAGTTCGACGGCGCGCTCATGATGACGTGCCACGATCGCGAGTTCATGAATCGCATCGTGAACAAGATCGCCGAGATCGACAGCGGCAGCCTCACGCTGTTCACCGGTAACTACGAGTTCTACGTGAAGCAGCGCGCGGTCTTGAACCAGCAGCAGGAGAGCGAGTTCGAGCGGCAGCAGGCGATGCTGAAGAAGGAAGAGGCGTTCATTGCGCGGTTCAAGGCGCGGGCAAGCCACGCCGCGCAGGTGCAGTCGCGCGTGAAGAAGCTCGACAAGATCGAGCGCGTGGAGCCGCCGAAGCGCGAGCAGCGCGTGCAGTTCACCTTCCCGGAGGCGCCCCGCTCTGGCGACGACGTGGTGAACATCCAGAGCGTGCACAAGCAGTACGGGCAGAAGGTGATCTACGACGACTTCAGCCTCCTCGTGCGTCGCACGGAGCGCATCGCCGTCATGGGGATCAACGGCGCAGGGAAATCCACGCTGCTCAAGATGATCGCCGGGTCCACTGCGCCGGACACCGGCAAGGTACAGATCGGCGCGAGCGTGACCATGGGCTACTTCGCCCAGCACGCGATGGAACTCTTGAAGCCGGAGGACACCGTGTGGGAGGCGCTCGTGTCGCGCTTTCCGAAGGCGAGCATTGGCTCGCTTCGGACGCTCTGCGGCGCGTTTGGTTTCTCGGGTGGTGATGTGGAGAAGGTCTGTCGCATACTCTCCGGCGGAGAGAAGGCGCGCCTGGTGATGGCGCAGATGCTTTACGAGCCGCCGAACTTCCTGGTGCTGGACGAGCCAACGAACCACCTGGACCTGTCAACGAAGGAGACCCTGCTGGAGGCGCTGGAGGGGTACTCGGGCACGATGATCTTCGTGTCGCACGATCGCCACTTCCTACGCCGGCTCTCGAACCGCGTTCTGGAGCTCACGCCGCAAGGCGTGCACCTCTACGGCGGTGGATACTCGGAGTACGTGGCGGAGACGGGGCAAGAGGCACCAGGCCTGCGGGTGTAGCGGATTGACCCTGTAGTCGGTGCCCGATCCCCGACATCTTCGTCATCTGGGAATGCCAAGGTGGGACCTTGGGTTTCCTCCACGTGGCAAACGTAGCAACTCGCTTCCCCATCACCGTCTCGGCTCAAAATAAGCCGCGCGCGGCCAGCTGGACGACTGGGTTGAGCCTTGTCGCGACGCTGGTGGGTGTGGTCGTGACGGTTCGCGTTGCCGTCGCGCTCGGGCTCGGCTCGGGTGGGATGGGCACGCCGGACGTGGGAGACGCGGTGTTCTTGCTCGCCGTCGCTGCCGCGCAGACCACGCTTGGACTCCTGTTCCGTCGGGACGCGGAGCGATTCGTTCGCGAGCGACTGCTCGGCACGTGGCACGGCCGCGCCGCCCTCGGTCTGGCTGCGCTTGTCCCCATGGTCGCGATCACCGTAGGAGACTGCGCGCTGTCCGCGTTGTTCTACGAGTTCGCACGGAGCTGAGGGCGAAGTCGGGACGCGAAGTCGCGCTCGCTATGGCTGTGCCCCGATCACTCCAACGACGTTCTCGGTCCCCGCGCCGAACGTCACCTTGAACGCATCGGTCACCCCCGCATCGTCGTGTAGCGCCAGGCCGCGCACGGCTGCGTTCTCCGCGACCAGCACGAGGCCCTTGAGGCCGCCGCGCGTG
Source organism: Polyangiales bacterium (assembly GCA_038230375.1). Taxonomy (GTDB): domain Bacteria; phylum Myxococcota_A; class Polyangia; order Polyangiales; family Polyangiaceae; genus JANXLV01. Next base: position 6,395 of record JBBRNJ010000063.1, on the reverse strand, counting down.
ATGGTTGCTGTGAAGCTCGGCAGCTCGGGCTTGCCGTGGACGTACGCGATCTCCGACACGACGCTGAAGGGTGCCGCGGCGTCCGCCGTGTATCGAAGGAGGCGGATGCCGTCCACGCCATCGGACGAGAAGACGAGCGCCGCATTGTCGAACGGAGAGGCAACGACCGCGGCCGGGTTCGGCAACGAGAGAATGCCGCGTGAGATGAGTCCAGGTAGCTGCACCATCGCGACGCGACTGCCAACGACCACGCCGTTGTCCGCGACGAGCGCGAATTTGCCATCCGGCATCACGGCGATGTCCGAGGTGATCGCACCGCCTTCGGGGAACGACATCCCCATGCCGGTGTTCGTCGGGCCGGCCAGGTTTGCGGTGAGCGTGTCGTTCGTGGTGCCGGCGCCCGTCATGTCGTTCGTGGCGATGATGGCGTCCATCCCGCTGGACAGTAACGTCATGGCCGACGGGCCGCTCGCTGCAAGGAAGAGCCCACGGTCCGTGAGCGAGCCATCGCACGCGATGTCCACGGCGTAGATGCCGCCCTTGTTCGCGGCCGTGTTGCTGTCGACCACGTAGGCGCGATCGCCGCGTGGGTCCATGATGACGCGCGCCGCATAGAAGGAGCCCTTGTATGCCGCGTGGACGACGTGCGGGCCGGCGCTGTCGAAGCGCACCACGCCGATCGTGCCGTCATCCTGCGCGACGAGCGCGACCGCGCCGTCCGGGGTGAATGCGATGTCCGATTCCAGCGCCACGCCCATCTCGAAGGTGACGCCCGGTCGCGTCAGCTGTCCGCCGGCGGAGAGCGTGAGCAGCTCGAAGAGCTTCGCCTTGTTGCCGTCCTTGTCGAACGGATGGGAGACGAGCACACGCCGTTCACCATCCAGAGGACCGAGGGTCCGTGGGCAGCGCGCGAGACCCGCATCATGCGCGCCACCGTCCTGCGCGCTGGACCCGTCGCTGCCCGGCGAGAGGGAAGCGTCCTGCACGGGGCCACCATCGCCAGTCACCGTGCCACCGTTCGAGTCCGACGAGCCACATGCAGCCCACGCGGGGATGAGGGTGACGATGGGGAGAAGGAGGGGGAGGGAGTGGCGAAGGGAAGGGGGCACGCGCATTGCGGCGTCATAGTCGAGGTGCAGGTCGAGGTCGAGGTCGGGGTCGAGGTCGAGGTCGAGGTCGAGGTCGAGGTCGAGGTCGGGGTCGGGGTCGAGGTCGGGATGCCTTGACGTTCTTCTGAAGTGTGGAATAACTATTCCACGCATGGGTGCCCCCCAACTTTCCACTGTCGAGGAGCGGCGTACAGCCGTCCTGGAGACCGCGCTCGCGATGTTCGCGGAGCGGGGCTATCACGGAACCAGCGTTCCAGATGTGATCGTGCGTGCGAAGGTTGGCTCCAGCACCCTGTACCGGCTGTATCCGAGCAAGGAAGCCCTCGTGAACGCCGTCTTTGTGATGGCGAAGGAGAAGCTGGAGCGCGCGATCTCCGTGGACCTCGACCGCGTCCAGCCACCGCACGCGCTCTTCCACGAGCTGTGGCGCCGGCTCGTGCGCTTCTCACGCGACGAGCCCCTCGCGTTCCACTTCCTGGAGCTGCAGGACCACACCGCCTACCTCACGGCGCAGAGCAGGGGTGTGGAGCTGCGCGTGCTCGGCCCCATCTTCGCTGCATGCAGCGAGTTCCAGGCGATGGGCGTGTTCACCCGCGAAGTCGCGCCCGAGGTGATCCTCGCGTTCGTGTGGGGCGCGCTGATCGGCCTCGTGAAGGCGGAGCGGACGGCGTACCTGAAGCTGTCCGACGAGGCCTACGAGGCCGCGTGTGAGTCCGCGTGGCGTGCGTTCGCCACCAAGAAGAAATGAACAATCGCCCGCCGCGGCGGAGTCATGTCCACGACACGTACAAGAGTCAGATCCACGAACGAAGAGGAGCAGAGCGATGCAACAGACGAGTGTTCACGGAGAGTCCAGCAAGCGAACGTCAGGTCTCTCTCTCGAGGCCCTGGCCCGCATGTCCTTCAACGAGCTCGACGCGCTCTATCGCGGCGGCTCGTGCCCGGACAGCATCGACGAGATCTCCGGTCTTCCGCAGGGGCGCATGCTCGCGGTTCGCGGACTGGACGGCGGCGTCGCGGGCGGAATTCTCAGGCGCATCGCCGGCTCGTCCGGGTTCCCGTGGGGCGGTAAGACCTTCGAGGGGCAAGGCAGGGGTGGGCACGGCATCAACCGCGTTCATCTCGGCGGCCGCCACGCGCTGTTTCCGTTCCTGCTCCGTCGCGAAGCGAGCGTCATCGACGGGCAACCGTGCGTGATGCTGGACTACGATCTCACCGACAATCCGTGGGCCATCCGCAAGATCCTGGACGAGGTTCGTGAGGTGGCGCCGGGGCTCCTGCTCGGGCCCGCGCTTCTCAAGACGGCAACGAAGCCAGTCCTTGTCCTCTGGTTCGCTCTCGATCTCAATCGAAGCGCGCGCTCGATCGGCGGCGTCCGCGAGGCGCTGTCTTGAGAAGCCGCCCGTGGGATGCCTCCCACGTCGTCATCACGGGCGCGGGCGGGGCGATCGGCTCCGCGCTGGCACGGCTCATACGCGAGCGGTCCGGCTCCGCGCGCCTGACCCTGGTGGATGTCACCGAGGACGCAACGGCGACCCTCGCGCGCGCGTTGGGCGGCGACGTCGCGCGGGTGGCGTGGGATCTCTCGCGTCCAGACGATCTGCCGGCGCATGGCGCGGCGCTTCTCCGCGATCGGGGTCCAGTCGACGGGCTGGTCAACTGCGCGGGCATCATGGAGGTCCAGTCGCTCGCGACCATGCCGTGGGAGCTGGGATTGCGCGTTCTCAAGATCGATCTCGAGAGCCCGCTGCGACTCATGTCCATGTTCGTGCCGGGCATGCAAGAACGGCGGCGCGGGGTGGTGGTCAACGTGGCGAGCATGGCGGGCGTCACGCCACTCCGCGGCTGCGCCTACTACGGCGCGGCAAAGGCGGGGATCGCGATGGCATCGGAGATCGCGCGCTTCGAGCTCTCGTCGTCGGGAGTCACCGTGGTCACCGTCTACCCGGGGCCCGTGCGCTCCGGTCTGGAGAGCCACGCTCGCGCAGGATATCCGGAGTCAAAGACGAAGCGCTTCATCCCCACGGGAGAGGCGGTGCCGCTCGCCGCGAGGATCGTCGCTGCCTGTGAAGAAGGGCGTCCTCGTGTCATCTACCCGCTCTTCTACGAGGCGGCGTCTCGCATACCAAACCTCGCTCGCCGCGCTGCGGAGCTTCTGTCACCGACTCCGCTGCGCTAGCTCGCGCACCATCCTGCGCGCGTCACGACGTCGCGCGCTCAGCCCATCGGTTCGATGTCGTGGAAGCGGCGCAGGTCGAGGACCATCCCACCCTCGATCTCCGTCAGGATGTCCACGTGCCTGGCGTTCCACGCGATCTCGTCATGGTAGTAGGTGTGCCGCGCGTGGACTGGCTGGAGCGAGGTGTCGTCCATCCCGGTCACGGTGACAAGCAGCTCGATCTCGTCCGCGGCCATCTTCGCGGCATCGACACCCAGGAGCGGGCTCTTCTCGTCGATGCGATGCATGACCGTCCACGAGCGAGCGAGAGCGGGTGACCGGTCGCGCACGAGCGACAGATCGTAGAGGCGGTAGAAGAGGTGTCCCTCCTTCGTGCGCTCCGTGCGTACCAGGGAGATGCGGACCGTCGCTTCGTAGATGAGGCTGTCGCGGTCGTTGCCCACGCGGAACATCAACGTCTGCATGCCGTCCATGCGCGCGACGACCGCATCGGTCGAGAACACGAGCTGCGCGACCGAGCGAGAGAACTTGGCGAACACCAGGCCCGTGAAGACCGCGGTCACGATCGTACCGACGACGGCCTCCACGACGACGATGACGTTGGCGCCGGTGCTCTCCGGGTACATGGACCCATACCCGATGGTCCCCATCGTCTGGACGCTGAAGAAGAACGCATCCGCGAACGACCCCGTGTGCGCGTTCGCGATCCCACCCACGAGCCTGTAGGCGACCGCGAACAGAGCGTTCAGTCCCAGGAAGATCGCGACGATGACGAGCAGCGTGCTGGTCCAAGGCAGTCGAAGCGCTGCGTGGTACATATCGCGGATGGGGTGGGGGCGCTTGCCGACGATGGTGACCGCCGATTCCTCGCGCGCCCGTTTCTTTGCCTTGGAAGCCGCCATCGTCGCATGATCCTCGGAAGCGACTGAACGAGCGAGTTTTCGGCGACCCAGACGCTGCGGGAAAAGCGCCGCTCGGCGCTCGGCTCCACGACGCACTCGTTGCGTCCTATCGTCCAGCAGCTGGACGGCTCAGTCCAGCGCCTGGACGCGAGAGTCCAGCAGCTGGACTGACCACGCTGGTCGAGCCGTGACGTCGAGGTCCGTTCACGTCGAAGTCGAAGCTCACGGCCGGGTCGAGGTCGAGGTCGAGGTTGAGGTCGAGGTCGAGGTCGATGTCGAGGTCGAGGTCGAGGTCCGTGGTCGTGGCCCGGGTCGGGTGGCTTGCTCTGGCGTCAGCCCAGCGCGCGTGCCAGCGCTTCCGCGGGCGCGCGTACGTCCAGGAGCCACGCGCCGCTCACGCGCACCAGCTCGACGGTCGCGTTCACGCCGCGCTTCGCGAGCGTCTTCTGGACGGTTGCGGCGGCCTTGTGCGCGGCCTTTCGTTCGGGGTCGTTCCGGGTGGCCTTCGTCTCCGCGGTCTGCTGCGCCTGACGCACGATGTCGCGGGCGGTGAGCTCGTCGATGGCCTTGCGGCGCCCGTCGATGACGATGCCCTGCGCGAGCACGTCGGTTGGGCGCTCCAGCGTGGGCGACGCGTGCGCGTAGCGAATGAGTGCGTATGCCTTCTCGGGGCCGAGCGCGAGCGCCTGCCGCCGCGGGAGTGTACGCACCACCGCCATCAGCTTGAACGCCTGGCTCCGGCCCATCACTTTGCGCGCCGAGAGCAGCCGCGAGAGCGAATCGTAGCCCAGCGCGGCCCAGAGCTTCTTCTTGTCGAGTTCGAGCAACGCCTCACCGATGTCCACGAACGACTCGGCAACGAGGTCCTTCTTCCGCTGGATCTCCGCGAGGAGCTCCTCTGCACGACGGATGGCGATGGATGCGAGGGCCGCAATGGGCATGGGCTTGCTGGCGGGCATGGCCTTGGATGGTAGCACGCAGGTTTCAGACGTCAGCACGAGAGCAAGGGCAGGTCGAGGTCGAGGTTGCGGCCTGGATGCCGGTGGTCTGGCTTGCTGGACGTCCGTGAGGCTGGACTACTTAATGGGTGTATGTCGCACCTTTCTTGAGGTCCAGCTGACAAGATTCTTTGCAAGATCGATCGGGCATGGCACAACGGTCCACCTCGTGACCTTGCGCTACTCGAACGTTTCAGACGACGGCAGCTACGCAGTTTCCCCCGAAAGCCAGACCCAGCTCTCTGCGCAGCCCAGCGCAAAGAAGGCTGAGGAGGTGGGCCGGTCAGGCGTCGCTCCGCGACTCACGCCGGACAGCTCGCCGGACGCCAGGCCGGACGGCCGACGTCCTGTGCAGGTTCCTGTGCAGGTTCCTGTGCAGGTTCCTGGCGGCTCCCCTGCGAACCAAGCTGTCGTCAGTCCAGTCCCCCACCTTCACGTCTTCACGGACGAGTGCACCGTCCTGGCGCTTGATGGGCTCAAGACCTCGTATGAGACGCGGGCGCTCCCGCTTCTCCGTCTGACCTTCGACTGGCGCGGGGAAGAGGCGAGCACGCGCACGGAGGACGTGTATCGGCGCGTGCTGGAGAGCTTTGGCGTGCTCGAGCTCGACACGCTCGAGGACTGCTCGCCGGCACCAGGCGTGGAGGCGGACTACACCCTCCCGCACGAGGGCTCCGTCCACGATTTCTGCGGCTTCGTCGCGGACATCGTCCCGCAGCTGCGCGCCAAGGGGTTCCGCGTGACCGTGGATGAGGCGCACCAGTACAAGGTGGTGACCGCACCCGCCACCTTCTACGCGGACCTCTCCGAGGACGAGGACGCGCCCGACTGGTTCAGCATCGAGCTCGGGCTGGAGGTGGACGGCAAGCGCGTACCCATCCTGGCCACCCTCCTCGAGTTGCTGGATGAGACCAGCAGCCTGGACGGTCTACGTAACCTCTTCCGTAAGTCCCGCAAGACGATCGCCGTGCCCATCTCGCCTGGCGTCTTCATGGCGCTGCCCGTCGAAAAGGTCCGCGCGATGCTCCGCGTCCTCTCCGAGCTCTACGAGTGGCAGCACAAGACCGACGAGCTGTTCTCGATCGCCGACCTCGCAAGCGGCACGACCATCGCGAACGATCTGGTTCATGGCTTTTTGGCGTGGGCGCGGGCGGACAGCTACGTCATCGCCGGCGGCGGCGAGTGGGGCGCGGTCCGCGTCAGGAAT
>JBBRNJ010000062.1:0-54725 GCA_038230375.1 Polyangiales bacterium | reverse complement strand
TCGACCTCGACTTCGACCTTGACCTCGACCTCGACCTCGACCTCGACCTCGACGACGACCGTGGGCACCGCGCGTAGCTCGAAGTCTCGTCTGGCGGGATGGATCTCGCCCCAGGCGATGCTGTTAGGGTTTCTTGGCGTGGAGGTTCAGGCGGACGTAGTGGAGCAGGAAGGGGGTCTCGTCTTTCTCTGCTTGGTCGGTCAGCGCGTCGAGGAAGCGGCCGCGCGTTGCTTCGTCCGGGAGCTGGGCGAGGTGTGCGGTGAGGATCACCTTGTCCACAAACCCTCGGTACCCATCGCGATCGGGAAGTACGGTCGGGGCAGGCGCGAGCTCTGCGTGGACGTCTACGAAGCCGGCGGCCTTCAGGCGACGGGCGGCGTCGTCTGCGGTGGAGAAGTATGTTGGTTCCTCCCAGTCCGTGAAGTAGCGCGATAGAGGGGGTCGGCCATGAGCGTGTGGGCGCGTTCGTGGATGCCCTTCAGGTTGTCGCCGCCGCCGCACTGCGCGTGGAGCCGACCTCCGCTCTTCAGGAGATCGAAGACATTGGCGAAGAGGCGCGGGTGATCCTTCACCCAGTGGAACGTCGCGGTGCTGAACACGACGTCGCACGGAGCAGAAAGCGTGAGTGACGAGATGTCCGCGTGGAGGAACGAGACCCGGTCACCGAACGACGCGAGACTATGGCGCGCGACCCGCAGCATGTCGTCTGACGAGTCCACGGCGATCGCGCGGCCGCGCGGCAGACGCGCCATCAGCGCCGCGGTCAGCTTGCCGGTGCCGCAGCCAGCATCCACCACGGTCTCGTCGCCGGCGAGCTCGAGACTGGCAAGGACACGCGTGCCCCACGCGGTCTGTGGAAGCGAGAGACGATGATAGGCATCGGCGTCCCAGTCACGCGAGGACGGAGGGGCTTCGTCGTCATCGAGGTCGTCATCGGACATCAAGGGAGTCTAGCCGAAGCCGTGGGAGGCTGGATGTGACATCGACTGCGACGTCGACCTGGACCTTTCTCTACCCCTTCCCCTCCTCCTTCACTGCCACCGCCGCGACGCCGACTCCAATCCCGATCCCGAAGAGAACGTTCCACACAAAGTGCATTCCGAGGTAGATGCGCGAGCCCGCCACGACAGCCGCCCACGCGAACGCGCCGACAGTCAGCATGCGTCTCTTCCCTTTCCCTAGATCGCGTCCGAGCATGCTCGAGATCGTCACTGCGAGCAGCGACACGGCGGCCGCGTGCCCCGACACGCCGTGGCCGTCGAGCGCGAAAAAGTGAAGCGCACCGCCGTTGATCGGGCGCGCCTCCGCGAGGACGAACTGCCCCGTCAAGGCGAGGAGGTACCCGCAGGCTCCAGCGGCGCCAAGGACGCTGCCCGCGCGCGTGAGCCTCTCGCTCCTGCACAGGTGTCCTGTCGCGAGAAGCGCGAGCACGTAGATCGCCGTCGCCGCGCCTCCGCCGAGCGCCGTGATGATGGACGTCGCGAGGCTGGGCTCGTGGATGCCGGTGAGCGCCTCGATCGGGCGCTTCTCCACGTACGCACCGGCAACTGCAGCGGACCAGATCACAACGAAGAGCCACCCGCGCGCACCAAGCTCGCGCGGCGCTCTGACCAGCGCTCGCGCCGTGCGCCGGAGGAGCGCGAGGAGCGCGAGGAGCGCGAGGAGCACTCAGTCGTCTTCCAGCGGCGCGCCCGTCTCGGTGTAGCTCCGCTCGCACGCCCGCGTGGTTGCGCCCTGCTGCTGCACGGTCACCCGGAACGCGTCCTTCGGGTGAGCCGCATCCACGTAGATGCGCGCGATCTGCTCGCATGTCGGCGGCGTCCTGGCAAAGCCGACCTGGCAGGTGATCATCGTCTTCTCCTGCAGCCCGCGAAGCCCCTTCCGCGCGCCCGCGTCCGGCGTGAACGACTCCACGAGCTCCGCCATCTGCTCCGTGTCGATGACGAGCGCCTGCTGACAGCCGCCCTGCTTCGCGACCTCCTTTGCGCCTGGCGCGTTCTGCGCCTCTTGCATCAGCTTCATGGTGCCGGAGGCGGCCTTCCAGACCTGCTGTCCCTCGGGCGTGCTCATGACGCGCCACATCGCGATGCCGAAGCCAATCGCCCCCAGGAAAACGAGCCCCACCATCACCATCAGCGCGATCGCGCAGCCGTTGCCCTTCTTCTTCCGGGGGGGCGCGTTCGGGTTCGGCGAGTTCATCGTCGGGGGATCATGACACGGCAACGTCGAGCGCGGCGAGCGCTATCGCTTCCACTGCAAGCGCGAGCGCCGTGAAGCCTATCGCGAGCAGCAGCCCCACGAGGCTCCGCCGCGTGCGCAGAAAATGAAGTGGCAGCGCGAGTACCCCGAAGCCCACGATCGCCGACGCACGGCTGGACGGTGGCCACGCGCGCTCGAGCCGTGGGTCGTCGCGCTGATCCATGCGCCGCTCGTCGAGGATCACGACGGCGAACATGAACGCGGTGGTGACCGCCCAGCTCACGAGGATTTCCAGCACGTCCATCATGGGCGACGGAGGAGGAGAATCAGCGTTTTTCCAGCCGAAGTAAAGTGGCGGCCGTGATAGCGTCTGCGCGTTTCATGGCGAGCGCAGAAGCAGAAGAGAGCACGTCATTCGTGGCGTCGATCGGGGCCGGATTCCTCGGCGCCGCGGCCACCGCGGGCGGCATGACGATCCTCCTCGTGCGTATCCTGTCGCGCCTCTTCCCGCCGCGCATCGACATCCAGGAAACCTGGAAGAACCTCTACAAGATGGCAGTCAAGTCGCTGCCCATCGTCGTGGTGACCGCGCTCTTCACGGGCGCGATCATGGTCATCCAGGCCGCGACCATCGTGAAGCGCTACGGCGCAGAGGCGCTGCTCGGCTGGGGCGCGGGCTTCGGCACCCTTCGCGAGATCGCGCCGCTCCTCACCGCACTCATGCTCTCCGGTCGCATCGGCGCGAACAACACCGCGGAGCTCGGCACCATGGTCGTGACCGAGCAGCTCGACGCCATGCGCGTCCTCGCGATCGATCCCATCGGCTTCCTGATCGCACCGCGCTTCTTCAGCATCGTCATCACGCTCTTCCTGCTCACGCTCTTCGCGGACGGCCTCGCGCTCTTCGGCGCGGCGTACACAGGTCAGGGACTGCTCGGCGTGGATCCACAGACCTTCTACAACGGGCTCACCGCCGGGCTTCTCCACTTCGGAGACGTCGCGAACGGCCTCATCAAGAGCGTGGTGTTCGGCATCGTCATCGCCCTCTCGTCTTGCTACTTCGGCCTGTCGACCACCGGCGGCGCGCCGGGCGTGGGGCGCAGCGTCAACGCGACGGTCGTGGCCAGCGCCGCGGGCGTCTTCGTCCTGGACTACCTCACCAGCTTCATCCTGGGCTGAGCGCGAGCGAACCAAGAACCAGAAGCGCGAGCGAACGAAGAACCATGAGCGCGAGCACCGACCAGAACGCCAGCGGCCCCGGATCAGAGGTCGGCCATCTCGAGGAGAAGCCCCCCGAGTTCGGCATCGTCGGCGGCATCGGCGCGGTGGCGCTCGACCTCTTCTACGGCGGCCGCGAGATGTACTCGGTGTTCGTCCGCACGCTCTACTACTCGTTCCGCGGCAAGAAGGAGAAGGGCGCGCTCATGGCGCAGCTCTACGAGATCGGCAACAAGTCGGTCGTGTTCATCAGCATCACGATGGGCTTCATCGGGATGATCCTGGTCTACCAGTCGGGCCTGCAGCTCCAGCGCGTGGTCCCGGACTACACGTTGCTCGGGGCGACCTACCTCGAGCTCCTCGTGCGCGATTTTGCCGCGTCGATCGGCGCGCTGATGCTCGCGACGCGCGTCGGCGCCGGAATCGCCGCCGAGATCGGCTCGATGGTCGTGACCGAGCAGGTGGACGCGCTACGCATGAGCGCCGCCGACCCGATCGATTTTCTGGTGGTGCCGCGCTTCAAGGCCAGCCTCATCATGACCACCGTGCTGATCGTCTGGGGCTGCACCGTGGCGTTCTTCGCGGGCGCGGTCACCGCGCACTACGCGTTCGACGTGAAGTACTCCACCTTCATGAACGCCGAGCTCGTGGATGCAGGCGACATCATCATCGGCCTCACCAAATGCGTCGCATACGGCGCGGCCATCCCGGTGGTCTCGAGCTACTGCGGTCTCTCGACCTTCGGCGGCTCCGAGGGCGTGGGCTGGGCAACCACGCGAGCGGTGGTGAACACGTCGCTCACGATCATCATCCTGAACTTCTTCATCTCGGGAGCGGGATTCCTGATCTTCCCGGGCTGAATCAGGCCGGGGCTTTTCGTGAGCCCGGGCACATCTTGCCGAAGCCCTTCTGGTGGTTCGCGATCACGCCGTTCTGCAGCGCCTTCTGCTTGCCGCAGCTGCTGCACTCGCCCTTGTCGGATCCAGCGGTGGGCTTTGCAAAGCTGCCCTTCTTCGCGGCGGGGGCTGACTTCGCGGGCGCGGGGACGGGGGAAGCGGGTTCTTCCTTCTTCGGTTTCGCCGCGGCCTCGTTGGTCGCTCCAACAGCCGCCTTCGAAGCGGAGGCCTTCTTGTCCGCGGCCTTCTGCTTGGCCTCGTGCTGCTCTTCGCGCAGGCGGCGCATGTCGTCGATCTTTCCCATGTGGAGTCTTTGAGCCCAACTCGCCGCGGAGCGATACGGTGAATGGCCGCACCCAGGAAATCCCGCTGGATTCGGTGTCACACCGCCGCGAAATCGAATAGCTTGGGCCCGCGTTTCGCGATGAGCATCTCGTTCGTCAACATCAAGAAGGCCTTCGGTTCCAAGGCCGTGCTGAACGGAGTCTCCTTCGACGTGCAAGACGGCGAGGTGTTCTTCATCATCGGCGCGTCGGGCGTTGGCAAGAGCGTGCTCATCAAGCACCTCGTCGGCCTGCTCTATCCAGACTCGGGCGAGATCTGGCTCGACCACGGCGGACACCGGCAGGACCTCACGAAGCTGGACGAGGCTGGCATGGGCCCGGTCCGCAAGACCTGCGCGATGGTGTTCCAGCACTCCACGCTCTTCGACTCGATGACCTGCGCCGAGAACGTGGCGCTCCCGCTCCGCAAGCACAAGAACCTCAGTCACAAGGAGTCGCTCGCCGAGGCGAAGAACCGGCTCGCTGTCGTGCACATGCAGGAGTTCGGGGACCGGTATCCGCCCGAGCTCGGCGACGGCATGCGCAAGCGCGTCGCCATCGCGCGCGCCCTCACGCTCGACCCCAAATACGTGCTCTTCGACGAGCCCACGACGTCGCTCGACCCGGTGAGCGCGCGGCGGGTGGACAAGCTGATTCGCGAGCTGTCGGACAAGCTCGGCGTCACCAGCATCGTGGTCTCCCACGACCTGCCGTCCATCTTCACGATCGCCGACCGTATCGTGATGCTCTATAAGGGACACGTTCGGCTCGTGGGAACGCGCGCCGAGTTCAAGAATACGGAAGACGGGATCATCCAGCAGTTCATCAACGGGCGCGCGACCGGCCCGATGGATCTTTGAGCCATGGCGAAAGAGAAGTCGATCGAGGTCAAGGTCGGGGTGCTCATCCTGGTGTCACTCGGCATCCTGGTTGGGTTCATCCTCGTGATGGGCGGCCTCTCGTTCCAGAAGACGTACCCGCTCTACGTGGACTTCGACAATCCGGGCGGCCTCGCGTCGGGCGCGCCGGTGAAGATCGCCGGCGTGAAGGTCGGCAAGGTCGACGAGCTCATGTTCATGGGCGGCAAGATCGATCCGAAGACCGGCCGCCGCACCATCGTGCGCGCGAAGATCGCCGTCGAGGCGCGCGTCAGGGACAGCATCCGCACGGACGCTGATTTCTACGTGACCACGCAGGGCGTGCTCGGCGAGCAGTTCCTCCAGATCGATCCGGGCAATCCCGGCAAGCCGATGCTCGAGGAAGGCTCCATCGTGAAGGGCATCGACCCGCCGCGCCTGGACCTCTTCCTGGCGAAGGCATTCGAGCTCCTGGATGACACCGTCACCGGCCTGCGGAACAACCGCGAGCTGATCGGCGACATCGCCGTGAACACCGCGGCGCTCCTCAAGAACCTGAATGGAGTTTTGACGGACAACAAGGACCGCATCGGCCGCACCATGGTGAACGTGGAGGAGCTCACGCGAGAGGCGAACTCGCTCACCAAGGACGTGCGCGTCCGTTACGTGGACAACCCGAAGATCATGCGCACCATCGACAACGTCGACAAGCTCGCGGCCGCGGTCCAGCAGGACTCCGGACCCATGCTGAAGGACGCGCGCGAGGCCATGGCCAACGTGAACCGCGCAAGCGCCCTTGCCGGAAGCCCCGAGCAAGAGCAGAAGATCAAGAAGGCCCTGGACGACATCGCCCAGGTCGCCGCCCACGCGAACGCCACCGCGGCGGACGCGCAGGCCATTGTCGCTCACATCAAGAAGGGCGACGGCTCCGTGGGCTCACTCGTGATGGACGAGGCGATGTACGACGATCTGCAGGAGCTCGTGCGAGACCTGAAGCACAATCCGTGGAAGTTCTTCTGGAAGGAGTGACGTCGGCCTGGACCGGCCTAGACCGTGCGCAGGTCTGGCGCCGCTTCACTCGACTCGGGTTCCTCTTCCACTTCATCCGCTCGCTTGTGGTCCGACGGCAGGTGGCCCACTGCTTCGGCCAGGCCGGGGGCGGCTTGCTTCACGAAGTTGCGGGTGTCCTCGCTGCGCTTCAGGACCGCGAGCACGCGGCGTGCCTCGTCTTCGTCCTTCTCGGGGTCGTGGGCGAGTGAGAGCATGGCGCAGAGGATCTCCTCCTTCGCCGTGATCGGAAGATCCGCGCTGCGTGTCTTCGCGATCGCATTCGCCTTGTCGAAGTGGCCCTGGCGCGCCGCCGCGAGCAGGCGGATGCGCAGGACGCCGGCGCTCAGGAACGCGTAGCCTGGGAAGCCGGTCAAGAGCGCCCCGCACTCTGCCTCTGCCTCGTCCGCGCGCCCCATGCCTGCGAGCGCGAGCCCGCGTTGCACGTGAAGGCCCGGGACGAGGATGTCCGAGTACGCGTTGCGCAGCGCCGCCGACGTGTCCACCAGGTTGAGCCCCGCCTCGGCATCGGTCAGCACCTCGCGGAACGCGCCACGGAGAAGCTTCACGCGCGAGAGCGAGAGGAATGCGGCTGCTCCAAGCGCGGGCAAGCGACCACGCGTCACGAGCTCCAGCTGGTGCACCGCATCGGCGTCGCCAAGGAGCGCCTGCGACTCGAGGTCGAGCGAGCGCCGCGTCTTCGCGCGCAGCCCCCGGATCCGAACCGTGAGGACCCCGACCAGGAAGAGAATCACGACCGACACCGCGGCGTACGTGAAGCCGAGGTCGATGGCCGGCTCCGGCGCGGCGTGCGAAAGCGGCGTTGGCGTGAGCAGCTGCCAGACGCAGACGAACATCAGAACGAGCACCACCCACAGCGCGAGCACCTTCCAGCGGCGTCGCTTCGCAGCGTTCGGACGGAGCTCTGGTGCGCGTCCGTTCGTCGCTGCGGCCAGCGGCGCTTGCGTCTCGGCCTTGCTGGCGCTGCTCGCGTCGGCTGCCAGAAACCCGCGGATCGCCGGCGCGACGGAGGACAGCCACGCCGCGGCCTCCCCCTCTTCGGACACGCGCGACTGCGGCTTTCGATAGATCGCACCGCCGCCCGCCGCCACCATCCGCTCGAAGCCACGGACGAGCGCGCGCTCACGCGGCGCCGCGTGCTCGAGAACGCGTTCGTTCCGGACCAGCGCAGCCGAGAGCTCTTCGAGCTTGTTCTCGCGCGAGAGGAGCAGCAGCTCGGCGACGGCCACACGCGCGAGCGGCGCCACTTGCTTGCAGTCTGCACGCACTTGACGGATGTCGTCCTGGGCGCCTGCGGCATTTCCCTGCGCGGCCCGCGCGAAGGCCCGCACGCTACGCGCGAGGTCCGTGAGCGCGCGTCCCGTCATCGCGAAGTCGACGCGCGGCCTGTGCTCCATGCTCGCTGTGGCGCGCTTCTCGGCCGTCGCCATGTCACCGCGCAGGAGTGCGATCGTCGAGAGCTGCAGCGCGATGGACTGGCCCACCGCTCCACCCAGGCCGATGAACGTCTGAAGCATCGGCTCCGCACCATCCAGATCGCCGCGGAGGATCAGGTCCGTTGCGCGGTTGTGAACCGCCGTTGCCTTGAATGTGGTGCGCAGACGGGCGGTGAGGGCGAAGGCGCCAAAAGAAATGAGCCCCAGCGGCACCGCATAGATCGGGCCTGACGCAAGGGCGATGGCTCCTGCCTCCAACGCGGCGAGCGCGCCAACGCCAAGCAGGACCACGGTCGTTCGCCTGGCGGCGGGGTGGGTGATGGGGGCGACGTCACGTGCGACCCGCGCGGGTTCGGCTACGATCGGAGCGCTCATGGCGCGGCTAGCCGCCCGCTCCGGAGTCGACCGGTGGCTGGAACGTGTCCTGCGTCATGCCGCCGGCGTCGGTGGAGCCGCCCTCCTTCTTGCCGCCCTCCGCGGCCATGGCAGCGCCGGAGTCGGTGCTCTCGGTCTTCTGGATGCCGGAGAGATCGTCCGAGCACGCGCGCTCCGTGCCGGTCCCGTCAGGGACGCAGACCAGGCCAGGCTGGCAGTCCGTCGCGTTGAGGCACGCCTGACCGGCCGCCGCCAGGGACTGGCTGGACGAGCACGCTGCTGGGAGGGCCGCCAGCACGCCGACCGCCAAGGCGAAAGCAACAACGCGAGCGTTCGTCACCGCCCAAGACTAGCCCATGTGGGCGTGTCTGATAAAGCGTGCCCTCAGGCAAGCACGACCAGCACGTCGCCTTCGTTCACCGCCTGGGCCTCGGCGCAGGCAATTTTCTCGACCTTGCCGGCGCATGGCGCCTCGACTGGCATCTCCATCTTCATGGACTCGAGGATGACCAGGACCTGGCCCTCCGTGACGGAGTCGCCCTCCTTCACTTCGATCTTCCAGATGGTACCGGTGATGTGCGCGGGGACATTGGTGGCCATGGGGTGGGCCGCACGGTACTCGACCGGTGGGGGCTGTATCAAGCCGGACCTGCCCGCGCAGTCCCGGTTGCGATCGGGCAAGAGGACGAGTAACGTTCAGTATGGGGAGTGACCACATCACTTCGCCCCGCGACTCCGAAAAAGACAGCGCAATTCGAGCGAGATAGTGCACATGGCGGAACAGAAAGAAAGCTCGGTTCTCTTCTCACTCAAGGAGCTCCAGAACCTCGAGGATGAACGCACCAAGCAAGAAGAGGACGATCGTCAGCGTTCGGCACTCGCCGAGCAGCAGGCGCGCCTCGACGAGCAGCGTCGCGCACTAGACGTCGAGGAAGGCCGTCGCCGCGCCGAGGAAGAGCGCCGTCGAACCGACGAGCAGCGCACGCGCGAGGAGCAAGCACGCGTGGACGCGATCCGCCACGCCGAGGTCGAGCGCGCTCGCCTCGACGCAGAGAACGCCGCCCGTATGGAGGCCATGCGCCGCCAGCAGGAGCACGAAGCCCAGCTCGTTCGCATCAAGGAAGGCTCCGGCAAGAAGAAGGCGATGCTCATCGCCGTTGGCGTCGGCGCTATCCTGTTCCTTGGCGCGATCGGCGCTGGCGTTGCGTTCAAGATCAACAACGACAAGGCCACTGCCATCCAGGCCGCAAAGGACCAGGAGATCGCGCAGCAGCGGGCGCAGGTGGACAAGCTCATGTCCGATCTCAAGGCGCAGAGCGACCAGGTCGATCAGCTGACCTCCGCCGTCTCGAACGCCAAGAGCGACGCAGACCGCGCAGCGGCGCAGCAACGCCTCGCTGACGCCCAGAAGGCGCAGCAGGTCGCGAAGGAACAACTCGCGACCATCCAGCGCGGTGGCGGTGGCGGTGGTCGTGGCGGCGGTGGCGGCGGCGGACAGCCGACCAAGCCGCGTCCGGCGTGCACCTGCCAGGCGGGCGACCCGCTCTGCTCGTGCCTGTAGGAACCAGAGCTCCGATCGCATTCGCGCTCGATTTCCCGACTGTGGAGGCCGCACGTCCTGTCACCGAGAAGGTGGCGGACCTGGTCGCCATGTTGAAGGTCGGGCTCGAGCTTTTTGTTGCGGAAGGCGACGCATCGCTGCGCCTCGGGCGCGAGCTGGGCGTTCCGATCTTCCTCGACCTGAAGCTGCATGACATTCCGGAGACCGTGGAGCGCGCCGTGGCCCGCGTGTGCGGGATGGGCGCGCGGCTGCTCACCGTCCACGCCAGCGGCGGTCCTGCGATGCTGTCGCGCGCAGTCGCACGCGCGAAGAGCGAGGGCGGGCAGACGGACATCGTGGCGGTGACGGTGCTGACGTCGCTCGACGCGAACGACCTGACGAAGATCGGCTTTGGGGAGCCGCCGAAGGACGCCGCGATCCGGCTTGCACGGATGGCCGCGGACTCGGGGATCACGCATTTCGTGTGCTCCCCGCACGAGGCCTCGGCGCTCCGTGCAGCTCTTGGCCCCGACGCGGTCCTGATCACGCCCGGCATCCGCCCCGCGACCCATGCGCAGAGCGGCGACCAGAAGCGCGTGATGACGGCAGCGCGCGCCATGGGCGAAGGCGCAAATATGCTGGTCGTCGGCCGCCCCATCCGAGATGCGGCGGATCCGCGCGCGATGGTGCTTGGCCTCTCGGACGAAATAAGGGAGGGTGCACGAACATGACGACGGCTCCCGAACAGGTGGAATTCACCCCGCGCGAACGCCTCGTGATCGGTCTTCAGCCGGTGCGCGAGGCCATCCGCGCACACGGCGAGAAGGTGAGCCGTGTCCTGGTGGAGAAGAGCGACTCCCCGACCCTTGCGGCGGTCGCCCGCTTCGCCCACGACCGCGGCATCAAGGTGGAGACGGTCGACCGCGGCACGCTCGACCGGGCGACGAAGAACGGCAGGCACCAGGGTGTCGTTGCGTACTGTCCGCGCGTCATGCTGCTGGACCTTGCGGACGTCGATCCCAGCTGCGCGATCGCACTCGACGAGATCGAGGACCCGCAGAACTTCGGCGCCATCGTGCGCTCGGCCGTTGCGCTGGGTGCGTCCGCGGTGATCTTCCCGGAGAACCACGCCGCACCGCTGTCGCCGGCCATGTTCCGCGCGTCCGCTGGCGCGGTGGAGCATGCGGCGCTCTGCCGTGTGGACGCGCTTCCGCGTGCGCTGGAGGCGCTGGCCGCGCGCGGCGCGGAGATCGTCGGCCTGGACGCGAACGCAGATCAGACGCTGAAGGATGCCTTCGCGGAGATCGGCGACAAGCCCACCGTGATCGTCGTGGGTGCAGAGGGCAAGGGCCTACGCAAGGTCGTGAAGCGCGCCTGCACGAAGCTCGCGCGGCTGCCCATGAGCGGACGCATCGACTCGCTGAACGCCTCCGTTGCCGCGGCACTCGCCCTGTACGAGCGAAAGCGCTGACGTGGCCGCTGGTGAGGGGGGCGTTTCTGGAGAGCAGCAGGGAGCGACCGACGACGCGCGCCCCTTCCCGCTCCGGCTGTTCTTCTTCGTCTTCTTCGGCTGGACGTTCGACTTCTACGATCTGGTGCTGCTC
Organism: Polyangiales bacterium; assembly: GCA_038230375.1. Classification (GTDB taxonomy): domain Bacteria; phylum Myxococcota_A; class Polyangia; order Polyangiales; family Polyangiaceae; genus JANXLV01. The sequence continues at coordinate 43,209 of JBBRNJ010000062.1, read as the reverse complement.
GGCTTCGTGCGCGAGCACGTGGCGAAAGATCTGTCGCTGGGGCACGCGCAGGATCGCTGGATGCTCGGCGTGGCGCTGGCGACCAGCGGCGTGGGCGGCATCGTCAGCGGGCGCTTCGCTGACAAGTTCGACAAGCGGAGCGTCCTCTCCGTCACGATCGTCCTCTACTCGGTGGGCTCGCTCGTGTGCGGCCTGGCTCCCAATGCGTGGGTCTTCATCCTCGGACGGGCGCTCGTGGGGCTTGGCGTCGGCGGCGAGTGGGCGATCGGCCACGGCATGCTTGCGGAGGCTGTTTCCTCGCGTATTCGTGGTCGCGCTTCCGCGGCGCTCCAGGCCGGCGAGCCCGTCGGCGTTGCGCTAGCCGCCATCGCCGGCTTCTTGATCATGCCGCTCGTGGGGTGGCGCGTGGTCATGGTCGGCTCGTCCGTGACCGGGTTGCTCGCGCTCTACGTTCGCAAGCACATGCACCTCCCGCCGCAACCTGCGCATGAGACCGTGAGCTTCGCTGCGCTCCTTCGCGCGAAGATCGGCTCGCGCTTCCTGCGCGCGTGGCTGCTCGGCGTGTTCAAGCTGGGCACGTACTGGACTTGCTACACGTGGCTGCCGACGTTCCTGAAGGAGCAGATGCACCAATCCACGGGCAAGAGCGTGACGTGGGTGCTCACGGCGCAGGCGGGTCAGTTCCTCGGGATGATCGTGTTCGGGCAGGTCGCAGACAAGGTGGGGCGACGGCCAGCATTCTCCATGTTCTCGTTCTTCACAGCCGTGGCGCTGGCGGCGCTGGCGTTCAGGTGGCAGTGGCTGACCATGCATGGCGTCTGGTTCTGGGCGGCGATGCTGCTGCTCGGGTTCGGCTCGGGATGCACGGCGGGCTTCGGCGCGCTGCTCGCGGAGCTATACCCGAACGAGATACGTGGCGTGGCGATGGGTGCAACCTACAACCTTGCGCGCGCGGTGCAGCTGGGCGCCCCGGTGCTGGTCGGGTACATGGTGGACAGTGATGGGCTGCGAGGCGGACTATCGGTGCCGCTGTGTCTGGCGATCGCGACCGGGACCTGGGTATTCACGCTGCCCGAGACGAGAGGCAAGAAGCTCACGGGTCTCGCCGAGCACTGAGCCCCCGCTCGTCCCGTCTCGCCTGTAGGAGAGTTCCCCTTCGCTCCATCTCGTCCAGGAAGATCTGCGCGTTCTCCATCCCTTGTCGCCTCGCGGTGATGTCTCGTGCTGCTTCGCGCGCCGTGCCCGTGAGCTCGCAGCGATCGAGTAGCTCTTCGAGGATGGGCTCGTACGCGGCTTCTTCTTCCGCCGTCAGCGCGCCTCCCGTGTTTGGTGGGCGGCCCGCGGCGTTGGCAAGCACTCTGCGCACCGCCATCTTCAGTCGCATCTTCAGTGCAGCAAGCAGGAAGATCGGAGAGCCGTTCATGTCGCACGTGACCGCCACGACGTCCGCCCGCCACGCCGCGTCGAGGGCATTTGCGCGACAGGGTTCGTCCAGGTGTGGCATCCGGAATGCGAGCACTTCGGCGCGATGCATGGTGTCGAAGAAGCCGACCTGGCCGGCGTGATTCACCTGGAATTTGTCGAGATGACAGAGATCGTGAACTGCGAATGCAAGTTCGTTCTCGTGCATTCCGGTGTCGCTTCCGGGCGGCAAGAGCGACACGACGCGACGGCCCCTCGCCTGCTCCGCGAGCAAGCCCTCCGGCGTCACCGCGTGATCCAGCACGCTCGCTGCGTGGGTTCCAGCCGCGAGCCCGAAGATCCCTCGCTCCGCGTCCGAAGGCACCTTGAGCACGTGCCGCATCGCGAACGTCGCCAGTGACGGCGGCAGCTCACCCGCGAGCGGCGGCCGCAAACGCCTGCTCTGCATCGCCCGTGGCCCCGCCGCCGCAACGGTGTGCGAGAGCACGAACGCCGCCACGCGCTCTGCGTCCGCCATGCGTTCTGTGCCTTGCGATGGCATCTCGCCCTCTTCTACCATCTCGGGTCGTGAGCATCACCACACACAAGAATGGCGCCGTGACCACCATCGTCCTTCACCGGCCAGGGCGAAAGAACGCCGTGGACGGTCCCACTGCGGAGGCTCTCGTTCGCGCCTTCCGCGAGTTCGAGGCCGATGCGACCGCAAACGTCGCGGTGCTCTTCGGCGACGGCGGCACCTTCTGCGCGGGCGCCGACCTCAAGGCCATGGCCACGCCCGACCGAAACCATCTCGCCGAGGACGGCGACGGACCGATGGGCCCATCGCGCATGGCGTTCACGAAGCCGGTGATCGCGGCCATCAGCGGCTTCGCTGTGGCTGGCGGGCTCGAGCTGGCCGTGATGTGCGATCTCCGCGTGTGCGAGGAGAGCGCGACATTGGGTGTATTCTGCAGGCGTTGGGGCGTACCCCTCATCGACGGCGGAACCGTGCGCTTGCCGCGGCTCATCGGTCTGTCGCGCGCGATGGATCTGATCCTGACAGGCCGGGCCGTGGGCGCCGCGGAGGCGCTGGCGATGGGCCTCGTGAACCGCGTCGTCCCCGACGGACAGGCCCGCGCCGCTGCCGAATCACTCGCCGCAGAGATCGCGGCGCTCCCGCAGACGTGCATGCGCTCCGACCGCACGAGCGCGTACGAGAGCTACGGAGTCCCCCTGGATGCGGCCATGAAGCGCGAGTTCGCGCTCGGAATGGCGAGCCTGATGAGCGGCGAAGGGTTCGACGGCGCAGCGCGCTTCGCGTCAGGCGAAGGACGTCACGGCGCGCCTGCGCCTGCGCCTGCGCCCGCACCTGCCAACGCCAAGATCTGAGCGCGCACGGCCTTCTTTCGCAGCGCGAGCTTGCTCTCCGCGTTCTCGTGGCCGCTGTCGAAGGCGTCGATGACGTTGTTGACCGCGTACGGGACGATGTAGATGCCGATCATGGACACGATGATGTTCTTCGCGTCCATTCCGGCGAAGTGGCCGCGCCGCTTCCCCTCTTCCGTGATCGCGAGGCCGCGCGCGAGGAGATCCGCGATCGCATTGCCCAGCCACTTCTGCATGACCGGCCCCTGGTCCATGGCCTCGCGAAACAGCAGCTTGCCCGCATGGGGGCGCTTGCCGAATGCATCGACGATGGACTCGGCGAACGCTGCGAGCCGGTCCAGGTACGGCGCCTCCGTGATGACGGCCTTGTCCAGCATGGAGCCCACGTCGGCGAGGAGCGAGCCGAGCACCTCCGCGTAGAGCGCATCCTTGCTCGGGAAGTGGTGGAAGAGGGACGCCTTGCGCAGGCCGACGTTCTTCGCGAGCGTCTCCATGCTGGCGCCGTCGTAGCCGCGGTCGGAGAAGAGCTTGGTGGCGACGAAGAGGATCTCCTCGCGTCGCGTGCCGGTGCGTGGACGAAGGGCGCGCTCGACTGGTCGTGCAGAGTCGGGGGCGTCGGGTTCGTTCATGGCAAAGCCCTCGCGGCGGGTGGAGCGATCGACGAGGCTGGCCCGGATGGTTCGACGCCGCTCGGCGCCCCGCTGTTCTGGAGCGGCTTCAGCATCAGGGACACCGCCTCCATGAGCCGCTGGTGAGCCTCGCGACCAAGGAGCGACTCGGAATGGAAGAGCCCGAAGCCAACGTAGTCCATCATCAGCTGCGTGATCCACGAGTCGGGATCGTCGCCCGCGAGCGCGGCGATGTTGCTCGCGACGCGCTCCGGCTTGAACGTTCCGTCCTGCTGATTTGGACCGGCCGCCATGAAGAGCGGATCGTAGATGCCGCCGCCCGTGGCGAAGCGTGACAGGCCGTCGCGTAGCTCGCTCCCCTTGCCCGCGCTGTCGCAGGTCTGGTGCATGAGCATGATCGGCGCATTGAACGCCTCCACGATCGCCTCGGCCCCCTCGGGACGTGGCGTCTTCGCCAGCACGAGGCCAGCGTTGAGGAGCTGGAAGACCGCCTTCGTGACCTCGAACTCCAGCTCGCCGATGCGGCGCCCGATATCCGCGATCGAGCGCTTGCCGTCGCACTGCGCGAAGACGGCCTGCAGCTCCTCGGGGACCTTCTTGCCGCTTGCAGTCGGCACGGGAACGATGTGCTCGCTCGGGATCTTCTCCCGGAAGAACTGCATCTCGTCCATGCGGCGCGCACCCTCCATCAGGAGCCCGGCCGCGTTCAGGTTGTGACGCCGGCCGATCGCTTTCTCGTCGAAGCGATCGAAGAAGAAGAATGTGCCGTCACCGACGCGCAGCGCTGCGTAGAAGACGGCCTCCACCTGCTTGGCCATCATCGGGTACATCTCCTCCGCGGAGACGAAGCCGAGCTCGATGGCGGACTCGCCGAGGCGTTTTCCGGACGTAGCGCTGGTCTGCACGATCGTCTCGAGCTGCTCGCGCGTGATCACGCCGAACTGGTAGAGCATCTCGCCCAGGCGCTCCTCCGGGACGTTCGTGGCGGCGCCGATGACGTTGCCCTGCTCGAAGAACACCGTTCGGGTCCCGGCCTCGCCCAGGACGATGAGCTCACCCTTCCAGTTCGACTGCGCGACCAACGCGACGACGTCGCAGAGCGCGCCGGGCGTGAAGATCTCCCCGGCGAGCTTGAGCACCGCGCCGCCAGTTGCCTTGCGAAAGAGGAGCAGATCCCGCGGGCTTGGTAGCAGGCGCCACTCTCCCGCGCGGGCGCGGAGCTGCTGGCTTGCCGTTCGACCGACCGGGTGCACGGTACCCGTCTGGTCTACCCGCAAGAGATCGTCGCGCTCCGCCATGCCACCTCAATTAATACCCGAGAACCGCACAAAATGGCGCTTCCTCGCTTACGATGGTCGGGTGAGCGCGGATTCCGCCGAAAAACAGGGCAATTTGCGGTTATCGAAGTGGCCGCACGCGTCCGATCTGGCGGCCGCGATGTCCCGCACGTACCTCGCCGACGAGCGCGCGGCGCTCACGCTGTGGCTTGCTTTGCAGCTCGAACGGCCCGTGCTCGTGGAGGGTCCCGCAGGTGTTGGCAAGACCGACCTCGCGCGCGCTGCCGCGGAGACGCTCGGTCGGCCGCTCGTTCGGCTGCAGTGCTACGAGGGTCTCGACGAGTCGAAGGCGCTCTACGAATGGGACTATGGCAAGCAGCTCCTCTTCTCGCAGCTGCTCCGCGACACCGCCTCGAAGGCGACCGCGGGCGCGAAGGATCTCATGGAGGCCGCGAAGATGCTCTCCGCCGCGAGCCCCGCGTTCTTCAGCCGTGAGTTCCTGATCGCTCGCCCGCTCTTCCATGCGATCACCAGCGCCCACCCCGTCGTGCTCCTCGTGGACGAAGTGGACCGCGGCGATCCCGAGCTGGAGGCACTGCTCCTGGAGCTGCTCGCAGAGAATCAGATCACGATCCCGGAGCTTGGCACCTTCAAGGCCACCGAGCCACCGCTGGTGATCCTCACCACGAACGGCACGCGCGACATGACAGACGCGCTGCGCCGTCGCTGCCTGCACCTCTTCATGGACTACCCCGAGCCCTCCCGCGAGATCGCGATCCTCGAGCTACGAGTCCCCGGCCTGGATCACGCGCTCGCGACCCGCATCGCAGAGCTCGTGACAAAGATCCGCGCGATGCCGCTGGAGAAGCTCCCCTCGATCGCGGAGTCCATCGACTGGGCCCGAGCACTTGTGCTCCTCGCAAGAGGAACGCTGGACGCAAAGACCGCCAACGAGACGCTAGGCCTGCTCCTCAAACACGAAGAAGACCGCGCGAAGGTCGCCGCAGAGCTGCCGAAGCTGCTGCCCTGACGCTCGCCGAGCACACCAGCGCAGTCCGCGTCACGCCTACGAGAGCTCTGCGACCTGCGAGCCAAAGATGCGCTCCACGCCAGAGAGCAGCAAGTCACCCACCTCCACCCGCAGGTTCTTCCCGAGCGGCATGGTCGCCACGGCGCCAGAATCGAGCGTGAAAATAAGGGTAACGGGAGTCTCCCCCTTCGCCTCGCTGATGACGCCCTTGAGCTTCGCGAGATCGCCCGCGGTGGTGCGGTCCGCGGGCACCTTGATGCTGAGTCCCTTCGAGCCCGCCTTGATGACGTCGACCAGGCGAGTGACCTCGTTCACGAAGAGCGTGGGCTCGCGCGGGCCGTCGTCCTCCGGCGCGTCGTCCTCGTCCTTGCGTGGGAAGCTGACCTTCGCGCTGATGAGCACTGGATCGCCGGAGCTGAGGATGGGCGCGAACTGATCGATGTTGTTGCCGCGCACCTTGGCGACGACGCGACCGCTGAGATCCTCGAGCTCGAAGAACGCGACCTTGCCGCCACCGTCCTTGAAGATGCGTTCGCGATAGCCCTCGACGACGCCCGCGACCTTCACGACGGCCCAATCTTTGAGGGCCGCAAGCTCCGAGCACGGCGTGACGTCGAGCCGATGTCCGGTCGCACCGGAGAGGTAGCGCTGCAGCGGGTGACCCGAGACGTAGAAGCCGAGCGACGCGCGCTCACGAGCGAGCATCTCCTTCGAATCCCAGGGCTCCGTGAGCGGATAGTCGCCGCGCGAGGACGTGCTGCCCGCGGCGCTCTTGCCAGCGTCGAGCAAGCCAAAGAGGTTCGTCTGGCCCACCTCGCGATCGCGGCTGGCGCTGCGTGACCGCTCGAGCGCGACGTCGATGGAGCCGAAGGCTTGCGCGCGCGTGACCTTGTGCTCCGCGAGTGACTTGTCGAACGCGCCGCACTGCACGAGCGCCTCGAGCACGCTGCGGTTGATCTTCTTCGAGTCCACGCGGGACGCAAAGTCGAAGAGGTCCGCGTAGCGTCCGCCCTCTCTTCGCGCTTCAAAAAGGCTCTCCAGCGCGGCTTCACCCAGGCCGCGCACGGCACCCAGGCCGAAGCGGATCTCCGGACCAAGTGTATCCTGCACGCGTTCCGAGCGCTTGCGTTTGCGGCCGCCCTGCGGGTGCGTGTAGACGACCTTGAAGTCCAGATCGCTCTCGTTGATGTCCGGCGGGAGCACGTTGATGCCCATGACGCGCGCGTCGGCGATGGTGCGGACCACCTTCTCGATGCGGTCCTTGTCGGACGTCATGATCGCGCAGAGCAGCTCCACCGGGTAGTGCGCCTTCAGGTACGCGGTCTGGTACGTGATGAGCGCGTATGCGGCGGAGTGGCTCTTGTTGAAGCCGTAGCCGGCGAAGTACTCGAGCAGACCGAAGATGTGGTCCGCGTCTTCCTGCGTGACGCCCTTTGCCAGCGCCCCCTCGACGAAGGTGGTCTTCTGCTTCGCCATCTCCTCGGGCTTCTTCTTGCCCATGGCGCGACGCAGGAGGTCGGCGCCACCGAGCGAGTAGCCGGCGAGCACCTGCGTGATTTGCATGACCTGCTCCTGGTAGACGATGACGCCGTACGTGGGAGCGAGCAGCGCGTCGATCATGGGGTGCATGGACGCGATCGCCTGGCGGCCGTTCTTCCGCTTGACGAAGTCCTCGTGCATGCCGGCGCCCATGGGGCCGGGGCGGTAGAGCGCGACGGCGGCGACGATGTCCTCGAAGCAGTCGGCGCGGAGATCCTTGAAGAGCTGCTGCATGCCCGTGGACTCGAGCTGGAAGACGCCCTTCGTTTCACCGCTTCCTAGAAGCGCGAACGTCTGCTTGTCGTCCATCGGGATCCGGTCGAGGTCGAACTTCTTGCCCGTGCCGCCGCCGCCAGTTGCGCCGTTGCCGCCGGCGATGTCCGGGCGCATGTTGATCAGGCGCACCGCGATGTCGAGGACCGTCAGGGTCTTCAGGCCAAGGAAGTCGAACTTGACCAGGCCGGCCTGCTCGACGTCGTCCTTGTAGTACTGCGTGACGTACGCGCCGGACTTTGGATCCTTGAAGACCGGGACGTGATCCCAGAGCGGACCTTCGCTGATCACGATGCCCGCGGCGTGCTTGCCGGCATGACGCGTGAGGCCTTCCAGCTTCTGTGCCTGCACGAGCAGCTCGCGCGTCTTCTCGTCCGTCTCGAAGCGTGCCTTCAGCTTGGGCTCGAGCTCGAGGCTCTCACCGATGGTGTACGTCTCCGCGGGCGTCTTCTGCGGGATGAGCGACGCGATCTGCTGCGACTCCATCGGCGTCATCCCGATGCAGCGACCCACGTCCTTGATGACGCTCTTCGCCTTGAGCTCCGCAAAGGTCGCGATCTGCCCGACGCTCTCGTGACCGTATTTCTCCTGCACGTACTGGATCACGCGATCCCGCTTGTCCATGCAGAAGTCGATGTCGAAGTCGGGCATGGAGACGCGCTCTGGATTCAGGAAGCGCTCGAAGAGCAAGTTGTACGGGATGGGATCGAGGTCCGTGATGCGCATCGCGTACGCGACCAGCGAGCCCGCGCCGGAGCCGCGGCCGGGGCCCACCGGCACGCCGTTCTCTTTTGCGTAGCGGATGAAGTCCCAGACGATCAGGAAGTAGCCCGGGAACTTCATCTTGCAGATGACGTCCAGCTCCCATTCCAGGCGCGCCTTGTACGCCTCCTGGTCGACCGTCTTGTTCACGGCAGCGAACTCGGAGAAGCGCGCCATGAGGCCGTCGCGCGCGACCTTGCGGAAGTAGCTCTCTGCGTCGTAGCCGGCCGGTACGGGGAACGTGGGGAGCATGGGCTCGCCCAGGTGGAGCTTCACCTTCGTGCGCTCCGCGATCGCCATCGTGTTCTTGATGGCCTCGGGGTGCGCGGAGAAGAGCTTCGACATCTCGTCGGGCGTCTTCAGGTACATCTCGTGCGAGCCGTGGTGGCGCTCCTTCGCCTCGTCGTAGGTGCGGCCCGACTTGATGCAGGAGAGGTACGTGTGCGCCTCCGCGTCGTCCTTTGCTGCGTAGTGAGCGTCGTTCGTGGCGACCAGCGGCAGCTCGAAGCGCTTCGCAAGATCCACGAGGATGCCATTGAGCACCGGCTGCTCGGGCAGGCCGTGATCCTGCAGCTCCACGTACAGCGTTCCGGGCTCGAAGATCTCCTTCAGGCGGCCCAGCGTGCGCCCGCCCTCCTCCACGCCCTGCTCGAGGATGCTCTGCGCGACGAGCCCGCCCATGCAGCCGGTCATGCCGATGAGCCCCTTCGCGCGACCCTCGATGTCGGAGAGGGGGATCGCGAGGCTGCCCAGGGGCGCGTTCGGGTCGGGCTTCACGTGCCCGCGCGACACGAGCCACACGAGGTTCTTGTAGCCCTCCTCGCTGGTGGCGAGCAGCGGCAGGTGGTGGCCATGACCCGACGCGGCGATCTCGAGCTCGGCGCCGATGATGGGCTGCACGCCCGCTTCCTTGGCAGCCTTGTAGAACGAGATGGTGCCGTACATGCTGCCGTGGTCCGTGACGGCGACCGCGTTCATCCCGCGAGCGAGCACCTGCTTGGGCAGCGACTTCACCTTCAACGACGAGTCCAGCATCGAGTACTGCGAGTGGACGTGGAGGTGAGTGAACTCAGCGGACATCGCTGCTCACTCTAGAACGGAAAAAGAGGTCGCGGAACGCCTTGACGCGGTGCGTTGCCGATATTTTCCCCGCTGTAGCCCAACGGCGTCTCCCAAATGAAACGGCGAAGAGACCGTCACTGCGCTTGCGCGTCCCCTGCGAAAAAGTACAGTGCGCGGACCGTTTTGCAGCGCCGGGTGGGTGGCTCTCGTACGGCGCATGGTGAGCACGGATTTCTTTGTTGGGTTTGAGGAGGAGAGACATATGAAGCTTCAACGGTTCCTTCCAGTGACGGCGCTCTGCGTCGGTCTTTTCGTGGCGACGGTGGCAGCGCAGGGCTGCAGCAGCTCCAGCAGCGGCACGACTGGTACCGGCGGCGCAGGCCTCAAGCCCCCCGCTCCTCCCGCTGGCGCGGCAGCGGCCACGCTCGGCACGGCGCGCACGTTCGCGCTCCAGAAGCTCTTCCTCGGCGGCACGGATCGCCAGGGCGCCCCCAGCGACAGCGCATGGAAGTCGTATGGCTACGACCTGGACGGCAAGATCACCACGGCGAAGTCCACGGACGTCTGCACGCTCGCGGACGGCGCCCAGAAGGCCGCTCAGACGGACGGAACCCAGGGCACCGACAACGCGTTCGGCGAGACGATCCTCCCGATCATCACCAGCGTGGCGCCGACGGCGGAGACAGACATCTCCAAGTCGCTCACGGATGGCTCGTTCACCATCATGATCGACATCCAGGGCCTCACGGACGACACCGCGCAGAACAACATCGGCCTGTCCGGTCAGATCTTCGCCGGCGGCGCCTACTCGGCCGACAAGACCATGGTGCCCGCGTTCGACCTGAACACGGACTGGCCGGTTCGTCCCGAGCTCCTCACCGACGGCAAGACGATCGCCGGCGGCTCCAAGGTTCAGTTCGACCCCGCGAACACGTACGTCGCGGCCGGTCAGTTCGTCACGCAGGCGAGCGTGATCAAGCTCGCCCTCTCGATCGGCGGAATCGGCCTCGAGCTCGACATCAAGTCCGCGATCATCACGTTCAAGCACTCGGACGCGCATACCGCCGACATCGGGACCATCTCGGGCATCATCGACACGGAGCAGCTCATCGAGGGGCTCCGCAAGGTCGCCGGCCGCATCCAGAAGTCGCTGTGCGAGGGCTCCGCCTTCGAGCAGATCGCCCAGGAGATCCGCCAGGCGAGCGACATCATGTCCGACGGCCCGAACCTCGCCGGCGCGAAGTGCAGCGGCATCTCGATCGGCCTTGGCTTCCTCGCCAAGGAGGTCAAGCACCCGACCAAGGTCGGCGACCTTGGCGTGCCGAGCCCGGACCCGTGCACCACGCCGGCAGACGCTGGCACCACGATGGACGCTGGCTCCACGGATCAGTGAGCTGACACTTCTGGACGTCCGGAGGCGCGTGCCTCCAGCGTGAAAAGAGGGTGCCGCAAGGTGCCCTCTCTTCTTTTGTCACGCGCGCCAATATGTTGTCAGGACTTTGCGCGGGCGATCGCGTGCGGCGCCAGGTGGCGCGCAAAGGCGTAGATGCTGATCTGCGGCGGCCCGCCGATGCTCGTGGGGAAGAGCGACCCGTCCATCACGAAGAGCCCCTTCGTGTAGTGGTGCTCGCCCGTGGAGCTCACCACGCTGGTCTTCTTGTCCTCGCCCATGCGCATGGTGCCCATCGGGTGCACCGCGGAGAGCGGCACGTTGTGCGGGCGCACGAAGCTCGTGTCGAGCGCATCGAGATCGCTCGCGCGCGTGACGACGACGGGGGGGATGGCGGGGAACACGACCTTCTTCGCGCCGGCCGCGAACAGGATCTTCCCGCACGCGACCAGGCCGCGGGCGAGCGCCGCGCGATCGCTCTCGATCATGCGGTACCGGAGCACGGGCGCGTCCTCGCCCACCATGATCTGCCCGCTCGTCTCGTCGTGCAGCATGGCCGACAGCACCGCGTAGTGACGGTAGTCGCGCATCGCACGCATGTGCGCCGCACCAAACCCGGGGAGCATGGACGCGACGCCGATCGGATGCGCGAAGGCCGGGATGATCCACGTGCGCTTGTCCGCGCCCTCCTCGAACGACAGGTGCTCGGTGCACTCGAAGGACTGCGGGATGCCCTTGTGCGCGGCGATCTCGTCCTCGAAGATGCCCGCCACCACGCCGCCCGGATGAATGCGAAGGCCCTGGCCGATCTGCTCGTAGGGATCCGTGAGGCCGCTCCGCCGCGCGAGCCACGCGGAGCCCGTCGCGCTTGCGGCCAGCACCACGACCTTCGCGGTCGCTGTGATCTCGGCCACGACGTTTCCGTTCTCACCGAGCGCGCGCGCGCGCACGCCCGTGGCACGTCCCGCCTCCGTGAGTACGCGATCCACGGTGACGTCCGCGTAGATCGTGGCGCCCGCATCCACGGCGGCGGGCAGCACCACCTTGAGCGCGTTCTGCTTGGCATCGAAGGCGCACCCGAGCTCGCAGAAGCCGCTGCCCAGACAGCCCACGCGGTTGTGCGACATGACGGCGCCCTTCCATCCGAGCGCCGTGACGCCGCGGCGGATCGCGTTGTTGTGGGCGTTCACCATCTTCTCGGGGATGGGCGCGACGGAGAGCTCCTGCTCGATCGCCTGGAACGACGGAAGCAGATCGCGCGGGCTTGCGCCGACCACGCCGTACTTCTTGGCCCACAGCTTCAGGATCTCGTCGGGTGTACGCTTGCAGAGGTTCGTGTTGTGGACAGTGCTTCCGCCCACGCCGCGGCCCTGCAGCACGCGGATCGCCATGTCCTCCGTGGACCGACCGCCGCCTTCCTGGAAGAGCATCGGGAGCATGCGCTCCTCGCGCTGATCGAAATCCTTCGGGGTCCTGTACGCGCCCTCCTCGAAGACGATCACGGAGAGCCCCGCCTTCGCGAGCTCGCGCGCCGCCACCGAGCCGCCCGCGCCCGACCCGACGACGATCGCGTCCGCGGACAGCTCCACCCACCCCGACAGCGTGCCGCCGCTGAAGAAGCCTGGCTTCGTGGGATCGCTCATGAGCCCCCCTTCGCCGCGACCCACGGACCCTCATAGCCGAGCACGCCCCACGTCCGCGCGTCCTTGTAGTAGCCCATGAAGCAGAGCGCCTTCAGGCCCTCGAAGCCGGCGCGCATCAGATCCGAGCCCGAAGATTCAAGCGACGCGAGCACATCGTCCTGCTCCGCGGGCGACAGGTTCGAGAAGCGGCGCGCGTAGCCCTTCGCAAGCGGACTCACGTGCTCGACGATGCCTATGAACGAGAGAAGATCTCCCCTCACCTTCGGACGCATCGCGACGAGGCGCTGATCGATGAAGCCCGCCACGTCGAGATCGTCCGACGACGGCAACGTCGCGCCGGCCGCAGCTCCGACGTCATCAGGCGCCGTGATCCTGCGGGCGACATGCAAAACGACCAGGTATTGCCACCCCGAGAAGGAGCGCAGCGTCCGCTCGCGCCCCGCTGGCACCGCGTAGCCCGAGCCGCGCAATACGCCGAGCACCGCCGCCGAGAGGCCCACGGTGCCGCCGATGAGCCATTTTCGACGCGAGACTTTCGCCGGCACGCTTGCGAATATACCACCTATGCACCTCTTTGGACTGACGGGCGGGATCGCGTCCGGGAAGAGCTCCGTCGCGCGCATCTGGCGTGAGCTCGGGCTCCCCATCATCGACGCCGACGTTCTCGCGCGCGAGGTGGTGCTTCCCGGCGCACCCGCCCTCGCCGACATCCGCGCGGAGTTCGGTGACACCGTGATCGCCGCCGATGGCACGCTGGATCGCAAGGCGCTCGCCGCGATCATCTTCGCGGACGACGCGAAGCGGAAGCGCCTGAACCAGCTCACGCACCCGCGCATCACTGCGCTCTCGCTTCTGCGCGCATCGGAGCTCGCAGCCACGGGCGAGCCGCTCGCATGCTACGAGGCCGCGCTCATCGTGGAGAACGGCATGGCGGATGCGTTTCGCCCGCTCGTGGTGGTGACCGCGAGCCCGGAGAACCAGGTGCATCGCGCGGCGCTCCGTGACGGCGCATCCGAGGAAGACTCGCGCGCACGCGTGGTCGCGCAGACGCCGCTCGCAGACAAGGTGAAGGTGGCGGACATCGTCGTCGACAATGACGGCGGCCCCGACGACCTGCTCACGAAGGCGAGGGACGCGCTGGCGCAGGTCTGCGCGCGAATGGGCGTGAAACCCGCGCGATACCAGCTAGGATGACAGCTGGCATGAGGGGCGCATGAGGCACAAGACCGGGTCGTCGTCCGCATACGGACCGCCGCCGTCTGCCATGTTCCCTCCGAGCGTGGCGGACTCCAGCGTGAAGGCGCCGGGCCTCGTGCTCCTCTACGCGCCGGACCGCTCGCAGCTCCGCTCCGCGTATCCGTTCACCACCGCCGAGATCGTCGTCGGACGCGAGGCGGACGCGCAGATCCAGGTGCCCGACCACGCCGTCAGCCGCGCGCACGCGCAGTTTCGCCAGGACGAGGACGGCTGGAAGCTGAAGGACCTGGGAAGCCGCAACGGCACCATGGTCGATGGCGTCTTCATCCACGAGGTCTCGCTCGAGGACGGCAGCGAGGTTCGCATCGGCGACGCCATCTTCAAGTTCGTCGAGAAGGACGCGGGCATGCACCTGCGGTACCCGATCGACGGCTTCTCGCCCGGCAGCCCCCCCGCTGGCACCCCTCCCACGCCCGGCGTGGGGCGTCGCGCGAACAATGTGCCGGAGCTCGTCGGTGGTGCGCAGATCGACGCCGTCGCGTTCGAGGTCGAGCGCATCGCGCCCACCGGCCTGTCCTGCATCATCCTTGGCGAGACCGGCACCGGCAAGGAGGTGGTCGCGCGCGCGATGCATCGGCTATCAGGAAGACGGGGACAGTTCTGCGCGATCAACTGCGCGGCCATCCCGCAGAACCTGATCGAGAGCGAGCTCTTCGGCTACCGGCGCGGCGCCTTCTCCGGCGCGGATCGGGACAAGCCGGGCATCGTCAAGCTCGCGGACGGCGGCACACTGTTCCTGGATGAGATCGGCGACATGCCACTGGACGCGCAGGCGAAGCTCCTTCGTGTGCTGCAGTCGCGCGAGGTCTTCCCCATCGGCGGCACAGTGGCCGAGCACGTGGACATCCGCGTTGTCTGCGCCACCCACCGCGACCTCACGCGCTACGCGCACGAGGGGAAATTCCGCGGCGATCTGCTCGCGCGCCTGAACGAGCACACCACGCGCCTGCCTCCGCTTCGCGAGCGCAAGGAGGACATCTTCCAGCTCACCAACGGCTTCGCGCGCGCGTTCGGCTCCCCGGGCGCGAGCATCTCGTACTCGTTCTGGCTCGCGATGTTCCACTACGACTGGCCCTACAACGTGCGCGAGCTCGAGAACGCCATCAAGCGCGCTGCTGCGCTCTCGCCCGAGGGACGCTTCGACGCCGCCGTCCTGCCCGAGGCCATCCGCGAGCGCATGAAGAGCTACGGCCAGCGCGAGGCGCCCGAGGACATCCGCGAGCTGGTCGAGACGCACGTGGACCAGGGAACGCGGAGCGCCACCGGCGAGCTCGTGGTCCCGAAGGACAAGAAGCGCGGCGCCCCGACGGAGCAGGAGCTTCGCGAGATCCTCACGCGCCATCACGGAAACATCGCCGCGGTCGGACGCGAGCTCGGCAAGGAGCGCATGCAGGTGCATCGCTGGCTGAAGAAGTACGGCATCGACCACGAGCAGTACCGGGTGTAGACGCGCCTCGACCTCGACCCCGACCTCGACCTCGACCTCGACCTCGAGCCCGACCTCGACCTCAACTACGGCGTGAAGTCTTCCGCCACTGCTGCGATCACATAGCGGCCCCTGTCTCTTCGGAGCAGCATGCTCACGCGCTCGGGAAACAGAGCGTCGGTGCCAACCCGTGGCGTCTGGATCGGGACGATCACGAAGACGTCTTCGGGGCGCATCGAGGAGGGACGGACGTCCTTCGTGTCCTCGAACGTGAGGACCTCGATCTTGTCCGCACGGAAGATCTCCGCACCCGCCAGCTTCGTGTAGTCGAAGCTACGGAGGCGGCTGCCCCAGACTTCCATGATGTTCGAGCTGACGCCCGGAGTCTGCGCCGGCGAGAGGAACATCGCGTCCGGAGCAAGGAGCGCCTGCAGTGCTCCAGCGTCCTCCTTGAGGAAGCCCTGCGTGTATGCGCGCACCACCGCCACGAGCGCATCCCGCGAGAGCGGCTCCCGCAGCGTCACCACGCCACGACCATCCGCGCGATCCGAGGCGCGAGGCAACGCGCTCGGCAGATCGATCACGATTCCATCCGGCCTGCGCGCGGAGGACGAAGGACCTGGCGAAGGCGCACCGCCCGCGCTCACCGCGCTCTTCGATGTCGCGTCCGCTCCGCACGCCCCGAGCACGCACACCACCACGCATGCAAGCGTGCATGCCCGCGCCAGGACCACGACTGGCAGCAGCTCAGGAGAGCGGTTCGATTTCGGGCAACTTCCCACGCGACACGCTCACGATCGCATACTCCGGAACGCTCTTCCAGAGCGGCTCGGTGGCGGCAGCGCTTTCTTGCGCGAACGGGCCATCACCGTCGAAGTCGCTGGCGACCAGGGTGAAGTACATCTGCGAGAGCTCCGGCGTGCGCCGACGCAGGTCGCGATCCTCACCGAGGATCATCTCCGCGTCGTTCTTGCCCGCGAAGATGCGGTAGCCCATGCGCTCACCGCGGTGAGACAGGACCATGTTCTCGCCATCGGTCACGGCGATATTCAGCCGGCCCGGCTCTGCGCCGAACTCCGCGGCCATGCCGTCGACCAGGGCCAGCGTGGACCGAAGCGCCTCGCGAACGTACGACGGCTCCACCAGCTTGCCGTCGGACAGCTGGGCGTGGTCGTGGAGGAACGACAGGAAGATGTGGAAGGTGACCTCTGCGTCCGTATCGCCGCGGATGCCGGAGCGCAGGAACTCCGGAACCGACAAGAGCAGCCGCTCATGCGCGTCACGGGAGTCACCAGAGACGGGTAGCGTGCCGGTCTGCGCGAAGAGCCACTGGCGGTAGCGGAATGGGTGGGTGTTCTCCGTGCGCATCGTGCCGATGGTCGCCGTGCGAACGTGACCGAGCACCGCGTCACCGCGGACGTCTGCTGCATTCGCTGCAACGTCGATGGACTCGTGCTCGTCGATCGGGCGGCGGCGCATGAGGACCTCGCCGCTCTGGTAGAAGCCGATCCCCCAGCCAAGCGGCGCGTTGCGGGAACGAACCCGCAGCGCCTCGCGTTCGAACGCGAGGACGCGCGGAGCCAGGTCCGCACGATTACCGATGAGCCCAAAGAGACGCGCCATTGCTTTCTAACCTTCTACGGACGAGAACGTGGAACGGCCACTTTGTAGATCAAGTTGGTGCGACAGTTCACCACGCGGTGGTGGATCTTTTGACTGCACGTTGCGTTCCCTATTCAAAGGTGGGCCCGCGAGGTCGCTTGGTCAACTGGATCGATGCGCGGCGCTACGCGTCGTCGTCGCGGTCTCCACTGCTGGAGTCCCGCGGCTCGCTCGTTCCGCTCGTGTCTTGGCGCGTCACGGCTGGGTCGTCATCTCCATCGTGAACATTCACGCTGGTACCCTTGGTACGCGCGGTCATTGCGGAAAGTGCTTCGTCCGTCCGCCGCTCCACCACGCCTGCCCACAAGTCGACAAGACGCTGCACGGCAAACGGCCCGACAATGATGAGCAGCACGCCGACCGACCATAGCGGGACAGGAATGGAGTCCACGCGCCGACTGTCACATGCGCACCGTGTGCGTTCAAGCGCAAGGCGTCACAAAAGCGACGCTCGCGTCAGGGCGCGTCAGCTCGCCTCCGCTCGTGGAGGTCGGGAGGTCGCACCTTTGTGCGAGGCGCCGCGACTCAACGATCGCCGTGCGCCGGCTCCTTGGTGTCCTTGTCCTTCGTGGACGGCGGAACGATGAACGGTACGACGTGCTCGCGTCCCTCGAAGCCGGAGCGATACGCGGCCGCGGCATGCTGGGTGGGGAACGGACCAATGCGGACGCGGAACCAGGTCCCACGACCCGGCACGTGCGCTTCCTGCACGTACGCCTTGTGGGTGCGCGCGCGCAGCTGCGTCGCGAACTGATCGGCCTCGGTCTGCGTGCGGAACGAGCTCACCTGGAGCTGGTAGCCACCCTCGCGGCCGCTGGGCGCGAGCGTCGCATGGTCGTTCGCGGAGTCGGCGATCTGGGTGGCCGCCTTCGTGAGGTTGTCACGCGGGCGCGTGATGATTGGCGTCGCCTCGAGGACGGTCTGTGCGGGTAGCGGCACCACCGGCAGCCTGTCGGTCGCGGGCGGAGGCGCGTTGTCGGCGGTGATCTTCACGTCGGGCGCACCTGAGATCCCAGGCAACCCCTGCGCAGGTGTGGAGGCCGGCGACGACGCGGGCGTGTCGACCATCACGCGGGCAGTCTTGTCCGGCGTCGGAATATTGGAGTTGCCCTTCACGGCCGCGAGCGCGGTCGTGGGATGGCCATCGTCGGAGAGGAGCCCCGGGAACGTGACGTCGCTGGGCGAGAGGTCCGTGGCGCGCTTCATCGGCGATGCAGCGGACGCCTTGGCGCCGCCGCTCTTGTCCGCGAGCTCACCGAGTGGATCCACACGCTTCGTCTCGCCCGCGCCCTTCTTGCCGGTGAGGGCCACGACAGCGAAGCCGATGCACGCGATGCCGAGCGAGACGATGATCACCTTCGCGCTCTTCGGCATGCGCCCGTCGGCGTCGTTCTCCTGAATCTGTTCGAGGTTGCGGACGGACCCTTCCATCTACGTTTCTCCCAGTGGGCGCACTGTTATCGGTACACACTGGGCGTAACGCGCTCTCTAGTCAGGGGCCAAGTTTTCGAGCGCCTTCCACTCGGTCTCGAGCACCTCCGCGTGCGGCTGGCTGCCCGCGACGATCCCCCCGCCAGAGAAGTACTCGACGCTTCGTGCGCCGCGGACGTCTTCGACGGCCTGTACGGTCGCGGTGCGGATGGCCATCGCCAGCGTGAGTGAGCCGTCTCTTCCAATCATGCCGTACGCGCCCGTATAGAGCCCACGGCGGTCGGGCTCGAGCTCGCGGATGATCTCCATTGCACGGACCTTGGGCGCACCGGTGACGCTGCCGCATGGCAGGCATGCCGTCACGCAGTCCGTCAGGCTCTTCCCCTCCGCGCGCAGGGCCGTCACGCACGCGACGCGGCTCATGACGCGCGCGCCGCGGATGATCACCGGCTCTCCGAGCACCCGCACGGAGCCGAACGTCGCGACGCGACCGAGATCATTTCGGTGAAGGTCGATGGCCATCGTGAGCTCGGCGCGCTCTTTTTCGCTGGAGGACAGCTCCGCTTCGAGCGCGCGATCGGCCGCGGCGTCCTCGGCTCTTGGACGCGTGCCCTTGATGGGACAGGTGAAGAGCTCTTGCCCCTGCACTGCGAGCGCCAGCTCCGGGCTCGCGCCAAGCACGGTCACGTCGTCGAAGGTCCCGAAGAATCCGAACGGTGCGGGCGCACGTTGCATCCACGACGCGAACGCAGAGAGCGCATCGCCCGTGAGCGAATAGCGCAGGCGACGCGCAAGGTTCACCTGGTAGATGTCACCGTCCGCGATCTTCCCCAGCGCCGCGCGCACCCGCTCTGCGTGCGCAGCCTTCTCGCGCGCCTCCTCCGCGTCGTGAATGCGCGAGAGCAAGAACGGTTGCGCGGGCGGGACGTCGCGAAGACCGCGCACGAGCGCATCGCGGAGCTCGAGCGCGCACGCCTCAGAGTCGGCGACGATGTCCACGCAACCCCCGACGACGCGGACCACGGCGTCGTAGCGGAGCCAGGTGGGTCGCGTGAGAGTCGGCTGCGCGCGCGACTCCGGCGTGGACCACGACGCGCGCTCGAGGGAGCGCAGGTGCTCGTACGGCACCACGCCGATCCATCGCGGGCTCGAGGGCCCGTCGTCGCGCGCCTCTTCGTGAAGCGCTTCCACATCCGTCGGAACCAGCGCGTGAGACACCTCTCGCGGCGAGACGGCAAGGTATGTCACCTGCGGATCGATCGGCCACGTGGGCGCCCCACCCGAGACGAGCATCGAGAGACCGCCCCGGGGCGCGAGCGCACACGCCAGCGTGAACGGGTCGGCTGGTACGTCCCGGGGAAGCTCTACCCTCACGACGTGGTGATCTAGGACAGGGCCTCTCAAACACAAAGAGTGGTATGAAAACGCCCGTGCGAAGAATGGCATTCACGGTGCTCGTCGGCCTCGCGGCGGGCTGCAGCACGACGCCCACCGGGACCATCCAGCTCGACCTTGGTGGCGAGACCGGCGTGTTCACGCGTGATCCAGCGCCCACCACGCTCACCATCGACCTGGTGGACTCGTCAGGCGGGCGGAAGGGGCTCTTCACCGGCGGGATCGCGGACTCGATCAAGCTCGCGGACGTTGACCAGAGCGCGGAGGGCTATGTGGATCTCTCCGCCGCCGACGCAGCCGGGGTCGTGCGGGTGCGTGGCAGGTCGCTGCCCTTCACGTTCGGCGCCATCGCGGACGCCACGTTCGATCTCTTCGTGCAGCGCACGGGTGAGCTCGCGCGCATCCCCGGCGACGTGGACGCGCGTGAGGCCCCGCTCACCACCGTGGTCACGGGGCGCTATGTGATGATCGCCGGCGGCACTGCGGACACCACGCTCTACGACGTCCTCGTCTGGGGCGCGCTCGGCACGCCGCCGAACCTGCCGCGCGTGCCGAAGACTCTGGCGGTGTCCGGCACGCGGGCCCTCGTCGTCGACGACGCCGGCGCCACCTCGTACGATCTGTCGGGCTCCACCTCCACCATCGTCACGCCGCCCACGGGCGGAGCCCTCTCCGAGATCCTCGGGGGCGACACCGTGTACGCGAACGACGGCACGGCCTACGTCATCGGTGCCACGCGGCCCACGGGTGATTCCACGTCACGCGTCCTCAAGGTGGCCACGGACGGGACGTTGAGCTTCGTGAGCCTCTCCGCGCCGCGCGTAGGCGCAGCCGCAGTGTGGGTGGAAGGTCGCGGCGTTGTCGTGATCGGCGGAAGCTCCACGGCGCCCGGCGTCGAGATCCTGGGCGCGGGCGGCACCAGCGCCGCGGCGCTCGCATACGGGCCGATCAAGGATCCGGTGCTGTCTGCTGCGGCGATTGACGGAGGACACGTGATCGCTGGCGCCGCGCCCGCGCTCTACGATCTGACGTGCGTGTCCGCGTGCAAAGCGGTGCCGTGGACGGAGCCATCCGTGATGTTCGTGCACGCAGACTACTTCCCGCTTCCTGGACTCACCACGGACATCCTCACCGTGGGGTGGGATGCACAGGGCGACACGCACGTGTTCCGCGTCACGGAGAAGACCGCGACCGACGTTCCGCTCAAGGTGGCACGCAAGCGAGCCCGTGGCGTCGCGATGCCCAACGGCGCGATCGGTGTCTTCGGCGGTGCGCTGCAAGCCGAAAGCTACCTTCCGTAGAAGCGGTTCTCAGCTGGCCGCGAAGACGCCGAAGGGGGTCGCGATCGCGTCGATGAGGGGCTCAGTCACTCGCGTGCCGGGCCACACGACCGAGCGGGTGACCGGCGCGGCGATCTCGGCGTCTGCGCCGATGATGCTCTGGGTGACGTTGGCCGAAATGCGCGCGCCTTCTCCGACGAAGAATTCCTTGCCCGTGGTGGCGAGCCACGCCAGGTTGGCTTCCAGATACGCGCGTTTGGTGCCGATGTCGTGGGCGGCAGCATCCGTGCAGACTACATATATGTCGGCGCCGTTTCCCAGCGCGGGCAGGTAGACGTCGCCCACCAGGCAGCCCACGGGAACCAGCTCCAGGTCTCCGCCCACCATGTGGATGCCCAGGAACTCGCCCGCGTGCGTCTCTCCGTTGCGCGCGGTCTGCTTGCGCATGCGGACCACCCGACCCGTGTCGTCCCAGCCCACGTTGCCGCGTACCTGTGCAGCGTCGTCCGTGCCCAGGAGCTCACGCACCAGCAGCGTGGCCCTCCCGCGACGCCCTGCGAGGAACGCAGTCATGTCCACGGTCGGCGCGTACACGTCGGCATTCCAGACGAGCACGTCGCGGTCGCCCAGCTCCGTGCGCGCCTTCTGCAGACCGCCTGCGGTGCCGAGCAGCTCGTTCTCCACGGAGCAGCCGATGTGAAGCTGGGTGCACGCACGCGCCACCGCCTCTGCCTGGTAGTGCGCGTTCGCGACGATCGTCGTGGCGCCCCCTGCCCTCACCGCACGCACGGCGAGCGCGAGCGGCGTCGAATCGCCCAGGGGGACGAGCGGCTTCGCCACATGATCCGTGAGCGGCCGCAGCCGCGTCCCCAGGCCCGCGGCCAGGATCAGGCAGCCCAGGTTCGCCGGCGCGCTCATGACGCTCATGACTGGGCCAGCATCCCTCAGATGGGGCGCGCTGCCAAGAAAGCGCGCGCCGCATCCTCGGTGAGCACGTGCGGAGCCGCTTGCGTGGTGCTCGCCTCTTCGGCCACGTGCGCGCGCGTCCTGCGGCCGGACATGAGCCAGCACAGGACCAGCAGGCGCACGCGGAGCGCGCCGTCCTGGAGGCCTGGCGCGTACTTCACGAGGGCGTCGATGGCCTTTCGGATCTGTGCACCATACACGGAATGACTGGCGTCCATTCCTTCCGCGAAGAGCGCAGAGAGCGTCTTCACTGTCTCGGCGCATGCTGACTCCAGATCTTGCTCGTCGCCCCAGAGGCCGCTGGCCCCCTGGGTCTCGAAGGTCCCTGAGGAGCCCTTCCCACGCGCGACCGGCGCCTCCGACCTTGAAAGCGTGCGGATCGATTCGTCAGCGCCGGCGTCATCGTACGACGGGCTTCGCAGCACGACCGCGGGCGGCCGTGCGCCTGCCGGTGCAGGCGCGGGCATTCCCATCGCGGGGCGTGGCGCCGAACGCCCCGGCGGCGCAGTGGGACCGCCTCGACCCTGGGCCATGGGCGGGGAGAACGACGGCGGCATCGCAGGGCGCACCCCGCCGACCAAGGCCTTGCTCATGACCGCGTGACGCATCTTTCCCGCGCTCGGCTGGAGCATGCTCCACCCAGCGGGGAGATTGACGGGGACCACCTGCGTCTCCGCTTGCTCGCTGGTGCGTCGCTCGCCCTTGCGCTTCTCGATGACGATGAACGAGGCAAATTTGCTGGCGATGCGATGCTTCACACACAGCTCCACGATGCGAGCCTTCATCGCGTCGGCGCGTCGGCCGGTGAGGTCGGCGCGCTCGAGCTCCTTGATGCGCTCCTTCGCCCAGAGGCGCTCCACGAACGGATCGTTCGCGTCCTCGGGGAGCCAGAGCGGGACCTCCAGCGCGAACGCCTCGCCTGCGCGCTTGCCGCGGATGATGGCGCGGCCCACGCCGGGCTCGTCGAAGGTGCCAAAGAGAGTCCATGGCTCGCCGTCGGTCAGATCGCGCGGCGGGTTCGGCGCGATGTCGCCCAGGAACACGCCCTCGAACGTGACGGACACGTCCGTGATGCGCGCGGCGGTGGCCCGTGCGAACGCGAGCGCGACCTTCTCGTCGATGCGCTCGCCCGGATAGATCATGTCCAGCGCGCCGTTGGTCGACTTCGCCAGGTTTCCAAGGAGCGCAGTGCTCACGTTCGTACCGATGCCGAACGAAGAGATGCGCGTGGCCTTCCGCGCCTCCATCACGCGCGTGAAAATCTCGTCCTCGTTGCCGACCTGTCCGTCGGTGAGCAGCACCACGAGCCCGTCCTTGGTCATGCCCACCGCGTGGAGCAGCGGCCCAAGGAGCTCCGTGCCACCGCGCGCGTCGATGCGCTCGAGGAATGCGTCCGCTTCGGCGAGCGTGCGGCCAGTGAAGCGCACGGGCGACACGCTCATCGTCTCCATCATGTCGTCGAAGGCGATGATGTTGAAGAGGTCGCCTTCCTTGAGCTGCCGCAGGCAGAGGCGGAGCGCCGTGCGGGCCTGTGTCATCGACGCGCCGCCCATCGAGCCGGATCGGTCGAGCAGGAACACGCATGACAGCGGCTGTGACTTGTCCTTCACGTCGAAGAGATCGGGGACCACGGTGAGCGCGACGTAGCCCTGCCCCTCGCCGGGGCGCTTGTGCGCAGCGACCGTCACGGAGTCACCCGACGCCGCGCCGGACACGAGCAGCACGAAATCGCGGTCCAGGGGCTCGCTCTCGAACGTGACGATGGTCTTCTCGTGCTTGCCTCCGTCCTTGCCCGGCTCGGCGCGGCTCTTGATGACGTGTGATGGGCTCTCCACGGTTACGCCCTTGCCCACGTCGATCGCGAGCGTGAGCGACATGCGATACGGGACATCGCTTGCGGTTGGCGGCGAGATGCGATCGGCGTCTGGCACCCGTGTGGTGGGGTCTGCAGTGCCGTGCGCCGTGCGGTTGCCCGCGGCGTTGCCCGGGATGTAGCGGGGCGCGACCAGCGTGGGCAGCGTGAAGCGAACGGCGCCCTCCTCCGCGAACAGGCGCTCGATGTACTCGAGCTCGATCTCCACGTCCTCGCCGGGGAGCACGTTGCCCACGCTCGCGGTGAAGATGTTGGGGCGCTCCTCTTCCACCAGCGCAGCGCCATGACCCGCGACGAGCGCGTCGTCGTAGGCGCGGAACGCCTCTTCACGCTCCTTGACGACACCGGTCTGCGTGCGGCCAGCGCAGGTCATGGTGAAACCGGAGAGCACCGCCTCTGTGGGGAGTGGGAACGTGTAGATGGCCTCGATGGGGCGTGCGCCCGTGTTCTTGTACATCTGCTTCACGCGCACGCACGCATGCCCGGATGACAGGTCGCCGGTGACGGCAACGCCGGTGAGCGGGATCGATTCCTTGGTCGTCGAGAGCAGTCCAGTTTCCATCACGAGTCATCCTCCTCTTCGAACATGGCCAGCACGCGACGCACACGCGCGTCTTCATTTCCCCCCTCGCGAACGAGGAGCTCCACACCAGGAGCGAGCACGATCTTCCGCCATCGCGGCTCCGCGTCAACCACCGCCGGCTCCGCGAGCTGCGTGGGCGCCACCGGCGGTGATCTCAGGAGCGCCTCGAGGGCATGGTCATCCTTCGTGGCAAGGAGGCCCTTGATGTTCTCGAGCGGATAGAAGGCGGCCTGCAGTACGCCGATCACCTTGAGCCGCAGGAGGTGGGACGCACCGTAGGATGAGTCCTTCCCGCGAAACGTGGGCGGCGGCACGAGGCCCCGCTGCACGTAGTACCGAACGGTGCGCGGCGAGATCCCCGCCTTCTGCGCCAGCTCCTCCAGTTTGAGCTGCAGCTCCCTCATGTCGTTCATCATGAATCTAGACAGCATCACTGTCAAGTAGACACCGCTTGGTTTCGTCAGGAATTTGCGCCGCGAGCAGAGACCCGTGTATGGCGAAGGGGATGGGTGGACGAAAGACTGCCGCGGCCTGGCTCTCGATGCTCGTGTTCGGCGCCATCGTTGGTGCGGCCGCAGCGTGCTCCAGCAGCGCCACGGGTGTGGACGCCTGCAAGTCGATCGAGGAGGCGCGCTGCCGCAACGCACCTGGGTGCGGGATTGCGCTGGACCAGCCCATGTCGCGCAACGGCCGCGAGGTCGACAGCTGCATTCGCTTCTACGACGACGCCTGCAAGCACGGGCTCGCGTCCAACGCGAACCCCTCCACCACGGACGTGAACGCGTGCGTGAAGGCGATCAACGACGGTCCATGCACCACGGTCGTGACGCCCGAGAACGATCCGGCGTGCAGCTTCCTCATCCCTGCCGTCGTCCCTGATACGAGCACGGGTGACACGGAGGCGGGCGACGCCAACGCGGCCTCCGATGCCGCGACGGACGGCTGACCGACCTCTTCAGCCGTCGTCTGCCAGCATCGTCCCCGACTCGAGCGCGGCGTCCACGTCCTCGCCGACGACCGCCTTTGCGCCCACGTAGACGCGCTCCGCGACCATGCGATCGCCGAGCTCGATGCGCCAGTACGACGGGTCGTCGCCGCTCTTGCATCCCAGCGTGAACGAAGGCGCGGCGAAGATCGTGAAGTGCGACCCCGCCGGCCTGCGCTGCTCGCTGACGTGCCGGTGCCCGTGGAGGACCGCAGTCACGCCGATCTGATCGAAGACCTCTGCGGCGGCGTTGCCGTCATCCAGGCGCATGCCGATCTCGCTGGGCGCCTTCTTGCCCACGCCGAGTGGCAGCGGCACGACGTGATGGTGCAACAACACCAGCCTGTGCTTCGCGCCGGTCCACGCAGCGCTCTTCCCTGTCTCGCGGAGCCACGCGAGCTGCGGCTCACCGAGCGCACCATTGTGACGATAGAAGCGGCGCTGCCCACGGGCGCAGGAGTCCAGCCCGATGATCGCGACGCCCCGCTCCGGATAGCTCTTCATGTATGCGCCACACGGCGCGAGCTCGATGCCGAGCCCTGCGGCGAACTCCTTCCAGCGCTCCGCCTTCGCCTCGTGGGTGGGCCGCGGTCGGAGCGAGCTCTGCAGGGGAAATAGATAGCGATCGTGATTGCCAGGGACGGCGAGGATGCGGCCAGTGAAGCGCTCGAAAGCGGCCCGGATCGCCTCGTAGCCGAAGCCGTCGTCCGTGAGGTCGCCGGTGAGGACCACCAGGTCAACGTCGTCCGGCAGCTCGCGCGCGGCGCGCATCAGGCGCACGTTCACGTTGTTGGGTGTTCCCTCGGACAGGCGGTCCAGCGCGCCCTGCGAGAGTCCGGAGAGGGAGCGAGCACGGCGCGCCTCCACGCGGCAGGCATACTGAGCGGCGCGGTCCACGGGGTCGGTGAGGTTGTCCTTCCGTGGGGGGAGCGGATGCGAATAACCGTCCGGATCCACGAGCTGGATCTTCGCGCGCCGCGCGCCCTTCTTGTGAAGCACGCGCCAGCCGGACTCTTGCCAGTAGACCTCCCACCGTGCGGGGTCAGTATCGGCCACGCGGGCGCTGCGCTTCACGGCGTGGCGCACGTCGTGGAACGTGTCCCCGAAGTCGGACGCATGCAGATCGGACGCATGCGCGATCACGAAGGGGGGGGAAGACGCGGAAGACGCCGTCACGTCGCGATCCGCACTACATCCCGCTCAGGATCTTGTAGGCGTCGCCGTCGGGGACGAGCACGAGGCGGTTGTCGGCGACGGTGTGGCGCCACTCCTCGCCCTTCAGGCCCGGCAGCTTGTAGCTCGCCGAATAGGTGTAATCTACATACACCTTGTCGTTCTGCGTGAAGGTGACGCGGCGGTAGCGGATCTCGTACCGGATGGCGCTGGTCTTCACGAACGAACCGGCGAGGTACTCCTTCAGCCCGGCGAAGTCGATGTCGTCCTCGGCGTTCGTGTTGCCGCCGTCCTCGTAGTAGCGCTCGCTTGCCATCTTGAGCAGCAGGCCGACGTTCTTCTCCTCGACGCCGTGGCGGTACTGCTCGCAGTAGCCGACGACCTTCTTGTTCGGAGACGTGTCCTCGACGTCGGTGTTGGGGATGAGCGTGGGCGCGCAGCCGGAGGCACCGAGCGCTCCGAGAGCGAGTGCGATCACAGTGCCGGTGCGAGCGAGAGGGAACGACGTCATCTGGGCCATCTTCTTCGGCGTTCTCCGGTCATGCCAGCAATCATGCCGGCGATCATGAAGCAAGCAGGCGGCAACTCGGCGTTATTCCCGCCCAATGCTCCTGCAGGGTGGCGCAAGCTTACATGAAAGCGCGCCGGGATTCATACTATGCTCGAGGGCATCTTGGGAGGAAGCACGATGGGTACGCTGGTCAACTACGCGACGGACAAGGGTGTGGCGGTCCTCACCCTCAACGATCCTCCGGTGAACGCGTACTCGTACGAGATGCTGAAGGAGCTCGACGCCGCGGTGCTCGAGGCGCGCTTCGATAACGACGTGCACGTGCTGATCGTCACCGGGCACGGCGAGCGTTTCTTCTCCGCCGGCGCGAACATCAACATGCTCGCGGAGGCGGACGCCACGTTCAAATATTACTTCTGCCTTCACGCGAACGAGACGCTGCTGCGCATGGAGAACACTCCCAAGCTCTGCATCGCAGCCATCAACGGGCACTGCGTGGGCGGCGGCCTGGAGATCGCGATGGCGTGCGATCTGCGCATCGCGCGCCAGGGCGACTACCAGCTGGGTTTGCCCGAAGTGGCGCTGGGCGTCCTTCCTGGAACGGGCGGCACGCAGCGGCTCACGCGGCTCGTCGGCAAGTCACGCGCGATCGAGATGATGGCCGAGGGCTCGAAGATGAACTTCGAGGCGGCAGCCGCGATGGGCCTCGTGAACAAGGTCTGGGAAGCCGGAACAGTCGAGGAGTTCCAGAAGAAGGTCCTGGACTACGCCCACGGCTTCACGCCGCCCAACGGCGCGCCACTCGCGGTGGGCCGGATCAAGCGAGCCGCGCAGGTAGCAACGGAGACCTCGCTGGAGCAAGGCCTCGCGATCGAACGAGAGCTGCAGGCGGAGCTCTTCGCGTCGAACGACGCCAAAGAAGGCCTCTCCGCCTACGCCCAGAAAAAGAAGCCAGTCTTCAGGGGCCGCTAGGTCCCGAAGCCGCCCGCTCGCGGTGGCGGTCCCTCCCGTCCCGTCACCTTTCTTGGTTCACCTATCGGGCGTACAATGGCAGGAAATATCGCAATTTCCGCCGAATTTCTGCGACCGAGTACACCTGTGTGGTGTACTCGTGCCGGCAGCGGAACATGAAAGGGGGTCGCTAGCCAGGGCGCTCCGTCACCTCAACCCCTCCAGGTGCTTTCCGAAGTCAGCGTAGGGCACGAACTGGACCTCTATGTCGCCGTAGGTCCTCTTGTGGGTCTCGGTTGGGTGGAGCGTGACGACCAGGTTCTTGCCCTTCGGGTGCTTGCCGCGGAAGGCCTTCAATCCGGCTGGATCGAAGCTCTTTGCGGCGCTCTTGCACTCGAGCGCCAGGAGGTCTCGGCGGCGGCCGACCTCCAGTATGAAGTCGACCTCGTGCTTCTGTTTGTCGCGCCAGTAGTGAAGGCGTGAGGTGCCGAAGCGCGCGGCGATCTCACCAAGCACCAGGTGCTCGAGCAGGAAGCCGCGGTCGCCGTCGCGGAGCGAGTCCCACCCGCGGAAGTAGGAGACGAAGCCGGTGTCGAACGCATAGACCTTCGGCTGCGCCTTGAGCTCCACTGCGGACGCGCCGTGGTACGGACGAAGGACCGTCGCCAGGAGCGTGATCTCCAGGATGCTGAGCCAGTGCTGGATGGTGGGACGTGAGACCTCGCACGGAACCGCGAACGACTGGGCCTCGAACATGCCGCCGCTCTGCGCGAAACAAAGCTCCACGAACCTGGTGAACGCGGTCTTCTTGTCGATGACGAAGAGCTCGGAGAGATCCTTCGCCCAGTAGGAGCTCACCCACTCCTCGTAGTCCTTGTCGTCCCTGCGCCTCGCGAGGAAGAACGGCGGCAGCCCACCGCATAGCATCCGACGTTCCACGTCCGACTCCCCGAAGTCGACGAGGTCTTGCTCGATCATCGGGACGAGCCACACATCTCGCTTCCGACCCGTCAACGTGTCCTTGAACTTGTCGCGCGCCGACAGCGTCGATGAGCCCGTCGCCAGCACGCGCACCTTCGGGAAGTGGTCCGCTGCCACCTTCAGCACCTCCGACGGATTCGGCAGGCGATGCACCTCATCAAGGACCACCGTCTCGCCGACCCTGCCCCGGAAGAACAGCTCAGGCTCTTCCAGCGCGCGGCGTACACGGACAAGCTCGCAATCGTGATAGCTGGCCCCAGGTAGGCTCTTGGCCAGCGTGGTCTTGCCGGACCGACGCACCCCGGACAGCCAGACGACGCTCCTCGCCTCGAAGGCCCGATCGACCTCGGCCAGCCAGAACGTGCGGTCCATGCGACATCATACTTACGTAAAGTACGACCAAACGCAAGTATGGTTTCGTGATCCTAACCGGTGCGGGCGAAGAGCTTCTCGTAGTGGCTCAGGATCTCATCGCCTCCCAGGCGCGAGAAGAACGACGAGTACGCCATCCAGATCGCGAGGCCGTTCAGGTCGCGGAACATCGGCGGGATGTACTTGGGCGGCTTCACCACGCCGTCCGCGACGCGGCGCGCGAGCACCGGCACGTCCTCGTGTGCGACCTTGCCGGCGAAGAGATACGGAATCAGGTCTGCGCGATTGCACTGCACGGCGCTGCGGATGAACGCGTAGTTGAGGACGATGCCTTTGCAGTAACAGGAGTCCTTCGTGAAGGGCGCGGCGCCGTCCACCACGCCGCCACGGAAGACGCGGCGGGTGTTCGCGAAGCACTCTTCTTCCTCGTAGCCCTCCGTGCGAAACCACTCGAAGACGTCGATGAAGTTCGCGCCGTCCTCCGCCTTGTCCACCGCAACCACGCGGTCGTTCAGGCGGCGCGCACGACGCGGATAAGTGCGGAACGTGAAGATCTCCACGAGCGCCGCCAGGCCCTCCTGCACGGCCGTCACGCGCGGCGGGCCCTTCGCGAGCCACTTCGCAACCGTCTGCTGCTGCCCGTTGAGCGAGGTGCCCACGTGCACCCAGCCCTCGTGCACCTCCAGGATGTCGATGTCGCGCTGGGAGAACTTCGCGCCGGTGCGCACCTTCACGCGATCGCCGCCCGCGGCCGCGTCGGACACGATCGCATCGTCGACCTCGACACGCACGCCGGCGTCGCCGAAGTACGCCAGGAAGCGGCGATTGAGCTCCTCCGCGGCGGCCTCTGCGGGGATGTTGCGCTCGTACTGCGGGCCGAGCGCGGCGTCGTCCACGTTGGTGAGCGTCTCGTAGAGCACGTGTCCTAGCTCACGCACCGTGCTCTTGCCGTCCGGGAATTTGTCCTTCGGCGACCCGTACAGCTTGCGCGAGTACGCATAGAACGTGGGCGTGCCACGCGCGGCCAGCATGCGCACCACGTCGCGATATTCCAGCGCCGTCGCGAGGAGGATGGACCCGATCGCATCGCCGCCACCGAGCTCGCGGTCCACGTCGCGCGCGATCTCCTCGAACTCGCCCGCCTTGACCTTGGGATCGAATCCGAGCTCGTTCGCGGCGTAGTATGCGGCGTCGGCCCTTGGCAGCTCGCGGCAGCGCGACTTGGCGAACTCCGCCTCCAGCGAGGGATCCCACCTCACAGCCTGCAGCACGCGGATCGGGCGCTGCGCGTCCACGATGCGCTGCGCGAGCTGGCTCAGGAGCTCCTTGTAGCTGCGCCACGGCCCCGCGGCCGGAAGCGGCGGCAGTGACGGGGTCTTGTCGTTGTCGATGTCGGGGTGCGCCGGCACGACCGAGGGCGCCGGCCGCGGCGCGACCGAGAGCTTCTTCGCATCCTTCGCGCTGATGGATGCGTTGGATGCGTTGGATGCGTTGGGCGCGCTGGGTGCGCTCGGCGCGTTGGGTGCGCTCGGCGCATTCGGCGCTTCCTTGCCACCGTCCTTCGCTGTGTCCTTCGGCCCGTCAGACGCCGAGTGGCCAGATCCTGCCATACAAGAACATCATCGGACAGCGCGCCGCCTTTGGAAAGGCCTATTTGCAACTACATGCAGTATACAACCGAATACAGCCGCGATGATGATGGGCGGGAGGACGAGCACGCTGAACATCTCGGCGGCAACGACAAGCCAGCCCACGAGCTCCGGCGACGCTGAGCCCGCGCCACCAGGCACGGCCTGTCCAGAGACCACAGCCACCGCGGCGCGATGCGAGCTGTGAACGAAGAGCACGCATGCGAGCTCTGCGAGGCTGGCGACGAGCGCGACCTTGATGGGCGTGCGAAGAGAAGGCTTGGGCAGGTCGGCGCTCATGTGTACTTCCAGTCCTTTCGTGCTCGATGTTTCCGTTGTTGCGTCCGTAGCGCGATCCTGGTGGCCTTGTATGCGCTCACCCGCTGGAGCAAGGGGCCGAAGGAGCGCGCATAGACGATGAGCGCATCGCCCAGGGGATTGCCGGCCAGATAGCGCGTCGCGCGTCCGTCGCCGTCGTGTTCAGGGAAGCCGACGAACGAGAGCGAGCGTTCGAGCGCGCTTGCGGTCACGTGGTCCTCGAACGCGTGCGCCGAGAGGATCGAGAGGCCGCTGGCGCCCGCGCTTGCGTGGAAGATGGGCACGATGGGCCCGGAGTCGATATCCGCACGCGGCGCGGCGCCCGGAACCGCTGGCCACTCCTCCGCGTACGCGAATCCTGCAACCTCATGGATCAGCGCCGCCTTCGTGCGCGCGTACTGGTCCCGCGCGAGCGCATCGTCCACGAAGCGAAGGCTGTGCGCGACCATGAACAGACTGGAGCCCTCCGGCCCTTGCAACACGCGACCGTCGCGCGTGTAGCTCGTGATGAGGAGGCCAGTCCCCGGATCGGTGAGCCTGACCTTGGCCATCGAGACCCACGAGGCGGCGAGCGCGTCGTGCTCGCGCGCGGTCTCTGCTCCTCCGGGCACGCCGGCCTCTGCGCTCGCTGCATCGAACGCGGCAAGCGCGGCGAGGCCCGTGGTGTTGCAGAAGGTCCATGCCTCGTCCGGGTAGCTCTCTGCGGAGAGCGTGGGGCTGTCCTTCATGGCACGTGTGATCGCAGCAGCGCGCACCTTGGCGCTCTCGGCGGGGGGCTCATGTGCTGCAAGGGCGCGCGCAGACTGCAGGAGCAGCACCTCGCCATCGACGAACACGCTCCGCCCTTCCGTGGAGACCCACGGCCGCGCGTCCTTGTACGGCAGCATGAACGTCCCCTGCCCGCCGCGCGACAGCTCGCTCTCCGTGTCCGCGAGCAGCGCGTCGAGCGCACCAACGTCCCGCGCGGCCTCGTCGCGTCCCTCGTCACTTCCCGTCTGGGCCATGGCGCGGTTCGCGAGCGCAAGCCCGAGGTAGAGGCGACCCATCAGGTCCCACTCGGGGTTGTCTCGCCGCATGCGGGAGAAATCGGATACGTCATTCGCGGCGACCTTGGTGCGTAGCGTGGTGATGGTCGCCGTGTCGTCGTCCGCGGTTCGCGGGTGGAAGAAGAGGTGCGCGCATGGGACCCACGCGCACGTCGAAAGGACCAGAACCCCAAACCCCCGAAGGATCGCCTTCATGAAGAGAGCATGCGCGCCCGCACGCCGCGTCGCACCAGGGCGCTGCGCGAACGGTCGTGAACGCGTGGCGAGCGGTTTTTTTTTGGCGTTCAGCGAGCGTGTCCGTGCGCGGATCCGCCGGAGATTCAGCCCGAAATCGCGCGCTCTTTGACCTTGGCAAGGATGTCCGTGTCCTTCACGCCTTCGGCCTCGGCGCGATACGACAGCACGAGGCGGTGGCGGAGCACGGGCACCAGCATCGCCAGCACGTCGTCCACGTCTGCCGCTGCCTCTCCACGGAGCGCCGCGCGTGCCTTTGCCGCGAGCACCAGCGCCTGCGAGCCGCGAGGCCCCGCGCCGAAGCGCACGTACTCGAGCACTGCCTTCGCGGTACGCGCCGAGGGCGCCGGATCGGGACGCGTCGCGCGCCCCAGCGAGACCGCGAGCTTCACGGCCTCATCGGTGACGGGGATGCGCGGCACGAGCGACTGCAGCGCGCGGACGTCGTCAACGTTGAGCACGCGCGGGATCTCCTCCACCTTTGCGCTGGTCGTGCGTCGTGCGATCTCGCGCTCCTCGTCCTCGGACGGGTACTCGACATGGATCTCGAGAAGGAAGCGGTCGAGCTGCGCCTCGGGCAACGGATACGTGCCCTCCTGCTCGATCGGATTTCGCGTGGCGAACACCTGGAACGGGTCGGGCAGCTTGTGCGTGGTGGTGCCCACCGTCACGCGCCGCTCCTGCATGGCCTGCAGCAGCGCGGCCTGGGTCTTGGGGGGCGTGCGGTTGATCTCGTCGGCCAGGACCAGGTTGTGGAAGATGGGGCCCGACAGGAAGCGCACGCGGCGACGAAGGTTGCCCTTGTCGTCTTCCTCTTCCTGCAGCACGTCCGTGCCGGTGATGTCCGCGGGGAGCAAATCAGGTGTAAACTGCACGCGTCCGAACGAGAGGTCCAGCGCCTCCGCCAGCGACGATACGAGCAGCGTCTTGGCCAGCCCAGGGACCCCCACGAGCAGCGCGTGTCCGCGGGCCAGGAGCGCGACCAGCATGGCGTCGATCACGTTGCCCTGCCCGACGACCTTGGCGGCGATGGCCTCGCGCAGGCTCTTGCTGGCGGCCGCGGCGCGCTCGAGCAGCTCCACGTCGCCGCGCTCCTCGGTCTTGTCGTCGGTCGCGGGGCTCACCGGCTTTCCCTCGCACGACTCGGAAGTCCTGTCAAAGCTTGTGATATAAGCGCCGTCGTGCCCGACGCAGCAACGCCCACCCCCACGGAGATCGTAGAGCGGCCCGACCCCGGCCTGGGCCGCGGCAAGTGGGAGGGCTCGCCCCGCCTCATCGTGGGCCTGTCCATCCTCGTGCTGGTCGGCTTCGCGACGTTCCTTTTGTGGAAGTGGACGCGTCGCAAGGCCCCGAAGTCCAAGGGATGAGCAAGTGAAGTTCAGCCTTCGCAAGGTCCTCGCGGTCGCGCTGGTCGGAATCCTGTTCTACGTCGGCTGGTCTATCTTCCAGGGCGTCGGCAAGATGCAGGCGGCGCTCGCCGTATTCCACTGGTGGGCCTTCGGCCTCGCGTGCGTGCTCGCCTTCTGCAACTACTTCCTTCGCTTCTTCAAGTGGGAGTTCTATCTCGCGCGCCTTGGCATCACCGACGTGGGCAAGGTGGACAGCTTCCTCACGTTCCTCTCGGGCTTCGTGCTCACGGTGTCACCCGGCAAGGTCGGCGAGGCGTTCAAGTCCTTCATCCTGTTCGAGACGCACGGTGTACCCATCGCGAAGACCGCGCCCATCGTGGTGACGGAGCGCGTGACCGACGTTCTCGGCATCGCGATCATCATCGTCATTGCGTCGTTCGGCTTCCGCGGCGGGCTCATCTGGGCGGGCATCGGCGTGGGCCTGGTGGCGGTCCTCATCGCGTTCATCTCCTCGGAGAAGCTCGCGCTCTTTGCGATCGGCCTGGTGGAGAAGATGCCACCCCGCGTCTCCAAGATCGCACCCAAGCTCCGGCACTCGCGCGAGAGCCTCGCCACGATGCTCGCGCCGCGGAACCTCCTCTTTCCCACGGTCATCTCCGCATTCGCGTGGATGTGCGAGTGCCTCGCCCTCTACGTCATCCTGCGCGGGTTCGGCGCCGACCCCACCGTGATGTTCGCGGCCTTCGTGTACGCCACGAGCACGCTGGCGGGCGCCCTTGCGATCATCACGCCGGGCGGCATGGGCGTCACGGAGGGCGCGCTGGTCGCGCAGCTGCACGAGGTCGGCAAGGTGCCCATGGAGGACGCCTCCGCCACGACCATCCTCGTGCGCTTTGCGACGCTCTGGTTCGCCGTCATCGTGGGGTTCGTCGCGTTGACGTTGCTGAAGCGCCGCTACCCCACGCTGCTTCGCGACAAGCCCGCTACGCCGGCAGCCCCTTCAGCGTGAGCAGCGCGAGCTCGAAGTCCGTCGGCTGAGGTGCCGTGAAGGTCATGCGTTCGCGCGTGTCCGGGTGGGAGAAGCCGAGCAGCCGCGCATGCAGCGCCTGATGGCCCAGCCCGGTCCCCAGCTCACGCAGCGCCTCGCTCTTCGGCGGCTTCCCGTACATTGGGTCGCCGAGGACCCCATGGCCAGCCTCGGCCAGGTGCATGCGGATCTGGTGCGTTCGGCCCGTCTCCAGCCTGCAGAGCACGTGACAGGCAATGCTCATCTGCGCGAGCACCTCCACGTGGGTCACCGCACGCCGCCCCTCGCGCACCTTGCTGGTGAACTTCTTGCGATCCTTCGGGTCGCGCCCGTGCAGCGTGTCGAACGTGCGTCCGCGGAGCACGCCCACGCAGAGCGCCTCGTACTCGCGCGCGATCGTGTGCTGCGCGAACTGCACCTTGAGCGACTCCTGCGCCGCCGGCGTGCGTGCAACGATCATGACTCCGGACGTTCCCTTGTCCAGCCGGTGCACGATGCCAGGGCGCACGTGCTCGTCGTCGTCTGCGGCCACGCCGGGGAACGACGACCGGTCGAAGAGGCCGAGCCCCAGGAGGCCGTTCACGAGCGTGCCCGTCGCGTGGCCCTTGGCCGGGTGCACCACGAGCCCCGCCGGCTTGTTCACGACGACGACGTGCGCATCCTTGTATAATACATTGAACTCGATGCCGTCCTCGGCGGCGGCGGTGGAGGGCGCGGGCGCCTCTGGCTCCACCACGACCTTCGCACCGACCTGCACCTTGTCGGCGGCGCGCTTCTTCACGCCGTTCACGGTCACGCGGCCGTGCTCCATCCAGCGCTGGAGCTCCGTTCGCGTGGGCGCGCCTGCGGTGCCCCGCAGCGCGGACACGATGAACCGATCGAGCCGCGCGCCGGTAGCCTCCTCCGG
The DNA here is from genome assembly GCA_038230375.1 of Polyangiales bacterium. Taxonomy (GTDB): domain Bacteria; phylum Myxococcota_A; class Polyangia; order Polyangiales; family Polyangiaceae; genus JANXLV01. The sequence goes on along the minus strand of JBBRNJ010000062.1, from coordinate 7,462 downwards.
CACGACGAGCACGAAGGGGGTCCCTCTCTGCTCGAGCCTCTCGAGCGGCATGCGCCGCTACCAGATCTTGGATTTTATGTGACCCTTGGCCTTGATGAGGATGTCGACCAAGGCGCGGTCATAATAGTTCTTCGGATAGAGCTCCGGCGCCACACGGCGCTTGTAGAGCGCGCGGCCTTCCTCGATCTCCTCGGCGAGGCTATCGAAGAGGGTGTCGTTCGTGATGCCTGAAACGATCTTCTCCTCGTTGTAGAGCGAGAGATCGCTGGCGATTGCGCGCGCCAAGCGCCGCGCGGCCTCCTCTGTTTCGATGAGCGCCATCTTTCCCTAGCCTCCTCTTTCCATTCTCACCGACGCGCGCATCGCCTCACGACGAGGACGGGGCGCGACGCCTAGCGGGGATTATCGGTTGGTTTCACCCTGGATGTCAAAAACGCCTGGCGAGAGGGCAAAAAACAGGGCTAAGAGACGATCTCCCTCCCCATGTCGACCTCGGAACGGCCCCATACCCTCGCCGCCGCCATCGAGCGGGGGCACAAGATCGACCCCACGCGCGGCTTCCGCTTCGTCTCCGAAGAGGGTGTCCCAGGCTTCGGCACGGGCGGCGCTGACCAGAAAGACGCACGCGGAAGCGAGGCCTCGTTCTCCTACCAGGCCATCGAGCGCGCGAGCGCACGGTACGGCGGCGCGATGCAGGCGCTCGGCCTCAAGAAGGGCGACCGCGTCGCGCTCATCCTCCCCACCAACGAGGACTTCGTGCTCGCGTTCTTCGGCGCGCTGCGTGCCGGGATCATCCCCGTGCCGATCTATCCGCCGCTCGGCCTTGGCCAGCTGCAAGGCTACCTGGACAACACGCGGCACATCGTCGGCAAGAGCGGCGCGCGCGCGCTCATCACCTCCGCGCAGATCAAGCGCCTGCTCGGCACGGTGCAGGAGAGCTGCCCGGAGCTCGAGACCATCATTGCGATCGAGGGCATCCGCGAGTCGCAGGAGCCGCTCAAGCCCGAGAAGATCACGCCGGACGACATCGCATTCCTGCAGTTCACCAGCGGCTCCACGTCGCGGCCGAAGGGCGTGGCGCTCACGCACGGCAACCTGATGGCGAACATCAAGTGCATCATGGAGCTCGGGCTCCAGATCAACAGCGAGGACACCGGTATCTCGTGGCTGCCGCTGTACCACGACATGGGGCTGATCGGCTTCGTGCTTGCTCCGCTCGTACACGAGGTGCCCATCGTCTACCTGTCTCCGCTCATGTTCCTGAAGCGGCCCGTGACGTGGTTCCAGGCATTCACGCGCCACAAGGGCACCATCGCCTATGCGCCGAACTTCGCGTTCGCGCTCGCCGTGAAGCGCATCCGCGAGCGCGATCTCACCGGCATCGACCTCTCCACGTGGCGCGTGGCGGGGTGCGGCGCGGAGCCGATCCGCCCGGAGACCCTCGAGGCATTCGTGGACGCGTTCGGCAAGGTCGGCTTCAAGAAGGAGGCGCTCTATCCGTCCTACGGCATGGCGGAGTCCTCGCTGGGCATCGCGTTCACGGAGCTCTCGCAAGGCATGCAGACGCTCACGGTCTCGGGTCCCACGCTCTGGGACCAAGGCGTCGTCCGCCCCGTCCCCGATGCAGCCCCCGCCGACGGCGACGCGGACGAGAGCGTGCGCCTGGTCTCGTGTGGCCGCGCGTTCGAGGCGCACGACATCCAGATCTTCGCGCCCGACGACAACACCAGCGCGACCATCCTTGGCGAGGACAAGGTCGGCGAGATTCGCATCAAGGGTCCGAGCGTGATGCAGGGCTACTGGGAGGACGCGGAGCGCACGCGCGAGACATTCGCCGGCGAGTTCATGAAGACGGGTGATCTTGGCTTCCTTCACGATCGCCGCCTCTACATCTGCGGGCGCTCCAAGGAGCTCATCATCGTCAACGGGCGCAACTACTACCCGCAGGACATCGAGTGGGAGGCCAGCAAAGTCGCCGGCGTCCGTCGCGGCAACGTCATCGCGTTCGGCGCGCGCGATGGGACCGGCGATCGCGAGCGCGTCATCGTCGCGTTCGAGCTACAGGACACGACCGTCTCCGAGGAGCAGGCCATCAAGCTGGGCCAGACGCTCGCAACGGAGGTGCGCAAGCACGTGTCGGAGAACCTGGCCCTCACCCTCGACGACGTGGTGCCCCTGGCCTCTGGCGTGCTGCCCAAGACCTCCAGCGGCAAGCTCCAGCGCAACAAGACGCGCGAGCTCTACGAGTCCGGCGAGCTCGTCGAGCGAAGGAGCGCACGCAAGGAGGACAAGCTCTCGCTCGTGAAGGAAGCCGCAAAGAGCCAGCTCTCCTTCTTGAAGCTCGCCGTCCTGGGCAGCCGCAAGAAGAAGTAGGCCGCGACCAGAAGCAGCGTCCGTTTCCCCATTGCGTTTAGAACGATTCTAATTACAGTTTCGTCCCGGATGCGGACCGAGCACAAGCAGCGCTACGAGCGCATGGTGGACGATCTTCGGCAGAAGAAGCTGAAGCTCACACCGCAGCGCCTCGCCATCCTCCGCCTCTTCTGCGCGGACGAGAGCCACCCCACCGCGCAGGATCTCTACGCGCGGCTGCGTGCCACCTTCCCCACCATGAGCTTCGCCACCGTGTACAACACGCTGGACGCGCTCGCGCTCGCGGGCCTCACCTCCACGCTCAATCTTGGCGGCGAGTCCCGCGCCTCGCGCTTCGATCCAAACACGGACCCACACCATCACGCCGTATGCGACGTCTGCGGCTCCATCACGGACATTCCCGTCGCGCCTCCCGCGCCCGCCGCGAGCTCGCATGACGCGGACACACTGGACAGCGCAGCTCCCGGCTTTGCAGTCCGCGCCGTGGAGCGCGTGTACCGCGGCCTCTGCGCGGGATGCGCGGGCGGTGGCCGTCACGGACGGGCGACCACGTCGCGCAAGAAGAGACTTCTTTCGTAATCGCAGTCACTGCAGGAGAAATCACATGGCAAAGGCACTCTCGGGCACGAAGACCCACCAGAACCTCAAGGACGCTTTCGCAGGCGAATCGCAGGCAAATCGTCGCTACCTCTACTTCGCACAGACGGCGGACATCGAGGGGCTTCCGGAGATCGCCGGCAACTTCAAGGAGACCGCCGACGGTGAGACCGGCCACGCGCACGGCCACCTCAAGTACCTCGCGCAGGTCGGCGACCCGGCGACGGGCCTCCCGATCGGCAACACCGAGAAGAACCTCAAGGCCGCCATCCACGGCGAGACGCACGAGTACGAGACCATGTACCCGGGCATGGCAAAGACCGCGCGCGAGGAAGGCTTCGACGACATCGCCGAGTGGTTCGAGACCCTCGCGAAGGCGGAGAAGAGCCACGCGGGCCGCTTCGCAAAAATGCTCGACACGCTCAAGTAGCGTCGCGACGACGACGCCGGGAGGAAGGCACAGCGCAAGCCTCCCGGCGACCTCCACCTCGACTTCGACCTCCACCTCGACTTCGACCTCCACTTCGACTCCGACCTCGACCGCCTGATGAAGATCAATCCGAAGCCCGAGCGGCCGCCTGCGTTCGATCCGAATGACTCCCGCTACTGGGATGCCCGCGATCTCGAGGGCGAGATGCGGCGCGCGTTCGAGGTGTGCCACAGCTGCCGGATGTGCGTGAACTACTGCGGCTCGTTCCCCGACATGTTCTCGCGCGTGGACCGCGACATCGAGAAGCGGGGCGCAGAGGGCGCGGAGCTCGTGGATGCTGCCGACTTCCAGAGCGTCACGGAGCTCTGCTGGCAGTGCAAGCTCTGTTACATCGACTGCCCGTACACGCCCGACCAGAAGCACGAGTGGCAGCTCGACATCCCTCGCCTCCTCATGCGCGAGAAGGCGCAGCGCGCGCAGCGCAACGGCGTCACGCTTCAAGACATGGCGCTCGGCGAGCCGGGCCGACTGGGCGCAATGAGCGCGGGGCCCATGGCGGGGCTCGTGAACTTCGTGAACACGCAGTCGCTGATGCGCAAGGTGAACGAGAAGGTGCTCGGCATCTCCAGCGAGTTCCCCGTTCCGCCGTTCGCGTCCGTGCCGTTCGCGCGGTGGCTCGGCAAACACACGCCCGCGGAAGGCGCGGGCAAGGAAGGCAAGATCGCGCTCTTCGCGACGTGCCTCGGAGACTATAATTTCCCTGGGATCGCCATCGACGCGGTCCGCGTGCTGGAGAAGAATGGCTTCTCCGTGAGCCGCCCGGACCAGGTGTGCTGCGGCATCCCCAACCTCGACGGCGGCGACATCGACGAGGCAAAGCGGAAGGCGCGCACCAACGTGGCATCGCTCTCGCGCGCCATGGACGAGGGCGCCACCGTCGTCATCCCCGGCCCGTCGTGCGCCTACACGATCCGCAAGGAGTACCCGGAGCTGCTCGGCACCGCCGAGGCGAAGCGGGTCGCGGAGAACGTGCTCGACCTCATGGAGTTCCTGGATCGCCTCCGCAAGGAGAAGCGCCTGAACAGGGAATGGAAGACGGGCTTCGGCAAGGTCGCGTACCACGCCGCGTGTCACCTGCGCGCGCAGAAGATCGGCACGCCGGGCGCGCGCGTGCTCGGGCTCCTTCCCGACACGGAGGTCGACATCGTCGACAAGTGCTCCGCCGTGGATGGCACATGGGGCATGAAGGCGCAGCACTACGAGATGGGCCGAAAATACGCGCAGAAGCTCGTGCACGGCATCGAGGCCGCGGAGCCGAAGCTCGTCGTCACGGACTGCCCGCTCTCCGGCCAACGCATCTTGAAGGAGACGGGCAAGAGGCCCATGCATCCGATCGAGGCCCTGGCCCAGGCATACGGTTTGGGCGCAGCAAGCTCGTGAGCCGTGGAGTAGCCAACATGCGCAAGGTAGAGAGAAGCGAGATCCTGCCGCTGGGCGAGTACGAGACCATCCGCGAGCCGTTTCGTACGCGCCTCATCGCCGAGAAGAAGGCGCGTCGTATCGCGCTCGGGGATCGCGCCACGTGCGTGTTCGAGAACCACGACAGCGTGCTCCTGCAGATCCAGGAGATGCTGCGGACGGAACGCATCACGAAGGAGTCGTCGATCCAGCACGAGATCGATACCTACAACGCGCTGGTCCCCGGACCCTGCGAGGTCAGCGCCACTGTGATGATCGAGATCAACGACAACGACGCGCGCGAGGCCTTCCTCATCGCCGCGAAGGGTCTGGAAGATGCGATCTCGCTCGAGGTCGACGGGGAGTCGTTTCGCGCGAAACACGAGGCGCCGCTCGCGCCCGCCGAGCGCACCACCGCTGTCCACTACTTCAAGTTCCCGCTGTCGGAGGCCGCCGCGAAGAAGCTGGCGGCCGCGAAGAAGGGCGAACTGGCGGTGGCGGTCGTGGCGGACCACGCTGCGTACTCCGTCCGTGCCATGCTGCCCGCATCCGTGGTCGCGAGCCTGGCCGAAGACTTCGCGCTATAGGTAGTCCGTGCTCACGCTATTGCGTCCCATTCGCTTCGAGGAGATCGACGCCGCCGGTATCGTCTTCTTCGCGCGATACCTCACCATCTGCCACGACGCGATGGAGGCGATCTTCGATCCGCTGCCGGGCGGCTACCGCGCGCTGATCACCGAGCGACGTATCGGCTTCCCCGCCGTTCACACCGAGTGCGATTTCAAGGCGCCCCTGCGCTACGGCGACACCGTTCGTGTGGAGACCCGCGTCACGAAGATCGGCGAGACCTCCGTCACGTTCGCGTTCACGCTCTTCCGCACCCGCGACGAGGTCATCGCGGCACAGGTCACCCACACGACCGTGGTGAGCGCACTCGACACGATCGAGAAGACGAAGATCCCGGACGACGTGCGCGCCGTCCTGACGCCGCACGTGCGAGCTTAGCTCCGCGTCGTCGCAACAGATAAAGGCCCGGCTTCTAGGCCTCTTTGGGCTCGTGGTCTGCGGCCGCGGTCGGGAGATCCTTGCCCTCGAGCAGGAGCTCCTGCGGGTCGAAGCCCTTCTTCTGGTTGCGGACCACCACGGCGATCATCACGCCGCCGAACACCAGCAGCGCGCAGCAGCAGTACTGCGCGAACGTCAGCGTGCCGTAGCGGATGTCGGCGGTGTCGCCGTCCGTGATGCGGAAGAAGTCCATGACGAAGCGGACCGGGGCGTACGCAAAGGCCGACGCGATGATGTACGAGCCCGTCGGCAGCTTCCTGCTCCACGTGAGCGCGAAGAAGAAGGCGATGATGCAGGTGAACATCATCTCGAGCATGCCAAGATCGTACTGGGGCGCGTTCCCCATGATGAGCTGGATGGGACCGTACTCCGTGATGGGTCCGCGGCCGTAAGCAACGGCAAGCAGCGCGTCCGCGGAGGCCTTCGCGCCCGGGTGATCATGCACGACGCTGCAGCCGGAGCGGCCGAAGATCCAGGCGACGGGATAGACGGACAGGATGAGGTCGGCGAGCGGCATGATCGGCATGGCCATGCGCCGCTTGTGGAACTTCGGGATGGTGACCGGGCCGAGCACGAGCCACGGCGTGGAATCGAACCACTTCCAGAGCAGGATGCCGATCAGCGCGCCCAGGAATCCGCCGAACGACGAGAGCCCCTCCCACAGGAAGACGATGGACCACGGGCGCTTCACGAGCTCCGATGGGTGGTAGAAGATCTCGTCGAACATGTGCCCGCCCATGAAGCCGGCGACGAGCATCCACGTGATGAAGGAGTTGAGCTTGCGGAGATCGATCCCGCGCTGACGTGCGCGACGCGTGGCCAGCCACGTGCCGACGATGACTCCAGTGGCCACGAGCAGACCGAATGGATGCAGGGTCAGAGGGCCCAGCTTCAGGTCAGGCACATGGATGTACGGAATCAACGGAAGACCTCCTGGGACGCCGTTCGACGGCCGTCCAACGGGCAGAACTTAGCGCTTTTTGTCCGCCGTGAACACGACGCGATCGAGCGCGCCGGCCGATTCGCCCATCACGATCTGGACAGAGAGACCCCCGCAGGCGCGCGAGAACAACGCTCCGGGGCTCGGGCTATTCCCGCATCTTTCGTGCGGAAATCGGCCCTCGAACGCGCCGCCGAGGATCTCCAGGGCATGGACGCCCGCCTCCGTGCGGTCCGCGGACTGGCTCGGGTCGAGCGCCACGATGCGGTCCGCCTCCTGCCAGCGCACGAAGAGGTCCTCGCCAGAGACCTCCGCGGAGGTGACCTCGCCGCTCGGCGCGCGGAACAGCTGGACCGTCACGGTGGCCACGCGCGACTCGCGCTCGGGCTGCGTCGGGAGAAGGAAGAACAGGTCGACCTCCTTGCCGAGCCGCAGCCCACCCCACGTGGTGGGCACGTCGGAGGCGAACAGGCGCTGCACCGCCGCGGGCGCGTCCTCGATGCGTGCACCATACAACTGATCGTCCATGAGCGCGCCGACAGAGGTGAGGATGGTCTCCCCCACCCTGCGTCGCGCGACGGCCGCCTTCTCGAGGAGCG
>JBBRNJ010000061.1:0-56056 GCA_038230375.1 Polyangiales bacterium | reverse complement strand
GAAGCGAACGAGCGACGCTTGGCGTCTGTTGCTCGCTGCCGCCAGTGGTCCCCGGATACGCCGGGTATTGTCCCGTTGCCACGGCGCGATTGATGCGTAGATTCGCGCCTGGGACGGCGACATCCCGCAGTAGTGCTAGCGATGCTGAGCGGATGGTGAGGAGCGCGGATCCCGCAGTAGAATTAGTTGAGCTTCGTGATCTCGCAGCTGTGAAACGAGAAGTGGTTGTTCTTGAAGGTCGCGACGGTCACACCCTCGTTCGTTCGCACCGCCTGTAGCGAGTAGAGGACGTGCCCGGCTTCCTCAGCCACCTGCGACTTCGGTCCTGTGCTGGGGAATGCCCCGAGGCCCCAGAACTGCACCTGTTGCCCGGGCGTGACCAGGTTGCTGATCTTGCAGTCGACGACATAGAGCTTGCCGACCTCCGCCGGGAAACGCATGTCGACGCGCGCAGCGTAATAGTCATTCGGGTTGCCCGGTATCGGCGTGGGGGTCAGCTGGAAGCTGCCGTCTGGATTTCCCACGTAGCCCCCGAGCCACGCTCCGGGCCCCATGTACACGATGCTCGCTCCGTTGTTCGTGGTTGTCTGGGCCGTGAGCTTCATCTGGGCCGGAGGCAGCGTCACCTTCAGGATGGGCAGGCCCGCCGAGGTCAGGGCCTTGTTCGCCAGCTGCAATTTCAGGCCGCCCGTCAGCTGTCCCGGCACGGTGCCTGGGTTGCCAGTGTCCTGGCTGGGGTCCTGCGAAGGACCTGCACTGGCGACCGATACGTCCACCACCGCGCTCGCCATGGCGAACGCGAACAACGAGACCGTCTTCAGCTGCAGCTTCATGAAAATTTTCCCTTTTGCTGGAGCGATCGACGCGCCCCACCGCCGATCATTGGACGAACGACGCGGTGTAGCATTCAAATCGATTCACGCAGCAATTTACCTCCAGACATGAAGCGGCCGAGCGCGGCGTTTGGGCTTGCACCTGGAGTCGAACGCACGTCTTGTTGCACGATGGCAGCTGGTGGTCGCTCGAATGTGTTCGGTGTCGTCGTGCTGGTGCTCGCTGCGCTCGGGTTCGCGGTGTTCGGTGTGCAGTGGCTCATCGGGCCCTCCGCCATGGCGGGACCTCTCGGCATAGTGCTCACGAACGGTGACGCAACATCCGACGCTCGTGCGGTGTACGGCGGAATGGAGCTTGGCCTGGGCCTATTTCTCGGCATCAGCGCGCTCTCTCCCGCGCGGCGGAATCAGGGACTCCTCGCGGCGACGCTCGTGATGGGTGGCCTTGGGTCTGCGCGCCTCTTCGGCATTCTCGTGGCACACGGTGTGAGCGGCGCCACGATGCAGCTACTCACGACAGACCTCTTCGGAACCGCGCTGTGCGCCGCAGCCTTCTTCGTCACACGCCCAAAAGCGTCCGCGTAGTAGTGAACGCGGACGCGCACTGGAGGGCGTCGGCGCAGCTCATCGCGGACCATCGCGACGTGCTCGACGGGAGGCCACGCGACATGGACCCCCCGAGCTCGCTTGTGGCGCGCGACTGGATGACGTTCTTGCTTGCGTGCGACGACGCCCGACTCGACGCGATCGAGACGGACGGCCTGGACGCTTCGTGGCCCGACGACACACCCAAAGGGCTGCTTTCCCTGGTGGAGAGAGCGCGGACCGTCTGCGCAATGCCGGCGATCGGGGCATCACCGCCCGGCCCCGAGCGCACGGCGCTTCGACGGCGAGAGACGCCGCGCAAGCGAGCGCAGGTGGACGCATTCGCGGGCGTGTTGCTTCCCCTTGCCGCTGGAGCGAGCCGCGTGGTCGACGTGGGGTCGGGGCATGGGCATCTCACGCGCGAGATCGCGGAGCGCGTCGAGCGACCCGTCATCGGTCTGGAGCGCGATGCGGCCCTGACGGCGCGCGCGCGACTGCTCTCCACCTCGCATGCGAACGCGCCGGTATTCGCGCAGACGGACGTTCTCCTGGATGGACTGCAGCTCACGGAGAAGGACTGCGTGATCGGTCTCCACGCTTGCGGCGAGCTGGGAGACAAGATGGTGGAGAGCGTGGCGCGCACGGGCGCCTCTCTTGCCCTCGTGGGTTGTTGTCTGCAAAAGCAAAGCGCGCTCTCACGTGTCCCGCTGTGCGACGCGCACGTGCACGGGGACAAGCTCACCCTGCCAAGGCACCTGCTTGGGCTGAGCAACCTGACGGCACGCGACCTTGGAGTGGAGGCCACACGTGCCGAGAACCTGGCGGGACGCGAGCGGAGACTTGCCCTTCATCGACTCCTCTCGCGCGAGGTTCCCTCGTTGCGTCACGGCGCCGAGCTCGACGGGCTCAATCGCCGTGCGGCGCATCGCGATATGACATCGCTCGTCACGCATGCATTCGCGGTGCGCGGACTGTCGGCCCCCAGCCCGGCGTGCGTCGAAGAAGCGGCGGCGTGGGCTCATGTGTATCATGCACGTATCCGACGCCTCGCGATACCGCGTGCGCTCCTCGCCCGCGCGCTGGAGGTGTTCGTGCTCGCGGATCGCGCACGCCACCTTTCGGAGCGAGGCTACGTGGTCACGATCGGATGCCTCTTTCCGCCGGATGTGAGCGCACGCAACCTCGTGCTGCTGGCCCGCCGGGATCGTGACGGGGTACCCCTGACTCGCGGGACCCTCGGCAAGGCGTGAACCTGGGTTTACCGGGCGCGTGTGAACCGCGTCGTTCACGCGAACGCGCGGTCTCTACCAGAATGCTCCAGCGGCGGCGGGCAGGCGAAGCCAGAGGCCCGCGCTTCCCACGCTGGCGCGTTCGCCTCCGGGGAGCCTTTGCTCTCCGTATTCGATCAGCAAACCCATGCCCCCCGTGCCCCTGGTCACGCCATGGAAGCGTTCGGGTGGCGGGTCGGCTGCGCCCACGAGCTCGAGGCCCACGCGACCGAAGAGGCCGAGGCCGTTGCCGGGCGGACCTCCGTCGTGGAACAGGGCTTCGCCGCGGAACGCAACGTCGAGCCGCAAGCCTCCACTGGGCCCGACGAGGCGAAGGGGCAGGGTGCCGACCTCGCCGTAGACGCCATGGATGATCCGTCCGCCTCTGTCGAGCCGCGTGAGCACATAGCCCATGCCCGGATCGCCGACTGCAATGTCCGGAGGAAGCACGCTTGCCACGTGGACGCCCGTCGACACGCGGGTCTCCCAGCCCCCGTTGGCGGAAGGAAAGCCGCGCATGCCCTCCATCACCTCCACCTTGCTTGGTGGTGTCACCACGGGGAATGCAAACGGAACGCCGCACGCCGTTGTCGCGCACGCGAGGACCATGACAGCCGTGAAGCGCGATGCGTTCATTGGACGCGCGCCCAGCCGTAGAAAAAGGCGCCCGCCGTGGCAGGGAAGCGGATGGAGAGACCAAGGCTGCCCACGGTCGCCCGCGCGCCGCCTGGCAGGTGCTGCTCGCCCACCTCGACGAAGTAGCCAGCACCACCTCCGCCAGTGAAGAGGCCGTAGTAGTTCTCGGCGCGCGGTCCGGCCTTGCCCATCGCCTCGAGTCCCACGCGGCCGAACAGGCCCAGGCCGAGTCCGGCGGGTGCTGCATCGGGAAAAAGAACCTCGCTGCGAAAAGAGAGCAGGAGGCGCATCGCGCCGCCCTTGTCGACGAGGAGCGGCGGCAAGACCGAGGTCTCGGCGTACACGCCGTGGATCACGTGCGCGCCCGCACCAACGTCCGTGAGCACGTAGCCCAGGCCCACGTCGCCAATGGCCGCATCGGGTCTGAGCGCACTCGCGAGATGAACTCCGGTGGACACCCGCGTCTCCGATCGCCCGTCCGCCGCAGGGACCGCGCGCCTTCCCTCCATCACCTCGACCTTGCCGGGCAGCGCGACCGGAACCGCGATGGGCACGTAGCAGCCAGTCACCACGAGTGTGAACGCGGCAGCACACACGACGCGTGAGCCCCAGAGCATTCCTGCCTCGTACGCAAACGTCATGCCCAGCTCGAGCGGCGCTTCTAGCCTATTTCGACCGGGAGCTGCCCATGAGCTGCGGCAGACCCTGAAGCACGCCCCGCAAGGTGTTGGGGCTCGCACGAGCAGGGCTCGAAACTATCATCACAGTTAATGAACCGCTCATCTTTCGCAGCGGCGCCGGCAGCATTTCGCCCATTGGACTGACATCCGTCCTGGATCCGGAGGCGCTGACCACATACGTTCGGTTTTTCCACCTCACTCATCAAGGAGTCTCTCATGAAGATGTCGATCGTAGGTACGGCTGTTGTTCTTGGCGCAACGATGCTGCTGACAACGGGCTGCGGGAAGAGCGCGGCACTCACGATGAGCGAGGAGTACGAGACGGCCGCGTGTGCCTGCAAGGACACCGCCTGCGCGACCGCGGCGACGAAGAAGTACAGCGACAACGCCAAGGACATGGTCACCGCCAAGTCCAGCGAGGCAGACCAGATCACCAAGGCCACCACGAACGCCACCCAGTGCGTCACGAAGCTCGCGATGGCCAGCGTTCCGGGCATGAAGTAGGCGGGTGCAGACTCTGCTGGGTGAGCTAGCGCGACCGCGACCCCAGCAGAGCTCCGCAGACCACTCGCGAGCTCTGTCGTCTGCATAGCGGAGCGGGTCATGAGCTGGATGGGGGATTGGATTCCGCGCCTTGCGGAGCGCGAGCACGAGACGGCACGCGCCGCGGATGAGAGCTTGCACGCGCTCGGGTTCGTGTCGGATCGCGCGGGCGGGTGGACGCACGAACGTCACAAGGTGACCGTCTCCTATCGTGGCGTGTCGCGCGTGCTTCCATTCGACGAGTCACTACCGACACCGCCGGAGCTCGCGGGGTGGTACCTGGTCGGTCGCCCGTCCGAGGACGATCGCAGAGCCACTACACTCGCGCTCCAGGCGGCGCGCACGCTGGCAGCGGCAACCAGGACGTTTACTGTGATCGCCGACGGCCTCGGGTACGAGCTCCACGACGGCCGCGAAGCGAGCGGCGTCGCAAACGCGCTGGAGCTTCTTCTTCGCGTCGACGACGCAGAGGATGACGATGACGACGCGGAGATCGAGGTCCCGTGGGGCTCGTTGCCTGGGCCGTCACTCGGCCCCATCGTCATCGTGTACCGCGGCAACGTCGCCTTCTCTGGTGAGGCACTGCAACGCGCGACGCAGGAGCTCGCGATGGACACGGTCGTGTCGGGTCCGACCGGCGTTCGATGGCAGAAGCTCCTGGTCAAGGATCCGTCGAATGCGTGGGCCCTTGAGCTCGATCGCGGTCCGTCGCAGAAGGTGCCGTTCTACGTCCGCGCGACCTTCGACGACTGCCGGCGCAGCCTGGGCCCAATCATGTCGTCGCCACCGTTGTTCAGGCCCTACGAGGCCACGCGCGAGAGTCTCGCGCCCGTGGTCGACTTCGCGCGAGCCTTCGACAAGAATGTCGCGGGCGTCCTCGGGCTCGTGCCGATCGACGTCGAGATTCGCTGACCCTACAGCGTGGGCCGGCGCGTGTACCTGATCACCATCGCTGGCGCCCAGGTGGCGGCTGGCTCCGTGCCGCGCTCCCAGCGCCACACGAGCGCATCGCGGGTGATCTCCCCGAACACCATGCGCATGCGAGTTCGATTTCCTTCCACGATCTTCTCCTCGCCCACGAGCGCGAAGCCGGCGGGCGTGGGACCACCATCGAACGCGAGGTACGAGCCCGAGTCGTCGACCCACGTCTGACGCCAGCCTTTCCGCGCGGGCACGTACATGGAGAAGCTGCGGCCCGCCCATGGCGCATCAGGGCCGTCCGCGTGGAAGTTCTCTTCGATCGCGCAGCCTCCAAGCACCGACCGAATCACGCTCACGCCGCGCGCGCGGTTCCACGACTTCGCGCTCGGGTCCGCGGGCACCTCCACGGAAAGGTCCCACTCGCCAATCCAGAAGTCCATCGCGCGTCGCTCTGGTTCGGTGCATGGCGGGCCGGGTGGCGTCGCTGACGCCTGCGTGGGAGCCGGGGGTGGCGGAACGGGAGCATTCGCCGCGCACGCCGATAGCCACACGGAAAGGAGGAGCGCCGTTCTTCGCATGGAGCGAGCGTGGCACGCGTGGTAGGGCCCGCGCTGTCACGATCGTGCTCGCTCCTTGATCACCCGCGCAGAGAAGAGGGCGGTGCGCCGAACATGCGCCGGAAACGCGCGGTGAAGTGGCTATGGCTGGCGTAGCCCAGGTCGAGTGCCACGTTCGTGAGGTCTTCGCCGTCCATCACACGCGAGAGTGCCGTGCGCAGTCGGAGCTGGTGGAGGTACGCGTGCACGCTGAGGCCAGACTCCTTGCGGAACACACGCGCCAGATGGAACGGGGATGTGCCCACGCCCGCGGCGATCCCCGACAGCGACAGCCGCGAGGCGAGGCGTCGTGAAAGGAGCACGCGACATGCCTCTGCAAGTTCCCGGTGCGCCCGCGCGGTGGTGGTGCGGACTGCCAGAGATGATGGATGTGGCGGACCGACGCAGCGCCCGAGCAGCGTCATGATGGATTCCTCCACGAAGAGGTGGTCGGGGCGTGCGTGCATGCTGACGTGCACGGCGACGCGCCGCTGGAGCAGGTACGTTCGCGCGTCCACTTCGCGGTGCGTGCTGGCAAACGGCCGATCGAGACGGTCGTCCACGCCCGGACTCTGCTCGCGCGCCGCCTCTGCAATGGCCTCCGCGGGTGCTGCGAACCATTCGCACTGGTCGCCGTGTAGTGACAACGCTCGTCGCGTGTACTCCTGCCCGCGATTGTAGAGAATGACCCGCGTGGGATCGGCCACCACGGGCGGGTGGCCCGCGTGCTGGATGATGACGGGCGTGCGCGGGAACACCATGAGGTGAGCTGTCACCGGCCCGGTGTCCGTGAACGGCACCTGCGACGGGTAGCGACGGAAGCGACCAATCATGAAGCCGGCCGGCCCCGTGTAGAGCAGCGCGCCTTCTCCGCGCGCATTCAGGGCCTGCGGGCGCCTTCCCGGTGCCGGGGTTTCCACCGTCGCGATCAGTTCAGCGGCGTGACCGTGCAGCTCGGCTTGGCGGAGGGGGAGACGACCTGCGTGCAGAGGACGGATGCCTTCATCTTGCTCGAGGACGCACCGTGTGTACCCGGGGTGACCGTGAATGCGCCGCCGCCGTTGACGACCGCATCGCGCACGTCGCTCCAGGCTTCACCGAGCGTGACGAGGTCCGCGAGCTTCTTGCCGGCCACCGTGCTCACGGTCCCGCCCTGGCTGATGAAGTGCGCCATGCCGCCCTGCGCGGTCGTGACTTCGATCTCGCCGATCGCCGACCCCACACCAAGAACGCCAGCAGGCGTGTTCGACGGCGCCTTCGCCGCGCGGAGCGTTGCCATGAGCACCGCGGAGCTCGCTGCCGACATCACGATCGGCTTGACGGTGCAGTGCGGCTTCGCCGAGGGCGAGACGACGTGCGTGCATTCGACGGTCGCGAGCAGCGTGCTCGAGGAGGAGCCGTGGTCGCCGTCGACAGTCACGAACTTGCCGCCGCCCTGGACGAGCCCAGTCTTGACGGCCGACCAGTCGCCGCCGAGATCGATGAGGTTGCCGAGCTCGGTGCCTTCCACGGTGGAGAGCGAGCCGCTCTCGCTGATGAAGTGCGCCATGCCGCCCTGGCTGGTGTTCAGACGGATGCGCGCGATGCGCGAGCCGACACCGAGCATGCCCGCAGGCGTGTTCGAGGGCGCGTTCGCATCGCCGAGCAGGTTCCACAGCGTCTTCGCGCTCGCGGCGCTCACCGTGCCGGCCTTGATCTCCTCATCGGCGGATTGATCGTTGGTGTCGGTGTTTGCCGCGCAGCCAGCGAGAGCGAGAGTCGACACCACGAAGACGGAGAGAAAGCGGTTCATGTTGGCCTCTGAAGACGTTGTTGAGACGCGCACTATGTCCCACAACTCCACATGTGCAACCACCCACCCAAAGAAAACAGTAATCGACAATGATAGCGTAGTGTTGTCGGGGCGTACGTTGGGCCGCAGCGTCAGGGCCACCCCTGCGTGGTGACAGTTTCTCTGCGACGAGCTGCGACGGCTCCTGTCTTCTCGGCATGAGCCAATATCGCCACCTCGTTCTTCCTCTCGTTGCCACCGTCGTACTCGTTGCCGTCTCGGCGCACGCGGACACGAAGCCCACCCCTCCACCGCCCGCTCCGTTCTGCAGCGGCAACATCGCCCACTTCAAGGACAACGGCGTCGCAAAGCAGCAAGACTGCGGCGTCGGTGCGCAGAAGTGCGTCGACGGCAAATGCGTGAAGACCATCGTCAGCGACCCGGGCGATCCGGGGCGCCGGGGCGAGACCTACAAGTACTGTGACGGCAAGAAGGCCGTCACGAAGAGCTCGATCCACGGCACGAACACAGGCTGGTCGCTGTGTCCCCACGACTGCATGGACGGCGAGTGCGTTGTGTTCTGGTGCAACGGCAGCGACCAGATCATGTCACCGGAGCGCGGCGGCGCCGGGCAGAAGACGCACTGCGGTCAAGGCGGCTGCTTGAACGGCAAGTGTGCAACCTCCGCGCACAAGCCGTGAGCGACGCGCGCGTGATACGCTCGCGTTCGGAGCCCCGGTGACCCTCGCGTGCCCCAGTGAAGACGCGCTCCTCGACTTCGTGGGCAAACGCCTCGCCGATGCTGAGGCGCTCGCGGTCGAGGAGCACCTCGATCGCTGCACGAAGTGCCGCACGCTGCTCGCGATCCTCGCCTCTGCACTGGTCCCGGGCGCGACCGCGGTCGACGTGGGGACCACACGGGTCGACGAAGCGCCACCGACCATGGTCGAGGACACGCGCGTGGGCCCGCCGCGTCCGCACGGTGTGGCCGTGGACGACACGATCATCGGTCGTTATCGCATCACCCGCGTGCTCGGCAAAGGCGGGATGGGAATCGTGTATGCTGCACACGATCCGGAGCTGGACCGCGCAGTCGCGCTGAAGGTCCTCCTCACCCGCGAGCCCGCACAGCAGGAGCGACTGCTGCGAGAAGCGCGCTCGATGGCGCGCCTGACCCATCCGAATGTCGTGTCCGTCTACGACGCCGGCGCAACAGCGGATGGTCGCGTGTTCGTCGCCATGGAGCTCGTCCTTGGCCGCACGTTGCGGAGCGTCCTCGACGCCGAGCCGGGGGCGCCGTTCCGCGCGACACTGCGGATGTTCCTCGCGGCGGGCCGTGGGCTCGCGGCGGCGCATGCGATCGGCATCGTTCATCGCGATTTCAAGCCTGACAACGTGCTGGTCGGGGACGACGGACGCGTGCTCGTGACCGATTTCGGGCTCGCGCGCGCGTCCAGCAGCTTGGTCGAAGGCGAGCCGACCGGCGATGCGCCGCTATCGTTCAAGACCGCGCTCACGCGCGCTGGCTCGGTGATGGGCACGCCGCGATACATGTCGCCGGAGCAGCACCGCGGTGACGAGGTCGACGCGCGGAGCGATCAGTTCTCCTTCTGCGTGGCGCTGTGGCACGCCGCTTACAAGATGCACGCGTTCGAGGCCGCGACCATCGAGGAGCTCGCCCTTGCGGCGATGAAAGGCGCGTTCGTGCCGCCCACGAAAGGACATCGGGCGCCGCGCGAGCTCCGCGTGTTGCTCGAGCGCGGGCTCCAACCGAATCCGCGCGGTCGGCATGCATCGATGACGGAGCTCTTGTCCAGGCTCGCGCCGCTCGAGCGCTCGAGTCGGGCGCCGTTCTTCGTGCTCGCTGGTGCGCTCTTGCTCGCGGTCGCGGTGGTGGGTGTGATCTCCGTGAACGCGCGCCGGGCGGCGACCGACCCGCACACGACCGCGGCGAGCGTGAGCGCGGCGCACGCCACATGCACGTTGCCCCCCGCGTTCCTGACCGAAGCGTCGAAGACGAAGCTGCGTGAGAAGCTCGCGAAGCCTGCGTTTGGCGTTCCGGCGGTGCCATCGGAGCCGGTCCTTCTGGCGCTCGATCGCCATGCGACCGCCCTGAATGCGGCCAGCGCACGCGCGTGCGCATTGCCGCCGGACCTCCGCGCGAGCGCAGAGTCTTGCATCGCGCGGATGGCCCGCCGAGCGACCTCGACAGTCGATGTGATCGAACAAGGCTTCGGCTTCGAGGCGTGGGGCGCGCTCGAGGCCGTCCAGGTGCTGGACTCTCCTTCCGCGTGCACGGGCACGAGCGCACGACCCGACGAAGCAGAGTGGACCATGGGCGCCGCCATGCTCCAGAAGCACGACCAGGACCTCGGCCATATCGCTGCGCGCACGCGCGTGGGCGGCTTGCGCACGGATTCGAAGGGCGGCGCGAGCCAGACCCAGGCCCTCCTGTCCGCCTCGGAGATCGCTCAGATGGGCGGCGCGAAGCAGCTCGCGGCGGAGGCGCGTCTCCTCGCGGTAGAAACCATGACGCCAGACGATCCGATCGAGCGCGATTTGCTGGCCGACACGACGAAGCTGGCCTCGGCGTCGCGCCGCGACGACTACGCCGCGCGCGCGTGGATCCTGCGGGTGCGAGCGCTCGACCTCCGTGCGCCGGGGGCCGCCGACACCCTGGATCTTGCGAAGAGCGCCGTCGGCCGCGCGAGCGATGTTGGATTTTCCGCGCTGCTCACCATCGCGGAGGCCGAGAGCGCGGCGGCCAGCGGTGACCCGAAGCGCGCGAAGGACGCGTTCAATCACGCGTTCTGGGATGTTGAGAAGGCTGACGACATCGTCAAGCACGCGTACGCCTCCCGGCACTACGAGTCGCTCGCCAGGGACCCGGCCGAGGTCGTGCTCGACGCCACCGACGAGATCGAGCTCGCGAAGCGGCTCTTCGGTGACACGAGCTCATGGCTCGCCCTCGCAGAGCTCCATGCGGCCGAGATGAAAGAGCGACGAGACGGCCCGAAGTACGCGCTCCCCCAGGCGCGTGAAGCGCGCCGGATCGCCGCGTTCGGCTTGCCAGAGAAGGGGGATTGGCTCGCCGACCTTGCGAGCGGACGCGTGACGCCGCTCGGCGCGCGCGTGAACGGGATCCTTGCGCGATCGTACGCGCTCGAAGCGCGGGTGCTCGTCACAGGCGGCGACCTCGTCGGCGCGCGGGCGGCGGCGGTCGCGTCGCTTTCGTACGAAGGACACGGTCCCGCGCGTGAGGTCAGCGCGCTGCCGTTTGCAGCGATGTCGCTCGTGGAGCGCACCGACGGGCACGCGGCCGCCGCACTCGAGTACGCGCGTCGTGCCGTCGCCTCGCTCGGGCCGCGCGCGTGGTCGCACACGATCGTGATGGTGCGAATGGAGCTCGCGCGCGCGGCCATGGCTTCCGGACGCGCGGCGGAAGCAAGGAGCGCCTTCGAGCCGGCCGCGCCGTTGCTCGAGGCAATGCCGCGCGACTTCCGCACCACTGCGCTCGCGTTCTTGGCTACGATACCTGGGTGGACGATGCCGACCTCCTCCGCGCGTTGAGCGAAGAGCAGCGCGCGCGCGTCTCTACGCCCGCAGCGGAACGCGCGCTCGTCGCCGCGATCCACGCGGGAAAAACCGCATGGTCCACGATCGACGTCCCCGTTCCGATCTTCGCAGTGTGGCTCTGTGCCCGTGTGCCTCCGCCGCCTGCAGCGTTCGATCCGAGCACACTCCTGGCTTCCGACCTCTATCTAGCGTGTGCGTGCGCGCGCGGCGACGCGACCGCGATCGCAGAGCTCGATCGGCTGCTCAGCGCCCAGGTGGCCATCGTGTTCGCAAAGGTGCGACCGCGCTGCGGGCTGGACGAGGCGAAACAACTCGTGCGCACGCGCTTGCTCGTCGCGGAGGTGGGTGAGCTTCCGCGGATCGCGCTCTATGGTGGTCGCGGTGCGCTTGCACACTGGGTGCGGGTCACGGCATCGCGCACGCTGCTCAACGCGGCGACGGCGCAACCGAAGGAGGACGAGCTGTCCGAGTCGATGCTAGGAAAGATGCATGATGCATCCGCCACCGACGCCGAGGGCGCGCTCGTCAAAGAGCGCTTCGGCGGCGCGCTGAAGGACGCGTTCGCAAAGGCTGCTGCCTTGCTGACCGCGCGCGAGCGGACGCTCTTGCGCTATGCGACCTGCGACGACCTGACTGTGGACGAGATCGGCGCGCTCTACGGCGTCCACCGTGCGACGGCGGCGCGCTGGGTGAGCGCGGCCCGAGAGGCGCTCGAGTCGAAGCTGCGCGCGATACTCCGGGACGAGCTACAGATCGCCCCGGACGACATGAAGAGCGTAGTGCGCGTCATGGCAGGCGCGATCGATCTGTCGCTCAGCCGTCATTTTCCGCGCGACGAATCCTGACCGCGGCTGTCTCCATCCTCGAGGAGACAAAACATGGAACGCCGGATCACATCGATGCTCGTGGGACTTGTCGTGGTCGCTTGCGCGGGTGGGTGTCGCGGAGGCTCGGGCGTACACGCGGACAGGACCGCGGGCAGCGCTGATACGCTCGCGATCGTGCCAATCTCGGCGGTGCCGGGTCGATCCCCGGCGATCCGAGAAGACGAAACCCAGAGGAAGGACGCACCAAAGATGAGCGCGACGGATGAACAGATCAGAGAGCTCGAGGCGCAGATCCGCGAGCTCGAGGCGCTTGTGGAGCGCGACCCCTCGTCGAAGGCGCAGATCGATGCGCAGGTGAAGAACCTCCGGAGCGTGCAGGAGCTCCTGCGCAAGAACGCGCCCGCGATGGACGCGAATCGTGCCGCGCGGCCGCCGTTGTCCGCCGAGATGAAGACGTTCTTCACGCCGCTCACGCCGGTCGCGATCCCGACGTGGTTCCCCGACACCACGCTCCACAGTGAGGTGAAGGTCGAAGAGATGCGCTGCCCGACAGGTGCGAAGGTGTACTCGAGCCCGTCGTCGATCAACTGCTCGATCCCGGGCGTCCCGGGACACTCACTCGCGGTCTCGCATGGCCTCGCGCTCGGATTCGACACGAGCGGCAAGCTCTCCTCGCAGAGCTTCTTCGAGCGCGGCGACTTGAAGTGGGAGATCCGGTATCACCTCACCGGCGGCCGCGAAAAGGTCGGCTTCTACGGCGGCGGAACCGAAGAGACGGACTCGCGCGAGCAAGGCGTGCAGACACGCTTCTCACCGAGCGGCGTCGTCATCGCGCAGACCGAGTACGTCAATGGAAAGAAGAACGGCTGGCGGAAGGCCTGGGAAGCGGACGGCTATCCGATCGGCGCGACGCGCTACCGGAGCGACGTCGAAGTCGAGAGCGCGCTCCCGAACGGCACGCACACCCAGTCGTCCAATCAGTAGAGGCGATGCGCGTGAGCTCACCGGGGCGCGCTGAAATGCGCTAGACGAGAGCGCCATGATTCGTCCCATTGTTCTCCTGTCCATGTCGGCGTTGGCTCTCGGTCCGTGCTCCAAAAACGACGCTTCGATGGAGGGTGGCGCATCTGCGGCCTCCGCGAGCGGCGCTTCGACGCCAACGGCGGACGCTCCGAAGCCGCCGGCACCCGCCGACGCGGCGAAGTCCTGCACTGCCACCCCGCTGAAGCTCGTCGACTCCGGCGGTGAGGAGGTACTGCAGTACACCCTGAAGAACACCGGAACGCATCCGTGGCACTACTGCAACGTGTACGGCTGGGCGTACGACAAGAGCGGTGCGGTCATCGGCCGCGGCGGCATCAGCGAGAACGTCTCGCTCGCGCCCGGAGCGCAGCAGACGTCGTCGATCCGGATCAAGGACGCGAAGGACAAGGTCCTCGACGCGGCGACCGGCGGCGCGGCGCTGTACGAGCTTCAAGCATCGACTGTCTACTTCGACGACAAGTCGGAGTGGGAAGACAAGACCGCCGATCTCTACGGCCGCAAGAAGCCCGCGGGGACGCCCGTCGCGCTCGCCCCCGGCGCCGCGAAGGCACCTGCCACCCCGGCGAAGCCTGCCGGAAAGAAGTAGCGGACAGCGGCAGGGGCCGCGCCGACCCGGGGCGAGCTCCAGCGCGGCTCGCCAATGCGCGCCATGAGCTTTCCGGTTGTTCCTTGCTCCCGTACAATGAGTGCGTGAGCGATTCCTTCGAGGTTGGCACGGTCGTCGAAGGGCGATTCGAGCTCCTGTCTTCGCTCGGCGGGGGCGGGGCCGCCAATGTCTGGCTCGCGAAGGACAACCGGCTCAACATCGAGGTCGCGCTGAAGGTGATGCACGCGGGGCTCGTCGGCGATCCTGCGCGGCGCGCCGACTTCGAGCGCGAGGCGGAGCTGTGCTCGCGGATGCTGAGCCCCCACATCGTTCGCGTGCTCTCGTACGGAGTCACCACGACCGCCGCCGCGCTTCCGTACATCGTCTACGAGTCGCTCGCGGGTGAGACGCTCGACGACCGCATCGTCGCAGACCGACGGCCCGGCCTCGAAGAGACCGAGGATGTGGTCGTGCACGTCGCACGGGCGCTCGCACGCGCCCACTCGATGGGGATCGTCCACAAGGACATCAAGCCCGGGAACATCTTCCTCACGACGGACGACCGGGGTCGCACGCTCGTCAAGGTGCTCGATTTCGGCATCGCCGAAACCATCGCTCCCCCGACAGGGGAGGCACTGCGCGAGATCTCCGGAACGCCAGAATACATGCCGCTCGAGGTGCTCACGGGTGCTCAGCCCGACGCGCGCACCGACCTGTTCGCGCTCGCCGTGGTCGCCTACGAATGCATCGCTGGCGTCGTTCCGTACCTCGCCACCACAGAGATCTCGGAGCTGGTCGACGCCATGAAGCAGGCGCCACCGTCGCTCGCGAGCGTGCTCTCGGAGGAGGCCGCGAATCCGCTGGATTCGTGGATGCGGCGGGGGCTCGCGCCGGACGCGCACCTTCGCTTTCAATCCGCGCGTGAGCTCGCAGAGGAGTTTCATCTGGCGGTGAGGCAAGCCAAGGATGTGCTGGGCCTCATTCCGTCAGCAGCGGCTCGTCGCTCCATGCCGCCTCCCCCCCATGCCGCGGACCCGAACCGGGTCGACACCGTCATGCCACCGCGACGGTCCGTGTCGCCGCCCTCCACGCGGAGCTCCGTGCCCCCGCGTTACTCGGGCGCGCCACCGTCCATTCCCATGGCGCGCGTACCCTCGATTCCTCCGCGACCGATCTTCGCATTCGAGTCGCAGCCGCCACCTGCCGTGCGCCCGCGGCCGCCCGAGAAGAACATCGCCGTAGAAGAGTCGGTGACCACCAAGCGCGACTGGCGAAAAGAATAGCGCGCGGCGGTGTACAATGGCTCTCGTGGGTCTCCGGCCGTGACGACACTCCAGGTTGGCTCTGTCTTCGCTGGCGACTTCCGCGTGGTGCGCCCGCTTGCGACAGGCGGTATGGGATCGGTCTTCGTCGTGGAGCAGCTCTCCACGCACAAGCAGCGCGCGCTGAAGATCATGCAGCAGCACCTGTTGTCGGACGGCGACCTGCTGAAGCGGTTCGTCCAGGAGGCGAAGCTCGGCGCACGGATCGAGAGTGAGCACGTGGTGGAGGTCCACGTCGCGGGGGTCGACGTGACCACTGGGTATCCGTACCTGGTCATGGAGTTGCTCGACGGCGAGGACCTCGCGCATCGCGTGGAGAGCGGCGGGCCGGTCCCCATGGCGGACATCCTCACGATCGTGTCTCAGCTCGCGCACGCGCTCTCTGCGGCGCATGCCGCCGGCGTGATCCACCGCGATCTCAAGCCCGAGAACGTGTTCCTCGCGGCATCGAAGCGCGCCGACGTGGCCATCACGGTGAAGATCCTGGACTTCGGGATCGCAAAGCTCGTCGCGGAGGGGACGTCGCAGACGGGCGCGATGGGCTCGCCGCTGTGGCTCGCACCAGAGCAGACGGAGCCCGGTCCGCTCACCCCGGCAGCGGACATCTGGGCGCTCGGACTGCTGGTGTTCCACATGCTGACGGGTCGCTACTTCTGGCGTTCGACGGACGGTACGCCCACCATCGCGCAGCTGCTTCGCGAGGTGGTGCTGGAGCCGATCCCGGCCGCCAGCGCGCGCGCAACGATGCTCGGCATGACCTTGCCACCTGGGTTCGACGCATGGTTCGAGCGAACAGTCTGCCGCGACCCTGCGCGCCGCTTCGCGACGGCGACCGACGCGCATGGAGAGCTCGTGCGATGCTTCGCGAAGGGCGCTGCGTACGCCGCAACTGTTCCGAGCCTGCCGCCACAAGCAGAAGCGCTGCAGACGCGGCCTTCGGTCCCCCACGTCATGCCCGCGGGGGGAAACGTGACCCCGCCGCCGCTCACGAGGACAGCAGAGCCAACCCCGCCGAAGAGCAGCCTGCGGGGCCTCGCGCTGCTCTTGCCACTGGGGCTCGTGGTGGCGCTGTCGCTGGGGATCGGCTGGATCGTGGGACGAAAGCAAACGACAACGACTTCGACCCCGACCTCGACCCCGACTTCGACAACGACCACGACCACGACAACGACTTCGACTTCGACTTCGACCGCGACCTCGACCTCGACCTCGACCTCGCCTTCGACTTCGACTTCGACTTCGACCTCGCCTTCGACCTCCGCCCCTCCTCCACCCCCCTCCTCCACTCCGCCTACCGTGGTCCGTCGCCCCGCGCTCGCCCCCGAGGGGACGCTTCCCGAGGGGTCGGTGGAGCGCGTGATCCGCAGTCACGCAAGCGCGAACAACGCTTGCTTCAGGGCGGCGCTCCGACGGGACCCGACGGTGCACGGCCTCATACGCGTTCGCTTCTACATCGGGCTCGACGGCAACGTTCGCAAGGTCGTCGACACTGGCTCCACCATCAACGACGACGAGATGCGCGCGTGTGTCTTCCGCGACATCCAGTCCATGCACTTCTCGAAGCCCGTGGGCGGCGAGGTCCCCGTCGACATGCCGCTACGCTACGAGCCGGTCCCCGCCGCGGCCCCATCCGCGTCGCCGAGCGACCCCCCGTAGTCGAGAAACGCTGGCCCGGTACGTGTGCCGCGTCGCGACCACCCTCCGATCGTCGAGCTCATGAGTCGCATTGGATGTCGATCACGTCCGCGAAGTGGACGACGTGGCGGACCAGCTCCGGAGGGGCGCTGATGTTGCTGAAGTGTTCGTACGTGTTCGTGACGACGAAGAACTCGAAGTGATCGTCGAAGAGCTCTCCGACGTAGCCTTGCCCCTGCGCCGCGCGACTCGAGCACGAGAGCCTGATGAGTTGCTCGGGGCGAACCTTCGCACGCACCTCTTCGGGGGTCATGGGCTGCGATGGTACACCCCAGTCAATCGGGCCGCGCCTGGTTCAGTTGCACGAAGCGATGTGGCCGTTGCAGGTCCTCGTGGGCTTCGCGCTGCAGACGTAGCCGGCAGGTCGCAGCGCATTCGTGGGACAGCTCACTGTGAATCCGTCACAGGTCTCTGCGATGTCGCAGTCTCCAGCCTTGGCGCGGCAGACCGTGCCCCGGGCAGCCGGCGTGTGCGTGCACTGCGTCCCGTCCCAAGCGTCGATGGTGCAGGCGGTCTTGTCGTCGCAGCCGGGGATTGCACCGAAGAACGCCTTGATGGGCACGTTGCTCTTCCAGGTCTTCGCGGTGTCCGTCCACGCATCGCCGTTCGCGCCGACGAAGCCAGTGCCCGCCGTCGCGACCACCTTGCTCGAGTAGCCCGGGAACGGGGCCTCCAGCGGCACGTACGACTTCGCGCCGCCGTTCGCCACGCCCACGACGACCGAGAATTTACGGCCTGCATGCAGCTTGATGCCGAGCTGCGAGACACCCACCGTGTGATAGCCAGCGAACGGCTCCGCGACCTGCGTGGTGCCCACCAGCGTGCCCGCGGACGGGCTCGCAATGGGTGTATCATACACCTTGACGGTGACCGTCGACGCGGGCGCGGTCGTGTAGAAGCTCACGGCAAGGAGGCCGGTCTCCGCTGCGGCGGTGAAGATGTTGGCGCTGTACGTGGTGCCCGATGGGTACGTGAGCGCGCTGGTCTGCCCCAGCTTGTCGAACTGGTAGACGCCCGCGAAGTCGCTGATCGGGTCGAACGACTCGAAGACCACGTTGTCGCGCCCGACGAAGACGTCGTAGTACGACACGTAGAAGTAGCCAGCGTCGCCGAAGCCCGCGCCCCAGCTGTTGCGGATGAGGAACGCGCCGTCGCCCGATGGGGCGCTCGCAAACCTCTCGGCAGGGAACGTGTCGTTCCAGCCGACGATGGCGACCGCGTGATTGCTGCTGGTGCGGGGCCCCGCGTGGAAGTACGCGAACGTGCGGGGAGCGTAGTTTGCATTCTGCCAGTTCATGCTCGTGTACATCGCGCCGTGGGTGCTGACCGCGCTCTTGATGGCGTCGTTGTCGAGCGGACCGCTGCGCGCGGGCAGGATATAGGCCTCGGTCAGGTGCTTGATGGGCACCGGCGCCTTGGCGTACGTGTGTGCCTTGGCAGTGTACGGAGCATCCCCTTCGGACGCCGGACCGGACCAGCGCGACAGGTACGCGATCGACATGAGGTGATTGCCGCCGTTGCACGCGGGTATGTCGAAGCCGTGCGCGTTGTTCAGGTGGTCCTCGGAGAAGTCCTCCTTGTCGCCGGGCAACAGCGTGGACTCCGCGGAGGCGAAGGTGGCGAACGTCCAGCACGAGCCGCAGCCGCCCTGGTCGCGAATGGTGGACAGCTTGCCGAGCGCGCGCAGATCGTATTGCGCGGGGTAGTTTGCGATGGTGGCGTATTGCGGCGGGTCCTGCGGAATGTCGACCGGCGCGGACACGTAGCCGAGCGAGTGCGTGCCGTCGGGCGTCGCTGCGCCCATGTCCGGTGCGTTGTCCGTGGCAGGGACGTGCCCGCTGTTCGGGCCCAGCAGCGTGAAGCCAAGAGGCGGGGCCGAACCCACGCCGCTGCCGCTGTTGCCCGCTCCTCCTCCGCCGCCTGGGGTGTCGCCGCTGGGTCCCGGCTCGTCGCCGCTCAGGGCGCCGCCGCACGCGGTGAGGACGAGCACGAGGCTCGCGCAACTGGAACGGGCGAGCGAACGACGCAGAGAGGTCTTCATCGCCGGAATGAACGGCCAGGAGCTCGAACGCTTGAGCCGTTGACTCCCTTTGGCTGGGCTGTTTCCCTTCAGCCATGTCAACACGCCAAGCAGGGGCGATGCAACCGACCACGGCCTTCGCCGTGGTGTCGATCGCGCTCCTCGGGATGGGGGTTGTCCGCTGCGCGCCTGCTCCGCCTCCGGCCAGCCTCCCTGCGGCACCATCGGCAACGCCCGTGGCATCTTTCATGTCGCCGCCGCCGCTGCTGCCGTCATCCTCGGCCAGCCCCGATGCCGCTGCGCCCGCGCGGACCGCGGCGCTCGCCGCGACACCCCTCACGGGCAAGCTGTGGGGCCAGCCGTTCGCGCCGAAGAAGACGTTCGTCTATCGCTCGCACGAATCCAGCTACGCGTACTTTGCGGACGAGGCCGGGACTGCCACATGCCGGCCGGAGCACACCGAGGCCATGCGCTACGTGATGGCCGTGAGCACCCATCCCTTCGTTCCAGGCGAGGTGCTTCGTCCTGACCTGCACACCTTCATGATCTCGACGGGCATGTCGTCCGGGGCAGCCGACGCCGCAGCGGAGCTCACGATCACGTCGTTTGGCGGAGGTCACGCGAAGGGCGTGATCGCATGGCGACCGGGGCCGGATCAGTTCCTGGAGGGCGCGTTCGACGCCGTGGACTGTCCGACCAAGGCCAAGCTTCGCGACGCGTCCGTTGCCGCCAATGGGCTTGTGTGGGAGGAGCGACTGCCGCCCGTGTCGTCCGTCCCGAGCGCACCGGTGACCGGGTTCCTCGCGGGAGAAGCGTTCACGCCGGCCGCGATCGAGCTGGTCGGGTTCGAGAGCTCGCCGCCGAAGAAGTACGACTTTCCGAGACTGCGCTTCCACACCGCGGCGCCAAAGAAGCCGTGCGCCCGCTTCGGGTTCGACGACGGCTTCGAGGTCTCGCTCAAAAGGCCCATCGTCCCGTCCGCCACGAACGACGCCGCAGCTGGCGGCGGCGCCAACATGTCGTTCCACGAGATCTCTGGGATGATCGTCGCCGAGGATCGCGGTAGCGCGACCATCGTCATCGACTCGCTCGATCGCAAGGCGGGGACCGCGCACGGGAAGCTCGTCGCATCATTCAACGATCCATCGAAGTCGCTCCTGGTCGGCGGGTTCACCGCCAGGTACTGCCGCGACGCCGTGGAGTGACGTTGTGAAGACGCGCGTTCGATTCTGGTTGCACGGGCCGCTTCTGCCACTGCTCGTGGTGCAGGGTCGGTGGGTACGCGCACGCGCCCCGATGTTGCCCGAGGCCGAGGGCCCGTTCCACGGCGTGGTGGGGGAGTCCCTTGGCGATTCGATGTCGCTCGCGGTCGTTGGCGAATCGACCGCGGCGGGCGTGGGCGTGGAGCGTCAGGACGACGCGCTGGCGTTCTGTGTCGCGCGCTCGCTCTCTCGCGCGCGTCAGCGGGCGGTCCGGGTGCAGGTCGTGGGGCGCCATGGCGCAAACCTCCGCGAGACGCGAGAGGCGCTCTTGCCGCAGCTCGATCTTCCCTGCGACACCGTCCTCGTGGTCACCGGCGTGAACGACGCGCTGGAGCTCACGAACGGCAGGACCTGGTCGGCGGAGCTCCGAGCTGTGGTGAGAGAGCTCGTGAGGCGGGGAGCGCGGCACGTGGTGTTCTCGTCGATTCCGCCGCTGGGCTCGATACCTGTCCTGCCGCAGCCAACGCGATCGGCCCTGGGCGCGCGGGCCGAGTATCTCGACGGCATCATGCGAGAGACATGCGCAGCGACGGGCGCGCATCACGTCCCCATCCGCTTCGCCCCACAAACGGACCTCCTGGCCGCGGACGGTTTCCACCCGTCGGCGACCGGCTACGCTGCGTGGGCGGACTCCCTGGTCTCGCGCTGGCCCGTGAAGTGACCATGAAGAAGACCCCTTCCACCCAGCGGCGCCTGCCACTCGCCACCAACGCGGTCCTGCGTGAGCTGGAGGACTCGCTGCTTCGCGAGATGGAAGCCGCGAGCAAGGCGGGGAGCGCGGCGCGCATGGAAACGGCGCTGGCGGGCGCTTGCGATCGTATCGACCAGGTGACGACCGAGGTGAAGGCGCTGGAGCCACCGCAGCATCAGATCGCGTGCGGCGCGCGTTGCCCCTGGTGCTGTCACGTGAAGGTGAACGTGAGCGCGCCGGAGGCGCTGCGGATCGCGGACCACGTACGGACCCACAAGGCGCCCACGGAACAAGCGGAGATCCTTGCGCGCGTCGTTGCAACGGATGCCGAGACTCGCGGCCGCACCACGCTCGAGCGAGCCGCGGCACCGCGACCATGCCCGCTTCTCCAGGACGACAACTGCAGCGTGCACCCGGTGCGCCCGTTCGCGTGTCGCGGCGCCAATTCGTTCGACGCAGCGGTGTGCAAGCGCGCGGTGACGGAGCGCGCGCCGCAGACGGTCCCCGCCTACGGACCGCAGCTTCGCATCGCGAGCATCGCGCGCGGCGCCATCACGTTTGGTGGAGCCGCAGGTGGCATCGACGCGCGGCCACTGGAGCTCGTAGCCGCGATCCGGATCGCACTCGAACGCCCGAATGCGCGCGAGCGATGGGCGAGCGGAATGCCCACGTTTTCCCAGGCGATCGACGAAGAAGCGCATCAGCAGATCCTCCAGATGCTGCAGCACCCGAAACGCTAGAGTGGAAGGGAGGACGGCCCATGGGTGATCATGACCATGCCGAAGCCACCGCCGTGACGCGTGCTCGGTTGGTGGACGATTCCGAGCTCCGGGTGGCGCTCGGCTGCATGCGCATCGACGCAGCGCGCGCGGAGGAGATCTTTGCTGCCGCGCTCGACTCGGGCATCACCCTCTTCGACACGGCGCGGGCCTACGGTGACAGCGAGCGGCTCATCGGAGCCATGCTTCGCGGACGGCGCGCGACGATCGTCACCAAAGGCGGCATGCGCCGCCCAGATGGCGCGTGGGAGCCCGACGGCCGCGCGCGCTCCTTGCGGGAGGACTGCGAAGCGAGCCTCGCCGCCCTCGACCGGCCGATCGATCTCTATCTCGTGCATGCGCCCGACCCACGCGTGCCTTGGGCCACGACCGTGCGCGCACTGGCGCGCCTCGCAGAAGAAAAACTGGTCGTGCGAATCGGTCTGTCGAACGTCAATCGAAGGCAGCTCGACGAGGCGCTCGCGATCGCGCCGATCTCCGCGGTGCAGGTCGTCATCGGACCGGCGCTGCGCGGGGGCGTCGTCGCGCGGTGCAAGGAGCTCTCAATCGAGGTGTTCGCGCATTCGCCGCTGGGAGGTCCGGGGCGCGCAAAGCGGTGGAAGATCGCGCAGCCAGACGCGACGCCGCAAGAGACGCTGCTCGCGGCCCTGCGAAGGCTCGGGGTCATACCGATCGCGGGGGCGACGCGCGTGGAGACGGTCCGCTCCATTGCGCGCTCGGCTCACATCGAGGCCACCGCCGAGACGATGGTTGCGCTCGACCTTTCGCCGCGCGCCCCGCTGGGTCCGGAAGGTGCGGCGGCGTCATCGAAAGTCGCAGAGGTCGTCCTTGTCATGGGCCTCCAGGGCTCCGGGAAGTCCACGGTTGCGGCGCGGTACCTGGACTTCGAGCGGCTCAATCGCGATCGCGAGGGTGGCTCCATGAAGAAGCTCCATCAGCGAATGGGCGCGCGCCTTGCCGCGGGAGCCGCTGCGCTCTTGCTCGACAACACGTACACGACCCGCGCTGCGCGACACGAGGCGATCGCGACCGCGCGACGGCACGGCGCACGTACGCGCGGAGTCTTCCTCGACGTGACGATCTCGGACGCGCAGGTCAACATCATCGACCGCATGCTGCAGGCGCACGGAAGGCTGCTTGCGCCCGAGGAGATGGAGGGCGCGAGCGATCCGACGTCGATCGGGCCTGGCGTCCTATATCGCACGGCGCGTTCGCTCGAGCGGCCGTCGGACGACGAGGGCTTCTCGGCGCTGGAGATCGTTCCATTCGTGCGCGAGCCTTCATCCGGAGAGCCCGCAACGTTCATCTCTCTCGACGCGAAGGACCCACCGAAGGAGGGCCTTCGATTCTTCTTCGGATGGAGACCCCATGGGCCGCCAGATGCGCGATCGGGCGATCCGGACGTTGGCATCTGCCCGCACGGCGGCGGCCCGCCGCGCTGTTGGTGCAGACCGCCACTTCCTGGGCTGCTCGTCGCCTGGGCGCGGAAGAACGGCGTCGACCTGACACGCAGCGTGGTTTTCGGAACGAGCCCCGCGCATCGCACGATGGCGAGGGCGATCGGCGCGACCTACGTCAGCGGCGTCACGCGCTGAGCTTGCGGCGACGAACGCGAGCTTGTCCAGTGTGGACCTGTGGCGTACTCGTGGTCGATGGCTTCGACCGGGTGGGATGAGTCGGCGACCGCGTGGATCGCCGAGATGGGAGACCTGGGCGATTTCGGGCGTCGCTTCGTGCTCGACGGGCCGATGATGTCGCTCGTCCGGCGTCGCGCGCACGCAACTGCATTGGACGTGGGATGCGGCGAAGGTCGCTTCTGCCGCATGCTCCAGCCGCTCGGGATACGCACGACCGGCATCGATCCCACCGAGGCCCTGCTGGCGCGCGCGGTCACGCTCGACCCCGAGGGCGACTATCGCGTCGGACTCGCGGAGGATCTGGCATTCGCAGATCAGACCTTCGACCTGGTGGTGAGCTATCTGTCCCTCATCGACATCGCGCCGCTCGGCCGGGCGCTCTCGGAGATGGCGCGCGTACTTCGGCCCGGCGGCTCGCTCCTCATCGCCAACCTCACGGGCTTCACGACCGCGGGCATGGTGTTCGGTGGAAGGAGGCCGCGCGGTGACGACACGCACAAAAACTACCTGGACGAGCACACGAGTCACGTCTCATGGGGAGGGATCAACATCAGGAACTGGCACCGCCCGCTCGAGAGCTACATGACGGCTCTCCTGGACCTTGGACTGCGGCTGCGGCACTTCTCCGAGCCACGACCTCACGGCGGACCGCCCGAGAAGGTGCGTCGCTATCTGAAGGCCCCGTACTTCTTGCTGATGGAATGGGAGAAGCCGGCCGCGTGAACGCGCGGCGCGTCAGGTGCCGAAGAAGCTGCGGATGACCGCCGCACACTCGGCCGGGCGCTCGTGGACCAGGCCGTGGCCCACGCCGGCGATCTCTTCCACCCGACCATCGCGCAGCATCGCAAGGAACCGCGCCGCGCCCTCACGCGTGAGGATGTCGCTCTGCTCGCCGCGGAGGAGCAAGATTGGAAGCGTGAGGTCCCGCGCTGCCTCGGCAAGGTTTGCCAGCTCCGTCACCGCGGGCTCGAGCGGCAGCTCCCACACGCGCCGATCATAGGCGCGGACGTAGAGTCCCGCTTCGTCCTGCTTCCACATGTGAACCAGGAGCTCGTCCACGTACGCACGCGACACCGCCTGATAGGCGAGGTGGAAGAAATCGAAGAGTGCGCTCCTGGAAGCGAAGGACTCCGGGAGCATGCTCTGCGCGCGCGCAAGGCGCTCCACGCCCTCACGATTCACGAACGGCGCAATGTCCACCGAGACGAGCGCGCGAGCGATGCCCGGCGCCTGCACGCACGCCTGAAGCGCCACGTTGCCGCCCAGAGAGAGGCCAAGCAAGCGGCAAGGCTCGTGGATGAGCGCGGCATGCAGCGCGACGACGTCGGCGGCAAAGCTGCGAAGGAAGTAGGGCTCGCCGGAAAAAAAGCTGCCGCCATGACCGCGCAGGTCCGGCGCGATGAGGCGATAGTCCTGTGCCAGGTGCGGCGCGATGCTCCGCGCGAAGTAGTCCGCGCGCAGGTGGACGCCGTGCAGCATGAGCAGCGGCGGACCATCCGGCTTGCCTCCCTCCAGGTAGCGGAGCCTGCGCCCGGTCCCGACATCGATGAAGTGCTCGTGCATCAGGGCCTGCCTCTCGTGCGTGCTACGGCGAGTCATCACGAGCGATACGCCGCCGACTCGGTTCGTGATTCGGCGCTGCGTGGTGAAGCCGTGGCGTTCATAGAGACGAACCGCGGGGTTGCCATCGCGGACGGTGAGTGCGATCTCGGGATAGCGCGCCAGCGCGAAGAGCGACGTCAAGAGCGCGCTCCCCACACCGCAGCCGCGTGCGTCGGTGGTCGTCGCTATCACCAGCTCCGGGATGCTCTCCGTCCACACCTTCGTGGGGCTTGGTTTTCCGGTCCCGAGCCGGAGCCACGCAGCACCGAGCAGCTCCTCGCCCGACACGGCGACGAGTCCCAGGTCACTCTCACGCCCGTAGTCATCCACGAAGAGCCGGAGGTCGGGATCGCTCTGCGCACGGGCCACGTCGTCGGCGTGGCCTTCCATGGACGCAGCGAATGTGAGCATCCGCCACAGGAACGGAGAGTCTTCTGCTGTGGCACGCCTGATGGTGAAGTCTTGCAGGCGCAGCGTCGTCATTTTGCCTCGCAGCCTCCGCCTCCGACTGCGAGGCTCGAGCTCATTCTTCCAACGCTGAACCTGCACGTTCCGGGACCGTGCGGGCCGTCGACGCCGACCGTCACCTGCCTGCCGTTGGCGGCCGCCCCGGGCGCCACGCTGCTCGTGGTCAGATGCGCGCCTTCGAGCAGGGGACACGGCTTGCACCCGTCCTTGCCGAAGGAGCAGCAGTTCTGGGCGACTCCCGCGCGGACGACGTTGATGTACTCCTCATCGGACGGCTCGCATGCCGCGAGCGCAACGAGCACGAGCGAGACGCAGCGGCCGATCATCCGTCCAAGCTAACGCGCTGTCGCGGCGACGTACAGGGCAGGTGGTGCCATTCAACGGAGCTGGGCGCGAGCAAGCTCCTCGCGCATCGCCGCCTCGAGGGCTGCGCGTGTCTGGTCCACCTCCGCGCCGATCGCCTCTGCGAGGACACCCGGACTTCCGCCTTTGGCGTACGCCTGACGCCCCGCGCGGCCCAGGCTCTCGAGCGTGCCGGAGCTCGCCGATTCGAGCACGTGATGGATCGCAGCGCCGATCCGGTCGGCCCCTTGCACGGCGA
Source organism: Polyangiales bacterium (assembly GCA_038230375.1). Classification (GTDB taxonomy): domain Bacteria; phylum Myxococcota_A; class Polyangia; order Polyangiales; family Polyangiaceae; genus JANXLV01. The sequence continues at coordinate 30,113 of JBBRNJ010000061.1, read as the reverse complement.
GCCATCCTTCAGTCGCGGCGATGTCGACCGCAATCGCGAATGCAAGCGACTGACCGAACACGTCGTAGCTCTTCTTCACGTCGAGCACGATCGCGAGCTTTCGCACGATGAATCGCGCCGCGCCGACGGCGATCGAAGACGCGAGCGGTCGCGCGCCCGCCTTGTCGTACGCACTGACGACTGCGCCCGCGAGCTCGTTCGCAGGCGGGTCGTGGCGAGCCAGCACCTTCGTCGCCACCCGTTTGAGCAGCTGGGTGCGCAGGAAATCGTCAACGAACGGGACCGGAATGAACGGCGTCGCGCTTGCGCCCACGGCCTCCATCAGCACCAATCGCGCGATCTCGCGTGAGCGACCGAGGGCGGTCATGACAGCCACACCATCGCGGCAGTATGCCGGGTTTTTCCTCAGGGCGGCGGCGCGATTGCCGTCATCGGGATGCCTGTATTCTGCACGCGGTGGCAGAATCGACCGTGAAAGGTCGACGATTTCGGGGGCAGTGCTACAGCCGTTCCTCATGAACGCCCCTGTTCCCCCCTGGCTTCTCGTGGTCTCTGCGATGTTCGTCGGGGGTAGCCTGACCGCATGCACCGCCGCTGAGCCGAAGCCGGCGGCCACCGTGGGCTCATCGCAGGCGCCGGACAGCGAACGCCTGAGCGACACCAACGAGCAGACGGGGACCGTGAGCGAGAGCACGATGAGCGCGCCGGCGACGCGTAAGGCCACCAGGCCATCCGAGGCTCCCCAGGCGGATGGTGAGCCCGCTCTCGCCGGTCAGCTTGTCTGTCGCGCGACGGCGGACGGCAACGCGCATCAGATCTTCCTCGAGTGGAACGGTGACACCGCGAAGGGCACGCTTCGCACATCCACGCCCAGCGGTATGGTGAGGCTGGAGCCCATCAAGGCGGAGCGTTACAAGGCACGCATCATCATCGACGATCCCACCAGTGACGATCTCGCCGTTCACAAGGCCACGCTCGTCGAAGGGCGCAAGGGCAAGCAGCTCCAGATGGGCGATCACACGCAGCCCTGGACGCAGTGCAACTGAACGCCGCATGACTGCGTGAAGTCCGGCTCCGGCGGCGGCGCTGATCTCCCTCACGTCGGGTCCGTCTCGTCATGGACGACGTTCAACAGGCTCTCGATCGCGTTGGTGAGGGCGTTGGGGGCACGTTGCTGGCGCGGCCGCTGGACGATGGGATCTTGACGCATCTCCTCCGAGAGGAGGTCGTTGAAGTCGTTCCGCCCCCGGAAGGCCGGCCTCTCGTGGGTGTAGACGACGATCGCGTCACGTCTCGCCTGCGGGAGGCTCAAGAGGATGGTGCGGACGGGCGCCGGGTCCGACGGATAGGTGGTGGCGAGCTCCGCTATCACTTTGTCGAATCGCGGTGGGATGAAGTCACCCCGCGCCCCCAGCAGGCGAGCGAGCGCCTCCCACACGACGGAGGGCGCAGCGGGGAGGTCCCACGTATCCTTGAGCCACGTGTCGGCCCTCTTCAGCAATGCCGGTGCGACGGCGTCGGGATCGGCTCGCTCGATCGCCATCATCTTCAGCCCGCGAAGTAGCTCCGTCAGCTCTTCCTCCGTTCGCTCGGGGCCCGTGGAATGAAGTCGCGCGTCGGCCAAAAGAAGCTCGAGGGTGACGAAGTGCGCGAGCTCCTCCGGCGTGAGGCCCTTTGCGATTCCGGCTGCCAGGTCGGACGCGGCAACCGTGCCGGCCACGAAGCGTTGCACGGCGAGCGCCAGCGGTAGGACGCGCTCTTGCCCCGCCTCGTTGATGGACACGGGCACATTCATGGTGCCAGGTGGGTCGAGCCCGAGCCACCGGCGCGTCCCCTCGAATGTCGCGGGCAACGCGACCGCGCACAGGGCGTGATGAACATCGTATTCCCACTGAAGAATGGACACCTTCGTGGCCACTGCGACGAGGACCTCGCGCTCGAGCGGTGCCAGCTCAAGGGCCGGTGGAATGATAGGTCCGCCGCCCTCCTCACGTGTGCCCGGCCATCGCGGAGAGCGTGCGCCGAACGCGAAGCGGATGAGCCCCGCTGCCCACGCCGCGCGCTGCCGGCGAACGTCCGGGAATGCGTCGAGCCCCACGAGGAGTACCTTCACGAGGTTCGCAACGAGCTCCGGGCTCGAGGCTCCGAACCGCACGCGGCTCGCAGGGGAGAGCAGCGCGAGGCCAGCGTCGTCCGCGGCGTCTTGAAAGAGGCCGCGCGGCGCCCACGCCTGACCCCATGAATCGTGAAACGTAGGAACCAGCGATGCCATCACGCTCCACGTCTCTGGGCGCGGTAAAAGGCCCCTCGCGATGTCATCAGCGCCAAGCCGCAATGCCGCGGCCGCACGTGCGAGCGGCACCTCCGACACGTTGCGCGCGATCTCCGCCGCGTCCGCGTCCACGGCACCGCCGAACAGCAACGAGCGTGCGCGCGCCCAGGTGCGTGCCTCTTCGTCGAGATGCGCGCGCCAGCGCTCCGGCAATCCGTCGCCCGGAAGCAGCCCGCATAGCCATGCCGCGAGCCGTGTCACCGGTGCGTTCGCGCTCTCGCATACCTCGGGCTGGAATTCCGCAGGCGCCGGCGGCTCGCCCGCGAGCGCGATCAACTGTTCGGCCACGGTGGCGAGCGCGTGCACCGCGGGCGCGCGCTCCGGCACGTCGAGCGCCTGCTCGCGAAGAGGGCGCGGATCTGCGTCGAGCATCACGTCGCAGGGATCGCCGAGCGTGAGCCGCAGCGCGTCGACGAGGAGCATCCGGGCTTGATACGGCTCCTCCGCCAGCGCAGCACTCGCGCGTGTCACGAGCGGCGGCACCAGAGCGGCGCGCTGCGTGGGGTCCAGGTTGTCAGGCGCGAGCATTGTCTTCGGTAGCATTCCCAGGTCGGGGGCTGCCGCCGGCGGCCTTGATGTCGCTGCGCATCTTGCCGAGTATCAGCTCCCAGACGCGGAAGCTCAGGGTCGGTGAAACGCGCTCCATGTACCAGAACGCTTTCCACCATCCTGGCACCACGATGATCGCTTCGTTCGCGTGGATCCGATCGAGCGCACGTCGCGCGAACGCGTCAACGTCCATCGGGCGGAGCGCCGCCCACATCTTCAGGATCTGCTCCTGGCTCACGCCCTCGAAGTTGAGCCTGCCGAATTTCCCGCCGGAGAGGATCGGCGTCCGGATTGCGCCGGGGCAGAGCACCGAGACACGGACGCCGTGCCTTCGCGCCTCTATGCGCAGGGACTTCGAGAGGCCGACGACGCCGTGCTTCGCCGCCGTGTAACTACCCTCGCCGGCAGCGGCCACGAGCCCTGCCATCGACGCGGTGTTGATGATGTGGCCGAAGCCCTGACGCACCATGCGTGGATAGACCGCCTGGACGCCGTACGCGACGCCGCGCAGATTCACGTCGATCACATCGTCCCAGTCCGCGCGAACGTAGTCGTCCATCTCTCCACCCACGCCGATGCCAGCATTGTTGAAGAACATGTCTACCTTGCCGGTGCGCGCGGCGGTCTCGTCGACGAGGGCTTGCATCTGCGGGAAGTCGCGCACGTCCAGCTCGGCGGCCGTCGCGAGGCGACCGGCATCGCGCAGCTCTCTGGCGACCTCCTCCGCGACGCTCGCTTGCCGATCTGCGATCACGACGTCCGCCCCGGCGAGAGACAGCGCGGTTCCCAGCGCCTTGCCGATGCCGGAGGCCCCACCGGTGATGATCGCCGTCCTGCCGGCCACTGCGCGATCTCTCTTCGAAGCTTCTCTCATGGAGCCGATGCTACCGGAACCGGCAGTGACGAGAAGCGCCCTAACGGACGATGACCACGCGGCAGCCGCCCTGGTAGCAGTCCGGTGGCGTTCCCGACGAATCGCAGTGGATGTCGGTTGCCTGGAACTCGCACACACCTGCGTCGGAGCAGTAGCCGCCATAGTAGTAGCGCTCCCAGTGATCATCGATGCAGAACGAGGCCGGAAGTGGGCATTCCACTCCGGCTTCGCTCGTTCCGGCGTCGTCACAAGCGCTCTTCGGGATCGGGCCGCCGTCGGGGTGAGGCGTGTCGATGACGGAGCCGTCGAAGGTGTCGGGCCACGTCGGATCGCCGGCCCCGTCGGAGCCGGCCCAGGATCCGGCGTCCTTGGCTGTCGAGGCGTCCGCGCCGACGTTCTTCAGTTCGATGCCCCCGCATGCCGCGCCGACGAGGACGGACGAGAGCGCGAATGCGCCGAAAGCAGCGGAGATCGGCAAAAAAACCGGGGATTTCGACATGGTCTTGGCCTCTCTTGGGATGGGTCGAGCTGGTTCGTCATGAAATCGTTCGTCGGCTAGGCTCCGCTCGTGCAGCTCTTCCAACGGCTAGCCGCTGTGTTCGCGATCCTGCTGCCCGCCCTGGCGTCGCTCGGCGGCGGTGGTCTCGCGTACACGATGTACGCGCGCAGCGTCTGGTTCCGGCTCGAGATCGTGGGCGTGGACGCTGGCGGGCGTCGTCACGCGGTTGCTCCGTCGATGCTCGCGAGCAGGGTCGGTGGAAGCGCCGCGCCCTTCTTCACAGGCTCAGATCACTTCCGGCGGACGTATGGCGTGGGTGCGCTCGAGAGCCATCTTGCGGAGGTCGCACGGCTCTCGTGTGAAGCAGATGAGCGGCGTCCCGCTGCTGTCCTTGTGACGCTCGTGATGCGCGACGGGGCATCCGGTCCCGAGCGAGCCCGCACGGAGCACGCCACGTGCGCGCGCTGACCTCGGTGCGCGGCTCCAGCCTGGGGCTCGCGCGCATCGCGCTGGGCGGCATCCTCCTCGCTCGCACGACGGCACTGTCGAACCTCCTGCCCATCCCGCTCGCGCACGTGCGTGGGCCGCTCTACGGCTGGCCCGAGCCGGGATTCGCGTTCGCGTGGGGCGGGCTCGTGCTGCCCGACTCCGTGCGCATCGGCGTGGTCATCGTCCGTACCGCTGCCGCGCTGCTCTTTCTCCTGGGCGTGCGCGCGCGGGTGGCGGGCCTGGTCGCCGCTGCGTGCGGCTTCCTTTCGCTATCCCAGGATCCTTTCGGCTTCATCTTCACGTTGCACACGCTCTTCCTTGGCACCGCGATGCTGGCCCTCGGGGACGCCACGAGCGAGCTCGCGCTGGTCCCAGAGCGCGCGGTCGGCCGCGCAGCGAGCGCGCGCCTCGTCCAGATCTTCGTGGCGTCCATCTACGTGTGGTCGGCGCTCGCGAAGCTCCACCGCGAGTGGCTCTCCGGCGACACGCTCGCCGCGCTCGCAGAGGACTCACTCCTGTCGCCGTGGTTCGCCCATCTCCTGCTCGGACATCCGCAGCTACGCGTCGCGGCAGCCTTCGGCGTGGCCCTTTCGGAGCTCGCGCTCGGCCCGCTGCTCCTGTGGAAACGAACACGTCGCGCCGCCTTCTTCGCTGCGCTGTTCATGCACCTCACATTCGACCTCGCCGCGCGCCCCGACGTGATGGGCTTCGTGATGGCGGTGTTGCTCCTGGCAGCGGCCTTTGACTAGCCGCCTTGCCCGAGGTTCGTCTAGCATCGCGCCATGTCCAGAGCACGCCTTGCGGTCGCGATCGCGCCGTACCTGTTTTTCTTCGCCTCTTGTACACCGGCGCCCTCGCCGAGCTCGCCCGACGCGCCGGTCGGCTCTGCACCCGCGTCGTCGAGCGTCGCGACCATCGCGAGCGCTCCGAGCACGGCTTCGTCAGCGACCGCCGCTGCACCTGCGGACGCGGGCACCGCTGGCGACGCGGGCGTATCGCTCGATATCATCTATGTTCCCACGCCGCAGAAGGTCGTCGACAAGATGCTCGAGGTCGCGAAGGTCACGCGGAACGACGTCGTATACGACCTGGGCTGCGGCGACGGGCGCATCGTGGTCACGGCCGCGAAGAGCCTGGGCGCGCACGGGATCGGCTTCGACCTGGATCCAGATCGCGTGACGGAGGCGCTGGCCAACGTACAGCGCGCAGGTGTCCAGGCGGCGGTATCGATCCGGAGGGAGAATGTCTTCTCCGTTGACCTCTCGCCAGCGTCCGTCGTCACGCTGTACCTCTTGCCCGAGATCAACGTGCGGCTCATCCCACAGCTCGAAAAACTGAAGCCGGGTTCGCGCATCGTCTCGCACGACTTCGACATGGCGGGCGTGACCCCCGACGGTCACTGGAAGATCACTGCGCCGGAGTTCGTGAATGACGAAGGCTACAGTGCATACAAGGGCGGCGCCGTGCCCGAGGACAAGAAGAACTACAAGGAGCGCACGCACGACATCTACCTGTGGACGATCCCCCTGAAGAAGTCTGCGCCCCGAGACGCCGGTGCAGACGGCGGCGGAGAGAAGTAGCCATCAGCGCGCGGTGAACGCGTAGACCGCATTGTCGCCTGCCACGATCAAACGGCCGTCGACGACGATCGGCGCGATCCAGCGGTTGATGTTCGCCACCCCCGGTGTGACCGCGATCGTGGCGCCCGTGTCGCCGTCGAAGGCGTGAAGCGCGTTGTCGCCCTGCGACCCAACCACCCACACGACCGGCTCGGAGGTGCCGTCGGTCGTCGTCGCGATCGGGCCGCCTCGCCCACCGGGCTCACTGCACCACACGACCTTTGCGCTCACCGGAGGCCCCGCAGCGAGAAGCATCGCGTTGAGCGTTCCCGATTGACCAGCCGGACATCCAACGCCGGCCGTGTAGGAGTTCAGCACCATGTACGTGCCCTTCGCCGTCTTGTAGGTCGAGGGCACCGTGGCGATCGCGTCCGCGACCTGACCGCTCCAGAGCCCCTCACCGATGGCTCCGTCGCCCTTACCCAGCCCGCCCAGGTTGCCGCGATCGAGCACGTAGGCGACGCCGTTCTTTCCGAACGCCGCAGCGAGCTTCGATGGCGTCGCGCCAGGCAGGTCGACCAGGATCACGCCTGACCCGCCCACGTCGAGGTCGGTCGAATCGAGCGCTTGCCAGTTGGACGGCACGAAGTAGTCGGTCGTCATCCCCGAGAAGACGGGACCCGCGCCGAAGCTCAGCACCGCTTCACCGCCGCCCCACGTCGTGACACCCTGGGTGTTGCCCGTCGAGATGTAGAGCCTGGTGCCGTCGGATGCGACGCCGCTCGGCCCCCAGGATCCGCCCCGCGCCGCTGGCGTCACGTAGTGGTTCTTGATCGCGCCGGTCGCCGCGTCGATACCGACGAGCCAGCCATGGTAGTTGCCGCCGTCGCCGCTGAAGCCGCCGTAGGGCACGTACACCACGCCAGCGACGAGGCCGAGAGCGCCGCGCTGGTTCTGCACGGAGGAGTCGAAGCCGGGCAGGCTCTTGTTCATGTCGACCGGAAATCCAGTGGCCGGCGCGCCGTTGTCGAGTGAGATCGCGAAGAGCTTCTGCTCCATGGTGAAGCCCGAAGGATCTGGCGTGGTCATCGCTGCGATGTAGATCTTGCGCGCGGCCTCGTCGATGACGGGGGTGCTCGTGATGCCCACCGGATCGCTCGACGCGTTGCCGGGGGCCCAGTGCTTGACGACGGCCTCGGAAACCGGGGTCCCGAGCACCACGGAGAAGAGCGTCGCGCCGGAGAGCAGGTCGAGCGCGTAGACGGTGTTCTTCTCCGTGACCACGATGACGGTCGGCTTGCGGCCCGGTCCGCTCTTGACGAACAACGTCTGCGCGTAGACGACTCCGTCGATCGTTGCGTGGAAGCTGGAATCCAGGTGGACGTTCGCCGCGCTCGCCCGCGTGATCTGCGGATCGACGTAGGCGCCGTCGCGTGACGGGTGGGCGTGATGCATGAGGACCGACGTGAGCGGGCCGCGGAGGCCGGCTTCGTCAACACTGTCGACGCCCGCGTCGGGTGGGCCTGTCAGCGCACCGGAATCACCCTGCGACGAGTGACCGCAGGCGGCTGCAGCGGTGAGAGCGAGCACGAACGGTACGTGCGTAATCCAGCGGGGGACGCTCATCGGCCTCCGCGAAGAGTAGCATTGTTACCGGAGGCGAGCTGCCTGACAGATCCACGGGCGCACCCCGGGATCGCCGGCAAACGGCTCGGTGTCGTCAGCGGCGGGAGCGACTGCAAACGCCGGGTCCGGACCACACACGAGGCCCTCCGCGCACGGCGGTGCGCCGCTCGTCCAGCAGCGCTCACCCAGCGCACGCGTCGGTGTGGCGGCGGCGGCGGCCGGTGCGGCCGGTGCGGCGGGTGCGGCTGTCGGCTCGGGTTCACCACTGGTTACTTCGGCGGCGCAGCCCATGTTGGGGAGCACGAGCGCGAGGGCCAGAGCAGAGATCCCGATGAGGTGTCGACAGGCGTCCATGCTGGGTGTCGGTGCATGGGCTGTTCCAACCGGTATTGTCGCACTATCGGCGCCAATACGCGCTTGCGCGCCAGTGTCGTGGGGCGAAAATGCCTTGCGCGCCCATTTCGGTCACGCGCGCTCGTCGCTACGACGAGATACCTGCCGCGTCACTCAGGGTTGCTCGCGGTGGGCTGCGAGCCACTGCGTCACGTCGGCAAGGTCCATATCGAGCTGCGGCACCTTCAGCAGGTCATCACGTGCGGCGATCGCGAGCGCATGCGCATGCACGGGGTCGCGGTGCGCGGCGGTCAGGGCGCGCGCAAGATCGAACCGAACCAGGGCGAGATCGCCGGGCCACTCGTGGCGCACGAGCTGCTCGTCGCGCTCGAGAGATGTGATTGCGGCGCCGGGGTCGCCGCTCGCCAGCTGGGACTCGGCCAGACATCGCAGGACGTCTGCCCGGAAGTTGCCCGAACCGTCGAGCGGCTCGAGCAGCGGGAGCGCGCGCGTGCACAGCGCGTTCGCTTCGCGCGCACCCTCTGCGCCGCGTCTTCCCAGCGTCGTGAGGCCCTGCACGACCAGGAGGCGCGCGAGGTCGATGTCCGCGTCCTTGCCGACGCCCTCGGCGACGATGATGCCGCGCTTGGTCGCGGGGTCCACGTTTGCGTAGTCGCGCCTTCGGAGGGAGAGCGTCGCCTTCTTGCCGAGGATCTCGGCGGTCATCCGGTTCTCGCCGAAGGGTGCATTCAGCGCGAGTGCGCGGTCGTACGTCCTGAACGCGAGGGCGGTGCGGCCGCCGCGCGCAAGGAAGTGAGCGTAGTTGGTGAAGAACAGGGCCAGGTTCGGGTTGCTCTCACCCCAGGCCTTTTCCAGGATCCCGGTCCCGCGCTCGTACGCGGCGATCGACTCGTCGTAGCGGCCGCTGTCGGCCAGGTCGTAGCCGTAGTTCGAGAGCGCGGTCGCGGTGCGTGGGTGGTCGGGGCCGAACACGCGCTCGGACAGAGCAATGAGGCGCGGATAGCGCGCGAGGCTCTCCTCGAGGCGGTCGTTGTCACCGATCACGATGAGCTCCGCCTTCAGCACCTCCCACTCGAGCGCCTCGTTCGCGCCCAGTCGCTCGAACATCCCCTTCGCGAGCGCGATCCACGGCAACGCGTCCTTGGGTCGATTCAGGCGGTCGCCCGTCATCACGCCGATCTTCGCGGTCATCTCGACGGCGAGGGTCTCGTCACCGGCAGCCTCTGCTGCGGCAGCAGACTGCGTGTAGAGCTCGAGGGCGTCGCTGCCGTGATCGCGCTCGTCAGCGACCTCCGCCAGGCGCTTCAGCGCCAGCGCCGTCGTTCCGCGATCACCGACGGCACGCGCGCCTTCGAGCACGTGGTTCGCGGCGGCCTCCGCAGCGTCGAACTTTCCCGCGACGTCGAGCGCCTCGGCGCGCGCCAGCTCACGACGCCACCCCACCTCGCGGGCGTGCGCGTCGGGCGTCTGGCCAGACTTCGCGCTGCGAAGCACGCTCGGGTCCAGGCATCGCTTCGGTGCGCCCAGCTGGTACGTGACGGCGACGGCCTGCGCGCCTAGCGTGGCGTCGGCGCCCTCGAACTCGGCGACAAGGGCGTCCAGCTTCGCCTGCTCCAGGTCCAGGCACGCGAGTCGCGCGTCGAGCGTGCGATCGCTCTCCGCCTTCGTCACGAGCGTCGCCTCGCTTGCCTCGCGGTAGACCGACGTCCACGCCTTCGCGTAGTCGTCCAGGTTCTTGACCGTGCGATCGGCCGCGTCGGTCGCGCCGGCTGCATGCGACGCCAGCAGCGCGGTTCGCACGCGCGCGCGGTGCTCCGCGCTCCAGCTCTGGCCCATGATGGTTTCGCCGTGCGCGCATGCGTCCGCGATGGCGCGCTCCCTCTGCATGCGGCGCGCGCCCAGCGTCGTCGCCGCGAGCACGACGAGCAGCGCGGCGACGACCGCGGCGACGATACGGGTCCGGCGCTTTGCCCGTGAACGCGAGAGCTCGAAGATGAGCTCCTCCATCGAGGAGAACCGCTCGTCGGGGTTCACCGCAAGGCCACGCTCCACGATGCGATGCAGCCACGCAGGCACATTGGCCTTCTTTGGTCGCTTGCGCGCGGCGCCGGTCGTGAGCGCGTTCAGGTAAAGCGCGAGCTCCGTGGGAAACGGTGGCTCGCCGTAGAGCGCCCGCCAGAACGTCACGCAGAAGCTCCAGATGTCGCTGCGGGCATCGGCGCGGTGCTCGAGCACCGTCTCTGGCGCGAAGTATCCGGCCGTGCCGACGATCGCGCCGGTCTCGGTCAGCTTCTCGTCGAAGAGCGAGGACGACGGTCCGCTGTCGCCGCCAACGCTCGGAGGTGAGCTGGGTGTTGCGCTCCGGCCCGGCGTCATAGGCGTGGGGGGCGAAGACTGCGTGATGCTGGCGACGATCTCCCGCGGGTTCAGCGTTCCACCGGACGGGAGCCGCAGGTTCGGCGGCGACGTCGGCGTGTGGGAGGGGTTCGACGGCGGATTCGACGGCCGGCTCGATGGGTTGGACGGGGGATTCGAGATGCGCCCGGAGCCGAGCGCGGCGTACCCACCCGAGCGCGTCGAAAGCGGCGATCCCTGAGGATGGGTGGCCGCGCTGGCGATGCCGAAGTCGAGAACGCAGACGCGTCCGTCTGTCGCCACGACCACGTTGGAGGGCTTGAAATCGCGATGGATGATGCCCCCTGCGTGCGCGGCCGCAAGCCCTTGCGCCGCGCCCTTCATCACCTGCAGGACCTCTTGCCAGGTGCGTGGCTCCTTCAGCCACGTGCGCAACGTGTCGCCTTCGATGTACTCGAGCGCCAGGTACAGATTGCCCTGGTGTGCGCCCACGTCGTAGATGGCGACGACGTTCGGGTGCGACAGCTGCGCCATCGCCTGCGCTTCGCGCTGCATGCGCGAGCGCGCGTCCTCTGATACCGCCTCGGTATGGAGGACCTTGATCGCGACGCGACGCGAGAGGATGGTGTCGTACGCCAGCATCACGGCGCCCATGCCGCCGCTGCCCAGCGCTTCGACGATGACGTACCGGTCAAGCACGGTGCCTGGCTGCAGGTTCAGCTTCAACCGTGGACGCGGCACGCGAGGAGCCGTGGGCGCGTCCGCCGCGTCCGTCTCGCGCTCGTCATCAGCCGGCAGTTTTTCGCTCACAGAGGACCTGGATCGTACCACGGGCCAGGAGCATCAAAAACGGCGAGCGACATCAGGCGGACACGCGCACGATACGGAGGCGCGCGGCTGACGCGCATGGCTGGAATCACGCTTTGATGTAGCCTCTGGCGCATGCGCGTACCGGGGTCATCGAAGGTCGTGGCGTCACTCGTTTTCATTTTCTTCGCGGCTCTGCTCTTCGCATCCGCGGGAAGCAGCGCGGCGTTCGCGGCGACTCCGCTCGCGCCAGGCGCGGTACCCGAGCCCCTGAAGCCATGGACTGCGTGGGCCACGGACGGCAAGGAGGACGCGCTGTGTCCGACCTTCCACGGCAAGGCCGACGTGTTCCGGTGCGCGTGGCCTTCTCAGATCGATCTGAAGCTCGACGATCACGGCGGCCGCTTCGTTCAGAAATGGCGCATCGACGTCCGCACGTGGGTACCGCTTCCTGGCGACGACAAGCGATGGCCGATCGACGTGAAGATCGAGAACGCACGCGCGATCGTCGTCTCTCACAACGGCGCGCCGAGCGTGGAGCTCCTACCCGGCGAACGGACCGTCTCCGGCAGCTTCGCGTGGGACTCGCTGCCCGAGTCGATCCACGTGCCGCCGGAGACTGCGCTCCTGTCGCTCTCCATGCGCGGCGCCGCGATCGCTGCGCCGAACCGCGATGCGCAGGGCACGCTCTGGTTGCAGAAGGCGGCCACGAAGGAAGAGGGCGATGCGCTCGAGTTCGTCGTTCATCGAAAGCTGTCCGACGACATCCCCGCGATGCTGGTGACGCGGATCGAGCTCCATGTGTCCGGCAAGAACCGCGAAGAGCTCCTGGGAAGGGCGCTCCCGCCGGGCTTCGTGCCCCTCTCGCTCGACAGCGGGCTGCCCGCGCGTCTGGAGCCCGATGGGCACGTGCGCACCCAGGTGCGCCCCGGGATCTTCGTCATCGAGATCACGGCGCGGAGCGAGGGACCCGCGAACACGTTCAAGCGACCTGCGCCGGATGGCCTGTGGCGCGTGGGCGAGGAGGTCTGGGTCTTCGAGGCGAAGAACGACTACCGCATCGTGACCGTGGACGGGGTCTCGTCGCTCGATCCGCAGCAGACCACGCTGCCGGAGGCGTGGAAGCGATTGCCGGCCTATCCCATGAAGCTCACCGACGCGCTCACGCTCACCGAGAAGCGAAGGGGAGACGCGGATCCTCCGCCGAACCAGCTAGCGCTCTCACGGTCGCTCTGGCTCGACTTCGACGGTACCGGCTATACCGTGAGCGACACGCTCACGGGAACGTTGAACCGCGACTCACGCCTGACCATGGCGCCGCAAACGCTCCTTGGACGCGTGTCCATCAGCGGCAAGGATCAGTTCATCACGCACCTGGGCGACGCGTCGCAGACCGGCGTGGAGGTTCGGCAGGGGCACCTGACCGTGAACGCCGACAGCCGAATTCCCGGCGATCCGAGCGACATCCCGGCGGTGAGCTGGGCGCACGACTTCCACCAGGTGAGCGGCACGCTACACCTCCCGCCGGGCTGGCGGCTCTTGCATGCGAGCGGCGTCGATGACGTGCCCGGCACCTGGGTGAGGCACTGGTCACTGCTGGAGCTGTTCCTCGCGCTGGTGCTCGCGGTGGGCTTTGCGCGCGTGCATGGCGTGCGTTGGGGCATCGCGTCGCTCGTCCTCTTCGGGCTCACGTTTCCAGAAGACGGCGCGCCGAAGTGGACGTGGCTCGTCGCGCTCGCGCTCGAGGCCGTGTTCCTGGTGGTGCCAAAGGGCAGGGTGAAGGACGTCTTCGGTCATGCGCGAACCGGGGCCATGGTGCTCGTTGCGCTGATCGCCATCCCGTTCGCCATCGGTCAGATCCGCGTCGGCATGTACCCGACCCTCTCGCAGCCAGACGCGGTGGTCGGCAACGGTGAGGTCGATCAAGACGGCAGCGAGTCGCTCGGCTTCGTCCGCGGCGACGTCTCGCCCGCAGCCCCTCCGCCGCCGCAGAATGGACCGGTGGTGCCCAAGGTGGCCCCGAACACCACACCGCAGAGCGCGCTCGGGGGGCAGGCCGCGACGGACGCGCCGTCTGTCGAAAGGCCTGCGGATGTGTCGCAGCAGTTGGAGGATACGCGACGTCGCGAGCTCTCGAAGGATGAGGACAAGGTCGGAAAGTCCTACAAGCGTCCATCCGGCTGGAGCGGCTCGGGTAGCGTCTCGCAGTCCGACGTCCGGTTCAACTCGAACGCGGCGGTCTACGATCCCACGGCGATCGTGCAGACGGGCCCAGGCTTGCCGCGCTGGAACTGGCAGACGCTGAGCCTCTCGTGGAGTGGGCCGGTCTCCGCGGCGCAGCGGGTTCATCTCTATCTGCTCTCGCCTTCCATGAACCTCGTGCTCGCATTCGTGCGCGCGCTCCTCGCGTTCGTGCTGGTGCTCCGCTTCTTCCCCTGGACGCGGCGCTTCTTCCCCGGGTCGTGGGGCGAAGGCCCTCGGGCCGCGGCGATCGCGGCGGCGCTCCTCGTGTGCATCGTCATGTCGCCAGGGCTCGCGCACGCGCAGGCCACGCCGAGCAAGGAGACGCTCGACGAGCTGCGCGATCGCTTGCTCCGAAAGCCGGAATGCACGCCCAGCTGCGCGGCGGCTGGCCGGATGGCGATCGAGGTGCGCGGCTCCGTGCTCACGCTGCTCATGTCCATTGACGCGAAGGCGAGCACGGCCGTCCCCATCCCGGGCTCCAGCGCGGAGTGGACGCCGGCGGAGGTCCTCGTCGATGGAAAACCGGCGGCCGGGCTGCTCCGGCTCGGCGACGGAACGCTCTGGCTCGAGCTCGCCGAGGGGAGTCACCAGGTGACGGTGCGCGGGCCCGTGCCTGCGCGCGAGTCGTTCCAGGTCGCGCTGCCGCTGAAGCCGCACCACGTGGAGAAGGCCATCATGGAGGGCTACTCCGTGGAGGGCCTCCACGAGGATGGCCTGGCCGACGACAACTTGCAGTTTACACGCGTCGTCGCTGCCGCTCCCGGCGCGCCATCGGGCTCGCTGCAGCCTGGCGCGCTTCCGCCGTTCGTGCGCGTGGAACGCACGCTGCAGATCGGCCTGAACTGGCAGATGGACACGCACGTCGTTCGCGTGAGCCCGAAGGGCACCGCGGTGGTGCTCGAGGTCCCGCTCCTGCCAGGCGAGAACGTCACCACGGCAGACGTGCGCGTCGTCGCAGGCAAGGCGCTCGTGAACATGGGACCGCAGGCGGTCGATGTGACGTGGCACTCCGTCCTGGAGCAGAAGTCTCCGGTCGTTCTCACTGCGGGGAAGTCACCGTCATGGGGCGAGGTATGGCGCGTCGACGTGGGACCCGTCTGGCATGCGAGCTACGCGGGCATCCCCATGGTCCACACCGAGCCGGAGAGCGACATCCGCACGCCCACGTTCCGGCCGTGGCCGGGGGAGACGGAGAAGATCGAGCTCACGCGGCCCAACGGTGTCACGGGTCAGACGCTCACCATCGACGGCGCCACGATGGATGTGAGGCCAGGCCTCCGCGCGACGGATGTCACGCTCACGCTGAGCGTGCGCTCGAGCCGCGGCGCGGAGCACTCCATTTCGCTGCCGGACGGCGCGGAGCTGGAGTCGCTCTCGATCAACGGTGCCACCCAGCCGATTCGCCAGCAGGGACGCAACGTGACGGTGCCGGTCACGCCTGGAGCGGAGAGCGTCGTCCTCACGTGGCGAGAGCCGCGCGGCATCTCGACGATGTTCGGCGCGTCTTCCGTGGATCTCGGCGCGCCAAGCGTCAACGCGACGACGACGATGCAGGTATCGGGTGAGCGCTGGCTGCTCTTCGCGTTCGGGCCGCGCGTCGGTCCGGCCGTGCTCTTCTGGAGCCTGCTGCTCGTCCTGTTCGCCGTCTCGTTAGCGCTTGGCCGCAATCGATGGACGCCGCTCCGCTTCGGACACTGGCTCTTGCTGGGTGTCGGGCTCTCGCAGGTGCACGTGGCGCTCGCGGCGGTCTTCGTGGCGTGGCTGCTCGCGCTCGGGTGGCGCGCACGCAACGAGGGAACGGAGCTGGGGCACGTCGCGTTCAACTTCCGACAGCTCGCGCTGATCGCGCTGACCTTCACGGCACTCGGGATCCTCGGCGTCTCGATCTACCAGGGACTGCTCGGCGCGCCGGACATGCAGGTGCGCGGCAACGGCTCCGGCTCGTCCACGCTGCGCTGGTTCGCGGATCGCAGCACCGGCGTGCTTCCGTCCCCGTGGATGATCTCGGTGCCGCTGCTGTTCTACCGAGGCGCGATGCTCGTGTGGTCGCTCTTCATCGCCCTCGCGCTCGTGCGCTGGCTCAGGTGGGGCTGGGGCGCCTTCTCGAAGGGCACTGCGTGGAAGAAGGCGCCGCCGTGGGTAGCGCCGCCTCCGCAGCAGCCCGCGCCTTACCGCTACCCGGTGCAGCCGATGCAGCCGCCTGCACACGTTGCGCCCATGCAGGGACCTCCCATGCAGGGGCCTCCCATGCAGGGGCCTCCGCTGGAGCCGCCGCCCGCAGCGCCGGATCCCATCCCGTCACCACCGGAGCCTCCGAAGGGCGATCCCAAGATCTGAGACGTGGTCCTCAAGTCTTCCGCATGCTGCCGTTAAGGGAAGCAGGATCCTCACGATCCGGGTGGAGGCTTTCATGCGGAGCTGGCTGACCGTGGCAGTGGTGTTCGCGCTCGCCGTCGGCGTTGCGTGCGTGACCCGCAACGCGTCTGCGTTGGGCAGCGAGACGGCGTCCGCTTGCTCCACGCAGGAGGCGCTGCGGACGAAGGCGGAGCGAACGTGTGAAGCGCGACATGCGCTGCTCACGAACGTACATTTTGCCGATCTCTGCGGCGCGAGCGGCCACGAGCCCATGTACATGACCGTCACGTTCGACTGCCACGCGAAGCAGCGCTGACAGCGAGAGCGCGACTCAACCGGGCGAGCGCCACGACGTCATGTCGTGCGGCGCTCAGCGAGGACCTCGCTCACCAGGGCGCGGAGCTCCTGGATCGCGATGGGCTTCTGCAGCACCCGTGTGATGCCGATCGTCCGTGCCTGCCGCGCGACTTCGCTGGTCAACGCACCGGTCACGAGGATGACCGGTAAATCTGGCCTCTGCGCGATCGCATCCTGGGCAAGCTCGAGACCCGAGACGTGCGGCATTGTTACGTCGGTGATGAGCAGATCGATGGAGTCGGGCGCCGATCTCAGCGCATCTCGCGCCGCGCGCGGGTCCGTATGAGCCGTCACCCGAAAGCCATGAAGTTCGAGGGCGCGCGTGGTGAACCGAACAATCTGGGGCTCATCATCCACCAGGAGTACGTGGCCGCGGGAATCCGAGCCGTGCGGGGAATGCCGTAGGCCGACCGACGGTCTCCTCTTGCTGGGCAGCGGCTCCGTTGCCTCCGGGATGTAGATTCGGAACACGCTGCCCTCGGAAACCTTGCTTCCAACGTTGATGGCCCCGCGATGGGCAGCGACGATGCCGTGAACGACCGCGAGCCCGAGCCCCGTCCCATCGCCACCCGACCGCGTCGTGAAGAACGGCTCGAAG
Source organism: Polyangiales bacterium (assembly GCA_038230375.1). GTDB lineage: Bacteria > Myxococcota_A > Polyangia > Polyangiales > Polyangiaceae > JANXLV01. The sequence continues at coordinate 13,115 of JBBRNJ010000061.1, read as the reverse complement.
ATACGAGCGCGCGTCTCGTCGTCCATGCCCACGCCGTTGTCGCTGATGGAAAGGCACGCGTAGGTACCTTCGGGGAGGTCCGCGGAGAGCTCACGCGCCTCCCCAGCGTCGAGCTCGACCTTCTCGACCTCCACCAGGATGCGTCCTCTGCATCCTTCGCGCAGCCCTGCGTCTCGAAGCGCGCGCCACGCGTTGGCGCCGAGGTTCATGACGATCTGATGGAGCTGCGTGGCGTCCGCGTTCACCGCGGGTGTGCTGGGGTCCGTGATCACCTCGAGCTCGGTCCCCGGAGGAGCCGAGGCTCGCAGGAATCGCGCTGCTTCTTCCACCACGGCACCAAGGTCAACGAGGCGAAGCTCCGGGGCCTTCTTGCGACTGAAGGTGAGGATCTGCTGCACGAGCTCGCTGGCGCGATGTACCGCTGACCCAACCTCGGTGAGGCACTCTTTGACTGTGTCAACGTCGCCCAGCGACTCATGCGCAAGGTCGACGTTCCCTCGGATGGCGCCGAGCAGATTGTTGAAGTCATGCGCGATGCCGCCGGCCAGCGCGCCAAGGGACTGCATCTTCTGTGACTCGCGTACCTGCTCCATGAGCGCCTGCTTTGACGCCTCCGCAACCTTGCGCTCGGTGATGTCGACCAGGACGCCGCGAAGGAGGATCGCGACGCCGCCCTCGACCAACACACTGACGCGGTCCTCGAGCCACACCACGCGCCCGTCGGCGGCGATCATTCGGTAGTCGAGCTGGTGCGGTTCCATCGCCTCGGTGGAGGCCTTGCAGCCTTGTACGGCCGCGTCCCTGTCATCCGGATGCAGATGGTCGACCCAGAAGTTGGGCTCGAGCCACCGCGCCGTGGGGTATCCGAGCAGCCGTTGGGCGCGCTCGCTCACGAACGTGAACGCCAGCGTGACCGCGTCGGCCTCCCAGACGATCCCTTCCGTCGAGTTGACGAGATCGAGGTAGCGCTGACGCTCTGCCAGCAGGTTTTCCTCGGCTGCCTTGTGCGCCGAGATGTCGTTGCAGCTGCCGACCCACCGGGTGATATGACCCGCCTGATCGCGCAGCGGAATAGCGGTCGCCGTGTGCCAGAGGTATGCGCCATCGTCGCGCCTCAGACGGAACTCGACGAAATAGGGCTCGCCCGTCTCGAGGGATCTGGTCCACGTCTTCGTGGCCTCTGGCAGATCGGATGGATGCACCACGCTCTGCCACCCCGAAAGGAGCAGCGTCTCGGAGGGAAGACCGTAGTAGGCCGCCGTTCGCTGGCTGATGTAGTCGAGGACTCCGTCTGGGCGCGCCGTCCACACCTGGATCGGAAGGGCCTCGAAGGCGTCCCAGGCGCCGAGGTCGGTTCCTTGCGTGTCGTCTTGCGCTGTCATCCGAAATAAATTCGCATTCGCGGCCCCCACCGCGCAAGGGTGAGCATCACTTTCAGGTTCTACCTGCACGGTTCGCCGTGCGGTGTACGATGAAGGGAATGGCTCGCGCGCTCGTCTTCGCCGCTGCAGCGATCGCCTCCGCGGTCGCCGTGTGGGCGTGCTCGAACGGCTACACGACACCGGGCGACACGTTCTCCAGTGACGCGAAGGCTCCCGCCGACGGCAGCGAACAGGCGAACGGCGTCGGCGATGCGGGCACGCTCGACGGCGCGCTCTGCAATCACGCGGTCCCGCCGCCTTCGCCTGCCACCTTCCAGGGGGGCGCCATGAGCGACTTCATCGTGGCCGTCGACGATCTGGATTTCGGCAACGGCACCATCAGCGGCGCGCCGCCCGGCTACGATCTCGACGTCACGTGCACGTGCCATCCGGAGGGCGAGTCTTGCGTCTCCGCCCACGCACACTGTGACGTCTTCGGCGACGGACGCGACAACGCCGTGGCAGGCCTGGCCGACTCGGCCAAGCTCCTCGTCGACATCCAGGGCCTGGCGCTGTCGTCCATCAAGAACGGCAACAAGGGCCTTGTCCTCCGCGTGCAAGGCTACAACGGCACTCCCGACGACTCCGAGATCACGGTCTCCATGTACTCGTGCGGTGGAACGGTCGACGGGATGGGCAAGCCCACTCCTCCCAAGTTCGACGGGACCGATCGCTGGCTCGTGGACACGAACGATCTCGTCGCCGACCTGGACACGTATCCGGCAAAGGTCTCCCAGGTGGGCTACGTCACCGGTGGCGTCCTCGTCGTTGCGCTCGACACGCATCTGCGCGTGAGCGACTCGATCGTCCTCAGCCTCCAGGGCGGCACCGTTACCGCGCGCATCACGAAGGAGAGCGGCGGCTTCCACCTGAGGGACGCGGTCGCGGTGGGACGCTGGCCCGTCGCCGACGCCATCGGGCGGCTTCGCACCGTGACCACGGGAGGCACCCCGATCTGCCACACGCAGGAGTACGGAACGCTCGTCTCCACCGTGTGCAACGCGGCGGACATCGCCGGGACGCCCGAGCAAGACCGAAAGCAAACGCGCCCTGTGCGGGCCTCTCAGCCGGCATTCGCTTCACAGCAGTGCCGGCCGCGTTCGGCGGGCGCGTGAGTCTGTTGCCGCCTGCCGATCCGTGCGCCGATGCGGGCACGCCCGCCTGTCCGTGAGCCTGCGCGGCGCGCGTACAGCAGCGTCACGGCCAGATGTGACAGACCGTTCCCACCGCCGTGTATCCATTCACCACGGAGCCAGCAGGCAGGTAGATGAGATCGCCGCTGGCGCTGATGTACACGACGAGAGGGAAAGAATTGCACACCGGATTGGGCGAGCAGAAGCCGACGACCCCCTCGTAGCTGTATCCGGCAAGGCCGTTGCAGTTCCCGGTGGCGCTGAGCAGGAACGTGCCGTTCGAGCCGTGGCAGCGAGAGAGGGGGACCAGGTTCGCGTAGGCCTGGTTGTGCATCGTCCCGACCTTGCCGTCGAGCGGCTCGTTGGCGCACTGGGGGGCGGAGCTGCCGTAGCAGTGAAAACCACTATTGCCGGGGTCGTGGAACGCGAAGAGGGTCAATGTTCGCTGTGGGCAGCCGCACGACGTCGCTGCCCCCACGCCGCAGATCTGCGTGCCGCCGCAGCTGACGCCGCATTGCACCGATTTCGCGCAGTTGTTCGGCACCGTCTGGCAGTGCCCCTTGCAGGTCGTTGCGGTGTCGTTCGCTACGCAGGGCGCGCTGGAGCACGCGAACCCTGCGTCTGCCGTCGACTGGCAGCTCCCGCCCGCGTCGCAGCCGCCGCATTCGAGCGTGTCACCGCATCCGTCGGCGAACGTGCCGCACGTTGCGCCGAGCTGGTCGCACTTCGCGGGCGCAGCGCATTTGCACGTTCCGTTGACGCATGCGAAGGGCGCCGCGCAGTCTCCGCACGAGAAGGTGAGCCCGCACGCGTCGACGGAGCCACAACGGCCCGACGGGCCACCGCAGGTGGGCGGCACGCACGCGGCAGCGGCTGCGTCACCTACCGCTGCGTCGCCTGCAGTCGGCGCGTCGGACCCGCCAAAAGGGGCGCACGCCACGACGGCCGCAACGGCGATCAGCAACAGCGCCAACCCTCTACGCCACCGAAACATCGCCCTCCACGATATCACTGACGACGGTCAGCGGTTGACGTGTCGCGCTTTCCGCACGACGATGCTTCGCATGAAAAGCGCCATCATCCTCTCCGTCGTTTCTGTCGCCACGCTGCTCGCATGCTCCAAGACTGGGCCCGAGGTCGACACGGCGCAGACCACGAGCACGCTCGCCGAGGTGAAGTACACCGGCAAGGTGCCCGCTCGCGGCACGAAGCCGGCGACGCAGAAGGCGATGAAGGGCGGCGCTGGCGGCACCACGCCTGCGGTCGCGTCTCAGAAGCTCTCCGAGGCCTCGACCGATCGCCAGGTGCGCAAGCCTGCGAAGGCCGACGTGGCCGACTGCAAGACGCTCCCGGACAACGCCGCGGAGTGTGAAGGCGGGAACCTGTACTTCTGCGACGACGCCAAGCTGTGGGTCGTCGACTGCGATACAGAGGCGAAGCTAGGGGGCGCGAGCGCCGGTGCCTGCTTCGAGGGCGAGAAGTTCATCGACTGCCTGGGCAAGACCACGGCAGATGACGCGAGCGAGGTCTGGTGTGACTTCCAGACGACCGTCTGCTGCGACAAGGACGGCAGCTGCTACAGCCCGAAGGGCTGAACCTGGCCATCGACGACGCGATGGAAGTTGACCGGAGGGTGGACCTCGCCCCAAAATGCCGGATGCAGGTCCGTTCGGGAATCTCGTTCGCTGCGCTCATGCTCGGGCTTCTCGCTGTTGGCGCTGCCGTGATGGGCTGCAAGGACCAGAAGGCGTTGGTGGTCATCCGGAACAGCATGCCCACGCCGGTGACCGTCACGCTCGACCACAAGGATGTCGTCGTGCAGCCGCGCCAAGCCGTACCCGTGGAGCTGGCGCCCGGAGAGTACGAGATGACCGCCAACGGGCTCATGCTCCTGGAGACGAAGACCATCTCGCTCAAGAGCGCAGCGGACACGGCGATCTACAATGTCGGCGGCGGCGCGGACCTGGCGCTGGTCAGCATCCCCGAGGGCGGAGGCGACAGCGTGGTGCGGCCCATCATGGCTCCCCTCACCATGCTGGAGCCAGGCGAGGTGCTGGCGAAGCAATACGTCAACGAGGGGTTGCCAAAGATCCCGCCGAGCGTGAAGCCCGGCGTCACGAGCTACTATCTGTGCTCCTACGACGCGGCCACGAAGGCCATCGGCTGCCGGCCGGAGAAGTGATACTTCTCGAACGATGCCTTCATACGAGCTCACCCAGCGTCTGATGTCGCTCGCCACCTATTACGACGTGCGCGAAGTAGGTCAGGAGGATGTGAGCTTCCACGTGAAGGCGGAGCTCATGAGCCCGCGACCCTCGTGCACGCTCTGGGAAGAAAAGACGAACGAAGAGCTCGCCCACCTGAAGGGCAACTTCAACAAGACGCACTTCGTGATCGCGTCGAAGGGCAAGGAGCTCGCGAAGGTGGATTTCCCCACGATCGCCTTCAAGAAGAAGCTCGCGCTCACCATCGGCGACAAGCAATACCACGCGGACGCCGGCGTCCTCTCCACGCTCTACAACTTCTCCTGCGTCGACACCGACGGCAAGGTCGCCATGAGCGTGACGAAGAAGGAGGGCTTCACGAAGGTCCGCGATCGCTTCACCGTCGAGCCGAGCGACCTCGCCCCGAAGGAGATCGCACTGCTCGTTGCCGTCGCGATCCACACGCGCTACTTCGAGATGATCTGAAGGGTGCCCGCCTTTCGCGGGATCCTCGAACATCACGTGGTCGGCACCGACCGCGGTGATCGACAGCGCGGGTGAGGCCGCAAGAGCGTACATGGAAGCGTAGTTGTCGGCGGCGGGCGCGCAGTCCATTCCGCCGACCCCGCCGCTCGAGTCGGTGGTCTCACCGAGCATTGCCAGCGGCACACCGAGCATCGAGATCTTCGGCTTCACCGAGGCGCTGGCGTTGTCGACCGGGTCGAGCAGGAAGAGGCCCTTCGTCTTTCCGGATAGCCCGTTCTCGGCAGCGAGCAGTGATACCTGTCCGCCGCGCGAGTGTCCGGCGAGGCCAACACGCGTGGCATCGAACACGCCAGATGGTTTCGAGCAACTGTCCCAGAGTTAGCTACTATTGAGTGAAGCATGCGTGGCACCTCGGTGACGTTCGGTGTGGTGCTCGCTGGAGCGATTGGCTTCGCGTGCGGCTCCTCTGGTGGCTCTGGTGGCGGGGGTACAGACACGAGCGATGGTGGACAGGCAGCGGAAGCGGCTTCGCCGGACAACGATGCCGGCACGGTGATCCTTCCGACAGACGCAGGGGCGACGGACTCCGGCGACGCCGCGGTCGTGGACGCGGGTCCGTCGAAGATCGAGCACGTCGTCGTCATCGTGCAGGAGAACCACACCTTCGACACGTACTTCGGGCGCTACTGCACTGCGCCTTCTGGCTCCAACCCGTCGTGCAACACGGGACCCGCATGCTGCGAGGCGGCGCCCGACACCGAGCCGAGCGGCTCTTCGCCCGTCGCCCTCGACGACAAACAGAACGGCGCGCACGATCCGAATCACACGCAGGCTTGCGAGCTGTCCGAGATGAACGGCGGCGCGATGGACAAGTACACGCAAGGCGCCGCGTGCTCGAATGCCGGCAACTTTGCGATCGCACCGGCCTCCGTCATCCAGCCATACCTGGACTACGCGAACGACTACGCCATCGCAGACCGGTATTTCCAGCCGATCGTCGGACAGACCTCGTCGAACGACATGTACCTGGCCTCCGCGAAGTACGTCTTCACCGACAACACGTACGAGCCCGCGGCCACCGGGCATGGCTGCGCGGATCCGATCGTGGGCACCATCACGTACAACGGCCAGATGACGTCCGCGGACGTGGTGCTCAATGCGGGCGCGACCTTCGCCGACTTCGCCGTTGGCTTCGACGTGATGTACGCCACGCCCCTGTTCTCGTGTCCGTCGGCGCCGCCGGACTGCCCGCTGGGTCTGCCCACGCTGCCCTGCGTCTACGATCCGGGTGACGTGCCGTTCGAGTACTACGCGCAGTTCCAGAACAACCACTCGTACATGAAGGACTACGCGGAGTACGGCAAGGCGATCGGCATGAAGACGCTCCCGAACGTGTCGTTCCTCAAGGCCGTCACGTACATGAACGAGCACCCCGGCTATGGCGACACCATCTCGTCGGGCGTGGCGTTCGTGCGCGGCGCGGTGCAGAAGATCCTGACGTCGCCTGACTACAAGGACAACACGCTGATCCTGCTCACGTGGGACGAGGGCGGCGGCTTCTTCGATCACATCAAGCCGCCGGCCACGAGCGCCGTGGACAACCAACCCTACGGCACGCGCGTCCCGCTCCTCGCGATTGGTCGCTTTGCGAAGAAGAACTACGTGTCCCACGTGGTGATGGAGCACTCGTCGATCGTGAAGTTCCTGGAGTGGAACTTCACGGGCATGACGGGGCAGCTCGGCGGCCGCGATGCCGAGGTGAACAACATCGGCAGCCTCATCGATCAGACGCAGGTCCCGACGCCAGTTCCAGAGAACTGAGTTCTGCTCACGACTCCGCTCAGCGGTGGAGGAGGCGTAGCAGCGTCAACAGGACCACGACAACGACGGCCGCAGGCACGCCCCAGCCGAACAGCCTGATGCTGAAGATCGACGACAGGCTCTGGTCAGAGCAGGCGAAGCGATCATGGTGGACGGAGAGTGCACGGCAGTCGTCGACAGTCTCGACGAGAATCGGGTGGATGTCGGGGGTCGCCAGCAGCCGGCGCTCCACGGCCTTTTTGTGCCTGTCCAGATCAGCGACCAGATCCCCCGTGCCTCCCTGGGACTCGGAGCGTTCGCTCGTGGCGATTGGCGGCTCTGGCTTCGAGTACGTGACGATCGCGGTCCCATCGTCGAAGGTGGTGCAGAAGTAGTACGAGGACATGGCCTCCTCGATCGGGCCCGCCTTGTCGCGTCGCGCGGAGAGGCGCGCAACACCATCATCCGTCACCCACGCCTCGCGCGGGAGCCAGCCGACGAGGCCGAAGTACTCGTAGACGCCCACGAAGCGAAGCCGCAGCTCCGCGGCCTTTTTCAGCACGTCGGGGCTCGCGAGCGTGCCGGCCGGCGTCTCCGCGGTGGCGCGGTAGTCCATCGCCTCGCGCACGTTGGGCGCGCGAGAGGCCACCCGGTAGATGACCACGACGCGCGACAGCGACCGCAGAAAGCCTCTGGGCGTGGGCACCGTGCCGAGTACTTCGGTCGCGGTGCGAGGATGCGCGTTCGTACGATCGGCCATTCCGAGCCTAGTTGTTCAGATCCGCGCGCGCGAGATCCGCGAGCTCGTGGGCCATGCGTCTGATCACGTCCTCCTTCGGGCCCTCGATCATGATGCGCAGCTTGGGCTCCGTGCCGCTCCAGCGGACCAGCACGCGCCCCTCATCCCCCAGCGCGCGCTCCACCTTCTCGATGCCGGCGGTGAGCTTCGGCATGTCGCTGATCGCGCGGCGCGCCGGTAGGCTCACGTTCTCCAGGATCTGCGGCACGCGCTCCATGGCCTCTTTCGCCAGCTCGGAGAGCGGCTTGCCCTCGCGCACCATGATCTCGAGCACGCGGAGCGCGGCGACGATGCCGTCGCCCGTGGTCGCGTGATCCAGGAACACAAGGTGACCTGACTGCTCGCCGCCCAGGTTGTAGCCGTGCTCTCGCATGCACTCGACGACGTAGCGATCACCAACGGCCGTGCGAACCAGCTTGCCGCCACGTGCCTCGAGTGCGCGCTCCAGTCCCAGGTTGCTCATCACGGTGGAGACGAGCGTCTTCTTTCGCAGATGCCCGCTCTTCAGCATGCGCAGCGCGCACATCGCCATCACAGCGTCGCCGTCCACGACCTGACCCTTCTCATCCACCACGATGAGCCTGTCCGCGTCGCCATCGAGCGCGATGCCCACGTCCGCGTTTCGCTTCACCACGTCCGCGCGCAGCTTGTCCGGATGGAGCGCGCCGGCGTCGTGGTTGATGTTCGTGCCGTTCGGCTTCACGCCGATCGCAGTGAGATGCGCGCCGAGCTCGGCGAAGACCAGCGGGGCGACGCGATACGCGGCGCCGTGCGCGGCATCCACGACCACGCGCATTCCCTCGAGCGTGAGCTCGCGCGGGAAGCTGTTCTTCACGAACGTCACGTAGCGCCCGCGGCCGTCCTCGAACTTCTCCGCGCGGCCGATGCCGGGGCCCGTGGGCCGCGGAAGGCGCGCCGTGTCCGCCATCAGCTCCTCGATCTCTGCCTCGAGCGCGTCCGGCAGCTTGAAGCCGTCGCGGCCGAAGATCTTGATGCCGTTGTCGTCGTACGGGTTGTGGCTCGCGCTGATCACTATGCCTGCGTCCGCGCGCATGCTCGTGGTGAGGTGCGCCACCGCCGGCGTGGGAATGGGACCGCACAGGAGCACGCGTCCGCCCATGGAGCAGATGCCCGACGCGATGGCCGTCTCCAGCATGTAGCCGGACAGGCGCGTGTCCTTCCCGATCACGATGCGCGGTGACTGCGCGCGATTGCGGCTCGCCACGAACGTGACCGCGCGCCCCAGCGCGAGCGCGAGCTCCGGAAGCATGGGGTGCGTATTGGCGACGCCGCGAATGCCGTCCGTGCCGAAGAGCTCACGCGCGCGCTCCTTCGCAGGTTTCTCCGCGTGCGGTCTGGCGGGCTTTTCCGCCTGCGGCCGGAGGCTATGGGGCTTGATGCTGGTGCGACCTTGGGACATGTCCGCTCATTCTCTGAAGTTGTTGAAGGAGAGCACGATGCCGAGGTCGGCGCCGCGCACCAGCTGCATGGCTTTCTGCAGGTCGTCCTTGTTCTTGCCGGAGACGCGCACCTGCGCCTCCTGGATGCTCGCCTGGACCTTGATCTTCTCGTCCTTGATCATCTGGATGAGCTTCTTTGCGGGCTCCTGCGTGATGCCTTCCTTGACCTTCACGTCGATGCGACCGCCGCCTTTGCTCGTCTTCGTGGGCTTCTCCGCCTCGAAGAACTTGAGGCTCACCTTGCGCTTGATGAGCTTCTCCTGCAACACCTCCCACGCGGCCTTCACGCGCTCCTCGCTCGAGGAGATCACGGTGATCGACTCCTCGTCGTTCGTGATCTCGGTGTCGGTGCCCTTGAAATCGAAGCGCTGCGATAGCTCCTTCTGGGCCTGGTTCAGCGCGTTCTCGACCTCGTTCCAGGGAACTTTCGAGACGATGTCGAAGCTCGGCATCTCTGGCTCCTTCGTTCCCCGCCGACAGTGACGGGATCATCGGATACACGGCCAAGCCCCTTCTCTACAAGGGGTTTCAGAGGGCGGCGTCAGAGCGCGATTTCAGAGCGCGACGGGCGGGTCCCTTGGCAGGCCCAGCAACGCGGCGCGGATCTCTCCCACCAGGTACATGGACCCCGATACCACGATCGTTCCGCCGTCCGGCGACAGCGCCAGCGCACGGGCAATGGCATCCTCCGCAGACGTCGCCTCGTGGCCAGGGGCAAGCTTCGCGAGCTCGGCCACGGGTGCCGGCGCGCGGCCTTGCGGCGTCACGTAGACGCGGGCCTTCGCATGCGGCGCAAGGATGGGAAGCATGGTGCGCCACGCCTTGTCCGCGAGCGCGCCGAACACCAGCACGTCCGCGCCGCGCTCCACGTCAAAGGTGCGCACCAGATGCGCGGCGAGCGCGCGCGCGCCGTCCGGGTTGTGTGCCGCGTCCAGCAAGAAGCTCCTTCCGCGCGCGACCACGGTCTCCAGCCGACCCGGCCACTCCGCGAGCGAGAGCCCGCGAACGATCTGGTCGTCCGTCGCGCCAAGGAACCGAGCCGCGCACGCTGCGATCGTCGCGTTCGTGAGCTGGTGCTCGCCCGGAAGCTTCAGCGTGGCGCGGGCCGAGAGCGCGCGTGCGTCCGCATCTTCCATCGCAAAGACGATCTTGGCGCGAGCGCGCTTGGCCACGAGAAGGATCGCATCGCGCGACTCCGCATCCAGTGGGCCCAGGACGAGCGGGACGTCGGGCTTCGCGATCCCTGCTTTTTCTCGCGCGATCTCCGCCTTCGTGTTCCCCAGCCTGTCCATGTGATCGAAGTCGATGCGCGTGATCACCGTGACCGTGGGTGTCTCGATCACGTTCGTCGCGTCCAGACGCCCGCCCAGACCGACCTCGATGATCTGCGCCGTCACGTCCGCGTCCCGGAAGACCAGGAACGCAGCGAGCGTCGCGGCCTCGAAGAACGTGAGCGGCGGAACGACCGCCAGCGCGCGTCCCACGGCGTCTGCGAGCCGAGCGTCGTCGAGCGGCTCTCCCTGCAGCCGGATGCGCTCGGCAAAGCGACACAGGTGCGGCGAGGTGTAGAGCCCGGTGCGATGCCCGCCGAGCCGGGCGATGCTCTCCAGCATGGCGGCGACGGAGCCCTTGCCATTCGTGCCCGCGACATGAGCGGTCAGCTTCGCCGCGCGCTCCGGATGTCCGGTCTTCGCGCATGCGTCACGGATGGGCGCGAGCCCGAGCTCGATCCCCCGCGGCGCACGCGCGTAGAGCTCGGCAAGGGGAGGGGAGAGCGGCGTCACGGACGCGGCGACGCGCAAAGATGCGAGATGAGCATCGCGAGCTCGTCGCGCATGTCCAGGCGGCTCACGACGCGATCGACCATCCCGTGCTCGAGCAGGAACTCGCTCTTCTGGAAGCCGTCCGGCAGCTTCTGACGGATCGTGGTCTCGATGACGCGCGGCCCTGCGAAGCCGATGAGCGCGCCAGCTTCCGCAAGGTTCACGTCCCCGAGGAACGCGAAGCTGGCGGCGACGCCACCGGTGGTGGGATGCAGGAGCACGCTGAGGAACGGAAGGCCGCTGTCGCGATGACGTTCGCGTGCTGCCACGGTCTTCGCCATCTGCATCAGTGACAGGATGCCTTCCTGCATGCGCGCACCGCCAGACGCGGAGAGGAGGACCACGGGGAGCTTCTCTTCGGCGGCCCGCTCGAACAGACGGGCGATCTTGTCGCCCACGACGCTGCCCATACTCCCGCCCATGAACGAGAACACGAAGGAGCCGTAGGCGATGGGCTTGCGGTGGATCTTTGCCCGCCCGATCTCGATCGCCTCGTTCGCCTTGGTGCCCTTCTTCGCCGTGGCCACGCGCTCCGGATAGGGCTTGTCGTCCACGAACTTGAGCGGGTCCGCAGGCGAGAGGCCCGCGTCCCACTCGTCAAGGTGCCCGTCGTCGAGCAAGAGGACGCGCCATCGCGCGGCAGACAACTTGTGGTGGTGCCCGCAGGTGCAGACCTCGAAGCTTGCGTGCAAGGTCTCCGTCGTCAGCGTCTCGCCGCAGCCGTCGCACTTCTTGAAGACGCCCTTGCCCAGGCTTGCCTTCTCGCTTGCGTCGAGCCCACCTGGTTTCTTGTCCGGCCAGTCCATCGAGCAGGGGATTAGTGCGCTTTGCGTGAATCGTCCATGGATGCGGCGCGAGCAATTCCAGGTACATTGCGATTTCTTAAGCCAGTGCAGTCGTGTGCCGATATCCTCGACACCGATGAGCGTGTTCCGCCTCCAGACCGTCCGCGCGAAGCTCACCGCTCTCGTTGCGCTCTCCGTCGCCGTCACGCTCGCCATCCTTCCGGTGCTGTCGTGGCAGACCAAGAAGCAGCTCGTGGACGAGGTGGACGATCGCGTGGAGGAGGTGAAGATCTCGTTCCAGACGGAGGTGGACGACGACCTCGCCGACCTCGAGATCGCCGCGCGCCTGATCGTGCTCACCAGCCAGGCAACCTCCGAGGGTCAGAAGGCCGTCACTGGCGACGAGGCTCGCGTCGCCGACCGCATCGCGAAGGAGTTCCACGACGTCTACCCCGACGTCGACATCCTGTTCGCGGACCGCGCGGGGAAGGTCTATTCGCAGCTCGGGTGTCAGACGCCACACCAGGCGATCGATGCGATCCCCGAGCTCGCCAAGGTCATGGCTGGCGAGACCTACCGCGGCATGCTGCCCACCGGCTGCGAGGCGCAGAAGGACTCGATGCCGGCCTACACGATCGCCCTGCCCATGAAGGGCGGCGGGGCCGTTGTGCTCTGCCTGCCGATCGATCGTCGATACCTGCACAATGCATCTCTGAAGCTCGGCCTCGAGCTTGCGCTGATGCCGGTGGGGTCCAACGAGGTGCTCAGCAGGAGCGACCATTTCCCAGGTGGCGGCACCACCGCGCAGGGCGCGAAGCCGGTCATCATCGACGAGGGCGAGGAGGCATGGGCCGTGGCTCGGTTCTCGCCAAAGGAGTTCAGCTCCGGGCGAACGCACTATGAGGTGGTCGCGGCGCTCGACGTCACGGACATCCGCTCGATCGTGCGAAAGAACTTCGGCGTCGCGCTCGCTGCGTTGCTCGTGTCGGCGCTCGCGTCGGTGGCGTGGGGCGCGCGCCTTGCCAGCATGATGAGCAAGGCACTGTCGCGCGTGAACGAGGCGCTGAAGAAGCTCGAAAAGCAGGAGTACGTGAAGGTCGACATCTACAAGACCGGCGACGAACTCGAGAACCTGGCCGAAGGCTTCAACCAGATGGTGGACGGCCTGCAGGAGCGCGACAAGCTGCGCTCCACGTTCGGCAAG
>JBBRNJ010000060.1:0-56883 GCA_038230375.1 Polyangiales bacterium | reverse complement strand
TTCTGCGCCTCCGCGCGCTTCTTCCGCGCGATGAGGACGTTCTTCTTGCGCTTCGCCTCTTCGATCTTGTCGTTGAGCATGCGGAGCGCGGTCTTGAGCTTGTCGACCGCGTCCTTCTGCTTCTGCCACTGGACCTTGAAGGTCTCGGAGAGCTGGTCGTGCTCCTTCTTGCGCGACAGCGCTTCCTTCGCGAGCTCCTCGTTGCCCGCGCGAAGCGCCATCATCGCGCGACGCTCCCACTCGGCTGCGTTCGCAGACTCCTGCTCGTACTGCTTCGCGAGGCGCTTCTCGTCCGCGATGCTGGAGGCGACCTGCTTCTTCGCCTCCACGAGCTGGTTGTTCATGTCCAGAACGATCTGGTTCAGCATCTTCTCCGGGTCTTCGGATTTGCTGATGAGATCGTTGAGATTGGATTTGATGAGCTGCGCGAGCCTGGAGAAGATGCCCATGGGAGATCAGCCGTCCTTCTTCGAAAGTTCCGAGAGCGCGGGCACCTGGGAGACGAGCGTGAACTCGATCTCTTCTAGATTCGCTTCGAGCTCGTTGTAATCGAGGTTCTCGAGCTCGAGAGCCGACGTGAGGACGATCTGGTTGTCTTCTTCGAGCCCAAAGCTCGTATGGACCAGCGTCTTGGCGTTCAGGGTAAGCAGCCTCTTGTAGAGAGCAACGTGGTCCGTCGCCGGAGCCTTCCCGACGGATGCTCGCATCACGAGGATCGGCGGGTTCACCTGTAGGACGATCTGGGGGAGTTTCTCCTCCTGGGGCAGCACGATCAACGTGCCGCTCTGTCCATCGACGGTGGAAAACCGCCGGTTCATCCGACCTAGATACGCTTCGACGTCGATGATGGTGCGCATGGGGGGTGCGAGACCTCGGTAGAGGGTGTCGGAAGAGGCTAAACGATTTTGGGGCGGGTGCCCTTCGAATCTGGTCGTCACAGGGCCCCGACTTATTTCGCGCCGGAAGGGGACAAGGTGCGTGCTACCCTCCTTCATTAATGCGCGAAGGCGCCTTGTCCGCAGGGACCGTCATCGGCGGAGTCTACAAGATCCGCCGGCTGCTCGGCCAAGGAGGGATGGGAGAGGTCTATGCCGCCGAAGGTAAGCGCGGCGAAAAGATCGCTCTCAAGATCCTCCACGAGAAGGCCGCGGCTGACCCCGACCTTGTGGCACGGTTCCATCGCGAGGCCGAGATCGCGAAGCAGATCGAGTCTGTGTTCGTGGCCGGCGTGCTCGCCTCCGGCAAGGAACGTGACGGGCGGCTGTGGATCGCGTTCGAGCGCCTGGTAGGCGAGGGCCTCGACGAGCGCCTGCGCCGTGAGCAGTACCTTTCGTTCGCGGAAGTGGCGCCGATCGTGGACGATTCGCTCGAAGGCCTGCGCGCGGCCCATCGCGCCCGCGTGGTCCATCGCGACATCAAGCCCGCAAACCTCTTCGTGGAGAAGCGCAAGCTGACGGCCGAGCAGGTCGCCCGCGGCGAGCACGAGGAGCGCACCCGCATCCTGGATTTCGGCGTGTCGAAATTCCGGTCGGCGCAGCAACGAAAGAGCGAGCCATCACTCACCGCCTTTGACGCCACGCTCGGCAGCTTCGCGTACATGGCCCCCGAACAGGTGCGCGGCTCGGCACGGGTGGATGAGCGCGCAGACCTCTATGCCCTGGGCGCCGTGGCGTTCCGCGCGTTGACCGGACGCCTTCCTTTCGAGGGGTCGAATGCGCTGACGCTCATCGCGTTGAAGCTCGATCGCGACCCGCCCACGCTCGCGGCCACCACGGGCGACGAATGGCCGGCCTCCGTCGAGAAATTCATGGCGCGCATCATGGCCCGCGAGCGGGACAAACGCTTCCCGACCGCCGTGGATGCCCAGGAGGCCTGGCGAAAGGTCTGCAAGGTGATGGGCAACGCGCCGCGTCGGCTGGTGCAGCCCGCCGTCCGATACCGGGACGAGGATCCGGTGCCCGAGGATGATGAAACCGCGGTCACGGGCGGCCCGGGGAACATCTCGCCCCGTCGCAGGTAGTGGCGGTACCGGGGAGATAGCTGCCGATAAAGCGCACCTGAACAAAAAAGAGGCACCGCTTTTTCTGGGCATGATAGAAACCCAAGTCGTGGACGCGACTGTCGTAGCGAAGGGAAAGCTCGAAGTTCATGGCGGAACCCTGACCGTCAAGCGCGGTCAGGCGAACAAGCCGAGCGTCGAGATTGTGTCTGACACCCTGGTTGTCGGGCGAGACGAGGCATGTGACCTCGTTCTCGACGACAAGAAGGTGAGCAAGGTCCACGTCGAGATGGTGGCCACGGAGCGCGGTGTGCGCGTCCGTGACCTCGGGTCGCGAAACGGCACCTTCATCGGTGACACCCGTGTGGGTGAGGTCTACCTCCTCAAGCCGACGCACCTCACCATTGGAGACTCCTCCATCGAGTTCGCGCCCTCCAATCCGGAGCAGGTCGAGATCGGTGAGGTCGCCGAGTTCGGTCCCCTCGTCGGCGTCAGCGCATCCATGCGCGGCGTGTTCGAGCGCCTCAAGAAGGCGGGCCCCACGGAGCTCACCGTCCTCATCCTTGGTGAGACGGGCTGCGGCAAGGAGCTCGTCGCGCAGGCCATTCACCAGGCCTCTGGGCGCGCGAACAAACCGTTCGTTGTCGTCGACTGCGGCGCCATCCCGCCGACCCTCGCCGAGAGCGCGCTCTTCGGTCACGAGCGCGGCTCCTTCACGGGCGCCGTGGACAAGCGTGTGTCGCCCTTCGTCGAAGCGGACGGCGGAACCATCTTCCTCGACGAGCTCGGTGAGCTCCCCGTCGACGTACAGCCGAAGCTCCTTCGCGCGCTCGCAGAGCAGCGCATCAAGGCCGTCGGCTCCAACAACTACCGCCCCGTCAACGTCCGCGTGGTCGCGGCCACGCGTCGCGATCTCGTGCGCGAGGTCAACGCCGGCACGTTCCGGAGCGACTTGTACTTCCGCGTCGCGCAGCTCCGCGTCGAGCTCCCGCCGCTACGTGAACGCCTCGAAGACATCCCCGCCCTCGTGCGGAAGATGATGATCGACATCGGCGACAAGGAAGCCTACGGCCGCATCACGACCGACTCACTCGAGCGCCTCATGCGCCACGACTGGCCGGGCAACGTGCGTGAGCTCCGCAACGTCATCTCCGTCGCGCTCGCGTTCGGCAAGGAAGGCCCGCTCGATCTCGCGCAGCACCTTGCCCCGCTCGTCGCGTCCACGAACGAATCCACGCCCACGCGCGGCCGCACTTTTCAGGATGCGAAACGCGAGATTCTGGCCCGCTTCGAGCGCGAATACTTCACCGCGCTCTACGCGGAGTGCAGCGGCAACGTGAGCGAGATCGGCCGTCGCGCCGCGATGGAACGCGCGCACGTGCGCGGCTACCTCCGTCGTCACGGCATCGGCGATCCCAGCAAGTCCAAGGACTGAGCTTCGCTCAGTCCGGGCAAGTCCAAGGACTGAGCAGCGCTGCTTAGCGGTGCATCAGCAGGATGAGCGCGGCCGCCACCACGCACGCGATGAAGACCGTGAGCGACACGACGCTCACGACGACGGGCAGCTTGGACGGCTTGAGCGGCGCCTTCATGGCCTCGAGTTGCGGCGGAGCGTCCGCTGGCGCCAGGCCTGCGCCGTCACGCATGCGGATGTTCGAGATGGGCGTGCCGAGCTCGGGCGACGAAGGGGCGCGCGGCATCGTGGCGAGGTGCCGTTGCGGCGAGGCCATCGCGGCCTGTACGTTTGGCTGTGACGTCTGCTTTCCGCGCACCGCTGTAATGTGCTTGCCCAGCTCCTGTAGCTGCGCGGACGAGATGCGCTGCGTCTTGTCCTTGAACGCGCTGTCGACCCTTGCCGCGCGTGTCGGCGCAGGCGTCGCAGTCGGGAGTATCGGCGTCCCGAGCGGCGCGAAGCCGACGGGCACTGTGGGCTTCACGAACGTGTCGGGCTCCTCGTCGAGCAGGTCCTCGACCTCCGTGATCTCTCCGCTCGCCGACGTCGGCACCATCATGGTGGCGCCCTCGTCATCCGCCGCGTGCCGCGCGTCCGTGTTGGGCGGCAGCGTCGGCGCGTCGGCCTCGGCTCTCTCGAGCGTTGGGTTCCTCCAGGCGTCTGCCTTCTGCAACGTTGGGTCGCTCGCGGGCTCTGCCCTGTTGGGTGTGGGCTCGCTCTCGCGGTCCTCGGCGGCCGAGTGCATCGTCGGGTCGCTCGCAGGCGGCTCCATCGCCTTCAGCTTCGGGATCAGGATCTTGCTCCGGCTACTCCCGAACGGCGCGATGTTGAGCGCAAAGCTCGCGATCGACTGCGTGCGCGCGAACGGGCTGCGCTGCAGGCAAGACGTGATGGCCATCTCGAGCGGCGCGGGACATTCTCGTACGCCACGGAGGGGAGCAAACGTTCCGCGCTTGATGGCCTCCGCGTCTGGGAACGGCGGGCGTCCGGCCATGAGCTCATAGAGAACGACGCCGAGCGACCAGATGTCGGTCGCGGCGAGGAGGTCCTGGGTGTCAGCGATCTGCTCCGGCGAGAGATAGAGATGTGAGCGGATCGACTGGTTCGTCCGCGTGCCCATCGCGCCCACCGACGCAGGCCGCAGCTTCGCGGTGCCGAACACGCCGCGCTCCACCACGATATTCGCCGTCGAGACCCGTCCGTTCACGGCGCCGAGCTCGTGGGTCCGCGCAAGGACCTCCGCCAGCTCCACGACGATGTCCACGGCCTCCGCTACGGGGAACGGAACGTTCTCTCGTAGCTCCGTCTCCAGATCCCGCACTGCCACAGCATGGAGCATACGAGAACTTGCGGGCAAGGCCCCATTTTCGTGGAACGCGGATGGTCACTGCAGTTACCAGCAGTCTCACGGATGCGATGCAGTCGCCTCGCCAGGGAAGTCGAGTCCTGTGTCCGCTTCCCCCTCGGCCCGCTCCCCCGCGTTTTCGTGCTTGCGGTGGTCCTTCGCGATGAGGACGTAGACGGACGGGACGACGAAGAGCGTGAACAGCGTCCCGTTGGTCTTGCCGCCTATGAGCACCACGCCGATGGTTTTTCGAGCGACGGCGCCGGCGCCCGTCACGAGCGTGAGCGGGAAATGGCCGACGACAGTGGCGACCGTGGTCATGAGGATGGGGCGCAGGCGAGTGCTGGCGGCCTCGCGCACGGCGTCGATCTTCGAGAGGCCCTTCTCTTGCTGGGCGTTCGCGAACTCGACGATGAGGATTCCGTTCTTCGACACCAGGCCGACCAGTGTCACCAGACCGACCTGCGAGTAGATGTTCAGCGTGGTGGTCCAGCCCTCGGTGAGCTTGAACGACATGCCGGGCGGGCCCGCGAACTTCAGGAACGTGAAGATCATCGCGCCGAACATTGCCAGTGGCACGGACCCCGCCAGGATGACGAACGGATCGCGGAACGAATTGAACTGCGCCGCGAGCACCAGGAAGATGAGCAGCAGCGCAAGGCCCATGGCGGGCAGGAACTTGCCGCCCTCCTGACGAAGCTGACGCGACTCGCCCGTGTAGTCGATGCGGTAGCCCGGTGGCAGGATCTTCGCCGCCTCTTGCTCGAGCACCTTGAGCCCGCCGTCCAGCCCGCGAGGAGAGAGTCCGGAGAGCTTCACCGCGTTGAGCTGCTGGAAGCGGTTCAACGTGCGCGGCTCCACGCTCTCGCGCAGGGTCGCAACGGCGGCGAGCGGCATCAGCTGCCCGTTCGGACCGGTCACGTAGATGTCGTTCAGCTGCTCCGGTGTCAGCCGGTCCATGCGCTGGATCTGCGGGATGACCTTGTAGCTGCGGCCGTCGATATTGAAGCGGTTCACGAAGTTGCCGCCCATCATGGACGACAGGTCCGCGCCGACTGTCTGCATGGAGAGGCCCATCGAAGCGACCTTGTCCTTGTCCACGATGATGTCCGTGCGCGCCTGATCGATGCGCACATCCATGCCGGGAGGGAACGCGAACAGGCCGCTCTTCACGGCCGCCTGCTGCAACTGGTCGGCGTAGCGAAGGAGCTCCTCGTGCGGAGCCGTGGAGGCGATCACGAACTCCACGGGGAAGAACCCAGCCGAGGGCAGCGCAGATGGAAGGAACACCGGCGCGCGCACGCCCGTGATGCCGGACAGCTTGCCGAAGAGCTCGTTCTGGATGGGGAAGATGCTTCGTTTGCGCTCCTCCCAGGGCTTTGCCAGCATGCCACCGAAGCCGCCAGTCGCGAACGTGATCTGGAAGCTGTGATCGAACTCCGGCTCTTTCTGGAATGTGTCGAACACCTCCGCGGTGTACGTCTGCACCTGCTCTAGCGTCGCGTTCGCGGGCGCGTCGATGGCGCCGAAGATGACGCCCTGGTCCTCGTTCGGAGCAAGCTCCTGCGGGGAGAACATGTACATCGGGATGACCAGGACAGAGAGCGTGATCCACACGCCGTAGACCAGGCCCCGCGAGCGCAATGTGCCGGACAAGATGCGCGTGTACGTGCGGCGAACCGCCTCGAAGCCGCGATCGATGAGCCGTGCCAGCAGTCCTTGTGAGTGCTCCGCCTTGAGCAGACGCGACGCCATCATGGGCGACAGCGTGAGCGCGACGATGCCGGAGATGAAGACGGCGCCGGCGAGCGTGAACGCGAACTCGCGGAAGAGCGCGCCGGTGAGGCCGCCCTGGAAGCCGATGGGCGCGTAGACGGCGCCGAGCGTGATCGTCATGGCGATGATCGGCCCGACGAGCTCACGCGCGCCGGCGATGGCCGCCTGCATGGGCGTCTTGCCCTCGCGGATGTTGCGCTCCACGTTCTCCACGACGACGATCGCGTCGTCCACGACAAGGCCTACCGCGAGCACGACGGCGAGCAGCGTGAGCAGGTTCAGCGTGAAGCCCAGCACCTGCATGAGGAACACTGCGCCGATCAGCGACACCGGGATCGCGACCAGCGGCACCAGCACGGTCCGGAACGACCCCAGGAACAGGAAGATGACGAAGATGACGATGAGCACCGTCTCGATGAGCGTGTGCTCGACCTCGTGGATAGCGCTGTCGATGTACTTCGTGGAGTCGAACGCGATGCTGGCCTGCACGCCCGTGGGCAGCTCCGCCTTCACGGTCTCCATCTCCTTGCGGACGGCTGCGATCACGTCGAGCGAGTTCGCGTTCGGGAGCACCCAGATGCCCATGAACACGGCCTTCTTGCCGGAGAAGCGGACGTCGCCCTCGTAGTTGTCGGCGCCCAGCTCCACATCCGCCACGTCCTCCAGGCGCACGAGCGCGCCGCCCTGCTGGCGGATGACTAGCTTCTTGAACTCGTCCACGGAGTGGAGGTCCGTGCTTGCGGTGATGTTCTTCTGGATCAGCGCGCCCTTCGTCTGGCCCACCGCCGAGAGATAGTTGTTGCCGCCCAGCGCCTGGCGCACCTGCGACGGGCTGACGTTGAGTGACGCCATCTTCTCGGGCTTCAGCCATGCGCGGATGGCGAACGTGCGCCCGCCCAGGATGTCCGCGCGCTGCACGCCCTCGATGGCGGACAGGCGAGGCTGCACGACACGGATCAGATAGTCGGTGACCTGGTTCTCTTCCAGGATCGTGGACCCGAACGAGAGGTACATCGCCGCGATCTGCGCGTCCGAGCTCTCGATGTTGATCGCAGGCACCTCCGCCTCTGGCGGAAGGTCGGCGCGCACCTGGTTCACGCGCGCGCTGATGTCCGCAAGCGCGTTGGAGGCGTTGAAATTGAGCTTCAAACGCACGTTGATCGTGGACAGGCCCTGGACGCTCTGCGACTCGATGTAGTCGATCCCGTCGGCGGCCGCGATCGAGCGCTCGAGTGGCGTCGTGATGAAGCCGCGCACGAGGTCCGCGTTTGCGCCGACATAGGCGGTGCGCACGGTGACGGTGGCGCTCTCCAGCTTGGGGTACTGGCGAACGTTGAGCGTTCGCACCGCCTGCAGCCCGGCGATGATGATCACCAGGTTGACGACGATCGCCAGCACCGGCCGGCGGATGAAGATGTCCGTGAACTTCATGGCATCCTCCGGGTCAGTGATTCGCGGGCGTCGGGTGCAGCTGCGGCTTCGTCAAGACCGAGTTGTCTACGACAATGGGGCCGCCGTTGCGGAGCTTGAAGGCGCCGGCAGCGACCAGCAACTCGCCGCTCTTCACGCCGTCGATGATCGACACGAAGTCACCGCGCGCGTCGCCCACACGTACGAACTGCTGGCGCGCGATCTTGATCGGTTGACCACCCTGCGCCGTGTTGGCGCCAGGCGAATCCGCCTTCTTGTCCTCCACCACGAACACGGAGTCGCCGTACGAGGCGTGGATGACCGCCGTCTGCGGGACGATCACCTGGCTCGCGCGCTCTGGAAGGACCAGCGTCACGTTCGCGAACATGCCAGGACGGAGCTTCTCTTCCTTGTTCGGCACGGTGGCGCGAAGCTTCAGCGTGCGGGTCGACGAGTCCACCGTGGGGTCGATGGCCTTCACGGCGCCATCCCACGTTCCGCTGCCATTGCTGGCGTCGAGCGTCACGCGCACGGGCATTCCCACCTTCACGTCGGACAGGCGCTGCTGCGGCAGCGGAAAATCCACGTAGACCTGATCGATCGCTTCGAGCACGGTGATCGCGGTCCCCGGGTTCAGGTACTGGCCCAGGTTCACGTTGCGGATGCCCAGGCGCCCGCTGAACGGAGCATGGATGATCTTGCGAGCGATCTGCGCATGGATGCCTTCGATGTCCGACGTGGTGGCCTTGAGCTGCGCCTCGTCGTTGTCCAGCTGCGCGGGGGCGATCGCGTTCGACTGCACGAGGGTGCGCGAGCGAGCTGCGGTGAGCTTCGCGAGCTCCAGTCGCGCCTGCGTGGAGGAGAGCTGCGCGCGCTCCACGCTGGTGTCGAGCTCCACCAGCACCTGGCCTTCGTGGACCAGCGCGCCCGACTCGAAGCCGATGCGCGTGACCACGCCGGGCGCGTCGTTGCTGACGGCGACGCCCTTCACGGGCGCGATGCTGCCCACGGCAGAGATGGTCCCTTCCCACTTCTGCGTCTCCGCAATGGCGGTGGACACGAACTCGGGCGGAGGGCCTGATTTCTCCATGGCCTTGCCCATGGCGATGAGCCCACCTATCTGCGAGCCCTTGACGGCGACGAGCCCCCCGATCAGGGCAACCAAACCTACGATGACGAGGAGATAGCGCACAGGCCTTCGGATGCTCCCGGCGCCCGTTTCGTTGCCCAGAATCTTCTGATTTCGAGTCGCGCCCACGCGTGACATCATCACGGCCACATGTCGTTCAAGCCGCTCGGGCGCCTGCCCTTCTTCGCCCTTGGGGCCGGTCTCTCTGTCCTCAAGGTCGGGACGGACTTCGGCATCGCGCACGCATTCGGGCGTCCGTTCTCGCTCCTTTACTATGTGAGCCCCGTGGACGCGCCGCTCTTCCACCCGGGCGAGAACCACAAGTTCTACGCAGCGATGTGGGCATGCGCCATTCCGTTCATCGCGCTGGGAGTGTGGCTCACTGCGCGGCGCCTGGTGGATGCAGCGCTCTCTCCGTTCCTCGCGTTGCTGTTCTTCGTGCCGTTCGCGAACCTGCTCTTCTTCGGGCTCGCCGCGGTCGCGCCATCGCGGCCGCTCAGCGCACCCCAAGCAATGCCACCGCAGGATGCCTACCGGCAGAGCGGGCAGGCCGTGCCGATCCCCGTACCGCCGCGATCACCCGGTGCAGTGCTCTTCATGTCCGCGGGCCTTGGCACGGTGATCGGCCTTGGCGCGCTCGCCCTGTCGGTGGGGATCTTCAAGGAGTACGGAGCCGCGCTCATGCTCGGGGCGCCCACCATCTCCGGGTTCGCCACCGGCGCGTTCTACGCACGGCTCGATCCAGGGGGGAAATTCGGGCGCGCCGCGTTTGCAACGTTCATGACGTGCGCGCTCACGCTCGGCGTCATCATCCTCTTCGCGGCGGAGGGCGCGGTCTGTCTGGTGATGGCAATCCCGCTACTGGTCATCCCGGCGTTCGTCGGTTCGTTCATCGGGTTCACCATGGCGCGGTCCGTGGGGGCGCGGAACGTGGCGCCGGCGATCGCCGCGGGCCTCCTCTCGCTTCCCGCGATCTTCGCGCTGGAGCACGTGAACCCGCTGCCGCCGCTCACCCCTCCGCCGGTCGTGACCGAGATCATCGTGGACGCGCCGCCGGAGCGCGTGTTCCCGAACGTGGTGCGCGTGTCCGAGATGCCTGCCCCCACCGAGACGCTCTTTCTGGTCGGCGTGTCCTACCCGCTGCGGGCAACCATGGACGAGGATCGCGTGGGCGCCACGCGGCGGTGCGAGTTCAACACCGGCACCGCGATGGAGACCGTGACGCGCTACGAGGCGCCGAACCACTTCGCGTTCCACATCGATTCGCAGCCGGATCCGCTGCGCGAGCAGACGCTCTATCACACCGTGCGCCAGCCCCATCTTGACGGCTACGTGCGCAACCTGGAGGGAATCTTCGATCTCGAGGCCCTGCCCGGCGGCAAGACGCGCGTCCGCGCCCAGAGCGTGTACACCATCGCGATCGGCCCGGAGACGTACTGGCGCCTCTGGAGTGACGCATCCATCCACGCGATCCACGGACGTGTGCTTGCGCACATCAAGAACGAATCCGAAGGTCGTGGCAGCAAATCGCTCGCGTCGCGCTAACATGTTGTCCGGAGGGATGTATGCGGCTTGCTCATTCGATTGCCGGAGGCATGTTCCTGTGCAGTGCACTGGCGTTGGTCACGTGGGCGTGCGGATCGAAATCCCATCCGCCGACGACGGGTGATCTTTCGCCCGACTCCGGCGACAACGACTCTGGCGTCGTGATCGGGGCGGGATTCGGTGATGGCGGCCTCAATACGAGCCCGGCTTGCACCGCCGCTGCGGCCGCCAAGAGCTCCGTGGGCTGCGACTACTACGTGCTGCCGCCACCTCCACTCAAGGGGTTTTCTCCGCCCTCTGGTTACTGCCTTGCGGCGTTCATCGCGAACAGCTCCAACGCGGGCGTGAAGCTCGGCGTCGAGTACAAGGGGAGCCAGCTGGACGCGACCCAGTTCTCGTACCTGCCCTCCGGCTCTGGTTCCACCACCACATACAAGGCGCTTCCGAACGCGACCATCCCACCGAAACAGGTCGCGATCGTGATGCTCTCGAACGAGCAGTCCGGCAAGTGCCCCGGCGGCATGTCCTCCGCGGCTGCCGCTGCCGCGCTCCCGGGAACCGGTATCGGAAGCGCCTTCCACATCACGACCAACGCGCCGGTGGTCGCCTACGATCTCTTTCCGTACGGCGGCGGCGACAGCGCGATCACGAGCGCCACGCTCCTCCTTCCCACCCCGGCGTGGGACGTGAACTACATCGCGACCACCGCGTACTCCAACGGCATCGGGCGCGCCGCATGGCTCGGCTTCGTCGCCACCCAGCCAACGGACATCACGTTGCTCGCGCCGGTCGCCATCGAGGGCGCCACTGGCGTTGCGGGAGCAGCTTTGAATACGCCCACGACGTATCACCTGGACCGCGGTCAGACGTTGC
This sequence comes from Polyangiales bacterium, assembly GCA_038230375.1. GTDB lineage: Bacteria > Myxococcota_A > Polyangia > Polyangiales > Polyangiaceae > JANXLV01. Next base: position 45,353 of record JBBRNJ010000060.1, on the reverse strand, counting down.
AGCTCGCACAGGATGCCGACCTCTCCGGTACGATCGTGAAGTCCACCCAGCCCATCGGTGTCTGGGGCGGCAACATCTGCGCGGACGTGCCCACCGGGAACCAGGCGTGCGACGGGATGCATCAACAACTGCCGCCCGTGCGCGCGCTGGGCTCCCGCTACGTCGGTGTTCGCTACCGGAATCGCATCGACGGAAAAGAAGAGAGCGTGCCGTGGCGCATCGTGGGCGCGGTCGACGGAACGATGCTCACATTCGATCCAGGAATATCGCCTGAAGGCGGCGTTGACGGGGGCCCGCTGCAGGGCCCGCCGCTCGTGAAGACCGGGCAGGTCCTGGAGTTCAACAGCCCTGGGCCGTTCGTCGTGTCGAGCCAGGACGCAGATCACCCGTTCTACCTCGCCACGTACATGACGGGCTGCTCCGCGCTCGGCTTGTCTGACGCAGGGTGCCCGGGTGATCCCGAGTTCGTCAACGTGCTCCCCGACAACCAGTACCTGACCGACTACACGTTCTTCACCGATCCGACCTACCCCGAGACGAACCTCGTGTTCATCCGCGGCAAGGATGCAAAGGGCACGTATCAGGACGTCTCACTGGATTGCGCCGGTACGCTGACCGGCTGGACGGATATCAATCCGTCGTTCCAGTACACGCGCGTCGATCTGGTGAAGGGCAACTTCGCGAAGCAAGGCAACTGCGACAACGGCATTCACGGCGCGAACAGCAAGGGACCGTTCGGCCTCACCGTGTGGGGCTGGGGCTCGAGCGCGAGCATGGGATTCTCGACCCAGTACGTCAGCTATGCGTACCCGGCCGGCGCGAGCATCGCCTCCGTGAACACGGTCGTCGTGCCCACCGTCGTGAAGTAGTGCGTTACGAAGGCCGCATCTACCGCCCGCCGTCCGAGGCGGATGCATGTATTCTGCAGGCAACCATCGGTTGCTCGTGGAACCACTGCACGTATTGCGACATGTACCGCGACAAGGAGTTCCGCGTGCGCGAGCTCGCGGAGACCATGGCGGACCTCGATGCCGCGGGCGCGGCGTTCGGCGAGGACACCACGAAGCTCTTCGTGGCCGACGGGGACGCGCTCATCCTGCCGATGGACCACTGGCGGGCAATCCTGTCGCATGCGCGTGCCGTGTTCCCGAACCTGCGCCGCGTCTCCTGTTATGCGATGGCCCGCAACGTCCTTGCCAAGACGGACGCGGAGCTGCGCGAGCTGTTCCTTGCGGGGCTCACGCTCCTCTACATTGGCCCCGAGTCTGGGGACGACGTCACGCTGAAGAAGATCGCCAAGGGCGACGACGCGGCGGCACACGTGCTGGCGGCGGAGCGGGCCCATGCGGCGGGAATGCAGCTCAGCGTGATCGCGCTGCTGGGGATCGCCATGGAGCGCAGCGAAGAGCACGCGCGCGCCACCGCCGAGCTCGTGACGAAGATGGACCCGGAGTTCTTCTCCGCGCTGACGGTGACGGTGGTGCCGGGGACGCCCCTCGATCGCCTTGCGAACAAGGGGAAATTCGCGGTGCCCGACGTGCCCACGCTGCTGACCGAGCTACGCACCATGGTGGAGCAGGCGCGGCCCACGAACGCCATGTTCAGGACGAACCATGCGTCGAACTATCTGCCGCTCGGTGGGCGCCTCCCACACGATCGCGAACGCATCATCGCTGTGATCGATGCCGCGATCGACGGTCGCATCCCGCTGCGCGCGGAGCACACGCGCGGCCTCTGAGCGTCAGCGCATCGCGACCGGGTGGCTACTTCGCCTGGAGCGCGGCCTTGTAGATGGATGTCTTTGGCTGCGCGAGCACGCGGCGCACCATGGGCTCGAAGAATGAGAGCGGGAGCTTCTCCTTCGTCGCGTCGAACGCGGGGCCGTCGTACTGCGCGCAGAACTCCTCGACCCGCGCGTAGTGCGGATGGTCCTTGAATGCGTCGCGCATGTTCCGGTTCATGTTGATGTGGTGGAAGAAGTAGTAGCCCTGGAAGATGCCGTGCTTCTCCACCATGAAGAGGTTCTCTTCCGAAACGAACGGCTTCAAGATCGCGCCTGCCACGTCTGGATGATTGTAGGTGCCGAGCGAGTCGCCGATGTCGTGGAGCAGCGCGCAGACCACGTACTCCTCGTCCTTCTTGTCCTTGTGCGCGAGCGTGGCGGCAAGAAGGCAGTGCGTCAGGCGATCAACGGGGAAGCCGCCATAGTCGCCGTCGAGCAGGCGAAGATGCGCGAGCACGCGGTCCGGCAGCTTGCTAGCGAACTCCGCGAACTGCCCGCCGATGAGCGCCCAGTCCTCCTTCGTGCAATCGGCCATGTTGGAGAAGGTGGCGCGCTGGGCGTTCGGGTGCTCTTCGCTCATGGCGGACAAGGATACAGCGCTCAGCCCAGGAATGGCGAGAACGCGCGCGCTGCGGCCGAAAGCGGCCTTCCGAGCTTGCTCACCACGCCAAGGCGCCGCTGGATCGTGAGGCCGCGAACGTCGATCACGCGGATGTCGGCGTCGCGCGCGGAGACGCCCAGGCGGCTCACGAAGGCCAGGTTCTGGGTGCTCGCGACCATGCCCAGGATCGCGGCAATGGAACGCAGCTCCATCTGCACGTTCATCGATACGCCCGCGTCGCGCAGCTTCGCGTCTATGAGCTGACGGATCGCGCTCCCGGCCTGGAAGCCGACCAGCCCCTGGCCCGCGAGGTCGCTCACCTCCACGCGCTTCTTCTTCGCGAGCGGATGCGACGTGGATGCGACCAGGACGATCTTGTCCTGCGCGAGCTGCCGAACGACGAACTCGCGCGAGTGGAGCGGCAACGTCACGATGCCAAGGTCGATGCGCTCCGCCAAGACGTCCGCCTCCACCTCGCGGCTGCCTTGCTCCAGCACCTCGAAGCGCACGCCGGGGTGCTGCTTCTGGAAAGCTGCGATGGCCTTCGGGACAAGGAACGAGACGGCAGTGGCCCCACCACCCAGGCGCACGATGCCCGTCTCCAGGCTCTCCTGCGCGCGAATGAGCTCCTTGATACGGCCGTAGCGCTCCACGATAGCGCGCGCCTCCTCCGTGGCGATACGCCCGGCCTCCGTCAGCTGCACACCACTGCGGCTGCGGACGAAGAGCTTCTTGCCCAGCTCCTCCTCGAGTTGCTGAAGCCGTCGCGAGAGCGCAGGCTGCGTGACGAAGAGCGCGCGCGCCGCGGACGTCACCGCACGATGGTGAGCCACCGCAAGGAGGGACTGCAAGAGGACCAGATCCATCCATGCAGCATACGCATGGAAGAAGCAAAAGGACCCATTATTCGCGCATGGTCGAGGTCGAGGTGATGTCGAGATCGAGGTCGAGGTCGAGGTCGAGGTGATGTCGAGGTGATGTCGAGGTCGAGGTCGAGGTTGAGGTCGAGGTCGAGGTCGAAGTCGAAGTCGTCAGTGCTTCGGGGTGATCGTGATCTTCAGCGACGAGCCGTGGTCCGACTTCGCCAGCCCCTCCATGAGCGCCTGCTGGTAGTTCGTGGCGAAATCGCTGTCGATCGCGTCTGACTGTACCGTCTTGCTGCTCTCCGCGTGGAACGCGTATCCGCCCAGCGCCTTGCCGCTCGGGAGCTCGTACACGAGCACGTCGCCCTTGACGGTGCCACCCTCGAAGTTCAGGCCGTTGTAGCCCTTGGGAAAGTCCATGTGCGCCGTTCGCACGATGAGGAGGTACTCGAGCGTGGAGCACCACGTGAGTATCTCCTTCTGCTTCTTCGGGTCGCGCTCCCCCATCTTGCTCTTGCGGACCGCGGCGGCGCAGACGCGCAGCTGCTCACCATCCGGCATCGGAAACGGGCTCTGATGAGAGTCCAGGTCCGTGAGGGAGATGACGTCGCCATCGTCCACGACCGCGGCATGCGCCGTGATGTGCTTGCCAGCGCCGGCGTGGACCGGGCCGTGCGGCGCGGTGGGCAGCCGGAGCTTCTCCATCGCTGCGACCCTCGACTCCAACGGCGCGCCCATCGACTTCACCAGTGCGATGAGCTTGTCGTCCGATTCGGGCCCGGCCTCTTCCGGCACGACGTCCTTGAGCGCTTTCCCGTTCGCGTCGAGCAGCTTGCCGCTGCTGTCGGAGCAGCGCTTCGCCACATGGGCGGGCTTCTGCACGCTGCCGCCCGGGTAGTACCAGGTCCGCGACAGGTTGTCCTGGCAGGCGGCGATAGCGTCCTTGTGGTCGCACGGCCCCGCGGCCCACGTCCCCTTCACGTGACTGATGGGATCGTCCGGACAGTTGCTCTGGGCGCTGCCCTTGATGGTGGATGCAAGGATCTCCTCGCACGTGTGGTTGTCGGCGCGCCGATCGCAGCTGCCTTTCACGCTGTTGCAGGCAAGCAGGCAGGTCGTGAACGAAAGCAGCACGGTCGTGGTCAGAAGGGCCCGCATGGCCGCATCCTACTTCACAGCCGCGAAGCCGACCACGGAACGGAGCAGTGAAGCGCTATGCTGGGTACCGAAGGGAGTGCCAGCATGAACAAGTTCGAGGTTGTGGAGAACGGAATGGACTACGAGGCCCGCGACCTGGTCGAGGGCCCCAGTGGTATTGCGACCGCCGTGCTGTTCAACGCCACACTCAAGGTGGGGTCGTCGAAGCTGGTCGTGCGTCAGGGAGACAAGGCGCTCGCGGCGATGGACCACAACGTCGCGCAGACGAAGTTCGAGATCACGGGCGCGTCGGACGAGAAGATCGCGGAGCTGTCGTTCGCATGGGTCTCCGTGAAGAAGAGCTTCACGCTGACGCTGAAAGGGACCGATTACAAGGTCGAGGAGAACGTCACCGAGTCGTCGTGGGCGTGCCATGACGCGGCGGGCAAGACGCTGATGCTCATCGAGGCCGAGAAGCACTTCTTCAGCGCCGATCACTGGCGCGTGACCTTCACCGCTGACATTCCGGCGGAGCTCGCCTTCCTTGCCGTCGTCGCCCTGAAGCAACGCCGAGCCTGACGCCACCATGCGCACCAGCCACCAGACGCCCCACTCCGCAAGCACCGTTCTTCTCGGCATGGCGCTCGTCGCATGTGGGTGCGGGGGCGATCCGGCGCCGCTCTCTCAGCCCGTGACGCCGGCGACGCTGGTCACCGTGCCGGCTCCGCAGCCACCGCCTCCGCCGCCGCTTCCGCCCGAACCTGCGCGCCTCACGGCGATCGCGGCTCCGCCCTCGGTCTGCACGATCGACGGCGCGATCGGAGAAGACGCGCTCGACCTCGGAGGTCGCGCGGACGCACCGGGCTTCATGACGATATCGGCGGGCAAGGCCAAGGTCACCGTCGGGCCCGCTGGCGAGATGTTTGCAGAGGTCGCGACCCCAGGGCTCACGGTGCGCGGGCTCGTGCGCGGCGCGCCTACCGTGCGCGCGTCGACCTGGCTGTCGTTCGGTGGCGTGTATTTCCCCGGCGCGAGCGCGGCGGTGAGCGTGAAGGAAGCGCACGACGACAAGCTGCAGGTCACTGCCGAACCCGTCCCTGGGTTCACGCTCGCAGAGGGCAGCCGCAACGCAGACCTCTCGTGCGCGAGCGCGTCGCTCGAAACGGACGCGACGGGCACGCTCGCGCGCGACCTGCCTGCACCGTTCCAGCCGAAGGGCGCGACCAAGCTGATGTACTTGAAGCCGAAGACGGCCGTCCCGATCTCCGCGGACCCAGGCGGCGCAGTCGCAGGCACGTTCGACGCAGCGGACGCGCAGCAGTCCGTCACCCTGCTCGAGACGCGCGGCGCGCAGGCCCGCATCCGCAGAGCTCACGTCGCGGGCTGGGTGGACACGAAGCTGCTCGTCGCGCCGAAGAAGACCAAGGACGAGCGCGTCAACGCACTGCTCGATGGCGCCGAGTTCGGCATGATCGGCCTCCTCTCCAGCGGCGAGTCGCCGCCGCCGCCAGAAGACGCGGCGAAGCCGCTCGTGTGTACCGCGGACGTGCGCGTCGTCGCGGAGGCCTCCTCGGGCGCCGCACGTGAGCGCTATGTCGTCGGGAAGATCCCCGCGGGCCAGCCCCTGCATGTCGGCGCGACGACCGACGAGCTCGCGACCCTCGTCGTCGACCCCGCGGGCATCATGCGCCTCCGTGCTGGGTACCGGCTCGCCGTGCCCACCCGCGATCTGGTTGCGTGCAGCTCCGACACCAGAGCTACGGCGCCGCGGACGGCATCGAACGACCATGTCGTCGGCAAGCAAGACGCCATCGACGCGCTCGATCCGCCGTCGCTCTGGGCTCGCGCAGGTATCATCGGCGATTCGTTCGGCGCGGGTGGTCTCGGCCTCAGCGGCGTTGGCGTCGGTGCCGGTGGGCGCGGCGAGGGTATCGGCCTCGGCAATATCGGCACCACTGGACGGCCCACCGGGCAGGGCTTCGGCAACCCGCACAGCAACGCCTCGTTGCGACAGGGCGCAACGCAGGTGAACGGCCGCCTTCCGCCCGAGGTGATCCAGCGCATCGTGCGCCAGAACTTCGGGCGGTTCCGCCTCTGCTACGAGAACGGCCTGCGCACGAACCCGAGCCTCCAGGGCCGCGTCTCCGTCAAGTTCGTCATCGACGAGAACGGCAACGTGAAGACCGCAGGCGACGGCGGCTCCGACCTACCCGACAACGCGGTGGTGCGCTGCGTCGTGCGCGGCTTCTCGAACCTGTCGTTCCCGCAGCCCGAGAGCGGCATCGTCACGGTCGTCTACCCGATCATCTTCAGTCCAGGCACGCCAGCGACGCCACCGAAGAAGCCGTAGCAAGGTCATGCTGTGAATGCATGGATAGCATCAAGATTATCCATGTTCGTGCATGACGCGCGTGCGCTAGGTTGAGTGGTGGAAGGCAGGAGAGAACGATGTTGAAGGAATACCGTGAGCACGTCGCGAAGCGCGCAGCCGAGGGCATCGTCCCGTTCCCGCTCTCCAGCTCGCAGGTGACCGCCCTCGTGGGGCTGCTGCAGGCTCCGCCCGCCGGCGAGGACGCGTTCCTCATGGACCTCCTTTCGAACCGGATCCCGGCAGGCGTGGACGAGGCGGCCGAGGTGAAGGCCGCATTCCTTGCCGACGTCGCGACAGGCAAGAAGACCTCGCCGCTCATCTCGAAATTGCAGGCCACGGAGCTCCTGGGCACCATGCTCGGCGGCTTCAACGTGGACCCGCTGGTCGCGCTCCTGGACGAGCCGGACCTGGGCGCCCAGGCTGCAAAAGAGCTGTCGCGCACGCTGCTCGTGTTCGGCGCGTTCGACGACATCGCGAAGAAGGCGAAGTCCGGCAACGAAAATGCGAAGGCAGTGCTGCAGTCGTGGGCGAACGCGGAGTGGTTCACGAGCCGCCCGAAGGTGAAGGAGAAGATCACCGTCACGGTCTTCAAGGTCACCGGGGAGACCAACACGGACGACCTCTCGCCAGCGACGGACGCATGGTCGCGCCCGGACATCCCGCTGCACGCGAATGCGATGCTCAAGAACCCGCGCGACGGCATCACCAACGCGCGCGGCCAGATGGCGCAGCTGAAACAGAAGGGCAACCCGCTCGCCTACGTGGGAGACGTGGTCGGCACGGGCTCGTCGCGCAAGTCCGCCACGAACTCGGTCCTGTGGTTCATGGGCGACGACATCCCGCACGTGCCGAACAAGCGCTCCGGCGGCCTGGTGCTGGGCACCAAGATCGCGCCGATCTTCTTCAACACCATGGAGGACTCCGGCGCGCTCCCGATCGAGTGCGACGTGAACAAGCTCACCATGGGCGACGTGATCAACGTCTTCCCGTACGAGGGCAAGATCACGAACGACAAGGGCGAGACGGTCTCCACGTTCGAGCTGAAGACCCAGGTGCTGCTCGACGAGGTGCAGGCCGGCGGCCGCATACCGCTCATCATCGGTCGCAGCGTCACCACGCGCGCGCGTCAGGAGCTCGGGCTGCCGAAGTCCGAAGCGTTCCGCGAGCCCGTGCAGCCGCCGGACACCGGCAAGGGCTTCACGCTCGCGCAGAAGGTCGTCGGCCGCGCGTGCGGCGTCAAAGGCGTGCGGCCTGGCACTTACTGTGAGCCAGTCACTGCCACCGTCGGATCGCAGGACACGACGGGCCCCATGACCCGCGACGAGCTGAAGGAGCTCGCATGCCTGAAATTCTCGGCCGATCTGGTCATGCAGTCGTTCTGTCACACGGCCGCATATCCGAAGAAGGTCGACATCGAGACGCAGAAGACGCTGCCGGATTTCATGGCCACGCGCGGCGGGATATCGCTGCGCGCAGGCGACGGCATCATCCACTCGTGGCTGAACCGCATGCTCTTGCCCGACCAGGTCGGCACTGGCGGCGACTCGCACACGCGCTTCCCGCTCGGCATCTCGTTCCCCGCGGGCTCGGGGCTCGTCGCGTTCGCTGCGGCGCTCGGCATCATGCCGCTGGACATGCCGGAGTCCGTGCTCGTGCGCTTTTCGGGAAAGATGCAGCAGGGCATCACGCTGCGCGATCTGGTGAATGCCATCCCGTGGGCTGCGCTGCAGTCGGGCGATCTCACCGTCGCGAAGAAGGGCAAGAAGAACGTCTTCAACGGTCGCATCATCGAGATCGAAGGCCTCCCGAACCTCACCGTGGAGCAGGCGTTCGAGCTCAGCGATGCAACGGCGGAGCGAAGCGCGGCGGGCTGCACGATCCGTCTCTCGAAGGAGTCCGTCGCGGACTACCTGCGCTCCAACGTGGTGCTCCTGCGTTCGATGATCACGGCCGGCTACCACGACGCCAAGGCGATCGAGCGTCGCGCGAAGAAGATGGAGGAGTGGCTCGCGAACCCCGTCCTGCTGGAGCCCGATGCAGACGCGGAGTACGCAAAGATCATCGAGATCAAGCTCGAGGAGATCACGGATCCGCTGCTTGCGTGCCCGAACGATCCTGACGACATCAAGAAGCTGTCGGAGGTCGCAGGCACCAAGGTCGACGAGGTCTTCATTGGCTCCTGCATGACGAACATCGGCCATTTCCGCGCTGCCGGAAGCCTGCTCGCGAAGTTCGCGAAGGAGGTGCCCACGCGGCTGTGGATTGCGCCGCCCACGCGCATGGATCAGGCGCAGCTTGTCGAAGAGGGCGTCTACTCCAAGTTCGCGGGCGCGGGCGCGCGCACGGAGATGCCGGGCTGCTCGCTGTGCATGGGCAACCAGGCGCAGGTGAGGCCGGGCGCGACCGTGGTGTCGACCTCCACGCGAAACTTCCCGAACCGTCTGGGCAGGGACGCGAACGTGTTCCTGTCCTCGGCGGAGGTCGCGGCGGTCGCGTCGATGCTCGGGCGTCTGCCCACCCGCGACGAGTACATGGCCTACGCGCAGAAGCTCGAGGCCGAGTCGACGGAGGTCTACAAGTACCTCGAGTTCGACAAGATACCGGAGTACGTCGACGCGGCCGACAAGGCCGTGCATCTGCCGATCATGCAGTGAAAGATCGCGCAGTGACGCATGCGGGCGAGCGTCAGCTCACTTGCAGATCTTGTCGCCCATGAATGAGCCGTGCATCGTGCGCGCGGGATTTCCATCGTCCTGCATGATCATGACGTCGATGCAGGCGCCCTTGCCCTTGCAGTCTGCATCCTTCGAGCAGCTGGCTCCCTTGGAGCAGAAGATCGGGGCGTGCTCGCTCTGGGCGTAGAGGGTCTCGTCCGAAGCGCACTTCGGCACGCTCACCGCCGCAGGCTTCGCGGCGCCCGCTTCCTTCACCACGACGGGGACGCTGCACACGGGCATCACCTCCGGCGTGCCGTTGGTGCTGCGCGGGTTGCCCTTCTCGTCGATCGTGATCGCGGCCTCGCACTTGCCGCTCGGGCAATCCGAATCGTCCACGCAGATCTTGGAGCAGCGCAGGTTGAGCGGGCTCACCTTGTCGCTCACCAGGTGGAGCGCATCTCCACACGTCGGGATCTTCGCCTTGTGCGCCACCGGCGCGTCCATGAACGCAAACTTCGAGACCCATCCCTCCACCTTCTTCGTGGCATCGGTGGGGTCGGGAAAGAGGACCAGGAAGTAGCCGTTGTGCTCGCTCACCTGCGTGACGCTGTCGCCCGCCTTGAGGGTGGCGACGACGTCGCCCTTGGGCACGGCCTTCTGCGCGTTCGTCTTGGCCGTCTTCACGGTCGCGGACTCGCGGTCGATCGCGCGCTCGTCCGGGTAGTGCGTGATCTGGTCGGCGTTCATGGCCTCCGGGCCTGCGTCCACGACGGCGATGGTGGCCTCTGCGCTCGCGTCCGCGGCGTCACCGCTCTTCTTCGGGCAGCCGAAGAGCGCGAGCGCCGCCGTCGCGACGAGAATCGTGGAGGTGCGAGCAGCCTGGGAAGCGGGGCGGGGAAGAGCCTGCATGGCCGCAGGATATCATCAGGTCAGCCGCTCGGGTCGAGGCCGCGTTCCATGGCATGCGGGATCCAGGCGCGGACGTAGAGCGCCTCTACCTGTGTGCGCGCCCACGGCATGCGCCGCAAGAACGTGAGGCTCGACTTGATGCTCGGGTCGAACTGGAAGCATCGAATGGGCACAGCCTTCGCGAGCTCCTCCCAGCCGTACATGTCGTGGAGCCGCGTGACGATCTTCTCGAGCGTGATGCCGTGCAGCGGGTCGCGGGGGGGAGCAGCACTCATGCGTCGACTGACACTCTGTCACGATTCGCAGCACGTCGCTCGCGAGCGTCGGACATCCTGTCGCGCGCGCAGCGAGGCGAGCGCGGATCGCCTGCAAATTGCAGCATGAACGCGCCTGGCACGCGGCTAGCTACGGTCAGTGCATGCGCGCAATCGTCATTCCCGTGATCGTGTCGGTGGCCTCGTCGGTGGGGTTAGCGGCGCACGGGCTTGCTGCGTTGCTGGAGCAGGTCACCGCGCAGATCGTTCCGGCGTCGCCAGCAACTGCGCCAGCGCCTCCGCCCCCAAGGACCGCCGCGCCGATCATCGAGCGCAATCCCTTCGACAGCACGCGGCCGGTGCTCGCGCCAACGGCCGTGTCACCGTCCGGGCCGCCAGCCGCGTGTGGCGCGATCACGGTGCATGCGATCGTGCAGTCGAGCGACAACGACTGGTCGTTCGCGTCCCTGCAGACGAAGGACGAGCATCTGCTTGCACGCAAGGGCGCGCGGTTGGGTGGCCGTGAGGTCGCGTTCGTGGGGCGCGAGACGGTGTGGCTCGCGGATCCAACAGGGCAAGTATGCCGCGTGGACCTCGCAACGCCGCTCGACGCGGCACCACCACAGCCGCGCCTTCCCGCGCAGCCCGCGACGAGGGGAGCCGCGAAGCCCGTGGACCCGGAGATCGCCCGCGGCATTCGCGCCACGTCGCCGACGTCGTACGACATCGATCGCGCGACCTTCGAGCGAATCCTCACGAGCACCGCGGAGCTGATGGGCGACGTGCGCATCGGCCCGGACGGCGGCAAGACGGGCGGCATGAAGCTCACGCACCTGCGGCAAGGCTCCGTGCTCGGGCTGGTGGGCCTGAAGGAGGGCGACCGCCTCGACGCGATCAACGGCATCGATCTCAACAGCCCCGAGGCCGGCCTGGAGGCCTACGCGAAGCTCCGTCTGGCGCCGCACATCGTGCTGAAGGTGATGCGCGACGCGCGCCCCATGGAGCTTCAGTACGACGTGAGATAGAACCTTCGGCATGTCCGAAGGCAAGATCACGAGCGAGAAGCGCGGTCACGTCACCCTCATAGGCATTGACCGCGCGAAGAAGCGAAACGCGTTCGACACGGCGATGTACAAGGACCTCTCTCGCGCGCTGGGCGCGTACGAGAAGGACGATGACACGTTCTGCGCCGTACTCTTCGCGCACGGCGAGCACTTCACGGGCGGCCTGGACCTGGCGGAGTTCTCGCAGAACTTCCACGCGGGCAAATTCCCCATTCCGGAGGACGGCGTGGACCCGCTGAACCTGGACGGCTCGCGCAAGAAGCCCGTCGTGTGCGCAGTGCGAGGCATCTGCTTCACCATCGGCATCGAGCTGCTGCTCGCAACCGACATCCGCGTGTGCGGTCGCGACGTCCGCTTTGCGCAAATCGAGATCAAGCGAGGCATCTATCCCGTTGGTGGAGCGACCATCCGCTTCGCCCGCGAGACCGGCTGGGGCAACGCGATGCGCTGGCTCCTCACCGGCGACGAGTTCGGAGCAGAGGAGGCGCTCCGCATCGGGCTCGTGCAGGAGGTCGTGGACGCGGATCAGCTGATGGGACGCGCCATTGCGCTCGCAGAGGTGGTGGCCGCGCAGGCGCCGATGGGCGTGAGAGCCACCATCGCATCCGCACGAGCGACGTTCGTGGAAGGCGAGGCGGAGGCCGCAAGAAGGCTGCTGCCCGATCTCGCGCCCATCCTGGCGAGCGACGACGCAAGGGAAGGCGTTCAGAGCTTCATCGAGAGAAGAGCGGGGAATTTCAAGGGCAGGTAGAGGTAGAGGTCGAGGTCGAGGTCGAGGTCGAAGTCGAAGCTGGTGGTGGCCCTTCGTTGGAGGGTCTCAGGAGAAGTACACCTCGTGGGTGAACTTTTGGGCGCGAAGCGGGCACTTTTTCCACGAAAACCCAATTGTAGTACACCTTGCAGGTGTACGTTGTTGCGGCCGAGTTTTCGACGGGGAGGGTCGGCTGGCTCGCCGGCTCGCTACGGGCAGCAGAAGAAGTGCTCGAGCGAGCCGGCCGCTCCGGCGTCCACGCAGCCTGCGGCGGGCGTCGCCCATCCGGCGTCGGTGGGCGGGCACTGGAAGCGGTGTGGCTTGCCGGCGAACCCGTTGCATTGCTTGTCCTGGTCGGGCTCGGCGACGCAGTCGTTCTTCGGGCAGCAGTACGTCTCGCCCAGGATCGCGCTCGCGTTCAGCTGAAGGCAACCAGCGAAGCCCGGTGGGTGCCCACCGAAGCAGCGGTAGCCATAGAGGCCACACGAAGCAGTGCACGGATCCCCCTGGCCGAACCCGATGCAGGTCTCCCCCGCATCGACGATCACCTTGCCCGCAGCGCAAGAGCCACCGCCGCCCGAATCGCTACCGCCGCCACCGCTGTCGACCTGCAAGGTGCCGCCGTCGGTGTCGGCGTTACCGCCACCATCGCTGTTGCCGCCGCCCGCGCCGCCATCGAGTCCCGTGCCCTGCGACGCGTCCGCAGTGTTCGTGTCGGTCGCCGAGTCGGACCCGCACCCATCCACGAGCCACACGATGCCCAGAAGGGAAGAGGAGGAGAGCAACGCGATCAGCACGCGGCGGGAGAAGAAGGACATCGGCAGGACTTATACCCCCGAGAAGAGCAAAGTCGAGGTCGAGGTGAAGGTGAAGGGGGAGGTGAAGGGGGAGGTGAAAGGGGAGGTGAAGGGGGAGGTGAAAGGGGAGGTCGAAGTCGAGGTCGAGGTCGTTGTTGACGTCCTCGGGGGCTGGTTCTTCCGGCTTCCCTAACCCCTCAAAACCGGTAACCTCGTTTCCATGGCCCAAGCTGGCCCCGTGTCTTCACCAAGCGGGCGTTTTCCTGCGCTCGCGAAGTACGAGATCCAGGAGGAGCTCGGGCATGGTGGCATGGCCACGGTTTACCGCGCGCACGACGCACGGCTCGGTCGCGACGTCGCCGTCAAGGTGCTGCATCCACACCTGCGCGACAACCGCGAGATCGCACATCGCTTCGCCACGGAGGCCAAGGCCGTCGCCAAGCTGCGGCACCCGAACATCGTGGAGGTCTTCGACGTCTCCGAGGTGGGCGATGGTGAACGCTACCTGGTGGTCGAGCTCGTGCGCGGCACCACCCTCCGCGCGATCCTCCAGGAGCGCGGCGCGTTGCCACCGGAGATCGGTGCTGCGATCGCGCTGGAGGTCCTTGCCGCGCTTTCCGCAGCCCACGGCGAAGGTGTCGTTCACCGCGACGTGAAGCCGGAGAACGTCCTCATGGAGCACCCGCACCTCCGCAAGGCCGACGAGAATGGTAGGAGCGACTCGCTCGTCCCGCGCTCCAACCCGAACGACACGCAGCTGCGCATCAAGCTCACGGACTTTGGCATCGCAAAGCTGCTGGACGCGCAGGGCGTCACGTCCACCGGTCAGGTGCTCGGCAGCCCCGCGCACATGGCGCCCGAGCAGATCGACGGCGGCGACGTGGACGAGCGGGCGGATGTCTTTGGCGTTGGCGTCCTGCTCTACGAGTGCATGGTCGGTCACCTTCCGTTCGAGGGCACGAACCCGGCGCAGGTGCTCCGTCGCGTCCTCGAGGGCATCTACAGCCCGGCCGAGCGTGATCGCCCCGTTGTCGGTCGCGACTGGAGCCGCCTCGTCGATCGCGCGCTCATGCTCGACCCGAATGAGCGCTTCGCGAGCGCGCTCGCCATGCGCGAGGCGATCCAGGCGCAGTTCAAGTTCGTTGGCGTGGAAGACCCGCGCGCCGACCTCGAGTCGTACTTCCGCGATCCGCCCGGCTACGAGGCCGCCCACACCGAGAAGCTCCTCGCCAAGCTGCAGGAGCAGGGCGCGGAGGCGCGTAAGAAGGGCGACGTGCAGGGTGCGGCCAACGCGTACAACCGCGCGCTCGCCTACGCTCCGAACGACACGCAGCTCCTGAAGGTCGTTGCCACGCTCGCACGCGCCGAGGATCGCCGGCGCATGCTACGGCGCTCGGCCACGCCGGTGATGGCGATCCTCGCCCTTGGCCTGTCCGCGTTCGGGGTCACGAAGCTGGTGACCGCGCAGCGCGCGCTGAAGGATACCGAGGTGCACACGCGCCCGGACCCCACCGCCGTGCTGATGGTGCCGACCACGGCGCCGTCGTCCGTCACCGCGCCTCCGCACAGCGCCGCGCAGAAGCAGGCGCGTATCGCGCCCACCGCACCGCCGTCTGTGTCGGCGAAGCCGACGCTGCCCAAGTTCCGCAACGTGGTCGTCACCGCCACGGACCCGCCGATGGGCGTACTGTGTGCGATCGACAAGGAGGCTCCCCTCGAGGTCAAAGCGGATACCGTCCTTGCCATGACCGACGGCCCGCACGACCTGGTCTACTCGTGCGTGAAGAACATGTGCATCACGAACAGCGTGCACATCGAGGCGAGCGACAAGGACTCCAAGATCTCGGTCAAGATGCAGATCAAGGACACCCAGATCATCGTGGATGGTCCCGCCGCGGGCACCTACGGCGTGAAGCAGTTCCCCGGCATCGTCCTCCACCCAGGCGTTGCCGTGTCCGTGCCCATGACCATGGGCAGTGATACCTACTCCGTCGTGGAGCGCGGGAGCGGCAAGACGGTCACCGTGTCCGCGCGTGCCGGTGCAGAGGTGCACGCCGCCTTTCCGGACCTCCAGCCATGACGCGTGTATACTGCATGCGTGTCGTTCGCGCGGCGTTCGTCGGCGCGGCCTTCATGCTTGCGTCCTTCGAGTCGGTCGCGCACGCCGACGCGCAGGCTGACTTCGAGAAGGCGCGCACGGCCTATCGCGCGCACGCGTACGAGGACGCGGAGTCCCGCTTCACCGCGCTCCTCGATCCCCGGGCGCCCGAGAAGCTGGAGCCCGCGGCGGCCTCGCAAGCGCGCATGTACCTTGGCGCAACGTACCTCGCAGAGAAGCGCAGGGACGACGCGGACCGCGTGTTCGAGAGGCTCCTGGTGGAGGACTCTCGCTTCGATCCCGACCCGCTCACGTTCCCCACCGACGTCCTGAACGACTTCATCGACGTCCGCTCGCGCATCCGTCAGCGCCTGAACGACGCCGCCGCGGCCGCCGCCCGGCTGGATGCGGAGCGGCGGGTGAAAGAGGAGCTCGAGAAGAAGCGGCAGGCAGACCGCCTCCGCATCCTGGAGCAGATGGCCTCCGAGGAGAAGATCACCGTGCGGCACTCGCGCCTCGTCGCGTCCGTCCCGTTCGGCGCAGGGCAGTTCCAGAACGGCCAGAACGCGCTCGGCTGGGTCTTCCTCGGTGTCGAGTCGGCGCTCGCGATCGGCTCCGGTGTCACGTTCATCCCCTACACGGACGCGATCAACCGCCGCAACGAGGAGTCGAGAGCGGGCGATCCAGACCACAAGTCGGACCTCTACGCGAGCCGCGCGCGCACTGCCCAGATCGTCGACTGGGGCCTGGTGGGTGGGCTCGTGCTCGTGATGGGCGGCGGCATCCTGCAGGCGAACCTTGCGTTCGTGTCCGAGTCACCCGAGACCAAGACACGGCCCATCCCGCAGGCAAAAGCGCCTGCGCCTTCCGTGACGCCATGGTTCACGTTGGGGCCGGAGTCCACCGGCGCCGCTGGTGCGCACGGCAACACCTCCGGCGCGCTCGGTCTGCGGGGAACGTTCTGATGCGTTCTGCTAGGCTCACCTGAGATGGCGGACTCCGAGAAGCAGCCGCGCGTGCGAACGCTCGAAACGCCCATGATGCCCGAGCACGTGCACGTGCCCACGATCCCGCCGTCGCGCGTGGGCATGGCCGTGCCCGAGGCACGCAATTATGTGCATAGTACACCGAGCCCCGCCATCGAGCCCCCCAGCAGGGCCCCGTGGATCCTCCTGGGCATGGCGCTGATGCTCGGCCTCGTGGTCGCCGCGCTGGGCATCCTCGCCGCAACGAACCACGTCGTCTTCAAATAGGAAACGGCAGGACCTGTCCGAATCGCCAGCAGCAGGCACGCGGTCGCCATGACATGTTGCTCTGGGGGCAAGGCCTGGTGTCGCGAGCGAGGAAGCAACGACGGAGCGTGAGTGCGGCGTCGGACCGAATGTTCCGCGGCATCGCCGATTCTGCGCCCGACGCGATCTTCCTGGTGGGGCGTGACTGCACGGTCCTCGTGGCCAACACCGAGGCGCACCGCGTCTTCGGCTACAAGGTCGGCGCGCTCGTAGGAACACCACTCGAGCGGTTGATCCCGGGTGCGGTTCGCCGGGTGGACGCCGTGTTTCGCGAGGCGTCGCGGCGCCGCATGGACGAATCTCTGAACCTCACCGCATCCCGGAAGGACGGCAGCACGTTTCCAGTCGAGATCTCGCTCGGCCCGTTCGACCGTCGTGGATCGTCGGCGGCGCTCATCGTCGTGCGCGACGTGACAGAGCGCCGGACCCTGGAGGCGGCGCTCATCCGGACCGAGATGGAGCTGCGCCACTTCCAGAAGGTCGAGGCGATCGGCGCACTCGCCGGAGGTGTGGCACACGACTTCAACAATCTGCTGTCCGTCATCCTGAGCTACTCGGGTCTACTCCTGGGCGCGCTTGGACCGGACCATCCACTGCAACCCGACGTCCGCGAGATCCAGAAGGCTGGCGAGCGCGCGGGTGAGCTCACTCGTCAGCTGCTGGCCTTCAGCCGACGGCAGATCGTCAAGCCGATCATGCTGGACGTGGACCATTCGCTCGAGGGGATGGAGCGCATGCTTCGCCGGCTTCTTGACGCCGACTGCGAGCTCTCGATCTTCTGCGGGGCAGAGGGCGGCGCGCTGCTGGCTGTTCCGGCGCAGATCGAGCAGATCGTCATGAACCTGATCGTCAACGCGCGCGATGCGATGCCACACGGCGGCGAAGTGACGATCCGGACCTCGAACGCCAAGCTCGGTCTCCCGGGCCGGGAAAATCAGTACGTGAAGCTCGAGATCACCGACACAGGAGTCGGCATGGACCAAGGCACGCGCGAGCGGATCTTCGAGCCGTACTTCACGACCAAGGCGCCCGGCGAAGGCACGGGGCTCGGGCTCAGCACCGTCCACCGCATCGTGCGCCAGATGGCAGGGCACATCACAGTGCGGAGCGAGCCGGGCCGCGGCACGACGTTCACGATGTTCTTTCCCACCGCCGGTGCGGCGCCCGCCGGCGGCCGCGCCGTGCCCCAGCCCGTGTCGACACTGGCGGGGTCCGAGACGGTGCTCCTGGTGGAGGACGACGACGCGGTCAGGCAGATCGTAAGAGCGATCCTGGAACGCAGCGGCTACCTCGTCCTTTCGGCCCAGAATGGCGGGGAGGCGTTCCTCACGTGCGAGAGGCACGAGCATCCCATAGACGTGCTGCTCACGGACGTGGTGATGCCTCGCATGAACGGCTTCGAGCTCTGGGCGCGGCTTGCGCCGATGCGGCCGGAGATGAAGGTGCTCTTCATGTCGGGCTACTCCGAGACCGCCGTCCTCGAGCGCACGGGCGAAGTCAGCGTCGGTTTCTTCCAGAAGCCAGTCACACCCGCGACGTTGCTCGCGAAGGTGCGCGAGGTGCTCGGGAACTAGCGGTCGCGAGACGTGCCGTTCACGTACCACACGCTGCTCATCGACTCGGGAACTCTACGCGCACGCAGGCGCCGGTCTCGTTGGTCGCCGCCAGTGTTCCGTCGAGCTGCTTGACGAGCGTGTCGAGGAGCTGCCACCCGAACGAGCCGGAGCCACCGCCATCGAAACCAGCAGGAAAGCCGACGCCATCATCGCAGACCGCGATCCCGATGACACCATCACGCACCGACAACGTCACGGTGACGCGGCCGCCGCGTCCGTCCGCGAAGGCGTGCTTCAACGCGTTGGTCACGAGCTCGTTGACAATCATGCCGCACGGCATCGCCTGCTCGATGGGAAGCCGGATGTCGTCGGTGGCGCAGACGATCTCCACGCCAGCGCGAACGGTCATCGAGCGGCGGAGCTCCACGACCAGCTCCCGGATGTATTCGCCGAAGTCGATGCGCGCGACGTCGCGCGCTCGGTAGAGTCGTTCGTGCACCAGTGTCATGGCGAAGATGCGCTGCCGCAGTGCCTTGAACGCTGCGATGTCCTCTGGCGCGCTGTATCGCTTCGCGTGGAAGTGCAGCAGCGAAGAGACCACCTGCAGGTTGTTCTTCACCCGATGATGGATCTCGCGGAGCAAGGTCTCCTTCTCGGCGAGCGACGTGCGCACCTCATGTTCGAGCTGCTTGCGGCGTGTGATGTCGCGCGCCACACCCAGCAGCGTGCCGTCGGAGAGCTGCGAGATGGTCGCCTCCACGTCGACCACGGAGCCATCCTTGTGGCGCGCCATCCAGGTTCGGCGACTCACGGACCCGGCGCGGATCTCATCCAGCTCGGGGTCGAGCCGATCTTCGGCGGGATCGAGGATCAGCTGCCGCGCGTTCATTCGCAAGAGCTCCTCGCGCTCATAGCCTACGAGCGCCGTGGCGGCGGGATTGGCATCTACATAGTTTCCAACCGAGTCCGAGATGAAGAGCGCGTCCGCGGCATGCACCATGAGGCTGCGGAAACGTGCCTCGCTCGCCTGCAACGCCAGCTCTGCGCGCGTGCGCTCCGTCACGTCGCGCCAGTACACCGTGATGCCGCTGTCGATGGGTGCGACGTTCACCTCGAAGGTACGTCCGAGCGCCGCCGAGTGATAGACGACCACCCGCGACACCCCGTCCGCGACGACCGCGCGGTAGGTGGCGTCGAGGACGGAGTTTGCCGCGTTGGGAAACTCCTCGAAGACCCGCTTGCCAATCAGGTCCCCGATCACGCGATGGACCATCCGCGCGCCCGCTGGGTTGCAGTATCGGCAGATCCAGTCGGGCGCCTCGAGCACGAAGACTCCATCGCCGATGCTCTCGAGAATCCTCGCGAAGTCTTGCTGCAAGCGTGCCGAACCCCCGCTGGGACGTTCGCATGGACCCACGGAACCGGCACCTGCCAAAGAGGACAGGTGCCTGGACCATTTTGGCTATCCGCGCATGCTACAACGTGGCACGATCCGAGGGCTGCCGGGCGGTTCGCCGGGCCGAACGGGGGGCCGTTGTGACGAAACCGTTCACCGTCTTGATTGTGGACGACGATGCCGGCGGGCGCCTGACCCTGGAAGCTCAGCTTCAGGGCGAGCCGTGTCAGCTTCGCTTCGCGACAGGTGGTCGGGAGGTCATGCAAGTGATGGAGGGGCCGCCGTGCGATCTTGTCCTCTGCGACGTCATGATGCCGGTCATCAATGGGTTCGAGGTGTGTCGTCGGTTGAAGGCGAATGACACCTGGCGGTTCGTGCCGATCCTCCTCATCACGGCCCTGGATGGCCAAGACGATCTGGTGCGGGGGCTCGAAGCGGGGGCGGAAGACTTCCTCACCAAGCCAGTCGACGGCGTGGTGCTTCGCGCGCGCGTGCGTGCGCTGCTTCGCGTGCGTGACAACTACAATGCGTTGCTCCGACCACCGGCGAACGCCGAAGAGCTGCTGCGCGCCAGGCGTGAGCGCCTCGTTGCGAACGCTGGACTCACGCCGCGCGAGCGCGAGGTCCTCGACCTCTTGTTGCTCGGCAGGACGCAGCAGGAGATCGGCCTGGTCCTCGAGATCAGCGCGCGCACCGCCAAGTTCCACCAAGAGAACGTCCTCGCCAAGCTCGGCGCCGACGGTCGCGTCGACTTGATCCGTATCTTCATCTAGTCGATCACAACAGAGGGGCCATGGCAGCGCAGAGGGTGTTCATCGTCGAAGACGAAGGCGTGGTGGCACTGGAGCTCAAGGACCACCTGCACACCCTCGGCTATGTCGTTTGCGGGCACGCATCGAACGCCGCCGCGGCTCTTCGTGAAATCCCGCGTGTGATCCCCGATCTGATCCTCATGGACATCAACCTGGGGCCGGGAATGTCCGGCATCGATGTCGCGGAGAAGCTCCGTCACGAGCTCGACGTGCCCGTTGTCTTCCTGTCTGCGTACTCGGACGCAGAATTGACGCGAAGCGCCGCGCAGACCGGATCGTTCGGCTATCTGCTGAAGCCGTTCGATCCGAATGTGTTGTCGGCGAATGTGCAGCTCGCCATGGTCCGACACGAGGCGACGACCAAGCTCCGCGCGAGCGAGGCGCGCTTTCGGGCGCTGTTCGAGGAGGCGTCGGACGGCTTCGTGGTCACGGATCGACTCGGGCGTTGTCTCGACGTCAACGGTCGCGGCTGCGCGATGCTCGGTTACTCACGGGACGAGATCGTCGGGCTGCCAATCGAGGACCTGTTCGTCCCGCAAGAGGAGCCGCAGCGACGGGCGACCGCGCTGCGCGAACGCAACCTGCGGCGGAAGGACGGTCAGGTCCTTGGCGTTGAGCTCTCCGTGGCGATGCTTGCGGGAGGAGACGAGCTCGTCATCGTTCGCGACACCTCGGAGCGAAAGCGCATGGAGCGCGCCATCGCCGCCGAGGACGCTGCGCGCGCCGCAAACGCAGCCAAGACAATGTTCATCGCGAACATGAGTCACGAGCTCCGGACGCCCCTCGGCGCTGTTGTCGGTCTGTCTCAAGCGCTGCTCGATGGTGCGTACGGGCCGCTCACAGCCGGGCAGGAACGGAGCCTCACCACCATCCGCAGCAGCGGCGCCCACCTCACCGATCTCATCAACGACGTCCTCGACATCGCACGAATCGAAGCCGGTGCGATGCGCATCGAGCTGCAGCCCACGGCGCTCGGCCCGCTCGTCGCCGAGGTGACCGCCTATGTCAGGGACAGCTCGGAGGAGAAGGCTCAGGTGTTCGTGTCGGCCGTAGCCACGACTCTGCCGCTTGTGGTTGCGGACGCACGACGGCTCCGTCAGCTGGTGCTCAATCTCCTCACCAATGCCGTGAAGTTCAGCCCGCGCGGTGCGCGCATCGAGGTCGGCGCAAAGGCGTGCGACGATGGACATGTAGAGCTGTGGGTCGCGGACTCCGGTCCAGGGATCGCGGCGGCCGATCAAGCGCGAATTTTCGAGCCATTCGTGATCCTGGATGACTCGCTCACACGCGAACAGGCCGGGGTCGGGCTGGGCCTTCCGCTCGTCAAGCGACTGGCGCAGCTGCAGCGGGCCACGGTCCGCGTCGAGAGCGAGGCAGGGTGTGGCGCTCGCTTCATCGTCGCCTTCGAGGAGTCGACGACCGCCGCAAGTTGATCTGGAACGGTTCTCGGGACGCCCGCCGTGGCGAATGGCAAGGAATGGCCATTTCGGTCACCCCGTCGATGACCGTGATCCCATCCATGAAAGACATCAACATCGGAAAACGCATGATCGGCTCATTTGTCGTCGTCATCCTGATCGCGAGCGCGGTCGGCATGTACGCCTTCGTCCAGACCTCGAGGATGTATGTGGATGCGGTTCGAATCCGCGAAGAGTACGCAGTGGGGCTCTCGACCGCGCAGCGCTTGAACACGGTGCAGCTCACGCAGAAGGCAACGCTCTTGCAACACGTCATCGCGTCGGACGTGGGCGAGATGAACAACCTTGAAATCGAGATGGACCATCTGCGCGTCGCGGGCGACGAGGCGATCGCTTGGTTCGACGCGCACCCCCAGTCCGACGAGCAGCGCTCTCTTGTCGCCGGCCTCAAATCCGCAAGAGCGAAGCGAAGGGCTGCGCGCGACAAGGTCTTCGAGCACAGTCGCAAGCTCCAGAACAAGGAGGCGATGGAAGCCATTCACCGCGAATACTTGCCGGCGGACCGCGAGTCGCAAGCCATCGCGGACACGCTCCTCGCGAGCAACCGAGAGGCCTCCGATCGCGCGACCGTGCAGATCGGCGCGGCCATCCACTCCACGCAGGTTGGCATCGTCGTCGGGCTCCTCCTTGCGGCGCTCGTGGGCATCGTCATCGCTCGGCTCCTGGCCCGCAGCGTCACGGCGCCGCTCGCCATTGCGGTCGGGCTCGTTCGAAAGGTGGCTGCGGGCGATCTGTCGGCTCGGGCGGACGTGCATTCCAAGGACGAGATCGGACAGATGATGGGTGATCTGAACACGATGATGGGGAACCTGCGCTCGGTGGTGCTGGACGTGGGGGCCGCCGCAGGCAACGTGGCAGCGGGCAGCGAGCAGCTGTCGGGGAGCGCGCAGTCGCTCTCGCACGGCACGAGCGAGCAGAGCTCCTCCGCGCAGGAGACCACAGCGTCGATGGAGGAGATGACAGCGAGCATCCAGCAGTGCATGGACAACGCCCGTCAGACGGAGCGCATCGCCGCGAAGGCGGCAGAGGACGCGAAGACCAGCGGAGACGCCGTGCGGACCACGGTGTCAGCCATCCGCCAGATCGCCGAGCGCATCGGTGTCATCGAGGAGATCGCGCGCAAGACCGACCTCCTCGCGCTGAACGCGGCGGTGGAGGCTGCGCGGGCCGGTGAGCACGGGAAGGGCTTCGCGGTCGTCGCGTCGGAGGTGCGCAAGCTTGCGGAGCGGAGCCAGACCGCCGCCGGTGAGATCAGTCAGCTCACGACGTCGTGTGTCGGTGCGGCAGATAGCGCCGGGCAGCTCCTGGAGCGATTGGTGCCAGACATCAAGAAGACCGCGGAGCTCGTTCAAGACATCGCCGCGGCCACGGGCGAGCAGAGCACTGGCGCAACCCAGGTGAACCGCGCAATGCAGCAGCTCGATACCGTGATCCAGAGCAACTCCGCCGCGTCCGAAGAGCTCGCGGCCACGGCAGAGGAGCTGTCCGCGCAATCGGCGCAGCTCCGACAGAGCATCGCCTTCTTCAAGCTCGACGAGCAGCGCCCCGCAGCCACGAGTCCTCGTCCGGCGCTCTCCCTGGTGAAGGGTCCCCGGCGCGCGCCCGTCCCCGCGCCGCGCATCGTGAGCGCGCGCCCGAGCGCAAGGCCAAGGGCGGCTGGAGTCACCATCGACCTGGACCGCGAGGTCGGCGGACCGGACGCGCGCGACGGGGAATTCGAGGTCGCGTGAGCAAGGAGACCACCATGAACACCTCCGCCTTCTCCACCGGTCACTATCTGATCCTGAAAGTCGGAGCAGAGCACTTCGCCATCGACGTCTTCCAGGTGCGCGAGGTGCTGGACGTGATCCCGATGACCCGGATCCCATCTTCGCCGCCGTACCTGCGCGGCGTCGTCAACGTGCGCGGAGCGGCGATCCCGGTCGTCGACCTCCGCAGTGAGTTCGGCCTACAGCCAGCCAATGACACGTTCCATGCGCGCATCGTCGTGCTCGAGATCCGACTCGACGGCCGGCTATGCGTGATCGGCGCCCAGGCAGACGGCGTGCACGAGGTGGTCGAGATCGACGCGGCCCAGGTCGAGCCGGCGCCGCGGTTCGCCGCGCGCTGGACGGCCAGTATCAGCAAGGGCCTCGCCCGTCGGGGCCCCGACTTCGTCATCGTGCTGGATGTCGTCGCCATCTTCACGCGGATGACGGCGGGAGGCGCCCGCACTGGCGAGACCGCTCGAGAGGGCGACGCCAACGGGCTACCTGTTCCTCGTGAACAGATCGAGCAGCTGCTGCTGGGACCTCACGCCCAGCTTGGTGAAGATGCTTCTCAGATGATTGCGCACCGTGTGCTGGCTGATGAAGAGCGCCCTTGCGATGGCAGGCGGACGAGCGTGCGCGAGCAACCTGTCGAGGACGTCGTGCTCGCGCGCGGACAGTGAGCCAAGGGACACGCGAGCGCCCGAACGCGTTCGCCCGCCGCCGTGTCCAAGCGCGATCTCGATGGCCGCGACCAGCTGTGGTGTAGCAAACGGCTTCACCACGAAGCCGCGCGGCTGGCGAGCGACCGCCCTGTCCACGGTGGTCGGGTCAGCATGCGCCGACACGAAGAGGAACGGCGTATGTGGAGCGAGCCGCTCGGCGAGCTCCGTCCCGTCGTCGTCACCAAGAACGATGTCGAAGAGGACGAGGTCCGGACGAACGCGCGCCAGCGCAGCGTCGAAGTCCTTGGCCTGCGAGACGATCTCGGGGACGACATAGCCTTCGGCCTCCAGCCCACGCTTCATGCCCCGGGCCAGTTCAGCATTGTCCTCGACCAGCAGGATGATCGCGTCGCGCCGGGACGCACTGACGTTGGAAATGATATCGGCCGCCCCCACTGTCCCAGTCTATGGAGATGGGTGGGTGGTGAGTGCTGTCCTTCTGGACAGGTCGCGTCGACGACGCGCGGCTGTCGCAACGAAGAGACGATCCCCCGCCATCGCCGAAAACGACGACCTTCGCCGCGGTCGGCGTGACTACAGCGCGCGTCGCACGAAGAGCTCTTCCAGGGTGCCGCGCTTGGGCATCACGGTGTCAATGCGGGCGCCGGAGGCCAGGATCTTCTTCAGCACCTCCTGCACCTCCGCGTCGCTCTCGAGCGCGAACGTGAGGGACTTGCCGACGGCGCGCGCGCCATGCTTCGTCACGAGCTCCTCGCGCAGTGTGTCGCTTGCGTCACCGACGGTGATCTCGCTGCCCTGCTCGCCCTCTGCCAGGAGGTCGTGGAGGAGGCCGCTGACGACGACCTCACCGCGCCGCAAGATGCACACGCGGTCGCAGAGCGTCTCCACGTCGTTCAAGATGTGCGTGGAGAAGAAGACAGTGCGTCCGGCCTTCTGCTCCTCGACGATGAGGTCGCGCACTTCTTTCCGGCCGACGGGATCGAGGCCGCTCATGGGCTCGTCCAGGATCAGCATGTCCGGTTGGTGGACCAGCGCAGCGGCGAGCCCGGTTCGCTGGAGCATGCCCTTGGAGAGCGCGCGCACGGGGCGATCCATCGCGTAGCCCATTCCCACGCGCTCGAGCACAGCCTCTGCGCGCTTGCGCAGCACGTTCGAGGGAACGCTCGAGAGCTGGCCGCAGAGCTCCACGAACTCGCGCGGGGTGAGGTACGGATAGACGTACGGGTTCTCGGGCAAGAAGCCGACGGTCTTCATCGCGAGCGGGCTCGGCACGTCGTGCCCCATCAGCTTCGCGGAGCCGCTGGTGGCCGAGATGAGGCCCGTCAGCATCTTGATGGTCGTGGTCTTGCCGGAGCCGTTCGGTCCCAAGAAACCGAAGATCTCTCCGCGATGCACCTCGAACGAGACGCCGCGCACTGCCTCCACCTTGCGACCAGTGAACGGCTTCCGGAACGTCTTCACCAGGCGATCCACGGACAGAATCACCTCGCGTTCGGGCTTTTTTTTTGGCTTTTCTGTCTTCTCAGGTTCGGTCATCGCGACTCGGGCTCCTCGAGAGGTGTGCGTTCGGCGCCTGCTCCGTCCGGGATGGGCTCGCCGTACTCGTGCAGCTTGTACTGGATCTTGCGGGTGGAGATGCCGAGCACCATCGCCGCCTTGGACGTGGAGCCGCCGCACTCCTCGAGCGTCTTCAGGATCGCATATTTCTCGAGCTCTGCGATCGTGGAGCCGGGGATGGGCGGGGGACCCTGGCGCTCGCGCTCGGGGACCAGCGAGGCGGGTAGGTTGCGCACGGCGATCTCGCGCGCGTCGGAGAGCACCACCGCGCGCTCGATCACGTTCTCGAGCTCGCGCACGTTGCCTGGCCAGTCGTACGACATGAGAACGGCGCGCGCCTGCTCGGAGAAGCCCTCGACGTGCTTGCCGTTCTCGTTCGCGTAGCGCCCCAGGAAGAAGGTGGCGAGCGGGAGCACGTCACCCTTGCGCTCACGCAGCGGGGGCAGCTCGATCGTGACGACGTTGAGCCGGTAGTAGAGGTCCTCGCGGAACGTGCCGGCCTTGATCTCCGCCTTGAGGTCGCGGTGGGTGGCCGCGATCACGCGCACGTCGGTCTTCTGCGTCTCGTTACCGCCGACGCGCTCGAAGGTGCGATCCTGCAACACGCGCAGCATCTTCACCTGCGTGGAGAGCGGGATCTCGCCGATCTCGTCCAGGAAGAGCGTGCCGCCGTCGGCCTGCTTGAAGCGCCCCTCGCGCCGGGAGATCGCCCCCGTGAACGCGCCCTTCTCGTGGCCGAAGAGCTCGCTCTCCAGCAGTCCCTCGGCGAGCGCGGCGCAGTGCAGACGGACGAACGGCTTTCCGGCGCGTGGAGATGCGGCGCACAGCGCCTCCGCGATGAGCTCCTTCCCGGTGCCGCTCTCGCCGGTGATGAGCACGCTCGCCTTGCTGGGCCCGACCTGGGACACGAGCTCGAGGATGGCGGCCATCTTCGGGTCGCCGGTGATGACGTGGCGGAACGCGTTCCGATCGCGCAGGCGATCGCGCAGGCGACGCGTCTCCTGGAGCAGCCGCGCCTTCTCCATGGCGCGATCGACGACAGCGCGCAGCGCCTCGTAGTCGAGCGGCTTCGTGAGGTAGTTCTCCGCGCCGTTCTTCATCGCGGACACCGCACTGGAGATGGTGCCGAACGCCGTCATGACGACAAAAACCGTCTGCGGAGACGCGGCCCGCGCCTTCTCCATGAAGCTCAGCCCATCCAGGCCCGGCATCTTGAGGTCCGTCAGCACCACATCCGGCGCGAAGTCCTCCAGCTTGCCGAGCGCCTTGAAGCCATCGGCAGCCGTCTCGGTCGTGTAGCCTTCTTCGTGCAGGATCTCGCTCAGCGCCGAGCGCGCATTCGCCTCGTCGTCCACGATGAGAATCCGACCCTTGGTCGCCACGGACACTTATTTACCACCGCGACGGCCATGGGTAGCCCCGAAACGGGGCGCCAGACGAAAATCGGACCCGTCCGTGGAAAGCGCGCTAAAAGATTGATCGCAATTTCGGCCACGGTTCCCTTCCTACGCAGGAAAAGTCCACGATGCGATCGCTTGCTCTTCTTTCCGTGATCCCCGTGCTCAGCATGGTCGGCCTCCTCATCCCGCAGACCGCCCATGCGCAGGCTACGGGCGGTGGCGGCGGCTCTGCAGGAGGCACCGTATCCGGTGGGGTCTCAGCGGGCCCGACCGCACCAAGGATGCTTCCAGGTTCTGGTAGTGCCGGCGGTGGTGCAAGCGGTGGCGGAAGCGCCGCGCCCGCGAGCAGCGCGCCCGCGAGCGCCGCACCGGCAGAAGCCGCGACCCCGGAGTCGGACAGCGCGCGCGAGTGGGCAGAGCGCGACTCGCAGCTCTCGGAGTCGAACACGCTGACCGGTGGCGTCGGCTTGCTTCGCACGCAGCACGCACAGGGCGGCGCCGCAGGGCAATTCCGCACGTCGTTCAGCACGGAGTATTTCTCCGCGGGTTTCCTCTGCACGACTGATTTTCCCTGCAAGAATCCGAACGGCAGCGCCACCACCATCAAGAGCGACGGCCTCGATCACATCGGCGGGCACCTCGCGCTGAGCGCGAACGTGACCAGCTGGCTCGAGGCATACCTGGGCACCAGCGCCATCGCGAACTCCGACACGCAGAACCGGCCGGCGCTCCTTCAGGTCCTCGGTGACTCGAACATCGGCGTGAAGGCGTATGGGGCGGTCTCGAAGAACAAGGTCCTGTACGTCGGCGGCGCCATGGAGCTGTGGCTCCTGAACGGCACCGGCGCGGTCGGTCTGGACGGCAGCGGCACCAGCATGAAGTTCCGCGGCCTGGCCACGGCGGACCTCCGCAACACGGAGTCCAAGGTCCCTGTGCGTGTCAGCTTCAACGTCGGCTACATGCTCGACAACAGCGGCGACGTCCTCTCGGACACGGAGAAGAGGCGCGCGCAGCCGGTCACGCGCATCGAGCGCTTCGGCCTTGGCGTGAACCGCGTGGATCACGTGGATTTCGCGCTCGGCGCGGAGTTCTTCGTCGCGAACCAGAAGGTGCGTCCCTTCCTCGAGTACGTGCTCATGGCGCCCGTGAATCGCCAGGGCTACCAGTGCGTGCCCAAGAACCCGAGCGGCGATCATTGCCTCGCGAACGACGCGCTCGCCCCGAGCACGCTCTCCATTGGCGCGCGCTTCCTTCCGTGGAAAGCTGGCTTCTCGCTGCTCGCGGCGCTCGACATCGGCGTCACGGGTACGAACGACTTCATCGAGGAGGTCTCGCCCACGCCGCCGTGGATGCTGCACATTGGCGCGGGCTGGGCGTACGACACGGCGGATCGTCCGCCGGTCATCCAGACGAAGACGGTGGAGAAGGTCGTGGACAAGACCCCGGCGCCGCGCGCGCACATCCAGGGTCTCGTGCACGAGGAGGGCAAGCCGCAACAGGCGGTCGCCGGCGCGATCGTCTCGTGGGACTCCACGCCCGGTCACGTTTCCTTCTACACGGGCGCGGACGGCCGCTTCCAGAGCGAAGAGGTCGACCCGGGCAGCTACACGTTCGGCGTGAAGGCGGACGGCTACAAGCCGGGCACGTGCGTCGTCGCGGTGGCGGCTCCTGCTACCAAGGGCGCACCGTCGCAGGACGTCCAGGCGGACTGCCCGCTGGTCGCGCTGCCGAAGGTCGGCGTCATCAAGGGCACTGTGCGTGACTCCGACGGCGGCGGCGCGATCGCCTCTGCCACGGTCCACGTGAAGGATGCGACGGCGAAGGATCTCTCGCTCGGCTCGGACGGGCAGGGCGGCTTCCGCTTCGCGGACGTCCCGCTCGGCGCGGCGCAGATCAGCGTCGAGGCCGAGGGCTACCTCGCCGCGGTGCAGAACGTGGATGTCGGCTTCCAGAAGGAAGTGCAGGCGGACATCACGCTCGTGAAGCGCCCCAAGAAGTCGCTCGTCTCGGTCGGCGCGAAGGAGATCACGATCAAGCAGCAGATCCAGTTCGCGGTGAACTCCGCGACGATCCTGCCGGAGTCCAATCAGCTCCTCACGGAGATCGCGGATGCCATCATCCGCACGCCGCGCATCAAGAAGCTGGAGATCCAGGGTCACACCGACTCGAGCGGCAAGCCCGACGCGAACCAGCAGCTGAGCGAGAATCGCGCAGAGTCCGTCCGCGCATGGCTCGTCGCGCACGGCGTGGCGGTCGACCACCTGATCGCGCACGGCTACGGTCAGACGAAGCCGCTCTTCCCGAACGTGACAACGTTCAACCGAACACGAAACCGCCGCGTGCAGTTCGTGATCGTCGAACAGGAGTAAGTCGCCTCGACCTCGACCTCGGCCTGACCGTGGTCACCTCGTTGCTGACCGCGGTCACCGATCGCCTGTAAAAAAGCCGCTGATCTCGTGCCTCGGCTCTCGGCACGCCGTTCGCTCATGGGCCTCTTCGGAGGTCGACAATGAAACGGTGCTTCGCAATCATGATGGGTGTGCTCGTGGTGGCAGTGGCGGCGTGCGCCACAGGCCCTTCGGCAGTGGGTTACACAGTTCCAAGAGACGCTGCGGTGGCGGACGCGGCGTCGGGTGACGAGCTTGCGGCTGGCGCTGATGGCGGCGGGGGCTCGCTGGACGATGATGCGGCGACCTGGTCTCCGTATCTTCGCGGCGCGCTCGCGGTGCAGGCGCGTGGCTGTCCGGCTTGTCATCAGTCGAGCGATCCCGCAGATGGCGTGCTCTCCGGGACGAGCACGCTCATTCCCGGAACGCGCATCTACGGAAGGAACCTGACGCCCGATCCGGAGACGGGCATTGGCGCGCTGACGGACGCGCAGATCCTGAGGATGCTCCGCATGGGAAAGGATGAGGACGGGAAGGCCCTCTGCGAGATCATGCCGCGCTTCCCCGACATGGGCGTGGACGAAGAGAGCGCGATCCTCGTCTACCTCAGAGCGCTCACGCCCGTGCATCACGAGATCCCGGATGGTCTCTGCGCATGGGCCGCGGATGGTGGCGACGGCGGTGCGTGCGCAAACCTCGTCGCGCCTGGCGATCCCGGACCATGTCACGCATGCCGAAGTCCGCCCTGTCAGGCAAACGGCTGCTTCAACCAATTCGTCTGCGACGCCACGACATCCACGTGTCGTCCTCCCGTGCCGGGGTGCCCGTGAGCCCCTGGATGACGAGTCAGCCGAGCTCCAGCAGGCTCCGTGCGATCTGGGAGATCTGGATCTCGTCCGTGCCGCCGTAGATCTGGAGCACGCGTGCATCGCGGAACAGCTGCTCGACGGGATACTCGGCCATGTACCCGTTGCCGCCGAACAGCTGCACGGCCTCGTTGCAGACCTCCATGGCGGCCTGTGCACAATACAACTTGCATGCGCTCGCCTCGGCCAGGCTCATCGTGCGTCCTTCGCCGGCCATCTCGATCTGGCGGAACACCAGGTTCTGGATGTTCATGCGTGCGACCTCCATCTTTGCGAGCTTCAGCTGGATCAGCTGGAATTCGCCGATCTTCTTGCCGAACTGCTCACGCGTCTTGGCGTAGTCGATCGACAGACGCTGACACTCCTCGACCAGACCGAGCGCCATCGCAGCGACGGCGGTGCGCTCTGCGGTGAACGTCTCCTTGGTCGCGGCGCGTGCGGGCTGTTCCTCCGTCTCGCCGAGCAGCCGGTCCTTGCCCACGCGAACGTCCTCGAGGAACAGCTCGCCCGTGGGTGAGCCATGCAGTCCCAGCTTGCGCAGAGGCTTGCTCTGGGTGAGCCCCGGCATGCCCTTGTCGAGCACGAAGGAGAGGACCTTGCGGAGCTTGGGCTCGTTGTCCTCGTCGAGCTTGCAGATGAACACGATCGTGTCGGCGTACGGACCGTTCGTGATGAACGTCTTGCTCCCGTTGAGCAAGTAGCCGTCACCGTCACGCTTCGCCGTGGATTTCATGGCGCCGAACGCGTCCGAGCCAGAGCCCGGCTCCGTGATGGCCCACGCACCGATGGTCTCGAGCGTCATCAGCGACAGCGCCCAGCGCTCCTTCTGTGCGATCGTCCCGCGCGCCATGATCGCGTTCGCCGTGAGCCCCATGCTGACGCCGAGCGCCGTCACGATGCCGGGGCTGTAGCGCGACAGCTCGATGACCGGGATCATGCGCATCGCCATCTCCATGCCGGCCTCGGGGCTTGGCTTGCGTGGCCCGCGCTCGCGCTCCGCTTCGGGCGTCGCGCCTTCCGCGGCCGCGCGTGCGAGCCGCGCCTTCTCCTTCTCGATCTGCCCGGCGAAGCGCATTCGCGCCATATCGGCGATGCCGAAGGTCGCGATGAGCTTTCGAAGGACCTCGTACGGGGGCACGCCCTCGTGCTCGATCGCGTGGATCTTCGGCTTGACCTCCATTTCGCAGAACTTGCGGATGGAGTCGCGGATGGAAACGTGGGTCTCGGACCACTCGATCATGGCCTCATCCTACGCATTTTCGTGATGCCCGGCGCCGTGGATGTAGTACCTGTGTCCGCCGGAAACGGCGCCCAGGAGACCACGAAGGGTGAACGCTCTCACGAACCTCACGAACACCGAACGACCCCGGATCGAGCCGCAGCGCTTCGCCCTGCTGTTTCTGTTCGGCGCCGTCGTCATCACGGTCCTCGACGGGTTCCACACCATCTCCGGAACGACCGCGTACGTGGGTCCACATCAGGCTTCTCGCCTCACGTGGTGGACGCCGCTCCTCATGGGCGCGGGGACCACGGTCAGCGCCTCCATCTTCGTGGGCATGTATCGCGCGCTCGGCGCCCCGCGCCAGCCGCCGCCGTGGAGCGTGCTGGCGTCCGCGTTCTGGTGCTTCGGTGCGTTCTACTTCTTCAGTGGTTTCTATCACGGCGCGAACACCACCAAGCTCGCGGTGCTCGGCATCGCCGGCATCGCCGCGTTCTGGTGGCTCGACCGCACGTGGCAGGGCGCGGTCTGCGCCCTCTCGATGATGGTCATCGGACCGCTCTTCGAGATCATGCTCGTCCGCGCCGGCACGTTCGTGCATCTCCAGCCGGATGTCCTGGGCATCCCCATGTGGTTGCCGGCGCTCTACCTCTGCGCCGCGCCCGTCGTGGGCCACGGCGCGCGTCGTCTGCTCTCACCAGGGCAGGGAAGCGTGGAGCCCGCAGACGCCGAGCCCGCAAGCAGCCAGCTGCCAAGCCGTTACTGAGGCGCGCGGCGACGACGGAGCATGGCCACTGCGGCCGCTGCGACCACTGCGCCTCCCAGCATGGGCGAGGTCTCTGCGCCATCGGGTGCGAAGTCACAGCCTGGTGCCCCGTAGACAGGGACCGCCGTGAAAGCTTCCTCGTTGTCTCCGACGCGCGGGCTCGCATCGCTTGCGTCGCTCGCTCGCCCCGCATCGCCCGCGGGCGCAGCTCCATCGGGTCCCCCAGGGTCCGGGCTCTGTGCGGCCGCAGCACACCCGCCGAAGAGCAGCACGGAGCCGAGGGCGGCACCGACTCGTCGCCTCGAGTCACGCGGCGCGAGGACGGACGAACAGAACGGACACGATATCTCCTGCACGCGCACGTGCCTGGAACATCCCGGGCATCCGACGAACTCTGGCATGACCGCCTCCTCTGTGATCGCGATCATACCGGTGCGAGACGCTACGGTGCGCAGAACTCGCCGACGACAGCGAGCAGGCGATCGAGCTTGAGCGGCTTCTGCAGCACCCGCGTGACGCCGTTCGGCGCGCGGCTCGTCGCGGAGGAGTGCACCACGACCGGTACGCTGACAAACTCGGGGCGCGCGCGGAACGCATCGAAGAAATCCCACCCGTTCATCGTGGGCATCACGAGATCGAGAAGGACGACGCAGATTTGCTCGATGCGTCCTGCGGCGTCCAGCGCTGCCTGACCGTCACCGGCGGCAACGACGGCGTACCCCGCCCTTTCGAGCGCTTCGCGCATCATCTCGCGAAGCTCTTCCTCGTCTTCTACCAGGAGCACTGTGTGAGTCATGCGGAACCAGCCTCGGTTATATGCGTGACGGCCGTCCGAGGCAACGTCAGGCGAAAGGTGGTTCCGTCAGCTGCGCTCGAAGAGACCTCGAGTGATCCGCCGTGCGCGGCGACGATCTCGCTGGAGATGAACAGCCCCAGGCCCAGGCCGGCGGTCTGAGCCGTGCGACTGTCGCGACTTCCACGACGGAAGGGATCGAAGAGCTTGGTGCGCAGATCCTCGGGGATCGGAGGGCCTTGGTTATGGACGGTGATCGTCAGCGCGTCGCCATCATCGCGGACGGCGACGGTCACCGGTGCGGTGGCGGAGCCGTGGTGGATCGCGTTGCTCACAAGATTCGAGAACACCTGCTCGAGACGATCGCGATCCCATGAACCTTGCAGCGGACGCGCACAGGTGAGCGCGATCTCACGTTTCGGATACGCCAACCGGAGCTCGTCCACCACCCGCGTCACGATCTCGCAGAGCTCCTCCGGCGCTGCATTGACCTTCAGGCCTCCTCCCAAACGGCTGCGGGTGAGCTCCAGGATCTGCTCGATCATGCGCGCCATGCGCTGCGTGCTCGAGTCGACTCGCTCGACGATCCGGAGATCCGTTTCCGCAACCGAACCGCGCAGCAGGGCGGTGCCCATCTGGATGGCGGCCAGTGGGTTGCGAAGGTCGTGCCCGAGTATTCCGATGAAGCGCTCCTGGAACTCCTGGGTGCGCGACCTCTCCTTCAGCGTCGCGTTGTCGGATGTCAGCCGCTCGCGCTCTGCCTGGGCCGCTTTCCGCTCGCTCAGGTCGCGGCTCACCTTCGCGAACCCGATCAACGTGCCCGCAGAATCCTTGATCGGCGTGATGACGAC
The DNA here is from genome assembly GCA_038230375.1 of Polyangiales bacterium. Taxonomy (GTDB): domain Bacteria; phylum Myxococcota_A; class Polyangia; order Polyangiales; family Polyangiaceae; genus JANXLV01. The sequence goes on along the minus strand of JBBRNJ010000060.1, from coordinate 11,261 downwards.
GTTCGCCCAGAAGCGCGACCCATCAGCACGAACGCGCCATCCCTCTTCTTCGAAGCGGCCCGTGCGCGTCGCGGTGTCGAGCTCGCGCTCGCACTTGCCGTCGCTGATGTCCTCCTCCGGATAGAACTTGGAGAAGTGCGAGCCGATGATCTCCCCTGATTTGTAGCCCTTGAGGCGCTCAGCGCCCGCGTTCCATGAGGTCACGATGCCCTTCGGATCGAGCACGAAGATGGCGTAGTCCTTGACCGCATCGATGAGCAGACGCAGCCGCACCTCGCTGACACGGAGCTTCTCGTTCGCCGCCTGCTCGAGCCGCGTTTGATGGACGAACGCGGTCACCTTGGGGAAGAGAGGGATCAGCAGCACGGCGGTCACCAGGGAGGCAACGGCGGTGAGCACGCGGACGCCCGCGTCGGCCCAGTAGATTGGATGCCAGACGGTGGCGACGTCCAAGAAGTGCGTGAGGCCACACGCAAGGATGAAGGTCCCGAATGCAATGTAGACCCACGAGAACGGCAGCTTCACGCGCCGAACAAGAGCCGCAAGGGTGACGGAGATGGAAAGGTACGCCAGCCCGATGAGCGTGTTCGACACCACCTGCGTCCACACCATGGCGGGTGTCCAGAGGTAGCAATGACCGTGCGGCATGAAGCCGCCGCCGAACAATCGCTCCAAGAAGTCCCACATCGCGCTTCCCTCCAGATCGCGCAACCCTAGTCCACCGGCGCCACTATCATGTGACGCCGGCAGACTGGTCGCCGAATCGATCGTCAGGAGGCATGCAGGTCAGGCGCGGCCGCCGAGACGACTGCGGAGCCGCCACGTGTGCGCGGCGAGATCGTCCGCGAGCTTTTCGAGAAGCTCGCGTGTCCTGCCGTTCCCCTTCTCGAGCTGCTGAAAGAGCGCCTTCACTTCGTGGTGTTGCCTCTTCAAGAGTTCCGTTGCTTTCATTGGCTCCTCCTTGAAATGGGGGTCGCAGGATCAGGCGTGTGCACCTCGACCCACGACGGCGTGCTTGATGCCCAGCACGATCATGGCGCCCACGGCAGCCACCACGACGCTCCACAGGTTGAACCCCGTCACGCCGGCCGCGCCGAACATGTTGAAGACGAAGCCGCCGACAACAGCGCCAACGATGCCCAGGACGATGTCGACGATGGTGCCCTCGCCCGAGTTGTTGACGACCTTGCTGGCAATGAAGCCGGCGACGAGACCCAGCACGATCCAAGCGACAATTGACATGTGATTTCTCCGGTCAGGGTTGTGGCTTTGGTTCGAGCAAGCGTCGGGCCAAACGTGAGAAGCGCGCGAGTGCATCAAAACAAGCGTTGGTGGTCGGAGGGGTGAGGCTCTGGTGCGCGCAGGATGCATTTGTGCGCGCATCGCTGCCCTCGAGATTCAGGCGAGCCGGCGCCCGGTCGGCGCCGCAGTGGACGCTGGCTCCGTGACCGTCTGCGCGAGCGCACGCGAAACCCGACCTAGCAAGACCGATAGGTCGTCCAGGCTCCGAAGAATCTCGGAGGCGTTACCCGCCTTGGCCAACTTCTCCAGCTTTCCACCGAGCGCGGACAGCTCCGGAAACCCGAACGCGCCTCCGGTGCCTTTCAGGTTGTGTGCAAGGACTGCAACGCGCGCGAAGTCGCGTCTCCCAGTCGCCTCCCGCATACCCTCGCAATCGGCCTCCCGGTTGATGAGGAAGCGGGGCAAGATCGGCAGCAGCACGGAATCGATCGGCGGCAGTTCCTCTGACGGCGGTGCCTGGCACTCCGGCTCGCCATCCCCGCAATGGTGGAGAATCGCCTCCAGCACGGTGTTGCGTCGTACGGGCTTCGCAAGGAATCCATCTGCGCCAGCCTGTCGAGCTTCCTCGACGCTCTCGCGGAGCACGTCTGCGCTCATCACAAGCATGGGTGTCGGCTCCGCATAGACCTCGCGCTCGCGCTCACGCAGGGCTCTCAGCGTCGCGCAGCCGTTCATCCCGGGCATATGCATGTCGACGAGCACGAGATCAAAGACGTCTGCGGCGAATTCCCCGAGCGCAGCCTCACCGCTGCTGACGGCATGCACGACGATTGGCAGGTCCGCGACGTACGCCTCGAGCAGCTCGTGGTTGTCGATGCTGTCGTCCGCGAGGAGCAGGCGGATCGGCGAGGCCTTGCTTGCAAGCGCAGTCACCAGTGCGTTGATATCGAGGTTCACCTTGGTCATGGTCCCGCTCGCGGTGCGCCTGGGTGCACCGAGCGTCTGCGCGTGGACCCCGGACGACAGCGTGCGCGCGGCCTGGTTGGGCGAGAGCGGGCGTGCGCGCAGGAGGTCCGCCATGCCGAGCATGATGTTCATCGGCGTGCGGAGCTCGAGGCCCATGTTCGCGAGGAACTCCGCCTTCGTTCGGTTCACCCGCTGCGCCCGCGCCTTCTCCGCCGTCAGGTGGGTTCGCAAATCGTGGCGTTCCACTGCGTAGCGAATAGAGCGCGCGAGCAGCGACGGATCGAACTCCCATTTCACCAGATAGTCCTCGATGTACTGCGTCGTCGCGCCTGTCTCGAGGTCCTGCTCGTTGCCGGCGACAGCGATGACGGGGACGTGAGGAGCAACCTGCGCGATCCGCGTCGCACCATCCACGCCGGAGGCGTCCCGCAGGCCGAGATCGAGCAGGACCACGTCAAACGCATGCGCCGGCGACGTGAGCTCAGCGAACGCCGCCTGCAGCGTTCGCACCTCCGTCACCCCGTGAATGGCGAGCCGCGTACGCGAGAGAAGCGATCTCAGAAAGCCGATGTCGGCGACATTGTGGTCAACCAACAGCACGTTGAGGCCGCGCGTTCTGCTGCCGATCTGTCCGGACGTCGAGGATGTGGAGATCATGAGTCCACCCTCGCAATGCTCGTGCCTTCTTGGGGACCGAGGGCAGGAACTTCGTGGCACGGGAGCTGCTCGAACCATGATGCAGGTGCTGAACTTCACGGCACTCCCACCGAGTCGCGGAGGCGAGTCATGAGCAATTCTGGAACGGGCGGCGCGTGGGGCAAGAACCAACATGTACGGTTGCCGTGGCATGTGCTCGTCGCGGAGGACGATCCTGATCTCCGCGCCCTCATCACGTCTGCGCTCTCGAGCGACGGCTACGAGGTCGTGGATGTCGCAGATGGATCCGAGGCGCTCGACCGACTGCAGGAGGCGATTTCGTGCCCCCTCATGCTGCCGGATGTGATCATCATGGACGTGATCATGCCAGGCTATTCCGGGCTCGGCGTCCTGACTGCCCTGCGTCGCGCGAGCTGGACCACGCCGATCATCATGATGTCGGCCATGGACGAGCCGAGCATCTCCGAGAAGGCACGTGCGCTCGGAGCCTCCGCGTTCTTCAAGAAGCCGTTCAACATGGATGATCTCCGAACGGCCGTCGTCAATGCGTCCATCTGCGGCAGGGGCTCGCCGCCAATCTGAGAGACGGTCGGCTGACGCACGCACCACGTAGGGAGCAGTTCGGCACGCGCGCCGCAGCTGTGGCGCTGGTGCGTGTCGCCGCGGCGTCGCGAAACGGAAAGGCTTTGCAACGGCCCAACGACGCCCGAGTTGCGGTGGATGTGGTCGCCGGGCACGCCCCTTGCGCAGTCGATCAAGAGGAGATGAAATCATGATGACCAACGAATTCCAGAATGGCGTGGCGAAAACCAAGGCGGTCTTTTCCGACGCCACCGAGGCTGTTGCGGAGCGCGCCAAGGAAGGCTCTACGACCATGAACAAGTTCCTTCATCTTGCGATGCAGGCGCTCCCCGCGACGTCCGCGCGTCTGCTGGACGCGATGATTGCTCGCGTCGGCCTCGAGCGACGCTCGTCCGGACTTGCTGGTGTCGGCATGTTCATCGGCGGGTTCGCAGCCGGCAGCGTGGTGACGGCGTTTGCGACCCCAGTGTCGGGGCCGGAGCTCCGCAAGCGCGTGCGCGCGCTCGCCGGCGGCCTCATCAAGGATGTGGAGCCGGTCGCCGTCGAGGTCGCGAAGGAGGCTCACGAGCTGAAGGCAGCGGCCCGGAGTCACGCTCGGCACACGGGCTCGCACAACGGCAAGAAGTCCAACGGCGCGCACAGGAGCTAGTGAGTGCGTCCGCGCGCTCGGAATCGCGCTGGTGTAGGCTAGCGCGATGGCTGGAAAGGCGAAGATTGGCGGCGCGCCGCGGGCCGAGATCGTGACAGCGGCAGAAGCTCTCGAGCATGCGCTGTCACGGTACGAGGCCCTCACCAGTGAGGCGCAGACAGCGACGCTGGCCACACGCAAGGGGATCGAGCGCGCCGCGCGGGCAACACAGGACGCGGCCCTGGTGGGTGAAGAGCTGGGCCGCCTCGTCGCGTCGCTGGCCCACTCCATCCAGTCGATGTCCGAGCGTCAGGCTGCGCATTCGCAGTCGCTCGTCGACCGGGCCCAGGAGATCCGGGCGCGCACCGTGCTGCTCCAGGGGCTCGACGCGACGTTTGGTGGTCTCGCCGAGGAGACCGCGAAGATCAACGCCGACGTGCAGGACTTCGCGCGCGTCAGCGAAGCCAGCGACGAGACCAGGGTGAACTTCCTCAGCAGCCTTCGCGATCGCATGGCGCCCATCGTCGTGGCGGCGCGAGAACTCGCGCGCGCGGCCGATGAGGCCTCGTTTCCCGAGGTAGTGAAGCAGGCCGACGCACTCTCGCAGACCCTCGCGTCCGCGAAGAACAAGGTGGAGCTGGCAGCCAAGCGGATCGGCAGCAGCTCACACGAATAGCGGTACACCGTCGAAGCAACTGACGTCCCGCCACGGCTCTGGAGAGCCCGGCCCGTTCGGCTCGTAGGGCTCGACGGGGGTCACCTCCGGACGCGGCGTGGGCCCATCTGGCAGGCCGGGCGTCTCCGGTTCATCGGGCGGGAACGGAAGCTCCGGCCCCTTCGGGCTGGGCGGCGGCGAGCTGGGCGAAGTGTTGGTGGTGCGCATGCCGATGTTGCTCATGGCGAGTCCCCTCGCGAGGATCGTGCCGCCGCGAAGTCGCTTGAAAAGCGCCGTCGGGAGCTCCCACGGCGCCACACCATGGCGTGTTGGCGCGCACGCCTCTGTCCTGTTCGTGTCCTCACCGGCGCCCTCCCGCCAGCAACACCGCGAAGAACGCGCGCGATGCGCCTGGCAAGCCGCATGCAATGAGCGGTGGCAAGAGCGCGCAACCGTCGAGGAGAGCGCGCGAGTCCCTTTGTCGGGCCGAGCTCTTGCCACGCCAGGAAGAGACACACCGCACGATGGTCTACCTCACGCAGGTGATGAGCGGCGGTTCGTAGCGGAGCGGGCAAAACGCAGTTTCGCCACACCAGGACATTCCTGCCCGTCCCCCGTGCGGCGCGCGTGTGGTCGATCCAGAATAGACTGGAATTTGCCTGGTTTCCGATCGGTAGGCCGCGGCACCACGATTGCAACGCAGCCATGAATGCGGCGCCCTCGAGACATGGAAGCACATGGATAGCGCCACGCACGCGTGCCCCCATCGGATCCTGCTGGTGGATGATGATCTGGACACGCTCGAGTTTCAGGCCATGTACCTCAGCCGCCAGGGCTGGGAGGTCGAGCGCGCGTCGAACGGACGGGAAGCGCTGGAGATCGCAACGCGGCTCCCACCCGACGTCCTCGTCACCGACCTCAACATGCCGGTGATGAGTGGACGTGCTCTGTGCGAAGCGGTCCGCAGTGCGCCGGCGCTCGAGCACATCCAAATCCTGATCATCTCCGGCTCGGAGGACGCCCGCACGGTGGGGTCGGCGTGCGGCGCCAATGCAGTGGTCAAGAAGCCGTTCGCCCCGGACCTCCTCGTCGACGAGGTCCGCAAGCTACTACGCGTGAGGTGATCGCGAGGGGCGGGAGCTCGAAGGCCCATGCGACGGTAGCTCCACGGTGAAGACAGCCCCCCGGCCCGGCCCGTCGCTCGCGGCCGCAACGGTCCCGCCGTGCACCTCGACGAGGTGCTTCACGAGCGCAAGCCCGATTCCCAGGCCTCCACGGCGGTCGTCCGACACCGTCTCTTGTTGAAAGCGTTCGAACACGCGTGGCAGAAACTCTGCGGCGATCCCATCCCCATCATCCTTGACCTGGATCCTCACTCCAGTGGCAGTCGGCGTGACCTCGACGTCGACGTGCCCACCGGACGACGTGAACTTCATCGAGTTGGTGAGCAGGTTGGACACGATCTGGCCGAGCCGCGCGGCGTCCGCGTAGACCTCCTGCACGTCCGCGCTTCGGAACGATAGCGTGACGCCGCGCGCGCTCGCCGCCGGGCGTAGGCTCTCCACAGCATCACGAACGATCTCTGCTGCGTCGATCCGTTCTTGTTTGATCGAGAGCCTGCCCGACGCGACCCGGGCGATGTCCAGCAGGTCCTCCACGAGAACCGCCTGTGTGCGCGCGCTTCGATCGATGACCGCTGTCGCATGATCGCGTCGCTCTGCGTCCAGGTTGCCCGTGCGAAGCAGGCCCGTCCACCCCAGGATCACATGCAACGGGTTGCGAAGCTCGTGCGAGACGCTGGCGATGAACTCGTCCTTCGTCCGGTTCGCGTCCTCGGCAGCCTGTCGCGCAATCTGCTCGTGCGCTAGCAGCCGCTCGCGCTGCGCCTCGGTCTCCTTGGCCGCGTCAATGTCCGTCGCGCTGACGACGAAGCCTTCGATGGCGCCGTGCTCGCCGCGTTCGACCGACGACCGCACGAGGTGCCACCGGTAGGCGCCATCGCGCCTGCGCAGTCGATACTCCATCTCGAACGGTGCGCGGTCAGAGACGGCTTTGCGAAAGGCCGTACGCGCGGACTCGAGATCGTCGGCATGCACGGCCTGCGCACATACGACTTCAGCCGTCTCCTCCGCCGCAAGTCCCGAGTAGACCATCCAGGCCTCGTTCACGTAGTCGACAGTCCCATCTGGACGCACCCCCCACACGAACAGCGGCATGGCGTCCGCGAGGCGCCGGTAGCGGCGCTCCATCTTCCGGTCCAGCGCCGCCAGCTCCTGTTCGCGCAGGAGCTTCGCTTGCACCTTGATCGTCTCCGCCTTCACGAAGAGGTCAACGAACACGCTGACCTTTGCCTTGAGAACGACCGGATCGAACGGCTTCATGATGTAGTCCACCGCGCCGCGCTCGTATCCCTTGTACACGTGGGTTGGGTCGCGACTGATGGCAGTGATGAAGATGATGGGCACGCTCGAGATCCGCGTGTGGCTCCGCATCTGGGCTGCGGTCTCGAAGCCGTCCATGCCTGGCATTTGCACGTCCAGCAACACCACTGCAACGTCCTGCTTCAAGAGGATTCGAAGGGCCTCCTCCCCCGAGTTCGCGCGCAAGGTGCGAACGGGGAGAGCCTCGAGGAGCGCCTCGAGCGCGAGCAGGTTGGCAGGCCTGTCGTCCACGAGGAGGACGACAGGCGTCGATTTTTCGAGCGCAGACACAGCGTGAAAACTACCACTACCCTCCATCGGATGCATCGGCCCGCGCTCCTCCGGTCGGCGCCCACATCTCGATCAGCTGCAAGAGGCGCTCGGCATCGATGGGTTTGGCCAGGTAGTCGGAAGCTCCCGCCGCAAGGCACTTGTCGCGGTCGTCCTTCAGCGCCTTCGCCGTGACGGCGATGATCGGAAGTCCGCTGTAGCGCGGATTGCTCCTGATGGCGCTCATGGTCTCGTACCCGTCCATCTCGGGCATCATGACGTCCATGAGCACGAGTGAGACCTCCGGGTTCGCCTCGAGCTCCTCGATGCCGGTCTTGCCGTTGTTGGCGGCAATCACGCGGACACCATGTCGCTCGAGCAAGCTGCTCACGGCGTAGATGTTCCGGATATCGTCGTCGACCACGAGGATGGTCCAGCCGTCGAGCGGTACCCGCGTCAGATCTCGGAGATCAGGCTTTGCGCCCGTGGACTCGCGCTGGTCGACGCGGTGAAGGAAGAGGCTCGTGTCCTGCATCAGCTTGTCGAGTGAAGCGGCGCCGCTCTTGACGATCACCGAATGCGTGTACCGCTTGAGCCGCTGCTCTTCCGCGTCTGTCAGCTGCTTCCCGGTGTAGACGACAAGGGGCAAGTCGGCGAAGCGCGGCTGACCCTTCACCTCCTCCACGAGGCGAACGCCATCCTCGTCTGGAAGGACGAGATCGACGACGATGCAGTCGAACGGTCGCCCTTCGAGCACCTCGAGCGCGCGCTTCGCACTGGCCACGGCGACGACGTCGACGCCTCCACCGTCCTCCAGGACCGCCACCAGCTCGTTCTTGATGTGCTCGTCGTTCTCGACGAGGAGCAGGACCTTCACCTTGCGGTCGAGGAAATCCGAGATGTGCGCGAACGCCCCCTCGAGCGCCTCCTTGGTCACCGGCTTTTCCAGGTAGGCAAACGCACCCAGGGCAGCGCCCTTCTGGCTTCGCTCCATGACGGAGATGACGTGGACGGGAATGTGCCGCGTGCGGGGATTTCGCTTCAGGCTGTCGAGCAGCGACCAGCCGTCAAGGACCGGGAGCTGGACATCGAGCGTGATCGCGTCGGGTTGAATCTGGTTGGCGAGCGCAAGACCAGTATCGCCGCGTAGCGCGACGACGGCCTTGAACCCACGCTCGTGCGCAATGCTGACCAGAATGCGGGCGAACGTGATGTCGTCCTCGATGATCAGGAGGACTCGGTCCCCTTCGCGGAGCTGGTGACGGTCGTCCTCTATGGGGCGCGCGGCGAGCGCCACTGCGCCGGGCAAGGTGCCCACGCCCGTCGCGGGGACGAGGGAGCTCGGTGCTGACTTGCTCGTGGCATCGCCGTCGACGGTCGCTGCGTCGACGTCGCTCGCGTAACGCTCGGGCAGGTAGAGCGTGAAGGTGCTCCCCTTTCCGGGCGCGCTCGTGACCTGGATCTCGCCGCCGAGGAGCCGCGTGATCTCCCGACTGATGGAGAGTCCAAGCCCTGTTCCGCCGTAGCGGCGATTCGTCGTGCCATCCGCTTGCTGGAAGGCCTCGAAGATGATCTGCAGCTTGTCCGGGTCGATACCAATCCCCGAATCCATCACCGTGAACGCAAGTACGTTGTCCGCGCCCTGCAGTGTCTCACGCGTGAACTTGGTGTCCCTGCCGGCACGGCTGACGCGCAGCGTGACACCGCCTTGCTCCGTGAACTTGAACGCGTTCGAGAGCAAGTTCTTGAGGACCTGCTGGAGCCGTTGCGGATCGGTACGGATGGCGCCGGGAACGTCTTCATCGATCCGAATGCCTAGAGAGAGGCTCTTCTGATCCGCGACCGGGCGGAAGCTTCGATCCACGAATGCGGCGATATCCGACAGCTGAATGGAGCGAGGCTCCACCTCCATCTTGCCTGCCTCCACCTTCGAGAGGTCGAGGATCTCGTTGATGAGCGACAGCAGATCGCCACCCGACGTGTAGATGGTCTGCGCGAACTCGACCTGCTTGCCCGTGAGGTTCTTCTCGACGTTCTCGGCGAGCAACCGGGCAAGGATGAGCAGGCTGTTGAGCGGCGTCCGCAGCTCGTGGGACATGTTCGCGAGAAACTCGGACTTGTACTTGGACGCCAGCGCGAGCTGCTCTGCCTTCTCTTCGATCGAGACGCGCGCCAGCTCGACCTCGCGGTTCTTCACCTCGACCTTGACGTTCTGCTCGGCCAGGAGGCGCGCCTTCTCCTCCAGCTCGAGGGCCTGCTTCTCGAGCGCGACATTCGAGCGGCGGAGCTCGAGCTGCTGCGACGTGAGCTCCTTCGACTGGCTCTGGAGCTCCTGGGTCAGGCTCTGCGACTGCGCGAGCAGCTCCTCGGTGCGCATGTTCGCCGTGATCATGTTGATGACGACGCCGATGCTCTCCATGAGCTGGTCCAGGAAGAGCTGGTGGATGACGCTGAATGCGTGGAACGACGCGAGCTCGATCACCGCCTTGACCTGTCCTTCGAAGAGGACCGGCAACACGATGATGTTGAGCGGCGGCGCCTCGCCCAGGCCAGAGCTGATCTGGATGTAGTCGGAAGGGACGCGCGTGAGGAGGATGACCTTCTTCTCCATCGCGCACTGCCCGACCAGGCCCTCGCGCAGGCGGAAGGTGTTCGCGACGTGCTTTCGCTCGCGGTAGGCGTAGGTGCTCGTCAGCTTGAGGATGGGGACGCTGTTCTCCGTCTCCATCATGAAGAACGCGCCATGGTGCGCGGACACCAGCGGCGTGAGCTGAGACATGATCATCTCGGACACCGTCTCGATGTTCTTCTGCCCCTGCATCATGCTGGAGAACTTGGCCAGGTTCGTCTTCAGCCAGTCCTGCTCGGTGTTCTTCTGCGTCGTCTCCTTCAGGTTGACGATCATCTGGTTGATGTTGTTCTTCAGCTGCGCGACCTCGCCCTCGGCCTGGACGTCGATCGATCGCGTGAGATCGCCCTTCGTGACTGCGGTGGCGACGTCGGAGATGGCTCGCACCTGTGACGTGAGGTTTCCGGCGAGCTGGTTCACGTTGTCCGTGAGCTGTCGCCACGTGCCCATCGCGCCGGGCACCTTGGCCTGGCCTCCGAGCTTGCCCTCGATACCGACCTCGCGTGCGACGGTGCTGACCTGATCGGCGAAGGTGCCGAGCGTGTCGCACATATTGTTGATGGTATCTGCGAGCGCAGCGATCTCGCCCTTCGCTTCCACGCCGATCAGCTTCTGCGACACGTCTCCGTTCGCGACCGCGGTGACGACCTTGACGATGCCGCGCACCTGCGTCGTGAGGTTCGACGCCATGAAATTCACGTTGTCGGTGAGGTCCTTCCACGTGCCGGCTACACCGGGGACGCGCGCCTGCCCGCCGAGCTTGCCCTCGATGCCGACCTCGCGCGCGACCGTGCTCACTTGCTCGGCGAACACACCGAGCGTGTCGGTCATGCCGTTGATCGTGTCGGCGAGCGCGGCGACCTCGCCCTTGGCCTCGACCACGAGCTTCTGCGAGAGGTCTCCATCGGCGACCGCGGTGACGACCTTGACGATGCCGCGGACCTGCGTGGTCAGATTGCGGGCCATGAAGGTCACGCTGTCCGTGAGATTCTTCCAGGTGCCAGCGACGCCCGAGACCTCGGCCTGTCCGCCGAGCTTGCCCTCGGTACCGACCTCCTTCGCGACGCGCGTCACCTCGCTCGCGAACGAGTTGAGCTGATCGACCATCGTGTTGATGGTGTTCTTCAGCTCGAGGATCTCGCCCTTCACGTCGACGGTGATCTTCTTCGAGAGGTCGCCGTTCGCGACGGCCGTGGTGACGAGCGCGATATT
>JBBRNJ010000059.1:0-58040 GCA_038230375.1 Polyangiales bacterium | reverse complement strand
CGACGATGGCGCGGACGGCATCCACATACGAGCGCAACGCCAGGCGCGGCACACCAGCCACCGTGCCATGGACCTCGAGCGCCCGACGAATCGGGCCTTCCGACAGGACGTCGTTGCAGCCCGCCGCGTTCACGCGACCGCGTGAGTAGTCGAGGATGTGAAGCTGTCCCACGCGGATGGAGAGATCGCCAGGTCGCTTGGCGACGACCTTGATCGATGTGTCTCCCTCGATGTTGACGCGTTCGCGCGCGAGCCCGGTGATGACGAGATGCCCCTCGCGATACGTCACCTCCGTGAAGAACGGCGGGCTGACGTTCGCTGCGGCGAGCTTCACCAGCGCTCCTATCGACAGTGGCCGCGGCGTCTGGAAGGCGAGCGCGCTCCATCGGAACACCGCCGCCGTCACGTCCTCCTCGTCTCGCGCTTCACTCGCCACGGTCGAGGCGCCCGAGAAGATCACGCGAATGGGGTTTCGCTCGCCCTCCTCGGTCTCCAGTCCCGCGAAGAACACGACATTCAACAGCTCGCCCAGGACCTCGTCGCCGATACCTTCCACGCACGGGTGCTCGCTTCCGAGCCGCTCCCGCAGCATCGGGATCAAGGCCGGCGGGAACAGATGCGACTCCAGAGCCGCCGCTGGCTGCTCGGAGCGTGGTGGCGACTTTCTCTGGAGCCCCTCGATATGCGTGAGCAGCTCCTGGGGCGTGAACGGCTTGTGTAGCAAGGTGGCGCGCTGGAGCCGGGAGACGGCGAGCGCGACCCACTCGTCGCGGTGGGCCGTCATCACGATGATGGGCACGTGATCGCCGGCGGTCCTTGCCATGGCGGACACCTGCACGCCGTCGAGCTCCGGCATGGACACATCCGTGATGACGAGATCGATCCCACCTTCGGCCAGCTCCGCGAGCGCCTCGCCGCCGTTCCGCGCCTCGCGCACGACCATGCCTTCACCGACCAACATCGCCGAGATCACTTCCAGCCACACTGGATCGTCGTCCGCAACGAGTACGCGTCCAGGGAGCATGCGCGTCGCAGACGCACGTGGCATACCACGATGACTTTGACACTGATCCGGCGCAACGAGCGGGATCTTCCGTCAGGCGAAATCCCACGCACTGCAAGAATGCCGCGCGCGCACCTTCGTGGACGCCTCACCTTGCGGCGAAAACGCGCCTGGCGCCAGAGATCCCCTTCAGCTCGAAGGCGCCGAGGTCCTCGAAGCCGCCCATCGGCTCTCCTGGCTTCTGGGCACCCGCGACCAGCTGCGCGACCTCCTCCGAAAGCACCATCGCGCGACCCGCCTTGCTGGCGATCCCCTCGAGCCGCGCCGCCGTGTTCACCGCCGCGCCGATCGCCGTGAAGTCCAGGCGTGACGCGCCGCCGATGTTGCCGTACTCGACATCACCCACGTGGAGCGCCAGGCCGATGCGCAGCTCCGTTCCGTCCTTCGCGTTCAGCGCGTCCATCGCGGCAAGCGCCTCGCGCCCGGCCTGGATCGCCGCCTCACAACGCTCCTTCGCGTCCGCGCGCTCCTTGATCGGAAAGATCGCGAGCAGTCCGTCACCAATGAACTTCAGCACCTCACCACCGTGCTTGTCGATCGCGGGCACCTGACACTCGAACACGTCGTTGAGGACGCCGATCATCTCCTTCGCGGATTTGCGCGACGACATCTCGGTGAAGCCGCGCAGGTCCGAGAACCAGATCGCGGCGTGAATGGTCTCCACGTCGCCCTTGAAGATGCGCCCCGCCATGACGCGCGCGCCAGAAGAAGCGCCCACATACGTGGAGAGGATGTTCTCCGCCACGCGTCGCATCGCAAAGCCCTCCGCGACCCGGGCGAGCGGGCGGACCACGTGACGCATGGCTGCCACGTGCTCGTCCGTGAACCCCACGTTGCTGTTCACGCTCATGACGTGCACCTCGCCGTTCGTGAAGCGGAGCGGAAAACAGATGTAGTCTACACATCCGCGCGTCGAGAAATCCTTGATGTACGGGAAGCCCTGGTCCGGCTCCCCCTTCCGCCAGCGAAACTCCTGGCCCGTCTCCGTGCAACGCGCGAGCGGGCTGTGCGCGTAATCGGGCGAGGTCTTCACCTGCTGGGTGAGCGCCGCCATGCGCGTCTCCTTGCCCTTCTCCCAGATGAAGGCGCGCCCCACCACGTTCGGGTGCAGCGTGGTGACGAACACACCAACGCGCTCCACGGGGATCCCGGCGGCTGCAAAGTCGCGGCCCAGGCGGTCCGCGATATCGACCGGGCTCTTCACGCCCGGCACGCCGTCAAGGAGCCAATCGAAGAGCGCGTCCAGCAGCATTGCCAGAGACTACTTCACGCCGCCTTCTTTGAGGCATGCCGCGGAGCAGCCGTCGCCGTTGATGCGATTGCCGTCGTCGCACTGCTCTCCCGCGGAGACCTGCACAACGTGGTCTCCGCAGTGAGGCCCCAGCACGCAGTCCGTCGTGCAGCCGTTGTAGACGCCGTTGTTGGCATTCCCGGCGCCCGTGTCGCACTGCTCCTGCGGGTAGTCGAGCACGCCGTCGCCGCAGTAGCGCGGCTGCTTGCAGCCCGGAGCGCAGTCACTCGCGGTCGGATGCTTCGCGTACGAGGACACGTTGAAGCCGTTGTCGCACGCCTCGCCGTTCGCGGCTTGCACCACTGCGTCGCCGCAGTGCGGACCGGTGGTGCAGTTCGCATTGCAGCCGTTGTACGCGCCGGTGTTCATCGCGCTGCCCAGATCGCACTTCTCGCCGTAGGTTCCCTGGACGGTTGCGTCGCCGCAGTATGCGGGCTTCACGCAGCCGGGGCTGCACGAGCTGGTCACGGACGAGGGCGTCCAGAGCGTGAGGTTCGTGCCGTCGTCGCAGACCTCTGGCGGCATCTGCGTGGACAGGTCGCCGCAGTACGGTCCGCGTCCGCTGCAGTCCGGGAGGCAGTGACCGTAGGTGCCGTCGTTGACGCCGTCGTCGCAGACCTCGCCGCCTTCGAGCTTGCCATCGCCGCAGATGGGGTCGCACGTGGTGACCACGTGATCGAACCCGCTCAGCGTGAGCTTGTATGTGGACGCGCACGTGTGGCGCTCCGCCTGGAACATGGAGATGTCGTACATGCCGCCAACCGTGAGGTTGAACGGGTTCGGCACGGGATTCACTGCTGGCGCGATCACGGCGCCCAGCGTGACGGTGCCGCTCGCTGCGGAGTGCACGCCGCCAATGTCCACGGCGAGCACGCCGTTGATGAAGACCCACACGTCGTCGTCACCGGTGAAGTCGAAGGTCTCCATGCCGCTGCCCTTGTACGTGAACTGGTAGTGCAGCTCGCTCGTGAACGCGAAGTTCTGCGAGCCGCCCGCGTTGCAGTCGCCGTCGGTCTGTGGCGCACCGCCGGCGTTCCAGCCAAGCCCGTTCAGCGGATAGAACGTCTGGTTGTCGTACTGGTAGATGCCAGAGCCCGGCGCGAGCTCATTCAATGTGAGCGTCGTCGGGTTGTTGCCCGCATCCAGGTACACGAGCTTGTCGTACGGATTCGTGGTGCCAACAGCTCCGCAGTCGGGGGAGAGCGCGGTGGACTTCTCGTGGTACCACCAGCAGTAGGACGCAGCGTCGGTGAGCGAGCTCGCACCGCCGCTGCCGTTCGTGGACAGGAAGACGGGCTTGCCGTCGCCGCCCAGATTCGGCTTCGTGAGGCCCGTGACAACGCCGTTGATGTAGCCGTCGACCTGGAAGTCCGGATGGCCGTTCGCGGTGCCCGCGTAGCGCATGTCGCGATAGAGGATCGGGATCGTGAGGCTCGACGGCGGGGGCTGCGTCTTGTCCTGGCAGGTGAAGCCCGCCTCCTTCACGCACACGGAGCTGCAGCCGTCACCGTTGCGCGTGTTGCCGTCGTCGCACTGCTCCGTAGGGAACTTGATGCCGTCACCGCAGAGGGCCGTGCATGCGCCGCCCGCGCAGGTGGGCTCGACGGTGCACGTGGGCGAGCAACCGTCGTACGGGATCAGATTTCCGTCGTCGCACTGCTCGAAGCCTTCCTTCACTGCGTCGCCGCAGGTCGTCGCGTGGCACACGGACTTGCCGCCCGCAGGCACCACGCATGCGAAGCCCGGCTCCAGGATGCACGTGGGACTGCATCCGTCGTTCGGATTGTTCGCGCCGTCGTCGCACTGCTCGGCGCCGGCGAGGATGCCATCACCGCAGAGCTTCGCGTTGCAGCGTCCGCCGGCCACGGGGCACACCCAGCCGGCTTCGAGCTGACACGACAGCATCGGGTTCGCGTTCGGTGCGGAGCAGCCATCGCCGGCCACCTTGTTGCCGTCGTCGCAGGTCTCCAGGCCCTGGATTTTGCCGTCGCCGCACACCACGGTGTAGACGCACGCCTTGTTGGGCGTGGGGCACAGATAGTTCGCCTCCACCGTCTTGCAGTCCGCGGCGCAGCCATCCCCGCCGTTCGCGTTGCCGTCATCGCAGACCTCGCCCATGTCCAGGATGCCGTCACCACAGAGCGGCGCCTTCGCGCTCACCACGCAGGTGCCAGCGTCCTTGCCGGCGTCCGCCAGCGCCGCGCAGTCACGGACGTCCACGCAGGGCTGCCCGGACCACGTGCACGCCCAGTAGGGCGCCTCTACCTGGCAGGTCGCGGAGCAGCCGTCGCCGTTGGTCTTGTTGCCGTCGTCGCACGCCTCGCCCAGGCCGGGCTTGCCGTCGCCGCACACGCCGGGCGGGAAACACGCGGGGTCCAGGCTTCCGTCAGCGCAGTTGAGCGCGCCGCCGTCATGGCTTCCGGAGTCGCTCTTGCCGAACGAGCCGCCCGCCGCCGAGTCATCGCCCGAAGCGTCCACATCGCCGCCGCCGCCGAACGAGCTACCGTCGCCGCCACCGCACGCAACCGCGACCGACACGCCAACACCCACGAACAACCCAAGCCAAAGCTTACGCATGGAGAATAACCCCCAGCGTTAAACGCTATCGCGACCGCCGCCGAAGTCGAGGTCGACGTGCCGGAGGTCGATGTCGAAGTCGATGTCGAAGTCGATGTCGATGTCGATGTCGATGTCGAGGTCGAGGTCGAGGTCGAGGTCGAGGTCGGGGTCGAGGTCGGGGTCGAGGTCGATGTCGATGTCGATGTCGATGTCGATGTCGATGTCGGGGATGTGCTTACAGAGGGAGCTACAGGCTTGTGAAGAAGCTCCACGTCGTCGCTGCGGCGCTCGTCCAGGGCGCGTGATCGAGGCCGGGGATCGCACACCACACGACGGGATGATCGGCTGCGCACGTGTTGTAGGACACGCATGATGTTGGTGCGTAGGCGGTGGTGGTTGTCTGGCAAGTGTTCGCGATCTGCCAGTGATCGCGTGACTTCTGTCCGCCGCCCGCGATGGGCACGACGGAGTCTGCCTGGCCATGCATGATGAGCGCGGCGACTGGCGCCGTGGTGCACTTGAAGAACCCGTTCATGTCGAAGTCGGCCGCGTTGTTGGAGTAGGGGCCGCCGCCCGAGTGCGCCGAGATCGCGCGCACCGTGGTGCCGCGAAAGCAGCCAAGCTGGTTGACGAAGAAGCCACCGCGGCTGAACCCGAAGACGAAGACCTTCGACTTGTCGACGCAGAGCTTTGACTCCAGCGCGGTCACCATCGCGTCGAAGAACTGGTAGTCCAGGTTCATCGCCGGCGGTGTCTCCAGGTCCCAGGTCTGGTTGGGGCCGTCGGGGTAGACGAAGATCGCGTTGCCTCCTGCGGGCGTCTCCAGGTCCACGGTCTTGCGCATGCCAGCGCCATTGCCGCCGTCGCCGTGGAACGAGAACACGATCGGCAGCGCCTTCTTGCCGTCGTATTTGTCGCCCACGAAGAGCGCATATGAACGCGGCGAGCCATTGAGCGAGAGTGTCTGCTGCCCCAGGTAGCCGGTCTTCGCGCCCGCAGCACCGCAGCCCACGGACGGAGCGGCATCACCCTGCGACTGGGAGCTGCCATCCATGGAGGTGCTGGCGCCGTCGCTGCCGGTGCCGGGCAAGATCGCTCCGTTGCCAGGTTTGCCGCTCGCGTCCGACTGACCGGCGCCCCCGTCGCCATCGCTCGAGGAGCCGCAAGCAACGGCGAGCGCCACGCCGAGCACCAGCACGACCGCAGCAACCGCCCCGACACGAAGTGAGATTTGCATCGACTGACAGTCTAGCGCGGACTTCAGTCCATGGGATCAGTCCATGGGATCAGTCCATGGGATCAGTCCATGGGATCAGTCCATGGGATCAGTCCATGGGATCAGTCCATGGGATCAGTCCATCATGGACGCGGTGCGCTGGCGCGGAGTCAGCTGGTCCTTGAGGCGCATCATGGTCTTTCGGTTCTGCATGAACTCGGGGAAGACCTGGAACGGCGTGGTGCTCGAGTACGAGAACGTCATCGAGTAGCGATCCACCTTCGTCGGCGGCATGGCGCGGTGGAAGAGGCGGCAGGTGTCGACGAAGACCGTGGTGAGGCGCGGCCCGAGCGCCTGCGTCCAGTCGCCCTGCGGAACTGCGCTGTTCATGGTCGCGTCGGGCACGAACCCAGACCAGTAGTTGAGATTGCGAACCGCGCGGCCGGTCGTGGGGCGATCAAGATAGTTGAACGGGCCGCACGTGCTGTCGACGTCGCTGAGATACGAGATGATCTTCATCATCCGGCGGTCCTCCACGTCGATGTGCCACTGACGGACGTCTGTCGCTTGCCCGTCGGGACGCTCGCGCTTCACCTCCACGCCAAGGAAGTGGACAGGCAGGCCAATGTAGCACTCCGCCAGGTCCAGGTTCTCGTCGCAGAGCCCCCACGAGAAGAGCGTCGCATCATCCGCGAGCTGCTCGGGCGTGATGCGCACACAGCTCTTGTCCGATGTGTTGGCCTTCAGCTGCTCCACGAAAACGCCGGCGCTCTTCAGCACGGCGGCGGGGATCAGCTGGCTACCATCGCGTTTGGCGAACCAGTCCTTGCGGAGGTCCGTCACGACCGAGAAGCGATCGTGATCGAGCCACGGCAGCTCACCGGCGTGGCGACCGAGCGCGGCGAAGTAGCGGGTGTCCGCGACCTGTTTGACCATGGGCGCGCGCAGGAGCATGCGCTTGGCCTTGCCGCGTGCACGGGTTGCGAGAGCGATTGCGCTTTGAACATCCATCGTTGCCGATGATAGCGAACTCGGCGCGTGCGCGCGGCGAAGAAAAAGTCAGGCTGCAACCAGCACAATTTTCGTGATCTCGGGCGGGACACCGACGCGCGACGGCGGGCCCGTGACACCAAAGCCGCTGTTCACCCACAGGACAGAGCCATTTTTCTCGTAGCGCCCGGCCACGTACCTCTGCGACATGCGGCCGACCACGGCGGCAAAGTTCATCTGCAAGCCATGCGTGTGGCCGCTGAGCTGCAGCGCGACCTGGCCCGCGGATTCGTCGAACTGACGAGGCTGATGTGCGAGGAGGATGCGCGGCAGATCCTTCGCGGCATCCGTGAGCTTCGCGAGCGTGCCGGTCAGGTCTGGGCCGGTCGCCCCATAGCGAAGGCCGTAGTAGTCATCCAGCCCGATCAGCGCGAAGCCGCCGCCATCACCCGCGCGCATGATGCGCCGCTCGTTGACCAGCATGTCGACGCCAGCAGCGCTGAGCGCCGAGCGCACGGCAGCCGCGTCCGAGTAGTAGTCGTGGTTGCCCAGGATGCCCACGACACCATCGCGTGGAGCGATGCGCGCGATGCGCTCGGCGATCATCGGCGCAAGGCGCTCGTCGAAGTCGACGAGATCGCCCGTGACGGCGAGAAGATCACCGCGCGCCCGCGTCACGATCTCGAGGCCGCGCGCGATGTCCGCCTCACCCACCCACTCGCCTATGTGAAGGTCGGAGATCTGCACGATCGTGTACCCATCGAGCGCGCGCGGGAGCCCCACGATCTTCACCGGCACCTCCACCAGCTGGTAGTCGTGCCGACCCCGCGCCATCCCCCAGCCGAGCGCACTGGCGCTGGTCCCCCACGCCAAGCCACCACCAATGCGAAGCAAGGCCTCCCGCCGCCCAGGCCGCTCCTTGCCCTTGTCCTTCTCCTCGCCCTTGTCCTTGCCCTCGTCCTTCTCCGTAACCTTCTTCTTCCCAGCGGACGACAGCCGCCGCCGCGCCGCCGGGAGCACGCGCGACGCCACGAGCATCGCGACGTAGAGGCCGGCGCCCGTCATGACGATGGTCAGCTCGAATGACGTGTAGCCGAAGTTCTCACGAGGTCCGAAGAGGGCGACACACGCGCAGAACGCGACGAGCCCCAGCGCAACGGTCCGCAGCGGCTGCCGCCCGATGACCGTGCGCGTCCACGCCACGAGCACCGCATGCGACGCGACAGCGCACACGAACAGGGTGAAAGCCCACACTACGAGCTCACCGGAATCACGGGCCGGGGCGCACGGCCCGAGCAACCACGTGTGGGACGGGGGCCTCCACGATCGATCGCGGCGGCACGCTGCGGTTGATCACGCAGTTGGCCATGATCTTCGTGCCCTCGCCCACGACGATGGGGCCGAACAGCGTGGCGCCCACGCCGATGTGCACGTTCTTCTCGATGACGGGCGCGCCAGGCGCCTTGGTCTCCGGATCCAGCCCGTAGCCCAGCGTGACGTTCTGGTAGAGGATCGCGCCGTGACCGATCTTCGCTGCATAGCTGATGGCAAGGCCAAAGCCGTGCACCACCACGATGCCGGGGGCAAGGTCCGCATCCCAGTGGATGTCCGAAGAAAACCCGTGGCGGATGATGCGTGACATGAACTGCGCGCCGAGCATGAGCCCGGAGTCGCGCATGAACCGCATGACGCGATAGGCGATCATCAGCTGATAGCCGATCTTGCGGACCGCGTCGGAGACGAGCTCCTTCGACGTTGCGTCCGGCGGGATCGCGCCCTCCTCCAGGCGGTAGTCGTACTTCTCCGCGTAGACGCGGATCATGTGGTTGTCCTCGCGGATGGCCTCCATGAGCGCCTTCCACGCGGACCCGTTGCCACGCGCGCCGCTGCGAAGGAGCGTCACGCCCTTCTTGAACTCGCGGTACTCACGAGCAACGTCCATGGCGCCGCCGGTCTCGCTGCGGACCCCGCGGTAGAACTGGATGCCGTACACGAGAGTCGCCCCTGCAAGCGCAACGGGCTCGAGCCCAACCTTGTCGAACGCGGAGGCCGTGTGGATGGCAGCCTTCGCGAGCAGGCTCGCCGCGCCCGGCGTGGCCAGGCCGAACGCGAGGAAGGGGCGCGAGAGCGGATTGATGTTGGGCAGGTGCCGCCACGGGCTCGACTCGCGGTGGTCAGGATGCTTCTTGCCGACCTTGGTCTGGTAGATCCCGTCGCGATAGGCGCGGTTCATCCAGCTCTCCATGGACGTGCGATCGGAGCCATGGACGCTCTCCGCAGCATCGGCGAAGCCAAAGTCCGCGCCCGCCTTTTCGAAGCGAATGCCGAGCTCCTCGTCCTCGAGCGCGCGAAACACCGGGTCGAAGCCGCCTACGCGAACGAACAGCTCGCGATCGAACGACACGTTGCCGGTGTACAGATTGTGTCCGCGCACGGGCACCTTGCCGGAGGCGTAGGCATCACCGGCGCGACCCATGACGCGCGCGTAGTAGCGCTCGTAGAGAGGCATTCCGGAGAGGTCCGCGTCTGGACGAAGGCGTCCGAGCACCACCTTGTCCGGCCCGGTGTGCTTCTCGAGGTGGCTCGTGAGGTACTTCGGGCCGACCTGCATGTCGTCGTCGATGACGACGATGATCTTGCCGCGCGCGAGCGTGACGCCGCGCTGACGGGCTGCTGCTGCGCCAGCGTTCTCTTGCCGCTCGATGCGCAGGTCGCAGCGCGTCTTCACGTCCGCGAGCTCCGCACGCATGTCGATCTTCGAGCCGTCGTCGACGGCGATGATCTCGTAGTGATCCGGATCCAGCGTCTGCGCGTCGAGCTGACCGAGCAGGCGACGGAGCGAATCGGCGCGGTTGTAGGTAGCAATGACGACGGTGACCCAGATCCCGGGACCGAATCGTGCTTCGAAAGATGACATCGTCGGTCGCTAGTGTCGCTCACCTTCGCAGCCCCGCCAAGGTTTCCCGTGCAGGTGTATGATCTCGTCGATGATGTACCCTGGGCGCACGGGCCTGTCCCTCCCGCTTTCCCTCCCCGTACTCGTTGCCATCGCCGTCACCCTCACTCTCTCCGCGTGCAAGTCGGACCCACCACCGAAGCCCGTGGAGCAGGTGTCGATCTCCGCAGGCGACGACGACACGGCGCACGAGTCAGGCACCGAAGGTGACGACGGAGACCTGCCGAAATCCACGGCGGTCGCACCGCCAGGCGCGGGTGGCGCAGCGCTGCTCTCCGAGGCGAACCGCATCGTCGGTCGCCTTCGCGAGTCTACCTACTCGCACAAGACCCGCGTGGACGAGGCCGCCGCCGAGTACGACCTCGACTGCTCTGGTCTCATCGACTACGCGCTCGCACGCGTGTGCCCTGACGCGCTCGACACGCTCCCGCGCAACGGCGCCGGAAAGAGGCCGCTCGCGAAGCATTTCGTGGAGCTCATCGACGGCATGCAGCCCGGACAGAAGAAGGGCCGCTGGAAGCGCGTAGGCAAGCCAGCGGAGCTCGCCCCTGGTGATGTCGTCGCATGGCTCAAGCCGGCGGACGTCACCAGCAACAACACCGGCCACGTCATGATCGTGCGTGCGCCCGTGAGCGTCGAGCACGGTGAAGTGTCCGTGCCCATCATCGACTCCACCTCCATGCGCCACGGCGCCGACGACTCACGCTTCGCAAGCAAGGCGACGGGCGTCGGCATCGGCACGATCCACCTTGTCATCAACGAGTCGGGCGCGGCCGTTGGCTACCGCTGGTCCAACGGCAAGAAGGCGCGCAACCACAGCTGCATCGTCGCGCTCGGCCGCATCGAGTGAGCTAGGTATTCTTCCGGAGCCGCCACCAACGCACGGTGGGCCGAACCATGATGAGCGCGCCCCCGATCAAGAAGGCCCACCACCACGGCGAGATGGGCACGAACAGCGCGACGAAGAGGCCGATCCCCGCGCCGAAGAAATGGCACGCGACCATCCAGAGGTCGATGTCGACCACCCGCATCCGCGACATGCCTGGATCCCGCGCGATGTAGAAGCGCGCCAGTTGCTTCACCAGCGGCGCGTTGTCGGCCTTCGGGGTGCGTCCGTCCAGCACGGTCTCCACTTCGTCGGCCAGCGCGCGTGCCGTGGGGTATCGGGCAGCAGGATCGGTGGCCATGGCCTTCGCGACCACCGCCGCGATCGCCGTCGTTGCTCTGGGGCAAACACTCTGGAGTGGCACGGCGTCGCCCGCCGTGACGCGCTCCAGGATCGCTGACACGCTGGTGCCTTCGAACGCTGGCTGCAGCGCGACCAGCTCATAGAGGATGACGCCAAGCGTGTAGAGGTCCGAGCGCGCGTCGAGAGCTTCGCCTCTCGCCTGCTCCGGAGACATGTACATCGGCGTCCCCGCGCTCTTGCCGAGAACGGACAGGTCCCCGGGCAAGAACTCGCGGAGCGCCGCGCCAGAGTCGTCTGGCAGCGGCATCGCAATGCCCCAGTCAGTGACGAGCACCTCGCCGAACTCACCCACCATCACGTTCGCCGGCTTGAGATCGCGATGCAGGACGCCGCGCGCATGCGCGAACGAAATTGCGTTGCAGAGCTGCAGGAACAGGCGCAGCCGTCGATTGAGGCCGCTCGCTCGGTCATCGGTCGCGTCGCTCTTCTTGATGCGCGCGAGGTCGACCTCGAGTGTCGTGCCCTTTACCAGCTTCATCGTGAAGTAGAGGCTGCCCTCGGGCGTGACGCCCAGGTCGTGGACCGGCACGATGTTCGGGTGATCGAGGTACGCCGTGACGCGCGCCTCCCAAAGAAATTGCTGGAGGAGCCGCGGATCGCTGAGAAGCTCGGGAAGCAGCGTCTTCACCGCTACTTCCCGCAGGAGATCGCGATCGCGAACGTGCTCCACGCGACCCATCCCGCCTTCGCCCAGCACGCCGAGGCTCTCGTAGCGCGCGTCCGCCGCGCCCGCTGGTGCCGCTGGGGCTGGTGTTGCGGGCGCCCGCTCGGTCGGCGCAATCAGAGTGTCGGCGCGCGCTGCTTCGCCGGGAGCGTCGGTCTTCGCGCCGAGCGTCACACTCGCCTCGTGAATGCGAGAGAGCACGCTCGTGACGGTCCTCAGCGTCTGCGTCTCGGCTCTCGCTTCCCCCATGGTGCCCCAGGGAACATCGAAGCAGCCGCGAAGTCCAGCGCGGCGGACCGTCTGAATCTTCCGGTCGCCCGCCTCGTCGAAGGATGACATGTACCGCGGTGCGTGCGTCAGTCTCCGGGCAACGGCGTTGGTCGCCTCCTTCGCGTCCCTCGCCTCCCTCACCTCCGGTTGCGTCGTCTATGAGTACGCGGCTGTGGGCGCGTCCACGTCCGCCACGAAGAGCGACGGAAGAACGGGCGGTGCATTCGACTTTGTCGGCGGCATGGGCAGGCTGGGCGGTCCGGAGAGCCCCGTTGCGCTGACGCTCGGCTCGCATTTCTTCATCGCAGAGCGCGTCACGGAGGCAGCGCCGAGCATCGCCGTCGAGGCCTCTACACGCCCCCTCGGCGGTCGTGTTGTCCCGTTCGCTGGGCTGGGCGTCAGGCCGCTCGCGCTCGGCCTTGCAGACGGCAGGCCGGGCAGCTTTGGCGGCCGCGACTTTTCGTTCAGCGTCCTCTCTCCTCAGGCGGATCTCGGCCTGATGTTCCTCGTTTATCGCGAGCAGTTGGAGGCGCTCCGCACCACAGTCGGGTACACGCTCGTGCTCCGTGCGAGCGCGCAATACGACATCAGGGTAACCGACCAACCGAGCGAGCTCTTCCTGGCCGTCACCCTTGGTCCGGGCTTCTATTTCTCGGCCTTTTGACGGACCTGCATGTACGCTTCCTCGGGAAGGCTCGACGTGCTGCAGCTCGGGGAAGTCATCGAACGGAAGTACCAGGTCCTCCGCCGCCACGGCGAAGGCGGCATGGGAATCGTCTTCGAGGGTCAGAGTCTCCAGACCGGCGCACGCGTGGCCATCAAGGTGATGCGCGCACACCTGACCGCGGAGCGTGATCTGGTCCTCCGCTTCGAGCGCGAGGCCGCCGCAGCCGCCAGCGTGGACTCCGCGCACGTCGTAGGCCTCGTCGACAGCGGCGACCTCCCGAACGGTCACCGCTACATGGTGATGGAGTTCCTGGACGGCGAGAGCCTCTACTCACGCCTCAAGACGCGTCGGTGGCTCGCGCCCGAGGAGACCGCGGCCATCGGCGTCCAGCTGCTGGACGGCCTGTCGCGCGTGCATGCGGCGGGGATCATCCACCGTGACCTGAAGCCACACAACATCTTCCTGGTGCCCAGCGCGCGCGCCGCGGACTTCGTGAAGATCTTCGACTTCGGCGCGTGCAAGATGGTCTCGCCGAAGGGAGCGGCTGGCGTACCGGAGCTGAAGACCAGCGCGGGCAACCTGTTCGGGACCGTGCCCTACATGGCGCCCGAGTGCTTCGACGGCGGCTCGCACCAGCTGGACGCCCGCGCCGACATCTACTCCACGGGCATCATCATGTACCGGTGCGTGACCGGCACGTTGCCGTTCAAGGCGAACACCGTCTTCGAGATGCTCATTCACCTGCGCGAGGGGCGCGCGGTGAAGCTCGGGGAGGCGATGCCCGGCATCGACACCGGGTTCGCCGCGATCGTCGACCGCGCGACGGCGCTGAAGGCACAGTCACGCTTCCAGAGCGCAGACGTCTTTCGCAATGCGCTGCTCACCTGGATGGAGAACACCACGCGCCTCGCAGAGCTCATCGAGTTCCTGGAGGAGAGCTCACGGCAGGAGGTCCACGGGGACCTGAAGCCAGAGACCGCGCCCACGCTCACGCCCGTGGGCGCGCCGTCAAGGATGCGCGATCTGGCGCCCACGTTGCACGCGGAAGAGGAGGTCGCCGCGATCGCCGCGACCACCGCGGATCAGACGAGCCGCCTCGACCCCATTCCGCCCGTGCGAAGGAAGCTCAGCACGATCGAAGAGATCCCGATCGACGTGGAGACGCCCTCCGAACGCCCGCCCAAGCGCGACGTCCACGACGACGACAACACCGTCGAGATGCGCACGATCCTGAAGCCCATCAAATAGCGTGTCAGTAGCGTCGCCAGTGCCCACGCACCCAGAGGTTGCCGCGGCGGTAGTGCACCCAGTGGCCCGGCTCCCACACAAAGCCCGGGCCCGGTGAGCCCACGGCCACCATCTCGTATCGGGGCGGACCGGCGTACACGGGAGCGCATCCAGCTGCGCTGCTCCCGACCATGGCAACGAGCACCAACGTGAGCAAAAGCGAAAGGCGATGCATGAAGAAGCCTCCTTCTGGGCCTGTCCGTAGGACGGACGTGGACGCAGGATCCTTCCGGGAGTGAAGGAAGGTTCATCCAGCCGTCAGGAGGCTCGCCGAGGCCGGTCTACCGCGCGCAGCGGCCACCCATCGCCCAGTACTTGTTCGTCGCGGGCGGGTTGATGTTCGCGTTGACGGCAGTGAAGGGAATGCCGTGTCCCTGCCACGAGCCGCTGCGTGACCAGTAGACGTTCGGGCCGTTGATGTCGGTCGCGTTGAACACGCTGCCGCCAAGGTCGGAGTGTCCGTACTTGCCGTTGCCAGCGGGGAAGCGGCCCGGTGGCGCGATGTAGATCGAGTAGTCGGTGTTGATGATGCTCGCGCCGCCCCAGTAGTTGTAGTTGTAGTTCGCCCAGGACAGGTCTGCGATCGGGATGGGGGCGGCCTTTGTGGTGCCGTTGGTGTACGCAGCGGTGCCGAACGTACCCTTCGGGTCCGTCGGGTTGGCGGCGTTGTAACCGGCAGCCGGCGTAGCGCCCCACGGGAGCGCGCCCGTCCAGAGGTAGTCGACCTGCTGGCGCGTTGGCAGGTGTCCGCCGTCCCACGCGCAGAACGCAGCGAGGATGTAGGCCGTCACGCAGTTCATGGCGCGCTCGTCGTCGAAGGCCTGCGTGTAGTACTGCGGGTCGCCGAAGCCGGTGTTCGCGGCGTCTGGCAGGCGGTAGGTGCGCGCGCCGGGCGCCTTGATCTGACAGCCCTCGTTCGCGCCGCCCGCGGCGCCGTTCACGTATGGCCCGAACCACTCCGTGAGGCTGCTTCCAGCCGCGGGAGAGCCATAGCTGCCGTTGTCGAGGGTCCCGGGCAAGTAGGTCGTCCAGCCCGCGTTCCACCACGCGGGGGTGTGGGTCATGATCCACGTCTTCAGGTCGCCATTCGTGGCGGTCACGAACGCACGCATGCGACCCGCCGTGATGTTGTGCTTGTCGATGGTGGTGGTGGTCACCGCCACGCCGTTGATGGTGCCCGCGGGAAGTCCAGCAGCTGGAAGGGAGATGCAGCAGCTCTCCGTCGTGGCGGCAGGGCCGCACGTGTCGCCGCCGTGCTGTCCCTTGCACGACTGCGCCTCCACGCACTTGCCGGCGTAGTTGCAGGCGACGGTGCAGTCACCGTCCAGCTTGCAGCCCTTGCCCACGATGCATTTGGGCGCGTTGGTGGGCGCGGTGCCACCGCAGTCCACATCGGTCTCGGTTCCGTTCTTGAAGCCGTCCGTGGCGGAGGGCGGCGCGCACAGCTTCTTCACCGTGTCGCACTTCACGTTGTTGCAGTCCATATCCGTGAGGCAGCCCGAGCCGGGCTCACACTTGGTCGCGCACGTGCCGCCGCAGTCGACGCCGGTCTCCGTGCCGTTCTTCGCCTTGTCGGTGCACGACGGCGGAAGGCAGGTGTTCATGGGGCCGCACGAGCCGTTCGTGCAGTCCGCGCCGGTCTTGCAGCCGCCGCCATCCGCGCACTTGGTCGCGCACGTGCCGCCGCAGTCCAGGCCGGTCTCCGTGCCGTTCTGGATCTTGTCCGTGCAGGACGGAGCGGCGCAGCTGCCGCCGGCGCAGTTGGCATTCGTGCAGTCAGCCGGCGCGACGCACCCCTTTCCATCGGCGCATGGGAGGCATGAGCCACCGCAGTCCACGTCGGTCTCGTCGCCGTCCTTGCTGCTGTTCATGCAGGAGGCCGCGGGCGTGGCGCACACGCCGCCGCCGCACACATCGCCCTTCTGGCAGTCCTGTGTGGTCTTGCAACCGGCGCCCGTGACGCAGGGCGTGGTGAGACGTCCGCAGTTGCCGCCATCCACCGTCGGACCCGCGCCCGCGTCGTCCCCGCCGCCGCTGCCGTTGTCGGTCGAGCCGCCGGAGCAGGCCACGATCCCGAGCGCACCGATGACCCCGACGAAGCTCCACTTCGCGAACGCTGTCCCCATTCATTAAGGGCTAGCTGGACTGACGGACGCCCGCAACCGGCATCTCCGGCCGCCCGCACCTTCGTCGTGACGGAACGCTGATGGCCGACGGGCGCGTGAGCCACCACCATGACAGTGTGGACGATTCTTCCTCTTCAGCCTCTGTTTCCTCCGCCGTCGAAGAGAGCTTGCTGATCTTCTCGGACGTGCATCTCGGCAGCGACATCAACGACTGCGGCACGCCATCGCTGCGCCGTACGTCCGTCGACCAGGATCTGGTCGCGCTGCTCTCGCACTACCGGAAGGAGCAGCTCCCGCGCGGCCGCTGGCGCGTGGTGATCGCTGGCGACTTCATCGACTTCATCGGCATGAGCATCAAGAGCGTTGGACCCATGTCCTTGCAGCTCACCGCCGAGGAGCAGCTCCATGGCCTGGGCGGTGCAGAGGAGCACTCCCGCGAGAAGCTCCGGCGGGTGGCCGCACGCCACGAGGACGTGTTCCGCGAGCTCGCTGCGTTCGTGAACGACGGGCACGCGCTCACGCTCATCCACGGCAATCACGACATCGAGCTTCACTGGGATGGTGTGAAGCAGGACCTCCGCGACGTCCTTCTTCGCCACGCAGAGGCGAGCGGCGCCGTCGAGCGTGACGCATTCCTTGCCCGCATCGAGTTCCAGCCCTGGTTCTTCTATCGTGACGGCGTTGCGTATATCGAGCACGGCCACCAGTACGATCCGTTCTGCGCGACCGAGCACGTGATGGCACCTCTCTCGCCCCTCGATCCGCG
This sequence comes from Polyangiales bacterium, assembly GCA_038230375.1. GTDB lineage: Bacteria > Myxococcota_A > Polyangia > Polyangiales > Polyangiaceae > JANXLV01. The sequence goes on along the minus strand of JBBRNJ010000059.1, from coordinate 40,936 downwards.
CCGCGTGGCGCGCGGCTTCTCGGAGGTCCTGCTGCGCTTCGTGGTGCGGCCGACGCGCGGCATGACGGAGCACGGGCACGACGCGTTCGGCATGGCTCACTACGTGGCCTTCGGTGCGCGGCTTGGCATCTCGGGCATGGCGCGCCTGGGAATGCGCTTCGTTCGCGCCATCAGCGCGCTCTTCGGTCTGCGGCGCGAGCATCTCTCGCTCGCTTCGAAGGCGCTGCGCACGGAGCACGAGCGCCGTGTCGCGCAGCTCGCAGACGTGACGCGCGGAGGAAAAGAGCGGCTGGCAGCCCTGCTCGGCCTCCAGGCCCGGCCCATCGCGCATTCGGTGTCCGGCATCATGGCAAGCCTCCTGCTCGATCGCGCGGCGCTCGCGTGTGCGGCGGTCATGGCGCTCTGTGTGGTGGGCATCGCCGCGTTCTGGAAGCCGCCGATCCTGTTCGCGGTGGCCGTGGTCCTGGGCACGTGGGTGCTTGCGCATCGTCATCTCTCGAAGCAACGCAAGGTGGACCCCACGACGACCCTCGCAGAGCGCGCCGTACAGCTCTCACGCTTGTTTCCAGCTGCGTTCGTCGTGATGGGACACACGCACGTCCCGACCGAGTCGCCCGCGGGCGACTCGACGTACATCAACCTTGGCTCCTGGGCCGAAGAAGAGCCACTGCCCGACGCGGAGCCGATGGCGGCGCCGGAGCGTGCCGCGCGGACGCATGTGGTGATCCGCATGAGCGCGGAAGGAGCGCAGGCCGAGCTCCGCACCTGGGATCCGGACCTGGGAATCGCGCGTCCGAAGTCGCCCCCGCCCGCAGCGGCAGGCGGAACGGCCCACCCCCTCGTCACTCCGTGATAGCCTCGCGCGAGTGGAACCGCCCAAAGTCGGCGAGCTCATCGACGACAAATACTTACTCGAGCGCCAGCTTGGCCAGGGCGGGATGGGAACCGTCTTCGCGGCCCGCCATCGCCTTCTGGGTGACAGGGTCGCGCTGAAGGTGATGCTCGACGTGGGCGAGGCAACGGACGAGGTGCGTCAGCGCTTCATGAACGAGGCGCGGCTCGCCACTCGCATTCATAGTCCGCACGTTGCGCGCCCGCGCGACTCGGGGTTCTGGCAGGGGTTGCCTTACATCGCGATGGAGCTGATGGAGGGCGAGGACCTCGAGCAGTCGCTCGAGCGTCGCGGCACGCTGCCCATTCCTGAGGCTGTCGACGTGGTGATCGAGATCGCGGACGCCCTCACCAAGGCGCATGCAGAGCAGATCGTTCACCGCGACATCAAGACCGCCAACATCTTCCTTGCGCAGCGGCCGGACGGCTCCATCACGGCCAAGCTCCTGGACTTTGGCATCTCGAAGGCGCCACCGACAATGGGCAGCCCGAGCCTCACGCGTACGTCGTCCGTGATGGGCTCACCGGCGTACATGTCCCCGGAGCAGCTCAAGAGCTCCAAGCTCGTGGACCCGCGCACGGACGTGTGGTCGCTCGCGGTGGTACTGCACGAGATCCTAGGCGGTCATTCTCCGTTCGCGGGCGAGTCGTTCGCGCAGATCTTCATGTCGATCATCAGCGGAGAGATCCCCACGATCCGTTCACGGCGGCCCGATTGTCCTCCGGAGCTGGACGACGCCGTCGCTGCATGCCTCGTGCGTGATCGCGAGCATCGGACCGGCTCCGTGGGCGAGCTCGCGAGTCGCATCGCGCCCTTCGGAACCGTCCGCGCACACATCGCGCTCCGTCGCATCGCAGGAGAGGATCCCGACGCTACCGGCGGTGAAGGTCCGGGTCCCGGCGCGGGCGATCCCGAGCGCACGGTGATGGCGAAGGCCGAGCTCGTGGATGCTCTGCGAAACAAGGGTGATCCGGATCGCACCGTGATCGCCGTCGATGGAAAGCTCGAGGACGAGCCCGACAGTGATCGCACGATGCTGGCGCCGAGCAGCACGGCAACACCGATGGTGCCGGTCGCCGCCGAGGCCACCGATCGCGCCACACCCGCCTCGCCCTTCGGGTCGGTCGACGAGGACGGCCCGCCCGACAGCGATCGCGATCGAACGCTCTTCACACAGGCCTCGCCGTACGCGTCGGATCCTCGCCTGCAGATCCCCGCGCCCTCGCCGGCCGCCGCGCCCCTCACAGTGCACGTGCACGATCCTGCGCCACAACCCATCCAAGCGGCCACCACTGCCATGCCGCAACATGGCGCGCAGCATTCGTCCCAGCAGCGCATGCGTGTGGCCTCCATCCCCGATGTCGCGCCGCCCTCTCAGCGCACCCCGGCCCCTTCCTTCCACAGCGCCAATCAGATCCCCGCTGCCCACGGCCCGCACTCGTCCGGCTCATGGGCCCAGCCTGGAGGGCCGCCGCCAATGCGAGCGCCGTACATGTCTCAACCACTGATGAACATGGGCGCACAGCAAGCCCAGGCGCCCATGGCACCGGTCGCACCGGTCGCACCCATGCCCGTGCCCACCAAGCTGAACCCGCTCGTCTTCATCATCGTGGGCGGTGCCGGGTTCGTCGTCCTCCTGATCGCAACCGCAGTGTTCCTCTTCCTTCGCGCGCGCCACTGAGCGCTGTCTAGGAGCCGGCGATCGTAACGAGCGCGTCCACGTCGCCGGCGCGGATCGCGGCCTCGTGCGGGGCGAGCGTGCCCAGGTCTTCCTTCGTGAGCACGCCGGAGCCAAGGCCACGCGCAAAGAAGGAGACCAGCCCGCGCGCCGTGGCGCGATCATCGAACGACGTCCCCACCGCCGTCGCGCGCGCGGACTCCGTCACGAAGTTCGCGAGGCGCTTCTGGCTCCTTGGCAGCTCGTCCACGTAGAACGACGCCTGCGCCACCGCGTGACTCACCAGCTGTGCCGGATAGAGGATCCACGACGCAAGAAACCCTTTGTCCAGCGACTCCGCCACGTCCCGTACGTGTGCGGCGAACGCAGCATGCACGCGCATGCGGCTCTCTTGTTCCTCCGCCGGAGTCATGGGGGTGCCGTCCTTCTTCCTCCCGCCTTCGATCGGGAGCAGGGTGGTCGCGCCGTCGAACACGTCCACGTCCGTGTCCACGGTGGCAAGCTTCATCGCGGTGCGGAGCGCATCCGTGTACGGGTGGTGCAGGCGGTGCGACCGCGCAAGGACACCGAGCTCGCTGAGGAAGTCGTAGGCGCCCAGATGAAGCGAGCGCAAACGTCCCTCCGCCGCGCCAATCCACGAAGACAGCTCCGCCGGATCCGCGGCCTCTCGCGTCTCCGCCATGAGCTCCACGCTGATGCGGGGAAGCCCCAATCGCGCCTCCAGCGTGGCCAGCGCGGAGACCAAGGCCACGACCTCGGTCTTGCTCCGCACCTTGGGCAGCGTCACCGCGAAGTCCGCGGGTAGCGTCCCCTTTGCCTCCAAAAATTGTGTGCAAAATACATCTAATACGCCAAGGGAGCGCGCTTGAGTTCCAGGGCGCAGCGCACGGATGCGAATCCCGAACGCGGCGCCGCCGCTGGTGCCTCCCGCGCTGTCCGTGGCAGTCACCGCCGCGAGCTCCCTGCCGGTGCGCGCGGCGTCCCGGGTCTCCTCCTCCAGGGCGCGCACGCCATAGCCATCCTCGAAGTCGATCCGGACGTCGCAGACGGGCTGCGCGCGGAGCTTCTTCTCGGCGCGTGCGTAGACCTCCGCGCTGCGTTCACCGAAGGACGCGCGCAGGTCTTCGTCGGAGCGCGCGAGCTTCTCCCACGCCGCTATCGCGAGCTCCCCGAGCTTTTGCGGTGTGCGTTGCGAGAAGAGATGCGCACCGCCATAGACGACATGCGAGAACGAGCGCCTCATCTGCCCAGGTGGCTCGTCATGGACGCGTGGCGGATCACGCAGCGGCGAGGCTCTCGAGCTCCTTGAAGAGCGGCTCGAGCATGGGCATGGCGCGCAAGGGCTGCGTGAAGTTCGAGGTGAGCTCCATCAGCTGCTGCTCGAGCGCCATGGTCTCGTTGCCGATCCGCTTCAGCTTGTCCTCTGTCTGCTCGCGCTCCTTCTCCATCTCGGACTGGTGCGCGCCCAGGCCCTGGCGCAGCTCGCGGATCTGGAAGTCGATGTCCGTCGATGCGCGCTCCGCGTCCGCCAGCGCGCGCTGGGTGGCGAGCTCGCGCTTTCGTGCAACGAGCCACGCGTCCACGGTAGTGGCTGCTGCGCGGTATGCGTCGGCAAGGTCCGAGTACGGCTCCATGCCGGCCGAGCGCCCCTCCCAGTGGAGGATGTCTTTCTGGGTCGCCTGGTATGCCGCCGCCGCTGCTGCGGTGTCGTCGGCCGTGGATTTCACGCGGTTCTGGAGATCGCGGACCACCTCGCGCGAGCGAGATAGATCGACGCCGAGCGAGTCGACGGCGGCACCACGCGTGAGCCGCCCTTCGCGGCCGCGCTGGTCGATCTCCTCCATCTTGAACTGATCTTCCATGCCGTCTGAGCGCAGCGTGGCCAGGCGGTCGACCACGTAGTTCACCTTGTCGAGCACGTCCGTCAGCTCGCGCGGCGCCCGTCCGCGGCTGCCGTAGGCGCGTCGCAGCATCTCCTCGAAGACGCGCGTGCGCTTGTTCCAGCTGTCCACGCCGGCGTTCGCAAGGGTGGCGGGCTCGTCGTCGGAGACGAACTCCGGCTCCTCCACGGTCTCCGGTGCGGGCGGGATGGCGCGCACTTCCATGAGGCCGGTGAGGTCCTGGTACACGCGGTGCGCGTCCACGGGGCGCTCCTTCGGATCCTTCGCGAGCAGCGCGATGATCAGCCCGTCGAGCTCCTCTGGCACCTTGGGGTTCTTCAGGCGCACGTGCGGCGGCGGCTCGCTCATGTGCTTCACGAAGAACGTGGCGATGTCAGGCGCGTTGAACGGGAGCTCGCCGGTGAGCATCTCGAAGAAGACCACGCCGAGCGCGTACAGGTCGGATGCCGGCCCAGGGTCCTTGCCGGTGATGCGCTCCGGCGCCATGTACTGCGGCGTTCCGAAGAGCTCACCCTGGTTGGTGAGGCGCGAATCGAAGCGCGATTTCGCGATGCCGAAGTCGAGCAGCTTCGCGACCTCGCTGTCCTCGCGCTTGCAGATGAAGACGTTCTCCGGCTTCAGATCGCGGTGGATGATCTCCAGGTCGTGGGCGCGGGCCAGTGCGCGCGCGATCTGCGACATGAGCCTGATGGCGCGGTCGACGTCCATCGGACCGCGGGCCACCACCTCGGCCAGGGACTCGCCGTTCAGGCGCTCCATGACGATGTAGGCCGTGCCGTCCTCCGTGTCGCCTTGATCGAAGATGTCGATGATGTTCGGGTGCGCGAGCTTCTGCGCGTTCTTCGCCTCGCGTCTGAACCGCTCGCGGACGACCACGTCCGTCGCGAGCATGGGGTTCATGATCTTGATCGCGACAGGACGCCCGGTCAGCTTATGGACCGCCCCGTACACAGTGGCCATGCCGCCTTCGCCGATCACGTCCTCGATGACGTACCGCCCGGCCAACATCGTGCCGATCCGTGGATCCGGCAGAGGCGACAGCTCTGCGCCCTCGACGAAGCAGTATGTTGCTTCGTTCGGGTAACGCATCTTGCACTGGGCGCAAATCTTCAAAACTTCCCTCCCGGGAGTCGGTCGTTTTGCACAAGCGCTTCGCCCTTTGGGCTCTCCGACGTGTTCATTCAGTCCCTGTTCGAGCACCCCATCATACCGTGACGTTCCCAGGGCCCGTCCAGGGATCACTCTGGCCCAAACTGCTTGTGTTTGCGTGTCTGTTTTTTTGCCTCGATGTAGGGGATCGCGCGACAACTGACAGGGCAACTGGTGACGAAAGGGTCTGATGCGGTAGTCTTGCAGCCGTCCACGGGATGAGGGTCAGCCCGGTCGGGCGTTCTGTTTGTCACATGGGTTTCATCGGCCGCGCGATCGTCCTCGTCACTCTGGGCTCCCTCATCGCAGGTGGGGGCGTCATGGCGAAGCGCCGCTTTGCGCCCGAATCTCAGCCACTTCCCGGCATTCGCGTTGACGGAAGCACGCTCGCGGCGATCATCGACGGCACGAGCCCCGCGGACGATCTGGTGACGCTCGTCCACGGTCGCGGGTCGCTTCTCCTTGGACGTCATGTGGATGTCACTTCCGACGCAGACCCTGAGACCGTGCTCCTGCGCACCACGCTGGGTGATCTCGGCGTGTCGGTCGACGAACCTTCGACGGTCGCTCGGGTGAACGCGGTCGGCCGCGATGACGATCTGCTTGCACGCATCGACCACGTGAAGCGCGCTCGCGCCGGTGAGATCGACGTCCCGCTGGTCCTCATCCTTGACGACGCGCGCGCGCTCTCCGTGCTCGAGGGCCTGCGCGACAAGACGGACCGCGGCGCGATCTCCGCGCGCATGGATCTGGACAAGCGCGGCGTACAGACCGAGGTGCCCGGGCGCAGCCTCCTCACGCACGACGGCGTGTCGGAGCTTCTCCACGTTGCGGAGTCCGGCAAGGACAAGCTCGTGTTGCATGTGGCGACGGTGAAGCCGCGCGTCTCGTCCACGTTCCTGATGGATCTCGACGTGAGCGCGGTCGTCAGCGAGTACGAGACCTTCTTCTCCCGTGGCGGCGATCAAGCTCGGCGCGGAAAGAATATCGACAACGCAGCAGGCAAGCTCGACGGCACCGTCCTCTTTCCCGGCGAGCTCGTGAGCTTCAACCAGCTGGTGGGCGAGCGCAGCGAAGAGAACGGGTTCCAGAAGAGCTGGGAGATCTTCAAGGGTGAGATGGTAGAGGGCGTCGGAGGCGGCACGTGTCAGGTCGCGTCCACATTCCACGCCGCTGCATTCTTCGGCGGGCTCGACGTGCTCGAGCGGCTGCCGCACTCACGTCCGAGCGCGTACATCCCCATGGGCCTCGACTCCACCGTCGTGTACCCGTCCGTCGATCTCAAGATCAAGAACCCGCATCCGTTCGCGATCGTCGTGCACACGAAGACCACGGCGAACAAGCTCACGATCCAGTTCCTGGGGCGCGAGCGACCCGTCACCGTCGGCTTCGGGCGCGAGCTCGTCGAGACGATCCCCTATGGCCGCAAGGTGATCGAGGAGCCCGATCTCTCTGGTCGCAAGGTGCGCATCAAGCAGCACGGCATTCGCGGCTACAAGATCAAGCGCTCGCGCGTGCTCACCTACAAGACCGGCGAGCAACGCACGGAGAAGACGACCGACACGTACCCCGCCACCAACGAGATCTACGCTGTTCCGCCCGGCTTCGACGAGACGTGGCTCCCGCCGTTGCCGGAAGAGAAGGGCAGCGACGACACGGCGGCCGCAGCTGCGGAGCCAGTCGCGAGCACGGCGAGCCCGCCCGTCTCGACAGAGGCGCGGACCGCGCAGGCGGATCTGGACTACGTGAATGGCCCCGGCGCGCACGCACCGACGACCGCGCAAGCGAACCCCGCGAAGTCGATGTTTCTGAGCCACTGAGTCGTGATGGTCGATCAGCGCACGTCGCAGCGCGGGCCGCAGGTGCCCTTGCCAGCGTCGGCCTTTCGACAGCCGCCCTTGCATTCGAAATCGGCGCTGCAGGTCTCGCCCGCGGCCTTCTTCGAGCCACACACGCCCTGGATACACTCCGCTGGTGACTCGCAGAGCCCGCCGGGGCACGGTTGTCCGGCCTTCGCGGGCGCGGCCTTTGCGCACTTCTTGGCGATGCACTGCGAGCCGTCCTCGCACTCGGCCGCGATCGAGCACGTGGCGCCGTCCTTCGAGGGGGCTCCGCACTTGTGCTGGATGCAGCGATGCTCGCACTCCGGGTGGGTCTTCTCCGCGCTGCTCTGTCGCGCGAAGCCCACGAGCGGGTCCACGGTGCCGCCGCACGGCGCGCTGTCGGATGAGGGTGCAGTACAGCGGCCCGCGCGGGTGGGGGTGAGTCCAGCGCAGTGAGATGCGCCGGCGCACTCGACCGTGGAGCGGCACCGCGCGCCGTCCGCGAGCGAGCCCTTCACGAGGCCCGTGCACTCCGGCGGTGGTCCGGGAGGGAAGGGGCCCACCCAGTCGCAGCCGTCGTAGCGCTTCTCCAGCGCGGAGATGCACGCGTCGATGTCCGCATCCGCCAGCGTGACGGCATGCGTACGGACTGCTGCGCCGAGCATGCGCGAGCACTCGTCGGTGAGAACGATGCCTGGCGCGATCTTGCAGCAGGCCGCGCGCTTCTGCTCTTGCACCTCGCTGAGCGCCTTGCACAGGCGTAGCGCGTGCGGCTCGGGCGGCTCGTTCGGCGAGACGTCGTAGACAGGCCGCACGTCGTCGTCTGCCTCTGCGTCCGCGCCTGCATCGCGCGATGTCACGATGGTCGCGGCGGAAGCGTCCTTGCTCGATGCGTCGTTCGTGCTCGGGCAACCGGCGACGACGAGGGCCGCCGAGATCGCTGTCAGCAGGTGAGCCGTTGCCGTTCGGGTCATGGATGAGAGGTCTACACGAGTTCCAGTCAAGACGACATCACGCGCGCCACGAACCACACGCCACCCATCGCGGCCACGGCTGCGGACAGGACCTTCATGCCGCGGAGCGAGAACGCCGTGCGCTCGCGCAGGAACCACACCGCGGGCAGGAGGAGCGACATGCAGAGCACCTGTCCCGACTCCACGCCCAGGTTGAACGTTGCAAGCGCCATGGGAAGGTCGCTCCGCGGCAGCTGCAGCTCGCGCAGCGCGCTCGCGAAACCGAAGCCGTGAATGAGCCCGAAGGGGAAGGTGATGCGGAAGCGTCCCTTCGCGCTCTTCACCAGGAAGTTCTCCACGCCCACGTAGGCGATCGAAAGCGCGATCGCCGGCTCCACGAGCCTGGGGCTTGGCGTGTACCAACCGAGCGTGGCAATGGCGAGCGTGACCGAATGCGCGATGGTGAACGCCGTCACGATGGCGAGCATGGAGCGCACGCGGCCGCGCACGAGCACGAGACCGAAGAGGAAGACCAGGTGGTCGTATCCGGTCAGGATGTGCTCGAGCCCCATGCGGAAGAAGCCGAACGCGGTGCGCGCAGACTCCTTGTTTCGCGGCTCCGCAGCGCTGGTGCCGTCCGCGCGGGTCGTCGCCGAAGGGGCCGTGATCGCGAAGCTGGGGTGGGCACGAAAGAGGACGTCGTCGCCGCTGCTGGCATGTGCAATGTGGCGGTGCCCGAAGGAGAGCTCGGAGAGGAACCGCGCCTCGACATCGATCGCGAGATCACCCTTCGGACAGGAGAAACGGCCGTGCACCATGAGGCCATCTGCTTCGGTGGGTGTCGCGTTGCCGAGCACGCCGTCGCAGCGAACGCCGCCACGCGAGACCAGGAGAGCGTCCGCGAGCGCGAGCTCGCTAGCATCACCGCGCGCAAAGATGATCTTGGCGTCGATGCCGTCCGCGTCGGCTGCGTACTCGCCATTGGAGACCCCAATGGCGTGAGCGGCCGCAAGGCGGGGCAGTAACAAGGAGGCGAAGAGCAAGAGAAGCGAGAAGGAGATGCGAACGAAGTTGCGCCCCATGCCCTCCCTACGCGGAGGTGTGTGCAGCGGATCGATCACCCGCGTAGGGCGCGATCTCTCGAGGGAAACGGGGCCGGGCGCACCTGAAATGTGCGTCCTGCGGAACCAGACGGAGGGGTGGTGCGTAGGGTGGGCTATGGGCCAACGCAACCCCGCTCTTCTGTTCGTCGCGGCGCTCGTGTTCGCCTGCGGCCTGGCCGCAGCCAAGGCCTACGGAGTCTGAGCTTCTAGAAGGAGCCACCGAGCGCGAGCAGCCCGCCCACGGTGGGAATCGCCTTCGTGGAACCCGACTCCTGGAACACGCCAAGGTCGCCGGACGCTGCGAGGGTGAGGAAGAGGCGGTCGCCCAGGAAGCCGACGCGTGCGCCCGCACGGAGCTCCGGTCCGAAGGTGAACGCGGACTGCGTCTGGCTCGTGGTGTAGCCGCCGCGCGCGAGCTGCGCTGCGTCGTTGCGCTTCACCGTCTGGATGATGACGCCAGCGCGCGCGCCGCCGCTCACGAACAGCACAGCGCGTCCCAGGTGTAGCCGCGGCTCCCAGCCCACGCGCGCGATCGGTGTGAGCGTGGATTCGGTGCTGTCGGACGTGGTGCGGTTCGCGAGCTCCATCCCGGCGCCGGCGGTCAGTGCCCACCAGCTGGGCGCGCCCGGCGTGTAGCTGATGCCGAGCTCCGGACCGTGCACGATGGGGTTCCGGCTGTTCGTGCCCAGCGTGTAGCCAGCGAAGACGTCGTAGGTGATGGGCCGGGCGCGCTTCTCGGTGCCGCTGTCCACGTTCTCGTCCCCACCCTTGCGGGCGAGTGCCTCGAGCGACGCCGGCGCGAAGTCGACCGACTCCAGGCTGCGCTGCTCACCCTCGTTGATGCTGAGGTGCGCGAGCCCGCCGACGCCGTTCATGCGACGGTGGACCAGGTAGCGCCCCGCGGGAAGCGAGAGCGCCGTGCGACGCTCCTCCGCGCCCCAGATCTCCGCAAGCACGCTCTTCGCGCCGGCGGCGTACACCAGGTAGTGCGTGTCGCGCGCAGCGGGCAAGCTGACGATCGCCTGACGCGTGGCGGTCTGCGTGAGCACCACCGGCGTGGTCTCCGTGAGCGACATCACAGCTTCCGGCTTCTGGATGACACCGAGCGACTTCGCAGAGCGAAGCACCGTCTGCGAATGCGCGAATGCGAATGACTCGTCGAGGGTGACGCGTGAATCACCGTTGGCGTCCGCCGCGCCACGCAGGCCGTTCAGCCATGCGTGCGTGAAGATCGCGCCTTGCAGCTCGTCGGATTCCTGCGCGGCCTCTCCGTCGCTCGCGGCGTTCAGCCACACGCTTCCGCGCGCGGAAGGAAGCAGACCAAGGGAGATCGGGAAGGCGGGCTCCGCGGTCATGCCCTTCTCGCGCGACGAGCGGCAGGCATCCGTGACGACAATACGCAGCGTGGCCGGCACCTGGTTCAGGCGCGCGGAGAGCTCGGAGACAAGGACGCGGTTCTCTCCCAGGTGGATCGCCTCGCGATCGCCGTGGCCGCTGAAATAGAAGATGATCGTGACGTCCTCGGGCGGGTGCTTCTTCGCGTCCGTCTTCAGCTTGTCGAGCGCTGCGTCCAGCTGGGTGAGCGTTGGCTCCGCGAGCACCGTGGCGTTCTCCGGCTTCACGCCGCCCATCTGGACCATCACGTCACGCACGCGCGACGCGTCGGCGTCGGCGTACTTCAGCGGACGCTCCGCGGCCAGGCCCTGCGTGTGCGAGACCGACACGAGCAACCGCACCGGCTCTGCGTGCGCTTCGCCGGCGCACAAAACGCCGATGGCCGCGAACGACGTCGCGGCGGCGAGTGCGGAGACCAGGAGCTGTCGCTTCTTCATGGCCCTTCCCACACGACGCGCAAGCTGGCGGTGCCTTCGCGGGAGTTAGAGCTTGGAGCGTCGAACGGGCCTGCGCCGGGCGATGGCGCGAGCTTGGGGAAGTTGGCGCGCGCCTGCTCGATGATGTCCTTCGGGCCGACGATCACGTACCCACGCGTGGGCGAGTCGTCGAAGCGCGCGGCTTCTTCGGAGTAAAACGTACCCGTTCCACGCTGTCCTTCGTGGAGTAGGTCGAGGAACGTTCCGTCTTCGGCGAGCACACCGCCGAGTATGTTCGCGGAATGGTCGAGCGCAACCTCGATTCGCAGGCGATCGCCCTTTCGGACGGGGACTTCACCGGTGAAGCGCTTCTGGGTGCCATCGCGCTCGCGGATCACGGCGAGCTGCGTGCCGCCCTTGAACGCAGTTCCAGTGGTGTCCGTGTTCGTCTGGGACGTGTTCGCCGCGACGGGGGAGGCCTGAGGATGGAGATCGGGGGTGGTCTCGGAGAGGCGCATCCAGAGGAGGACGCCGGCGGCCATCGCGAGGAAGGGGAGGACGCGGAGCGCGGTATCCAGACGCCGGATCGGGGTCGGTGCGGGGGTCGCGGTTGGCGAGCCGGGCACGTTCACGTTCACGTTCACGTTCACGGGGCTGGGGACCGGGACGTGGGACTCGCCGGGCTCCTTGGATGCGGAGGCGGCGAGGCGCGCGACCATCTCGTCGATGGTGGGGTCGATTGCGAAGGTCCTGGTGGCGGACTCGATCTCGGTTGTGAAGGCTTTGCAGGAGTCGCAGGTGGCGACGTGGGCTGCGACGGTGTCGTTTTGCTCGCCGCAGGCGAACGCTTCTAGATCGATGCTCGGGGGATGGCTCTGCGAGGTATGCAAGGAGGCGGTCATGGCGAGAGCTCCTTTCCGCCTTCGCTGCGTGGGAAATCGTAAGAGAGTTGTGCGCGGATCTTCTGGACGTCCTTGTTGACGGTGACGCGCGACACGCCGAGCTCGTCTGCGGCTTCACCCTGGCTGAGTCCGTCCACGAAGACGGCGACAGCAACGGCCTGCTCACGTTCACCGAGCCGGGCGAGGGACTGGAGGACCGTGCGTCGGGCGTCCACGTCGATGCCAGGGGCTGCCCCGATGTCGTCTGCGTCTTCGAGCGAAACGGCGCTCTGCGTCTTGTGGTTCTTGCGGCAGAGGTCGATGCAGACGCGGTCGAGCGCGCGACACATGAAGCGATACGGAGAGTCGGCGGTCATCACGCTGTCACCTCTCCGCAGGAGCACGATGAGGAGCTCTTGCACTGCGTCCTGCGCGAGCGCGTCGTCGCGCAGGAACATTCGCGCGCGCCTCCCGAGGAGAAGGCCGTACTGCTTGTACAGCTTCGCGACCTCGGGGGCGGCGAGACCAGACACAACCTACTTGCCTGAGTCAGAAGCGGGGCCAGCGTCGACCGCGGAGCCGCCGTCGGATGCGTCCATCGCGACCTTGCAGGGCCAGCCGCTGGGGATCGCGTCGTTCGGGCCGATGCTCGCGCCCGGGAAACAATCGTACAGCACGCCGCCCGCAGGCTCGGTCACGTTGCCGTTGTCGAATGTGGCGCCGCAGAGGCCACGGCTGGTCGAGCCACCAGTGCCGGCATCGAAGGTGCCGCCGCCAGTGCCCGCGTCGTAGTTGCAGGAGTACGTGAAGCTACGGCCGTCGCTCGAGCAGCGAAGGTTGGGGTCCGAGGAGGACGGGTAGCCGCCGCCGCCCGCCGAACCGCCGTCCGTGTCCACGCCAGCGTCGTCTGCGCTCGCGTCCACGGTCGTGCCGCCGTCGGTGACCATGGGTACGCCCGGATCGACACCACCGCTGCTGCTGCCGTTGCTGCCGCTCACGTCGAGGGTGGTGCTGTTCACGCTGCCCGTGCCGCCGTAGCAGACGTCGTCGGGGAGAACGCTCACGCCGATCGTGAGGTCCACGCCGGTGAGCGGGAGCCAGCGACCCTTCGGGATCCATGCGAGCTGGTAGCCGCGCGTGGGCTTCTGGCCGGCGGAGTCGCGGAGCTTCTCGAGCTCGAGATCGCTGCCGTCGCGCAGGTACGTGAGGAGGAGCTCCTTCGAGCCCCCGACGATCTTGTCGGGTGAGTCCGCGTTGGAGCCGGTGAGATCGAGCTTCCCGTTTCCGTTCTGGTCCTCGTAGACCACGAAGCCCGCGACCGCGAAGGTGAGGGGCGCGCTGACCGTGCCGCTCACCGTGTCGAGGAGCGAGAGGCCATACGAAGCCGCACCGGGCGTGCCGCTCGGAGCCGCGCCGCCAGACCCGCCGCCGCTGGCGCCGGTGGAGGGAGGGGTCGCGTTGGAGCTATTGCCACCGGACGCGAGCACACTGAAGAGCGAGTCGTCGGGCGCGCCCTCGAGGTCGAACGAGAACGTGCCGTTCACGACCGCGGTGTCGTTGGTCACGACGAACTCACCCTTCGGCGAGTGCCACACCAGCGCGACATGCGAGCCGTTCGGGGCCGTGCCCTTCAGGTTTCCGGAGACGGTCGCGATCGAGCCGTCGGGATTGGCGAGACCGCCACAACCGAACGCAGCGCCCAGGATTGCACACGCGGAGAGGGAACGAACAAGACGGCTCACGGAGCACCTCGACAGGAGTAAGAGTGGAGACTTCTACAATGGAGACGCTGCGACTCGCCCCAGCTGTAAAGCACACCCTGTCGATTTCGCCACCGAGCCCCTTTTTTCCAGCGGCGCGGGTTTCGGCGTACACGGAAGGCGATTGTAATTATTCAGAAAAGTCGCGTGAGCTTCGACGGCGCAAGGACTGCATGCATTCCTGACACCTGGCCGTCTGCGTTCAATTCGATCTGAAGCGTGAGGCGCGGGGCGATGCCCTTGGGAGCCTTTTCGATCGTCGTCACGAGCGCAGGCAGTCCGTTCAGCATGCGGAGCTCGACGCGGACGTCGTCGTGCCTTCCCACCTTCGTCCAGAAGAGCGCGACCTTCGCGCGGCCGCGAACGGGGACCCGCGCGGCTGTGAACTGACCTCCGGAGTCGGTCGTGCTCGTGACGTCCTCTGCCAGCATTGCGGCGACGCCTTCGAGGTCGCCGGTCACGAGGGCGGTCATGAGCGTGGCGAGCGCCGCGCGCGTCTTGCCCTGGAGCGCACGGGTCGGGATCGTGCGTGCGTGGTCGTAGGTCCCCATCACGCGACGTGCCCGGTGGTGTGTCACCTTCACGTGCGACTCGCTCATGGAGAGATGCGCGGCCGCCTCCTTGACGGAGAAGTCGAACACGTCGCACAAGAGGAGGATCGCGCGCGCCCGTGGCGTGAGCGCCTCGAGCGCGACAAGGAACGCGAACGACGCGCTCTCGAGCATGTCGTAGCGCTGCGCCGCACCCCGCTCCGCCCGGTCTGCGCGTTCGGCATGATCGTCGGCGGCGCTCTGCTCTCCCGTGTCGATGGGCTCCGGCAACCAGGGGCCGATGTACCCGCGCCGCTTTCGCTGTCGCAAGAGATCGATCCCGCCGTTGATGGCCACGCGTGTGAGCCACGGACCCAGGTCGCCGTCCGGCGCGTTCTGCGCGACCTTCACGAACGCATCCTGGACAAGGTCGTCCGCGTCAGCCGCGCTGCCAGTCATCCGGTACACGATCGCCCACACGCGCTCGCGCTGCGCGCGGTACAGGGCGTCGAGCTCGGACCTGTGGCTCATGCGCCGCGGATCATGCCACGGCCCGGGCCGAGAGTGTCCCTCGTGCAAGCACGCCCGCGACGTTCGCGCTCGCCGCTGCGGCGTCCGCCAGCATGCCGCTGTCACCAACCCAGTCGCCGGCGCAGAAGATCCCAGGCGTATCCGCTACCAGCGCGGCGGCGCGCCTGCCCCAGCTCTTCGCGAGCGGCAGCGCGTTCGATACGACCATCCGCGGCAAGAATCGGGTGTAAGATACATGCTCTTGCCAGCCGGGCTGCGCGCGGTCGAGCAGAGCCTCGAGCTCGCCCCTGACGCGTGCGGCGTCGTCCCCGCGACCTTCTTCTCCGCGCAGGTACCGCGCCACGTGGAATACCGCAGCGCCGGGATCACCGATGCGCGCGAAGGCGCTGTGCAACGACAGGTAGTCGGCGCTGTCGAGCCCGAGCGTGAAGTGGTGGCGCGGGTTCGGCAGCTTCGAGAGAGTCACGTCCAGGCACGCGGCGTGAATGGGCACGCATTCATTCGCCGCCCGAAGGAGGTCGTCGCTCCCGGGGACCAGCGCGTGCGCCACGCGCGGCGCCACCGCAAGAACGACGGCGTGCGCGAAGAGCGGCTCTGCGCCCTCTGTCTCGACCTTCCAGTGGCCAGCCTCGTGTGACACTCGCCGTGCGGCGCCGCCAAGGACAATCGTCACGCCGCGCTCACGCGTGCGCGTCGCCAGCTCGTGGACGAGGTGTTGCCAGCCGCCGTCCACGTAGATGACGCCCTTCTTGCTCGCGAGGCGCAGCTGCCGCATGGCCGCTCCGGCAGACAGCTGCTCCAGATCCGCCGCGTACGTGGACACGCGGACGAGCGCGGACAGGAAGTTCCTGGCGCGCCCGGAGAGCAGTCGCGAGATCCAGACGGATGCGGGCACGTCGTCGAGCGCATGGTCGTCGCTCATACCCGACAGAGCGCGAGCGAGCAAAAGCTTGTCCGCGAAGCCCAGCAAGTTCGTCTTGAGGAGGCCGAACGTGGAGGTTGGCATCGCGTGGAGCGCGCCTTCGGACTCGGCGAAGAAGTAGGGCGAGTTTGGTGCAGCGCCCGTCCACGACACGCCGAGCTCACGCAGCGTGCGGGCCGCGGCGCCGCCTACGTAGAGGGCGTGAGGGCCCTGGTTCAACGTGGAGCCATGCTCCACCTGCGAGGTTGCGCGTCCGCCAAGCACGCCCGCCCGCTCGAGGAGCGTCACCTTGGCGCCTGCATCCGCCGCGCGCGCCGCTGCCACGAGCCCCGAGAGACCACCGCCGATCACCGCCACGTCCGTTGCGCCCATGAGTCACCTCCGCGCGCGACCCATTGCGCGCTTTCCATGCTCACGAACGGGGGTCGCGAAAGGTTACAGGTGGCCCGCGGAAACGGACCTCCGGCTACTCCGGCTGCGGCGCGAACACGAGCGGGTAGGTGACGGTCACCTTGCCGCCTTCGGGCGGCGGGAACGTCAGCACCTGGAAGTTCCGCACCACGCAGTTCACGACCGCGTCGTCCGGCAGCGCAGAGCCAGCGTCCTGCGCGAGCTCCACCGAGCCGTCTTCACCGATCACGAACTTCACCGCCACGCGACCGTGCAGCGTGGGCTTGTCGCGCAGCCCCACGCCGTAGCACGCCGACATGCGCGCGAAGTTCTGACGGACCACGCCCTGCACGATGGCGCGCGGAAGGCCGTGCCCCACGTCCACGTCCACGTCACGCAGCGAGATTCGCGCGCCTCGATGGCCACGCTCCGTTCCGTCCGCGGCCACGCCAACGCCGCGCGGCCCGAGCGCCGAGCCTTCTGTATCGGCGTCGCCATGACCGACCGTCGCCACATGCACGGAGACGTTCTCGGAGGGCGCACCGCCGCCGGAGCCCGCGCTGGAGAGCGCGATCGCGCCGCCTGCAGACTCCGGAAGCGCCGGTGCCCACATCGCGATGCGCGCGGCGATCTCCGGCCGATCCAGCGCGGTCTCCTGCGCCCACGCAGAGATGGGTCCCGTGTCCGCGTGCATCCAGCTCATGGTGTCCGCGAGCGTGTAGGTGCCGTTCGGTCCACTGCCACGAGCGACCGCAGAAGCGCCCGCGTGTCCACCGAGCGCACCGCCGCTCTCCCCGTCCGCCGCCGCGAGCACATCCATCGCGAGCGGCGCCGAGAGCAGGTCCGTGGTGGGCGTGCTCGTGGGCTCATCTGAAGGGTCGGGCTCCGTGGAGGACGGCGTCGCACGGGCGCTACCCAGCGAGAGGCACATACAAGCAGTCACCGCGGCAAGCACCGAAGTCTTCATGGTGAGTCCTCTGTAGCAACAGGCGTTCCCGCGAACAGCCCCGACAACCTCTGGCCAGATCCCCGCGCCAGCACCATGGACACCGCCAGCGCCGCGTTCTTTGGTCGTGCAAAACGAGGAGTGCGCGGCCCGTGGAACAGCATTTCGCCGTGTGGTCGCGGGTGGCACCGGGGGTAGGCTCTCCCCGCGTACCCTCGAGCAAGTACACCTGGTAGGAGTACACTTGTGTGGGAAATCCGCAAAAAACGGGCGATCGGTCGGTAAAAGTTCACCTGCGGGGTGTACTGCCTGAGACGTGGACCGCAGTGGCCCACCCGTGACGAGTCCGTCCGGCGGCCGCGTCGCGATCAAAGGACCAGCAGTACCGTTTACGTCGGTGTCGGGGTGGGGGTCGGTGTCGGGGTGGGGGTCGGGGCTGGTTTCGGGTGGGCCAGCAGGAAGTCCATCACCTTCCTGCCTCGCGTTGGTAGGGCGTTCCACTCCTCGGGGTGCTCCGCTCCCTTCAACAGGTCCCAGGTGACGTCGGAGCCGCAGGTCTTGAAGTAGTCGCGGAGGTTCTTCGCCAGCTGGTGGAACGGGTTCCTATCGCCAACCAGGAAGTAGACCGGGGTCTTCTCGCTTGCGCAGGTGGTCGTGGGTGGTGGCATACCTCCACCCTGGATCACGAACGCGGCGAAGGTCTGCGAAAGCTCCGGTGCTCGCCACCCCATGTACGAGCCGCCGCCAGACCAGCCCGCGAGGTAGAGGCGATCACGATCGATCGCGCGGCGTTGCTCGACCTTCGCGATCTCGCCCAGGATCCACGACGGCGCGCCGTCCCAACGCCACCAGCTGCCCTTGCATCCCAGGTTCGTCGGACACGCAAGCGACAGCACTGCCACGCCCCGCGGAACCGCGATGCGCCGCCACGCGTCGTGCATGGTCGACACCGGCTGATAGTCACCATGAAGCGCGACCACGAGCGGCACCTTGTCGGTGCCCTCGGGGAGGGATAGGCGGCAGCCCGCGCAGAGATCGTCCGCGAGCGCCACGCGCGAGAGCGCCACGAGCAGGACCCCGAGCACCAGCGCTAGCAGCCACCGCATCGACCGTTGGACGCAGCTGTCGCCGAATCGTTGGAGTCCGACGCTCACTTTTACGTGCCGTCAGGCGCGGCATCGGACTACTGCCGCAGGGTGGAGGCCTCTGCGCGCGGGCCGCGGATGTAGAGCCCGTACACCCACGCGCCTGCGGCGACCAGCGACGGCACCACCACGACGGCAGTGAGCGCGGTGAAGACGGCGTCGTTCTTCGAATCGCCGTCGAGCGCGACCCCGGCGACGTGCAGGAACGCCTTGACCGTGGTGATGAGCCAGTTGCCGTAGTTCGGGATGATGGTGAGGATGGCGAGCCGTCGCGCGCCGCGCTCACCGAAGCCCAGCATGGGCATGGTCGCCGCGTAAGCGCAGATCCAGAAGCAACCGAGCACCGCGTTCAGGTGCGCAGCGCGGACGTCGTGCACGGTGGCCATCACCTTGCCGTTCATCGCGGCCGCGAGCAGCCCGCCGGTCAAGAGGCCGATGAGGAGCAAGAGCGCACCCATCAGCGCGGTCGTGCGTTGTAGCTTGGTCATCGGCTCATTTCACCGCAGGCGCGGCGCACTTTCCGTTGATGCACTGGGAGCTCATGCCGCAGCAGTCTGCCGCGGTGACGCATTTCTCGTACTCGTACGAGCACCCGCCCGGGTTCGTCACGCATGCGTAGAGACCGCCAGAGTTCGGCCTGCAGTAGCCGCCGCAGCATTCGTCGCCGGACGCGCAGCCGTTGCCGTCATCCTTGCAGGGGTCGAGCACCCAGAAGCCGCGCAGGTTGTCTGCGCCGGACTCCTGGCCGTCCAGATAGAACGCAGGGTGGCTCGGGTCCGTGCCGGCTGGTGCGCCAATGTCGACCGCCGCGACCCACAGCTTGCCGTTCGCGTCGTTGTTGTCCTTGGACGCGAGCGTGTTGCCGTAGGAGCGGTGGCTCGTGAAGACGACCCAGAAGTAGCCGCCGACCGCCTCGGGCAGGACGGTGGGCGCAAAGTTGAGATCGGGATCGTTCGCGGGCAGGTAGGACGTGGCGCCGGAGTAGCCGTCGAGCTTGTCCAGGCGCACCATCTTCCTGGAGGCCACGTCGACTGCCCAGAGATCTCCGTTGGTGACGTGGCTCACGCCGGCGTCGTCCTGGCTCGCGTCGGTCTCGTACGCATCGCTGGTGCCTGCGTGGTACACGACCACCTTCGAGTCGGGTGTGAACGCGGGCCAGCCCAGGAAGCGCACGGCGTCCGTCGCGACGTCGGTGAGGCCTGCGAACGTGTGCGTTCCGCCGTTGTACGACATGGTCGCGAGCGAGTGCCCCTTGCCGTTGTCCTGATGGTTGAACGTGATCGCGGTGCCGTCCGGCGCGAAGCTGGGCATGGCCGCGTTGGACACGATGCCGTCCCATCCAGGTGCAGCGAGAGCGGTGCCGCTTGCGGTGTCATAGAGCTTGGATTTGGCTCCGAACCACGTCCGGTAGTTCGTGGCGGACATCACGAGCTTGCCGTTCGGCGTGAGACCGCCGTAGACGAAGGACTGGTCCGTCTGTGACTTGATGATCTTCGCGCCGTTCTTCAGGTCGTAGCTGACGGAGTTGAGTCCGAAGCCACCTGTGGCGGAGACCAGCGTGGAGCCGTCGGCGCTGGCGGTGTGGCATACGTTGCCGCAGCCGCTCGCGATGGGAACGGGAGCAGTGGCGCCCGGAGAGATCTTCATGAGGCCGACGGATGCGGCGCCGCCGAGGATCGCGGAGCCGTACGTCTCGTAGTAGATGACGCCGCGAAGGCTGCCGGCGGCCATCTTCCACGTCTCGGTCGCGGGGCCGGTCACGCTGCCGCCGGAGATCTTCGTGACCTCAACCTTCACGGGATCGGTGGGTTTGGGCGCGATCGTGATCACGTTCCACATGGCCTTCGCGATCTGCGCGCGGCCCGGGTTCGACTTGCCGAAGAAGCCCTTGTAGTCCACGCCGGGCGCGGTGACGTGCACGTACGTTGCGTCGGTGGCGGTGCCGTTCCACTGAAGCGTGGGCCCGATGAGGCCGCGCGCGAACACCGTGTTGTCGTACGGGTAGACGAGCTTGAAGGTGTTGTCGGCGCTGCCGCCGCCTTCGAGCTTGGTCTGCGTGCCGGGGTCGACAGCGCCGGGGTTCTCGGAGAGCGTGCACGTCTTGCCGTCCCACATGCCCATCGCGAGCGCGCAGGCGCACGACGCGTCGGCGCACTGCGGGGCCTGGCCGAGCGACCCGCCTTCCTTGCTGCCGCCTTCACCAAGGTTGCCGCCTCCAAGTCCGCCGCCGTCACCAGTGCCGTCGGGCCCGGTGCCGTCATTGAAGCCTTGCCGCGTGCTGGAGCCGCATGCGACCGCAAACGAGATCGCACAGACGAGCGCGAACGCCCCTTTGAATCCGCGTTTCATCTGATTCCTCCCGTCGCTCCGGCTCACGCGCGCACCGTAGTCGAAACAGGCGATTTGTCGAGTGATCGTGATGACTGGCGGGAGCACCTGCCGACGTGTCGCGAATCGTTGGTTGGCCGCTACATTGACCGATAGACTGGAGGTTCGCATGCCGCGGGTCGATGTTCGAAAGGCTGCCGTTACGGTCCTCGCGTCACTCGTGGCGCTGGCGGGCTGTCGCTCGATCCTGGGGCTGGACTCCGGTGGCGACGGCAGCGCGGATGGCGACGCGAGCTCGGAGGGCAGCACCGGTGCCCAGAGCAATGCGGATGGCAGCAGCGCGGTCGCCAGCGATTCGTCCACGCAGAGCGACGGCGCGAAGGGCGATGGCTCTGGTGGCGGCGGCATGACCGACGCGAGCACGCTCGATCAGTGGACGCCGGACGCGAACCGCAACGTCGATCGCGCGTGGGCCGCGTGGCCGCTGCCCGTCGTGTCACCGGCCACGGCCAACTACGCCGTCACCACTGACACCGTCCTGGATCGCACCACGTTCCTGGTGTGGGAGCGCAACCCGAACCCGACGAAGCGACTCTGGCAGGAAGCAATGGATTACTGCGACACGCTCACGCTGGCGGGGCAGACGGACTGGCGATTGCCGAAGCGCATCGAGCTCTGGTCCATCCTCGACTTTGGCACGCACGCTCCGGCGATCAACGGCGTCGCGTTCCCCGCTACGCCTGTGGACTACTTCTGGAGCTCGTCGCTGGATGCCCAGAACTCCATGATGAACCCCACCTACAAGGCGTGGGTCGTGTCCTTCGATGATGGCACCGCGGGCCCCGCCGTCTCGGCGATGTACTCGCTCCCCGTGCGCTGCGTGAGGGGAGGCTGACATGCGTCGCACCGGCCTCACCTCTCGGCTACCGGCGATCGCCCTCGGGGTCGTCGTCGCGCTGTTCGCGGGGCTTCCCATCGCGGATGCGCAGGCGCCATCGTACCTCTACAAGGTCTACACGGACACGGCGCTCGACACGCAGACGGGCCTTGTCTGGCAGCGCGTGCCGCTGCAGCAGTTCGGCCTGTCGTTCACGAACGCGCTGCTCGGCTGTCAGAATTTGAACCTGGGCGGCTACGCGAGCGGCTGGCGGCTTCCGAACATCCGCGAGCTACTCAGCATCGTGGATGAGCGCGAGCCGCTGGGCCCGCAGTGGGATCACACCGTGTTCTCGGGCGCGCCACTGTCCTCGTACTGGTCGGCGACGCCGGTGGCCGCAACGCCGACGAGCGCGTGGATCTTCACGTTCACTCCGGGCATCTTCATGGAGACGAGAGACATGGGGTCGTCGGCGATCGTTCGCTGCGTCCACTGACCTCGACCTC
This sequence comes from Polyangiales bacterium, assembly GCA_038230375.1. Lineage (GTDB taxonomy): Bacteria > Myxococcota_A > Polyangia > Polyangiales > Polyangiaceae > JANXLV01. Next base: position 18,810 of record JBBRNJ010000059.1, on the reverse strand, counting down.
CACAAAGACGCCAGGCGGTTGGCTTCAGCTTCCGGAGAACGCGTGCGAGACGCCATCGGTGCCCGTGCAGGTGCCGGCGCCGTTGGTTGCACTGCAGGTCCACGAGCCGTCCTTGTCGCGGACCGTGTAGGAGCCGGACTTGCCGTCCGCGGAGGAGCTCGCCTCGACCACGACCCAGCCGTCGTCCACCTGGACGGCGATCTGGACCTTGGCGCCCGTGGTGGAGCTCTCGTCGAAGAGCGCATTCACGTCGACTGTGTGCGTGACACCTTGCACGCGGAGCGTCGCATCGAGGACGAGCATGAACGACGCGTTCGACGCGGCCCCGCTCTTGTCGGCGTGCAGGTGGACGAACTCCTTGCCGTCGATCATGTCGCCGTTGGCGGAGACGCACGAGCTCATGGCGACGCGCGCCGTGACATCCGCGCTGCCGTTCGAACCCTGCTGCGCCGACTTGTACTCCGAGAAGTCGTACGCAAAGGTGCCGCCGCCGGGACATGCGCAGTTGCCAGTGAGATTGCCCTGCTTGATGTCGGTGCAGCTGTGGCTCGCATCGCCCATCGCGTCCTGGAGCTTCAAGCCGTTGGGGCGGTAGCTCGCCGTGGACGTCGAGCCGCTCTTGCCAGCGACACCGGCCGACGACGAGCTGGACTGCAAGCTGCCGTACTGCCCGAACACGCTGCCGGCCTTCGCGGGATTGAACGTCCCATCCGGGTGCGCCATGCGCGACTGGATCTGCGTGAAGTTCGGGTCGGAGCCGAACGGGCTCGACGACGAGCCGCCCGAGCAACCAGTGGCGACGAAGGCAACGACGACGGGAACAAACGCGACGAGTACAGACTTCATAGGATGGAACCTCCCAGTAGAAAGAAGCGCCTGTCAGGACCCCAAGTCCCAGGCGGCGGGGGGAGTAGTTCAAGTCCCGTACCGACCCACAGGCCCCCTCATCGCAGGCAAAAACCCATGGGAAAACCATGGGCACAATGTCCTACACGCGAACGACAGGTCACAGCGGGGTGTAACCGCCGTCGGTCGAGGTCGGGGTCGTTGTCGAAGTCGAAGTCGAAGTCGAGGTCGTTGTCGAAGTCGAGGTCGTTGTCGAAGTCGAGGTCGTTGTCGAAGTCGAAGTCGATGTCATAGTCTCCGTCGTCATGGCTCGATACGTGGCGCTCCTCCGCGCGGTGAACGTGGGTGGCACTGGCAAGCTGCCGATGACCGAGCTCACGAAGATGTGCGAGCGCGCAGGCTTCACGAACGTGCGCACGTACATCGCGAGCGGCAACGTCGTGTTCGATGCGAAGGGCGCCGAGGCGAAGGTGAAGTCCGCGCTCGAGGCGGCGCTTGCGAAGTATGCAGGCAAGCCAGTGGGCGTGTTCGTGCGCACGCCGGCCGACATCGAATCAGTGCTGAAGGCAAACCCATTTCCGAAGGCTGCGCCGAACCGCACCATCGCAGTCTTCCTGGACGAGACCCCGCCGAAGGACGCTCTCGAGCAGGCGACCGGTATGAAAGATGAGGAGATGCGTCTCGGAACGCGTGTAATCTACATTCACTACGGCGAAGGCATGGGCACGTCCAAGCTGAAGATCCCCGCGGCGAAGATGGGCACCGCGCGCAACATGAACACGGTCGCGAAGCTCGCGGAGATGGCAAAGGGCTGAGCCCGAACGGCTCACCCACCTGCGGAGGGCCCGATTGGCGCGCAGTCTTCGTGGACCTGCTCGGAGTACGAGAGATCGATCGTTCCGTTCGCTACTGGACCAGGCGCAGACGCGTCCGTCGTGAGGTCCAGCTTCGCGTTGATGCGTCCGCATCCACCGCGCAGCGGGCATCGTGGCACGAAAGTTCGCACCGTCAGCGTTCCAGAGATCGGACTGCATGATTCGTCACAGACCTCTGCGTGCAGAGCCTCCGCCGTCCACACGCCGGGTCCGCTCGGGCAGTCGAAATGAACGTTCAGGGTGAGCGACTGGCGATGGAAGACATCGCCCGTCGTTCCGGTGACGGTGCCGCCGCACGCACGCGGCGCGTCGTGGTCGGGGAGGGACGCGCGCACGTCCGTCGCGGCGGGAATGGTCAATCGCGGGCCGTCGATTCCCGCGTCCGATCGGCGGTTCGCGGCGGCGCGCGACTCGGTGACGCGAAGGACGGCACCGGAGTCGTCGGTCCAGCCAACACCGGTGCTCTCGTGGGTCAGGCAAGGTGCGTTGCCGCAGGCGAGGAGTGTGAGCGAAGCGAACCAGGCAACGGAGGTGAGCGTGGACGTCATTGTCCTCACGCTAGGGGCGCGATCCGTGGCGCGCATGTGCCGAAAGTCATGGGTGCGCCGTTTCGTATATATTTCTCGTGAAATGGACCGCGCGCAGGTGCAGCTTCTGCTTTCGGTGTGGGAATCCACCGTCGCGTCGCTCGTCGCGTGTCGCGATGCGCTTGCGGCGAACGAATGGAATGCCACGCGCGCGCTCGCGTCGCTCGAGCCGCAGCTGGTGAGCACGCCGGCCCTTGCGCATGGTCAGGACCCTGCGAAGAAGCTGCTCGGGCGTTACAAGGAACGTGCGCGCGGGTACCGCGATCTGTCCGAAGGAACGCTGACGCGGAGCATGGTGTGGGTGACGGAGCACGCGACGCGCGCATCACCACTGGTGGGTTGCTGGGACCGGCACCGATACTTCCTGGGCGCGCCCGTGACGAGGTGGCTGGTTGAGGGTGACGTGCATGCCTCGCGACGCTCGGCGGGTTTTGTCCGCCTCGCGCGATCACCGGCGCAAGCTACGCGACTCTCGGCGGAGCAAGAGGCGGCGCTCACGATGCGCGACGCCTGCTGGATCAGGGACCGCCTGCAGGCCTATGCGGCGGCCTCGGGCACGCGCATCGCCGTGGAGATCTCGGGGCACGCAGGGTGGCTCGACGCGGCAGGCTGCGACGACGAGCTGGCGCCAGCGTTCGTGTCCGCGCATGCTCCGCTCACGGATCCAACGGCGCTGCTCGACGCGCACCCCGATCGCCGTCGCGATGTCCCCGATTGCGGCTGGGCCCCGCAATGGGAGCTCGCGCTTGCCATCATGGAGCGCGTGCTGTGCAACGTGGACCTGGTCCTCGACTCCGAGTCTGCGTCGGACCAGACACTGCGCGAGCTCGAGGCCGCCGTGGCGTCGCACGTCTGGAAGCTCGTGCTGCATCGCTTCCGGTACGAGGCCGCTCGTGTCGGCTCCTTCAACGACATCCTCGATCGCATGGTGATCGAGCAAGGCTCTCAGCCGATCGCGGAGGCCTGGCGTGAGGTATCCCGCGCGGAGGCGCACGCAACACTCGTCTCCGTGCTCACCACGACGCAGGCGTACGGCAGGCCGGTTTTTCCATCCGCCGACGCAGAGCGCCACGCATCCACCTTTCTGTCCGCCTTCGAGGCGGGCGCGATGTTCTTCAGAAATGGCAACGGATCGAGCTGGGTGCCAGTCCTCAACACGACCTTCGAGGAGGGCGTCGCGATCATCGATGGCAGCGCGGTGGGCATGTTCTTCGTGGGCGACGAAGACTGATAGGCTGCGGCGCGTGACGTCCGACACCGCGCGCAACCAGTCCGGGCTCCGCACCGCGGCGGCTGGTCTCATCGGCAACGTGCTCGAGTGGTTTGACTTCGCGGTCTACGGGTATTTCTCGAGCGACATCGGTCGCCAGTTCTTCCCGGAGTCCAGCCCCACCGCGCGCCAGCTCCTCTCGCTCGCTGTGTTCGCGCTGGGCTTCGCGGCGCGCCCGATCGGGAGCATCGTGCTCGGAACGGTCGGCGATCGGATCGGCCGCCGCGCGCTCCTCACGCTGTCGATTGGCCTCATGGGTGGCGCCACGCTTGCCATCGGTCTCTTGCCGTCGTTCGCGACGATCGGCACCGCAGCGCCCGTGCTCCTGGTGCTGCTCCGGCTGGTGCAGGGGTTCTCGCTCGGTGGTGAGTTCACGGGCTCCATGGTCTACACGACGGAGCTCGCGTCGAATCGCATGCGCGGTCTCATCAGCAGCTCCACGGCTGCGGGAACGACGCTCGGCTTCATCCTTGGCTCTGGCACCGCGTGGGCAGTGAATCACACGCTGGGGAGCGCGGCGTCGTCCGCGTGGGGGTGGCGCATTCCATTCATCGCGAGCGTGTCGTTCTGCATCGTGGGCTGGCTTCTGCGACGCGGCATCAGCGAGTCGGAGGCCGGTGAACGGGCGGCGGCAGAGCGCCCACCCGTCTTCGCGTCGCTCGCGTCCGACATCCGGCCCATGATCCAGACCTTCGGCATCGTGGCGACCACGAACGCGGCGTACTACTTGACCTTCACGTTCGCGGTCGAGCGTCGGAAGTCGATGACGGGCGAAGGCGGCGACGCCTTCCTGCTCGCAAACACGGCCAGCCTCTTTGTCGTGCTGCTGGCCAAGCCGCTGGGCGGATGGCTGTCAGACCATGTCGGGCGCAGGCGCATGATGCTCGTGATCACAGTGGTGACGATGGCGGTGGTGCCGTCGGCGATGCGCATCATGATCGCCGGCACGCCGACGCACTTCATGCTGGGGCAGCTCCTGCTCGCGGTGCCGATCGGCATGGCGCTGGGGCTGCAAGGCGCGATGACGGTGGAGATCTTCCCGCTGCGCACGCGCGTGATGTCGATGAGCGTGGCGTACAGCGTGACGCTCGCGCTCGCGGGAGGCACTGCGCCGCTGCTCTCGACGTGGCTCATCGACCGGTTCCAGAACCCCACGCTGCCGGCGTACATGGTGCTCGCGCACGGCGTGATTGGCTTCGTGATCCTCGCCACGATGAAGGAGACAAACGGGCGCTCGCTCGCCGAGTGAGCACGTCACGCGCGCTCTGTCACAGCGCCGACTCACCGCTGCGGGAGCGTGCCGTAGCGGTAGTCCAGACCGAACAAGAAGCCCTGTTCGCGGCGCTTCTCATGGCATGCCATGCAGTCGGCAAGCGCGCCGGCGCGGAGGACGGTTCCGTCGGGGCGCGTAGTTGCATACAGCCAGTCGCCGCCAGCTGGGTTCTTGCCGGCCACGTTTTCCATCAGGAAGAACGCCGTGAGATCGCCGTCTTCTTCGGCGGTCATCCCCATCACGACGCCGCCGTCGATCCGGCGCGGCGTGAACGTGCGCTTGACGATCACCGTGCCCGGCGCAAGCGGCTTTCCGTCCTGATAGGCGATCATCTGCTGCCTTTCGCCCTTCACGTAGAGGTGAAACTTCTCTCCCTTGCGATGCGTCGAGTCCTCACGTTCGGACACTGCGCGGCAGTCCGCGAGCTTCTGGAGCGCCGTACGTGTTGCGCGATTCCATGTATGCGAATCGAGCACGAGCGCCCGGATGCGTGCGGGCTCCGGACCATCGACGCGCTCGGCCACTGACGGAGGCGGGGGCACGTTCGCCGGGCTCGCCCGCGGCGGCGGCTCGGAGCGCGTGCATGAGGCGGAGGCCAGCGCGGCTGCGATCGTCAGGACAAGCAGCCCACTACCCATCCCACGATGCTACAGCGTCTGCTGGAAATTCGGCGTTTTCCGCGGGACATGTCACCCTCATCGGTGACCCCTCATGTGCCGCCTGCTTGGGATTGTCTCCTCCGAGCCCACCGCCTTCCGCATCCTCTTGCGTGAGTCCCCGCGGAGCCTTGCCGTGCTCTCCGAAGAGCATCCCGATGGCTGGGGCATCGCCGTCCACAACGACTCGCACCCGGACGGCTTCCGCATCCAGAAGCAAGCGCGCTGCGCCAAGCTCGACGAGATGTTCCACGAGCACGCGCTCGAGGCGCGCGGCACCACGCTCGTCGCGCACATCCGCAAGAAGACCGTGGGCCCCACGTCGATCGACAACACGCATCCGTTCCGCCGCGGCCGCTGGGTGTTCGCGCACAACGGCACGGTGAAGGACACGGCGTATCTGCGCGCGCACACCTCCGAGGCGCGTCTTGCCGAGGTTCGTGGAGACACCGACAGCGAGCTGCTCTTTGCGCACGTGCTCACCGCGCTCGACAACGCCTCCGCGCACGACTCCGACGGACGCGATCGCGCGGACCAGACCCTCGCGCGCATCACTGCCGTGCTGCGCTCCCGCGCGGACCTGGGCACGTTCAACTTTCTCCTGTCCGACGGCGACGTCACATACGCGCATCGCTTCGGTCGCTCGCTCTTCATCCTGGAGCGCAGACCGCACGAGCCGAACTCGATCCGTCGCCTGCAGCTCGAAGGTCCCGACAGCGAGCCGCCGAAGTCCTCGCGCCGTCACGCCGTCTTTGTCGCGTCGGAGAAGATCACGGACGAGGCGTGGCACGAGCTCCCCGAAGGCACGCTCATGCGTATCGACCGCGCACCCCGCCCATCGTGGCGCACGCTCGCCGGCTAGCCAAATAGCCTCGTTGGCGTCCGTTCTCGTTGTAGAGTGCCGGCCCATGCGCAAGCTCGGCAGAACCACGGTCGCGTCGCTCCTTGTTTCGTTCGTATCGCTTCTTGCGCTCGGTGCGTGCGGCGATCCGCCACCGGCGGTCGCGCCCATGCCGCCGCCCACCACAGCGTCCGCCACGCCGGTCACGACCACGCCGCCGCCGGAGCCCGTCGCGCCCGTTCCGCAGCCGGGGCAGGACGCTGGCCTCTATCGCACGGCGATCAACGAGGGCATCGAGTCGTGGTTCTCGCGCAACCCGGTGTGGGCCACCGCGCTCGGCGATCACCGCTTCGACGATGCGTGGCCCGACATCACGAAGGACGGAGAGGCGCAGACCATTGCCGACTTCCGCACCCGCGCGGATGGCCTGCGCGAGATCTCGAAGGTGTCGCCGCAAACCGTGCAGGGTACACAGATCGCCGACTTTGGCACGGACCGGCCCGCGCTGGACGCGCGCGTGCTGGCCGACAAGCTCGCGGGCGAGGCGGAGTACGCCGCCGCCGTGAGGCCGTACGAGAAGGATCCCGGGCAGGTCCTCATGATGATCGGCTACGGAATGGATCGCATCCTTGCGCATCCGTACGCGCCGCTGCAGACGCGCATGGACGCGCTGTCGTCGCGCCTTGGCAAGGTGCCCGCGCTGCTCGCGACTGCGCGCGGCCGGCTGGACAAGCCCCGCAAGGCCTGCCTGGAGAACGCGGAGATGGTGTCGAAGGGGCTCGTGATGCTCCTCCACTCCAACGTCACCAAGGTCGACCCGAAGACAGTCGGCAACGACGCTGCGCTTGTGGCGCGCCTTCGCAAGAACGCGGAGGAGGCCGCGCGCGCGATCGACCTGTACGCGAAGGACGTCGCGAAGACGTTCCCCGCGGACAAGGCGGAGGAGCAGCCCATTGGCGCAGAGGCATGGGGCAAGGTCGCGAAGCTGACGGAGGGCGTGAACGAGTCGCCCGCGGACGTGAAGAAGATGGGTGAGGACGAGATCGCACGTCTCCAGGGTGAGCTCGACGCGCTCATGAAGACCGCAGGAAAGCCAGGCGAAACGCGCCAGACCTTCCTGAAGCGCATGGAGACCGATCAGCCGAAGCCGGAGACCGTGCTCGCGGAGTACAAGGCGTCCGCGAACCGCGTGGAGGAGTGGCTCAAGAAGAGCGCGTTCGTCACGGTGCCGTGGGAGAAGGCAAAGCTCGAGGTGGTGGAGACCCCGCCGCACATGCGCGGCATCACCTTCGCGAGCATGAACGTAGCAGGCCCGCTGGACAGCATCAGCGACGCGCACTTCGAGGTGAACATCCCGAACGCGCAGATGCCGGCGCCGCGCAGGAACGCGCTGCTCTCCTTCCACGCGCGTGGCGCGCTGGACGGCGTGAGCATTCACGAAGGATTGCCGGGCCACTATCTGCAGGCGCTCTTCCTCCGCGCATCGCCGTCCAAGGTCCGCAAGCTGGTGTGGACCAGCACGTCTGGCGAGGGCTGGGCTCACTACTGCGAAGAGGCCGCGCTGCTTGCCGACTTCCCGCCCGCGGGTGGTGACAAGGCGCGCGCGCAGGCGTTCTATCTTCGCTTCGCGCTGCAGCGCGCCACGCGCGTCGTGGTGGACGTGGGGGAGGCGGACGGAACGCTCACGCTCGCAGCAGCGGCGAAGCGGCTGGAGACGGACGGACTGCTCGCGCCCGACGCGGCAAAGATGGAGGCGCGCCGCGGCATGGTCCGCCCGGTCAACATGTTCACGTACACGTACGGGAAGATCTCGATCAAGAAGCTGCGCGACGCCGTGAAGGCAAAGGAGGGCTCCGCGTTCACGCTCCAGTCCTTCCACGACCGCTTCCTGTCGATGGGCGCGATCCCGGTCCCACAGGCCGCGAACGCCGCCTTCGGGATGTGACGGCTCCTACGGCGCGTCGACGGCGTCCTGGGGCCGCTTTTGCTGGAAGTGTGACCAGGGCAGGGGCGTTCTGTAAGAATGCCGACCATGCGCACCCTCGCTTGCTCAGTCACGCTCGCCGTTCTTGCCACCGCCATGCTCACGGGCTGTCCGAAGAAGGGGGGTGGCGGAGACGCCGGGGACGACGCGGCGGTCGCCGTGGTTGACGCAGGTGCCGTGAGCGCGATCGCGAATGAGGCGGACATCAAGCGGTACCCCACCGACGAGACCGCGCTCGATGGCGACGCGACCGTGAAGGCCTGGTCCACCGACGCGCGCAAATCCGTGCCGAAGGGCGACGTCGTCGCGTCGCTCAAGGCGGGCACGACCGTCACGCAAATCGTGGACCACAACGGGTACTACCTGGTGACGTTCGACGATCCGAAAGACGCCACACGCAAGCTCGAAGGCTGGGTGCCAAAGTCCGCATTCCAGACGCCCAAGGTCCTCCCAAAGGTCGTGGCCAAGGTGCCCACCTGCGCCGCTGGCGAGGCGCTCTCGGTCGCTGGCAGCGACGACGGCAGCCTGAAGTGCCGCAAGCAATGTCAGGAAGACAGCGAGTGCACGAAGCCCGCGCAGTGCGAGGACACGAGCTCCACCGACGACAAGGGCAACATCGTCCCGTTCGGTCACGTGCAGGTCTGCGTCGTGGAGGCGCCGCATGTGGTGAAGGACGCAGGCGCGCCGAAGCCGGTGCTGGACGCGGGCCACCCGATGATCCCGCCCGGGTTCCTCAAGCCCGATGGCGGCCACTGATTGTATTTGCCTGACATAGGCAAATTGTGTGCTATCGCTTCCGCGACGAGGCGCCTTCCACGTGGGCGCCGTCACGTCGGAGGATGCGATGCGTCGAGTCTCGGCCCTGTTCGCTCTGGTCCCGCTGGTGCTCCTTGCATGCATGCCGTTCGGCTGCGGAAGCTCCGGTGGTGACGGTGGCATTGATCCCGACGTAGGCAATGGGACCGCTGATGGCGGAGCGGGGGAGGGGCCTGGAGGCGGAGGCAAGACCGACGCTGGCGGCGCGGGCGCGGCCAAGGACTCGGGCAGTACGGCGTCCGTGTGCGTGAATGGGGAGGCCACCTGCACGGACCACGCGACCGCGCGCGCCTGCGTGAACGGTCAATGGCAGACGACTGGCTGCGCCACGGGCAGCGGATGCGTGCAGGGTGCATGTAGTGTCGCCGCGTGCTCCGACGAGTGCGCGCTCGGCGACGTCAACGGCGCGAAGAGCTGCGCTCTTGCGGATGCCAAGACCGGCGGCGCCGTCTCGAACCTGCCAGCGACTTCGACGAACGCCCGCGCGCGCGCCTATCAGACGTGGCTGCGCAAGGACGGCATGCCGTTCGGCGGCGTCGCGAACGCACACTACTCGGACCCGGGCGTGTTCTCGAAGGTCGACGTGGAGAACGACATCGGTGACTCCGCGCTCTTCACCGGCACGTATCTCGCTGCCGAGGCGCTGAGGCTCCGTGCAACGGGCTCGTCGGAGGCGCGCGCGAGCGTCGAGCGGCTCGTGCGTACGATGCACCTCTTCGCGAATGTCTCCGGTGAAGCCGGCATCCTTGCGCGTTACGCGCTGAAGTCGGGCGCTCCGTTGCCGTTCGCGATTCCCGATCTGGATTGCAACGCGTCGCGGGTCCACTGCAAGATCCCGTACGCGGGCGAGACGTACGACTTCATCGGTGACATCAGCCGCGACCAGTACCAAGGTCTCATGCTCGGCTATGCGATCGCCTACGAGGCGCTCGGCTCCGCGGGTGAGGAGACGCGCGCGCTCATCCGGGCAGATGTCGTCGCCTTCGTGAAGGAGCTGATGAAGGATCGCTCCGTCCCGGTGCACCTCACGTACAACGGCATCTCGCTCCCGGTGAACACGGTGACGATGCGCTTCGTCGTGCTGGACGCGCGCGAGATGGACAACGGGGCCGTCGACTTCATCATCGAGTCGAGCGGGTCGAAGAGCGTCACCATGCACGGCTTCCAGGAGTTCACCCCGGACCTCGCCGACGTCGTGCGCCAGTTCCCCGGGCTCGGGCTCACGCCGCCGATCGTGCGCGCCTCGAGCGCCATCATGCTCGCGTCGTTCTTCCGCGTGGCGCTCATGGTCACCGATGGTGTGCCGGCCGAGAAGAAGGACCGCGACGCAATACTTGCATACTACACATCACACTCCGGCACTGGCGGCAGCGCGAAGGACTGGCTCGCGCTGGGCGCGCAGTGGTCGTCGAACGATGGCTGCGGCACCGGCTACTACGCCAACAACATCACCATGGAGCCCATGTACAACCTTGCGCGGCTCGAGGACGATCCGCAGCGCCGGAGCGTGATCCGTGATCAGATCTTGAACGCGAAGATGTGGCCTGCGTTCGTGCACACGAAGAACCCGTTCTTCTCCTTCATCTACACGAACAGTTTTCCAGCGGCCGACCCGAGCGTCGCGCCTGACGCGGCCTCACAGCTCGCGGGCTTCGTGGCGCCGCCGAACGTGCAGCGTGCCGTCGACCTACGACAGAGCGTGAAGTATCCGCACGACGCGACGTGTGCGGACCAGGTTGATCATGCGACCGCCGTGGATGTCGGCGATCGCCCGCCGGGCGACTTCATGTGGCAACGTGCGCCGTGGTCGCTCTACGACGCCGGAAATCCAGGGCAGACATTCCCCGGTGTCGACTACCTCGTCGCGTACTGGATGGGCCGCGATCAGAAGCTCATCGCAGACGACACGCCGGGCGCATGCCTCATGTGGAAGTGAGCTCGCGGCAGGTTGGCGCCGGCACGTGCGCAGAAAAGCGCACATGGTGGGAGACGATTTGACCCTAGAAAAATAGGGGTTTTCGTCTTTCTTCACCTTTCGTCTGTGAGATGCAACCGCTGGTCGATGGCCTGCGTAGGTGTCTCCAGAAGGAGGACGTATGACCCAGCACACCACGCCAACCCCGACTGCGCACGTCCGAAGAAGCTTGAAAGCACCGCTTGCCATTGGCTCTCTGATTGTTGCGATTCTCGCGGGTTGCTCGTCGTCGAGCAGCACTGAGGACTCCGGCATCGGCATCAGTCACATCGACCCGGCCGCCACTGGCGACGGTGCGACGTTTCAGACGCCGTTCGATGCCACGCCCGATCCGGATGGGCAGAACGTGTACTTCACGGCGCTCACCATGGACGGCACTCCTGCCGTGTTCAAGGTCGCGGCCTCTGGCGGTCCGGTGACCGCGCTCGTCACGGGCGACCCGCTCGTGTCGCCGTTCGGCATCAGCATCAGCGACGACGGGCAGACGCTCTTCATCGCGGACGCGAGCGCTGACGCAGCGGCGGACGGCGAGGACTCTGGCGGCATCTACACGCTCCCGATCGCTGGCGGCAAGCCGTCGGTCCTTGGTGGCACTGCCGGGATGCACCCGCGCGGCGTGCAGGTCGAAGGCGACTTCGTGTACTTTACAGGTTTCCAGGGCGGCAAGCCCGGCGCGTTCAAGGCGGCTCTTGCCGGCGGCGCGGTCTCCCAGCTCGGCGCGTCGGACGGGTTCTCCGATCCGAGCGGCATTGCGGTGACGAAGTCCGGCGCGGTCCTCGTGATGGACTCCAGCCCCGACGGTGCGGTGGGCTCTGCGCTCATCAAGATCGACGAGGCCGGTCAGGTGTCGGTGTTGAAGGACGGCCTCGCGGTCGGCCATCCCGCCGGTGTCGCGCTCCTCTCGGACGACTCTGCGGTGCTCGTCTCCGGTCTCGACTCCGGCGGCATGGACGTTGTCTACAAGGTGGACCTTGCGTCCGGTCAGATGAAGTCGTTCAACGACGTCATTGGCAACTTCACGGAGTCTGCGGGTCTGCACCGCGCGAAGGGCTCCGACAAGTTCGCCTGGGCCGATAGCAAGGCCGGCGGCACTGGCACCGTCTACGTGCTCGCCAAGTAAGAACCGCCCGAGCTCGCTCCCTGGTCGGAGCGTGCGGGCCCCTCTCTCGACCAACTGCCGCTGAGACCACGCGGCACTTACAAGATTCACATCCGGGCGCTCACGCCCCACAGGAGACTCGTTCCATGAAGCTTCGTCATCTCGTCACCGGCATGCTCTCGACCACGGCCATGACCCTTCTCGCGGCTGCCGCTTCGGCGTCCAGCCACCGTGAAGCCCCCGCGATCGGCTTCGACCCCGCGTCGGACAACACGGATACGTGGGCCTGGGTCACGGATTCTTCGCACGACATGCTTCACGTCGTCGTCGCGTACAACCCGCTCGAGGAGCCGTCCGGCGGCCCGAACTACAACCAGTTCTCCGACGACGTTCTCTACGAGGTCCACGTGACCCGCGGCGCGAAGAGCCTGGACGATGTGCTCACGTACCAGATTCGCTTCTCCTCCACGGACTTCCCGCGCGTCGACCCGGCGAACCTCACGGCGCCCCTCGGCGGCGGCAAGGAGTTCTTCTCGCAGCTGTCCGGCCAGTCGCAGACGTACTCGGTGACGAAGATCGCCGACGGCCACCGCACGGTGCTCGCGCAGGGCGTGCCCGTCGCGCCGACCAACATCGGCCCCAACACGAACGCGGTTGTCTACAAGCCCGCGGGCGGCAAGTACGATGACGCATACGCGGCCACGTTCATCAAGCCGATGGGCTTCAACGGCAGCGAAGGAAAGATCTGGGCGGGTCCGCGTGATGACGGCTTCTACGTCAACATCGGCCGCATCTTCGACCTTGCGAACCTTCTGGGCGGCACTGCGGTTGACAACGTTGCAGGATACAACTGCCACGCGATCGCCCTGGATATCCCGACAACGCTCGTCAGCAAGGACGGCAAGGCGCCCGCGGCCGGCGCGAGCAACGAGAACACGATCGGCGTGTGGGCCTCTGCCAGCCGCCGCAAGGTGTCCATCCTTCGCGGCAACGGCGGGTCGGAGAACTTCGGTGGTTGGGTCCAGGTCTCGCGCCTTGGCCTGCCGCTCATCAACGAGGCCGTCATTGGTCTTCAGGACAAGGACAAGTACAACCGCACGAAGCCGCAGAACGACGTGAAGAACTTCGGCGCATACTTCCTGAACCCCGTTGTCGTTCGTGACGCAGAGGCGGTTGGCATCTACAAGGCGCTCGGCGTCGATCAGAAGACGATTGATTCGCTCAAGTCGAACCGCCTCGACATCATCGACACCATCAACCTGGCGTCGAGCGGCCACACCATCCCGCTGACTGCGACGGGCGACGTCCTCCGCGTCGACCTGGGCATGGACTCCCGCTTCCCGAACGGCCGCCCCATCTCGTACGGTGCGGCGCCCAACAAGGAGCAGGCTGACGTGACCGACGTGCTCCTCTCCGTGCTCCTCTCGAAGGGAACGATCGCGGTCGGCGACGGCGTGAACTCGAACGACAAGCCCTTCCTCACGGGCATGCCGTACCTCGCCCTCCCCTGGGAAGGCTTCAGCCAAGGCCACGGCAAAGCAGCCCCTTGAACAGCATCGCCTGGGGCGAGATGACGCGCTTCGTGATCCCCGACGGGGGACATCCCGCCAGACGAGACTTCGAGCTGCGCGCGGTGCTCACGTACCAGAGTACGTTCCGCTCCGTGCTCGCTCGAAGCCTCGCCTGACGGGCGCCTCTCGCCCCATCCGACGCTGTTCATCTGCGAAGTCGCGAATCGGGATAGTGAAGTAAGAAGGCCCTCGATGCTAACGCATCGGGGGCTTTCGGCTTTGGGTGTCCGCGGACGTGCGGGTGGTGTCCGCGGTCGATCCTCGCGTCGTGGGGACAGCGGGGAAAAGTGGGCAGATGGTGGTGGCGCGCGGCTTGCGAGGCGCGTCGGGTGGTCGCGGGTGTACAGGTTCGGAGTCGTCGCGCGTACGTGTACGAGCGTCGTCGTCCGGAGGAGACGACGCTGTATCGTGTGGTGCAGGGTCGCGAGCGGTTGCTGCGGTACATCCTGCGTCCGCCGTTCGCGCAGGAGCGGGTGCAGACGACGCCGGAGGGGCTGGTGCCCCCCGTCGGGGATCACGAAGCGCGTCGGATCGCGAAGCGCGGATTCGCGTAAAAGCAGCTGCTCGATTCTGCACCCCCTCCTCGCCACCGTTACTCCAGAGCCCTCGTTCCATTGCGCGGGATTTCGACCTCAAAAGTCCCATGAGCGTTGTAACAACGCACGACTCCTGAGGGATGGATTCCCATTCGGAGATGACTTTCGTCGAACGAGGCGAGCTCCACCAGCTTTTCTTTTTCGACGTTGAAGACGAAGAGTTTCGCTGCGCCAGCCAAGAGCGCACCCTCCTTCGTCACTGCGACTTCGCCTCTCACTCGATGAGAGAAGCGGGCGCGAAGCTGTTTTCCATCGTAATCGAAGATCTGTATGAACGGCCCCTCATCGGCATAGCATTGCGCAAGAACACGGTCGGCGCCGAGATATGTCACGTAGTAGAACTTCTGGCGGCGGATATTGGCCATCCCTTCCACTTCGATGTGTCGCGCTTTGCCGCTCTTCAAGTCGATTTCGAGAATACGCCCGCCTTCCACTCCCATGATGGCGAAGCCTCGTCGGACATCGAATGTCGGCAGTGAGTCCGGTTCGAACAAGTCCACACTCGTTTTCGCTTCTCCTTTCGGGTCAATCCAGTGCAAACGCTTGAGCTCCACCTTGAACTTCTTCTTACCTTTGAGAATCGTTGTCTCTTCGGGTGCGAAGGTCCAATAAGCGCCACCACTGCACCGAACCTGATAGGCCCGGGGAGCGATGTGGGACTGCCCGGCGTCGGTCGGGAGCTTCGCTAAGACGGCCTTGGGCGCTGCCAATTCCTTGTCTTGCTCGCGTTTCTTGGCCGAGCCAATACGCACCAAAGCGATGCCATTTGTTTCTCTGCGATCCTCCACCTTCGCCATCGGCCTTCTCCTTGCCGCGAACTTACCAAGACAATCAAAACCGCGTGGTTTCTTAACGATTTAGGTAAGCGGTTTTACGAACCGCGTAGCGGCGTCCGGAGTCACCAGCCTTCCATCATCCGGAGAGCGCACTCTGCCATAGTGGCGAAGCCCAGCGAGGGTACCAACGAGCGCACTGTCCCCCTGTGTCAGGGAAGTTGTCACCACGACAGCATACACCCGAGGGGGTCTTGACGGATCGGTCGCCTATGGGCACGGTCGCGTGCGTGACTGCCTTCGTGCATGACCCAACGGAGCGAGACTACGGCGCTGCATGTCGGGCCGTTGGCACCTGGCCACGGCGCTTCGCAAACACCTCCGAAGGCTCGATCAGCGCGCTCGAATCGGCGTCGAACTCGAGCAGCGCCAGATCGTCTTTCGTCATGCGAAGACACTATATCGGTTTCTCCGATGCTCAGGTTCGGCGGTTTGGAGAGCTCACGGGACGAGGGATCATTCGACGATGCAGAATCCCCTGTTCGTTCGCATCGCGTGTCTGCTCGTCCTCGCGTCGTGTAGTTCGTGCGCGGCGCGACCCCCGAAGACTGCTGCCGTGACGGCTGCACCCGCTCCGGCTCCCGCGACACCGGGCGGCAAGTGCGGAGCTCCCGAGTTCCGTCAGTTCGACTTCTGGATCGGCGACTGGGAGACGTTCGAGACCGACAGGTCAGCGCCCGGATCGGTCGCAAGGACGCGCGTCGACGCGATCGCTGGCGCATGCGCAATCCACGAGCTCTACGAGCAGACCGACGGCCTCATCGGCGACAGCATCCTCAGCTACGACTCCGTGAAGAAGGCGTGGCAGCAGACGTGGATCACCAACCGCGGCGCCATCATGAGCATCACCGGCGCATTCAAGGACGGCGCAGTGACAATGGAGGGCGAGGCGCACCTCACCGACGGAAGCACCGTAGTACGCCGCATCACGTGGAAAGCCGAAGGCCGCGCGGTCCGCGAGTTCTCCACGCAATCGAAGGACGGAGGCAAGACCTGGGAACCAGCGTTCGACGTGACCTTCAAGCGCCGCGAGTGAGTGTATGATCCACCGATGCGGACCGCCGTGATGACTCGAACAACCGCCGCCCTCGCGACGTGCGCGGTCACGCTGGCCCTCCTCACGCTCGTGGCTCTCGCCGCGTGCGGTACCGGCTCGAGCTCCGGACCGAGCGGCGCGGACGCTTCGATAGAGGACGCTACGGCGGTCGTCGACGCGAGCACGGTCGACGCAGCGTTCGATGCTGCGTGCAGCGTCGGACCGCTCGCTCCCGGCGACATCGAGCTGCCCGCCCCGACCGGCGCTTATGGCATCGTACGCGGAGCTCGGCGCACGTTCGTGGACGACTCGCGCGACATCGACGGCAACGCCTTGCAGGACGGGGGCGCGCCGGATGCATCGCGTCCCCTGTCCGTCGAGCTGTGGTTTCCGACGGACCCGTGTCCGCCAGGAGTCGCGGTTCCCTACCTCGACGCCAACGAAGCGAAGGCGTCCAACGTGACCCTCGCGCAGGTCGCGCAAGTGCATGCGCACGCGCGCGCGAAGTTGCCATTCGCAGGCGGGCTGTCGCCGCGGCCGCTCCTCGTGTTCTCGCACGGCTACAGCGAGCTGCCGCGCTTCTACACGTCGCTCTTCGAGGAGCTCGTGAGCCACGGCTACGTCGTCGCCGAGATCACGCACACGCTCTGGGTCCCCGTCGCCACCTTCGCGGATGGATCCACGATCGCCGGCACGCACGGCTCGCAGAACGTCAGCTTCGCCGAATATTCGGCGTCGGCGCCCGTGTGGCTCGCGGACGCGCGCTTCGTGCTCGATCGGATCCTCGAACTGAACGGAAGCGATCCAGGCGGCGAGATCCAAGGGCATCTGGACACGAGCAAGATCGGCGCGCTCGGCCACTCGTTCGGTGGCGCGACGGCCATCGGTCTGGTCGCGGCAGACGCACGCGTGAAGGGTGCGCTCGACATGGATGGCACGCTCTTCGGGCCCATCGTAGGACAGGCGATCGCGCAGCCCATCTTCTTCTTGCAGTCGGATCGCGGCGCCGACTCCACCCTTGACACCACGTTCGCAAACGCGACGGGCATGGCCTACGAGGCGACGGTGAAGAAAGCCCTGCATCAGAACTTCTCGGACCTCGCGCTCTATCCGCCGTTCGCCACGCAGGTCTCGACGCTCATCGGCACCATCGATCCGGTGCGCGCCATCCGCATCGCACGCGCCTATCAGCTCGCGTTCTTCGACGACGTGCTTTCTGGAACGGCGTCACCGCTGCTCGCGGGACCTTCCACCAGCTATCCAGAGGTCGTCTTCAAGAAGCGCCCGTGATCTCTGCACATCGCCCGGTAGTCGCCCGCGATTCGAGCGCTTGACGGCCTCGAGCTCGGGCTGCGAATCTGTCCGGCATGGACGCAGGCCAGCTCTACCACCTGTTCATGGGCAAGGGCGATCCGAGCCGCGTCGTTGGCTTCCTGGAGTGGCTCGTTCAGCGCTCTCTTGGTCTCGAGCGACCGCGCGTGCTCGACGTCGGTGCTGGCACTGGCCGCATCCTCGAGGCGCTCGTCACGCTCGGCTGGGATGTCGTCGGCATGGAGCCACGCGCCTCCTATCGCGCCAATGACGAGAGGATCCGCCCCGGTGGATTCGCGGAGATCGAGGACCACGAGAGCTTCGACGTGGTGATCGCGATCTGCGATCCGTTCTGGTACCTGCTGTCCGACGACGCGCGACGAGACGCGCTACGCCGGATCCATCGAGCGCTCAGGCCCGGCGGCGTCGTGTTCCTGGAGGGGCCGAGCTTTCTCTGGATCCTGCGGAACTACAAGACCCCAGAGCCGACAGAGAAGGACGGGATCCGGCGCACGGCCGAGATCAAGATCGACCTGCATTCTGCCGTGTGGAGCCACCACGACACGTTCGAGGTCAACGGCGCGATCGTCGAGGACGAGCACCACTTCGCGATCATGACCTGGCCGCAGATCGAGACCCTGCTGCATGACGCCGGCTTCGATCGGCTCGAGACATTCAAGAGCTACGACAGCCGCGCCCCCGAGAAGCTCGACGGCTCGCGCATCCTGGTATCTGCCCGCAAACCCTGATGCCACGCATCGAGATGCGCCAGCGACTGCGCGAGGCGCGAGAGCGATCAGTCATCCCCATGTTCGGATACGCAGTCGCGCTCGACAGGCCGCCACTTGACGACGGGCCTCTCATCGCGTCACCGTGCTGAGGTGCGTAGAGCTGCGAAGACCAGACCCGCGACCGCCACCCTCGCTGCGGCGCGCGGGTGCGGAAGATGAGGGTGGTCGGGAGCGGTTGCTGCGCTACATCCTGCGCCCGCCGTTCGCGCAGGAGCGGGTGCAGACGACGCCGGAGGGGCTTGTGCCCCCCCGTCGGGGATCACGAAGCGCGTCGGATCGCGCTGAAGAAGCCGTGGTCGGACGGGACGGTGGCGGTGGAGATGACGCGCTTCGCGATCCCCGACGTGCGGAGATCCGCTGAGCCTTCTGTGCCGCTTGGCTGCGAGCGTGCCTCCGCCGCGCTTCCCCCCCCGTCGGGTATCACGAAGCGCGTCAAGCTGCGCTCGCGTG
>JBBRNJ010000058.1:0-58917 GCA_038230375.1 Polyangiales bacterium | reverse complement strand
TCGACCACGGTCTTGGGAGTCATCTCCACCGTGGCGAAGAGCCGATTGATGCAATAGGTGCCCTCCACCAGGACCTGCAGCTGACGGCCACGGCGGCCGCCACCAAGGAGGAACGCCTCGGGGTCCTGAAAGTTGTTGTGGAAGGAGCGCTGGTCACGCTGATCGTCACCCACGACCGGCGCGATGATCTGGCCCTGCGGAAGCGCGGGGCCGTCGTGCACCGTGACAACGCCCATGAGGTCATCGGCGCCCTTGATGCAGATGGGCGAGAAGCCGCTGCGCTCGTGCAACGTCTGCGACATCAGGTGGAACGAGGCGTCCTCGTCCTTGCCGAGCGACAGGTAGTAGGTCTTCTGGTCCGTCATGATGACGAACGCCGCCAGGTTGAGGGCGTAGGTGCCCTCGCGGAGGATATGGCGCTGCGGTCCGCGCTGGCCACCGGCGTTGAGGAACGCGCGCACGTCCTGGAAGTGTGCGGCGGTCACGTTCGCGCCAAGGGTCTGCGTGGGGCCGAGCGGGCGGCCGTCACGCGCGAACACGTAGCCGATGCGACCCTGCGGGATCGTCACGAGCGGCATCGTGTGCACTTTGTACGCAATGGGGAACCGGTAGTGGAGACCACCGCGAAGCACGTCGGGCAGAAAGCCTGCCTCGCCGCCGAGCGCGATGATGCCGCCACGAACAGAGCCACCAAAGCCGAACCGCTTCTCGACGACGCCGATGCGATCGTTCGGGATGTAGCGGATGCCCGAGAGCAACACGAGGACGACGAGCGCAAGCGCCGCGGCCCCGAGCAGCATGAGCCCGTTCACCTCGTCAGGGAGAACCGAGCGAGACATCAGCATCAACATTTGAGACATTCCTCCTCCAAAAGACGCGGGGCGCCACCTCCGGAAAGAACTCCGAAGGCCACGCCCCGTGAAGTGAGAAAATGCGTACGCGCCGCGCGCCCGCAAGGGGATGCGACGCCGATTTTTCGGCACGCTTGATGCGCTGTCGGCATCGAAGGCGGCGGTTGCGCCCTGCGTCACGCTCGCATCTTGGCACGCGCGATGCGCGTCGCGCGCGAAGAAGCCTCTCTTCAGTTCGCGCGAGGGAGCGACAGGATCGTGCGCTCGGGGATCCACGCGATCTGTCCGTGCGTGCGGACCTCCGCGTAGCCAGCGCGCCGATCGGTCACGCGGACGCGCGTGCCTGCCGCGAGCGCAGGTGCGTCTGCCAGCACGATGTGCTTCTCGTCGGTGGGGCGCACCTCGTCCGCGACGACGATCGCCTCTTCGAGGGAGAGCCGGTCGCTCCTGCGCTGGGACGTCGCAGAGCCAGCGATCACGATCAGAAGACCGGAGCCAGCGGCGAGGATCGAGGAAGCGACCTTCACGCGACCGCGCGTGCGATCCCGCAACACGAGACCAATGAAGAGCAGCGCAGCACATGCCAGCGTGGCCTGCGCCCAGGTGTCCTCGGGCAAGATCGTGGAGAACGCGCGCGATGGGGGCGGCGCCTCCTCCATGTCCGTGGGCTGGCCCAGGCGCGCCCTTCGCTTTGCGATCACCGACCGGACCTCGCCGGCCAGACGCGTGCATTCTGCATGCAATACATCGCTGTGGGTCAGCGCCTTCGCCTCCTCGAACGAGAACACCGCGCGGCCGAGATCGCCCGGGGACTCTTCGATGCGCGCGCGAGATAGATAGGCAAGGCCCAGATCGAAGCTCACGGAGGCGTCGTCGATGCCGTCGTCGCGTAGTGCCTCGAGCGCAAGGACGGCCTCCTCCGGCTTGCCGGCGGTGAGGGAAGCGACGGCGCCCTTGAAGCGCTCCTCCTGCTGCTGCGTCGCGTGGGCCGTGGCGGCGATCGCCATCAACGCTGCGAGCACGAGCGGAGCGAGGAGGAGCTTTTGGACCTTCACTCCGTCTACTCCCGGTTCGCGTCGGCGGTGCGCGACTCTTCCGTGAGCGCCCGGTCCAGCTTCTCCGCCCGCGAGAGGAGCGTCTGAGCCTCCTTCATGGGCACGTCGTCCGGGGAGAATGCGAGATCCGCGCACGCAGTGAGGAGGGCGCTCGTGTCCTTCGCGAGCGCGGGGCTGACGCCGCCGTCTTCGAGCAGCGAAGCAATGCCCTCCGCTGCCTCGCCCTTCACGTTCACGCCGGCGCGCGCGACAGCGATCTCTTCGACGTAGCGCTTCACGGCAGCGACCGCGTCCTTGCCGCTCTGCGCGGTCTTGGCCTTGGCCTTCGCGTCTGCATGGCGGCGCCCAAGCTCCGCGTCTGGCGACTGGGCTCGCTCTGCACGGCGCGTCTTCACGCGCCTGGCGGCGGCACCGGATACGCGGAGCAGCACGTACGAGAGAGGGCTTCCGAGGAGCGCGTACCAGAACCAGCCAGCGTCAGCCACGTGCCTTGCGGAGGCCGCGCGCGTTCCATCGAGGGTGTCGAACGGCGGCGGCGCCTCCGGGAGCACCACGGGGTTCGGGTCGGACGGCGCGGCCTGCTTCACGTCCGCCTTCTTCACGTGCACCACGCCCAGCACGGCGCGCGCGGTAAAATAGGCCTTCTTGTCAGGGTCGTAGAAGGGCAGCTCGATCGCGCCAAGGTCCACGTCTCCCGCGCGGTCGACGCGGACCACGTACCTGAACGTGTCGACAGCCGCGAAGCGATCCTTGTCTGCGCTACCGAGCTTCTCGCTCACCTCTGGCTGCAGGAACGCGACGTCCTTCTGCAGGGGCAGCGGCAGCGCGGCGCGCGGAACGTTTCCCGTGCCTGACAGGGTGACGTTGATGGCGGTCACGTCACCCTGGTCGATCTCGCGAGGCTTCACGTCGGCGGAGAGCTCGAAGTGGCCAGTGTCACCGAGCGAGTACCCGAGCGGCCGGCCTTTCGTCGGCGGCTCCCCGACCTTCACGGGCAGCTTCTCGGTCTTTGCGCTCACGTACCGGTTGCCGATTGGATACCGGATCTCCTGCTCGCCGATCTCGAGCGTCCCCGTGCTCACCGGAAAGAAGGCGACCTTGCGCACCTGCTTCACGCGATAGACGCGCGAGCGGACCTTCGCGTAGCCGAGCTGCTTCGAGTTTGCGTCGTCGGCCATGAGCGTCTGCTTCAGGAACGACGCCGCGGCCGCCTCGTGCTCCATGATGAAGTCCTGGTCCGCCAGATCTGGGTCCACGTACAGGAGCGCGGTGTACGTGACCTGCTCTCCGACAACGACGGAGGACTTGTCGATCGTCGCGTGCATGAACAGCGGCCCGCTATCGTCGTGGTCAAGGCCGAGCGCGGGATCCGTGGGCAGGGCCGAGCGCGTATCCCTTCCGTCGGGCGCGCCGAAGAACGACTTCCACGGGTCCATCGTGCTCGGCCCGCCAAAGGGATCGAGCGGGTCGGAGCCGCGCTGGAGCGATCCCTTCTTCAACACGCGCACGCGAACGGCATCCGAGGTCATCTTCGTGGCGCCCACGATCGCGCTGGGTGGGCCGATCGTGAACGTGCCGACCGCGGTGGCCGTGAGGGACCACGTGGCGGTGATTCCGCGCCGCGTGGAGGTGTGGCCGTTGATGATCTGCACGCTCTGCGACTGCGACACGGAAGGCCCGCCGCGGACCGTGAAGCCGGGGTGCTGTCCCAGGTCAGGGCGCTCGGGCAACGTGGACTCGCTCATCACGCGCATGGTCACGTGCACCGTGTCGCCTACCTCGACCTCGCCCTGGTCGACCTGCGTCTCCACGTCCTTCATGTGGAAGCGGAGCTGGGCCCGCGCCGGCCCGTGCGCGAGCACGATGCATAGGGCAACGAGACCAAGGAGGAGCGAGCGGAGCTTCGTCATTTGTCGAAGGGGACGCGCACACGCTTCTTCTGCGCTTGTTTCTTCGCGGCCTCCTGCTGCACGGTCGGCGCGTTCTCGAGCTTGTCCAGGATGCGCTCGTCCATCGACGACGGCGGTTCGGGCGGATGGTTTCTGCCGGCGTCGGGGTTCTTGTTGTCGTCGTCGCCGCCGCCGTCCTTGTCCTTGTTGTCGTTACCGCCGTCGCCGTTCTTCCCGCCGCCGTCCTTGCCAGGATCGCCGCCGTCGCCTTGCTGTCCCCCGTCCGGCGGCGGCGAGCCGTCCTGGTTCGACGCGTCCTGCGATGCGTCCTGCGATGCGTCACTCGAGGCGTCCTGGCCTGCGTCCTTCTGGTCCTCGATGCGACGAAGGGCGATCGCGCGGTTCCACGCAGCGTCGCGCCCCACCTGGTCCCCGGCGTCCACCATGCCGGGCGCGAGCGTGAGCGACTCGTCGTAGGACTTCACGGCGTCCTTGTACCTGGTGTCCAGGAAGAGAAGGTTGCCCTGGATGTAGCGGGCGCGCGCGCGCAGATCGATCGGGACGCTGTCGTCCTCCGCGATGGCCTTCACGATCTTCAGCGCGCACTCGATGTCGCCGCCACGTGCAGCGCGCGCCATCTCGGTCATGCCGCTGTCCTTCTCCTCGTCACCAAACCTCTGACCGTAGCCCTCTGCCACCCTGAACAGCGAGAGGCCCAGGTCCACGCCGCCGTTCGGACGTGCGCGGACCAGCAGTGGCGTGCCGATGCTTCCCTCGGAGCACGTCCCCGTCGAGAGGTACTCGGTGAGGATGGTGGCGGCGGAGCCCGCGTCCCCGCCATCTAGCTCGGAGATGGCCTCGTTCACGACGGGCGAGTTGCGATCGAACGGTCGCGACGGATTCCATCCGCACGCCGCAAGCGGCAGCACCACGACCGCGAACACGCCGAGCGCCACGACCGTCCCCACCACACGCCGCGCCCTCACTGCGCGATGATTCGAGCCGCGCCCGCTCACGCGAGCACCTCCCTCTTCGGCTTCGTCCCGGGCCCAGACCTTGGCCTGTCCTTGTCCCTTGGCTTGTCCCTCGGCTTGTCCTTCGGCCCATCCTTCGGCCCACCCTTTGGCTTCGTCTTCGGCCTGTCCTTCTTCGGCTTCTTGCGGGAGCGGAAGGAGAACGCAGGCATCTTGAGCATGCGGGGCCACGTCTCCGGAAGCATGGCCTCGACACCAAGGAACGCGAGCGCGAAGAAGAGCGGCCATGCGTAGACCTCCGCGAAGAGCGTCTCGACGCGCTCCGAGAGCTCCTCGCGCATCATCTTCTGGTAGCCCGCCGTCATCTCGTCGACGCCAGTGCTGCCCTTCTTGGACTCCACGATGCGCCCGTTCGTCTTCGACGCGATCTGCGAGAGCTGCGCCTCCGCCTCCTGCGAGAGCTCCGTCATGATGGTCTTGCCGCTCTCGTCGCGCATCATGCCGACGACCCTGCCATCGGGGCCCATCTCGGGAATGGGCTCTGGCGCGCGCCCGCCGATCTGGACCACGTCGATGCGCGTGCCTTCTTGGGCGCACTCGTCGGCGACCTTGAGCGGATCGCCCTCGAGATCCTCGCCATCCGTGACCAGGAGGATGACGCGGACGTGGTCCTTGCTCTTCGGGTCACGCGCGAAGAGATCGCGCGCGTACTCCAGGGCGCGCGCGGTCGCGGTGCCGCCCACGGGCATGTCGTTCGGCTCCAGCTGACGGAAGAAGGTGGAGATGGCCGCGCCGTCCGTGGTCATGGGGAAGCTCATGGGCTGGCCCGCGAACGCGACCGCACCGAAGCGCGCGCCGGGGAGCTTGCGCGTCAGCTCGGTGATCTCCGCCTTGGCGCGCGAGATGCGGTTCGGCGTGACGTCGCGCGCGTACATGCTCTTCGAGTAATCGAGCACGATCACGACATCCAGGTTGGTCGCGGGAACGAGGCGCTTGCCCTTGCCGTATTGCGGCCGCGCGAACGCGACCATCACGGACGCGAGGCCCAGTACGAAGAGCACGCCCTTCACCGCACGCATCGCGGTCGCGTCCGCCGTGATCAGCTTGCCCACCACCAAGAGGTCACCGAAGCGCGCGGTCGCGCGTTGCCGCGCGAAGGAGCTCCACACGAGCACCGCTGCCACGCCCAACACGAGCAGGCCGCAGAGCACCGCGATGCCGAGGATCCAGGGGCTCCCGAAGTCGTGAGCGGACTTCATGGGTACCTCCGCAGGACGAAGACGCGGAGCATGGCTTCGAGCGCTACGAACAGCGCGAACGGGATGAGCAGGAGCGGGAACAGATCCTCCAGCGTCGAGGACTGCGCGGAGAAGCGGGTCTTCTCCAGGCGATCCAGGATCGAGTGCATGCTCTTCTCGAGCGCGGCTTTGTCCGTTGCCACGAACGACTCGCCGCCCGTCTCCGCCGCCATCCGCTTCAGCAGGTCTGGATTGACTGGAAAATGCGCTCGCACGAAGTTCGGCTGACCGAAGATGTCGGTGCCGTTCTGCACGTCCACGTCGTCGCCGTTGCCGATCTGTACGGTGAACACGCGGACGCCTTGCTCCTGCGCCAGATGCGCCGCGTAGTCGGGCTCGATGCTGCCCGAGTTGGAGTCGCCGTCCGTGAGAAGGATGACGGCCTTGGAGCGCGCCGCGCTGCGCCGCAGACGCGCGGTGGCCGTGCCCACGGCGTCACCAATGGCAGTGCCATTGCCATTGATGACGTCCAGGTCGATCTTGGAGACAAGCTGGAAGAGGAGCGTCTTGTCGAGCGTGGGTGGAGACAGGATGTATGCAGAGCGGCCGAACACCACCACGCCGATGCGGTCGGATTTGCGGCGCGAGATGAACTCGAGGATGACCTCCTTCGCGGTCTCCAGGCGCGTGAGGCGCGTGACCGGCTCGCCCGGCGCGCGGTTCTTCGCGATGCCGGGTCCGTCCATCAGCGCGCGCATGGAACCGGACAGATCGAGCACGAGCACGATGTCGATGCCGCGCTCCTCCGACTCCTCGCCGCGCAGCACGTTCTGCGGACGCGCGAGCGCAAGGATGCCCAGCACGAGCGCCGCAGCGCGCAGGATGCCGGGGACGTCGCGAAGGTGTGCGCGCACGCCACGCGGCCCAGTCTTGAACGGAGCCGCCGAGAAGACCCGCAGCCTGGGCACGGTGCTGTCCTGCCCCAGCGTGGTCATCAGCAGGATCGGTGGCACGAACACGAGGAAGAAGAGCGCCCACCAGTTCTCCCAGGTGGCAGCAAGCCAGACCGCCGGCCGCGAACCGACCGGGTAGCCAAGCGCGAGGCCGAGCACGAAGACCGTGCAGAAGAGGACGAAGAAGACGCGCAGCGCTCCTTTCATGGCTCGCCCCCCAGCTCGGGCGCTTCCGAAGGCCGCGTGGGCCGAGAGCGCATCGCCATCGATGGCATCGTGGAGCGGACGATTCCGATACCGAACTCCAGGATCTTCTCGCACTGCTCTGGCGTGGGCAAGAGCTTCGCGAACTTCACCAGGTCGCACTCGGAGAGGAACGACGTCACCTCCGAGAACGCGGTGCTGCTCGCGCCACGCTTCTTGAGTGAGCCGAGGATCTCGTCCGTCGTCGACTCCAGTCCGTCGAACCCGTAGCGCTCGCCCAGGTAAGCGCGCACGGCGTCGCTCACGCGATCGAAGTGCTCGCCTTGCCGGTCTTGCTCGAGCAGGTTGTCCGCGCGGATGCGCGCGAGCTTCTCCAGTGCGATCTCCCACGGCGGTCGCGGCGGCGGCGGCGGGGGAACCGGCTGCGGACGCGTGCGCCACCAGCGGAGTATCACCAGCAGGGCGACGCCGACGAGCACACCCATGCCGATCCATTTCAGCGCCTCTTCCAGCGCGGTCCACTCCTCGCGCTGCGGCTCCGGCTTGGGGTTCGGCTGGGGGAACGGATCGGGCGTGTTTGCGATCGGGTCTTCGACGGTGATGATGTGCGAGTGCGTGCAGACGGTCGCGAGATCGCCGTTCTTGCGGGCGACCGCCACGGGCAACGGCGGCAGCGTCAGCGTGTTTCGGCCTGGCTCGCTGGGCAACACCAACACAGGCAACGAGAGCACCGTCACCGACTGACCCGGATGAACGGGATCCTCCGCCTGCGGCTCCACGCGCGCGCGCGCACCACCGTCCTGATGCGGAACGACGAAGCCCGCCTTCTTCAGGGCCAGGCCCGCCTCGCTCTCCGAACGAACTGACAGGCCATTCGGGAGCACGGTCTCGCCCTTCCCGTGGAAGACCTTCACCTCGAGAGTCGCCGCGTATCCAGACAGACCCCGAGAGGGAAATCGATCGACGATGATGGGCCGCTCCGCGCCTGCGGGAAGGTGCTCGATGCAGGTGGAAGCAACACCGCCATCCGCGCCAGCGTCAAGGGTCGAGGTCGTCGAGGTCGAGGTCGGGGTCGGGGTTGGGGTCGAAGTCGAGGTCGAGGTCGAGGTCGAAGGTGCCGCGGCCGCCAGTAGTAGCAGCGCGGTCGGCACGGTGAGGAGCGTGAGCGCCTTCATCTGTGCGCCCTCCTTCCTCTCCTCGCGAACAGGTCCCGGAGCGGCTGTACGTAGCTGCCCTTCGTGTCGATCTCCACTGCGTCGATTCCGAGCTTGAAAAACAGGCTCCTGCGCGCCTCTCGCAGATCATGCATCTGCTTCGCGAAGTACATGCGGACCCTCGGGTCAGCCGTGTCTACGAGCACGTCCTCGCCGCTCTCGAGATCCTCGAACACGACCAGCCCCACGTTCGGGAGCTCGCTGTCGCGTGGGTCCGTGAGGACCACCGGGATCACGTCGTGCTTCGCGGCGGCCAGGGCGAGCTTCTTCTCGTAGCCGTCCGCGAAGAAATCGCTCACCACGAACGCGACGCTGCGGCGCTTCGACACGCGCGTGAGCGTCTCGACCAGGCCTGCCATATCCGTTGCAGGACCGAGCGGCGTCTTCTGGGGACCGGTAGGTCTCGCGCGCGTGATTGCTCCGCGCAGCGGTGGTGTGGCGGAGCGTGCGCCTGCGCGCCCCGATGGCCTCTTGGGTGGCGCGACTGCACCGACGGCAGGGCCCTGGAAGCCCAGGATTTCCCGGACCACGCGCATCACGTGCTTCTCGCCCTTCTTGGGCGGCACGATGCGCTCGATGTGGTCCGTCCCAAGGATCAGACCCACGCGATCGCCATTTCGGATCGCGGAGAACGCGAGCAGCGCAGCGACCTCGCTCGCCATCCGTGCCTTCGGCGCCTTCCGCGTGCCCCACAGCATGGATGAGGACATGTCCACCGCGAGCATCACGGTCATCTCTCGCTCTTCCGTGAACACCTTCACGAAGGGCTCGTTCATCTTCGCCGACACGTTCCAGTCGATCGTGCGGACGTCGTCGCCGGGCATGTACGGACGGACCTCGCGAAAGGCGAGCCCCTGGCCCTTGAAGCTGGAGTGGTAGTTGCCGGAGAGCTCCTGGTTCGCGAGGCGAGCCGTGACGATCTCGATCGTCCGGAGCGCAGCGAGGAGCTCTTTGGGAATCATCGGTCTTCTCTCGTCCTTCGCAACGGCCGACGGTCCTTACGGGACCTCGACGAGCTCGAACACGCGGCGAACCACCTGCTCCGGTGTCACCTCCTCGGCGTCCGCCTCGTAGGTGAGCACCATGCGGTGACGGAGCACGTCGGGGCCGATGGCCTTCACGTCTTCGGGGGTCACGTAGCCGCGGTGCCGCAAGAAGGCGTGCGCGCGCGCTGCCATGTTGAGCGCGATCGATGCGCGCGGCGATGCGCCGTACTCGATGAGTGAAGCGAGATCCTTCAGGCCTGCCTTCTCCGGCTCGCGCGTGGCGAACACCACGTTCACGATGTAGTCCTTCACCTTGTCGTCCACGTACACCTGCGAGATGACCTTCTTCGCTTCGGTGAGCTCCTGCGGCGTGACCACCTGCGAGATCGTCGGCCGCTCGAGCTGCGTCATGCGATCCATGATCTTTCGCTCGTCCTCGCGCGACGGATAACCCACCTTGATCATGAGCATGAAGCGATCGATCTGCGCCTCGGGCAGCGGATACGTGCCCTCCTGCTCGATCGGGTTCTGCGTGGCCATGACGATGAACGGGTCGGGCAGGGGATACGTCTTGTCGCCGATGGTGACCTGACGCTCCTGCATCGCCTCGAGCAAGGCGCTCTGCACCTTCGCCGGCGCGCGGTTGATCTCGTCCGCAAGGACCAGGTTCGCGAAGACAGGGCCGAGCTTGCTGTAGAACTCAGCCTTCTGCTGGTTGTAGATGACGGTGCCCACCACGTCCGCCGGCAAGAGGTCCGGCGTGAACTGGATGCGGGAGAACTTCGCGGAGATCGCGTCCGACAGGGTGCGGACCGTCAGCGTCTTCGCCAGCCCGGGTACGCCCTCCACGAGGACGTGGCCGCCCGTGAGCAGTCCGATCAGGATCCGCTCGATCATGTAGCTCTGTCCGACGATCACCCGTCCCACCTCGGAGACGAGCCGGTCCACGAACGCGCTCTCCTTGGCGACGAGCTCGTTCAACGCTCTCACGTCACTCATCGTTTTTCTCCACTCTGTCGATGCTCCCGAGCCTCCGCCCGCTTCGGAACAGCGGAGGGCGAGCGTCTATTCCGTGGCGCTCGTGCCGTTACGGCCGGGCGCGCTGCGAGACCTGGATGCCGCCGTACGAGCCGATCGCCGCGCCTGCCGCGATCGCCGCCCAGTAAAGGTTCAGGTCCGTGAGCTTGAGCCCGAGCACGCCCGCCAGGATGAGCGCCAGGCCGAACACCATCAGCAAAGAACCGCGTTGCATGCGTTCCCTCCTACCATGAAATCCCGTGAAAGAACCCCATAAATGGCGGCTCAGTCGACCGACAGCACGACCTTGCCGAACGCCTTGCGCTCCTCGAGGAGAAGATGCGCGGCGCGGGCCTCCCAGAGGGGCAGCACGCGATCCACGACGGGACGCAGCCGACCTGCGTCGACGTGGCGAAGGACCTCGAAGAGATCGCCCTTGCTGCCCATCGTGGAGCCGAGCAGGCGGACCTGCCGGAAGAAGACATGACGAAGATCGATCTGCGGCGTGAAGCCCGCGGTCGCGCCACACGTGACCACCACGCCGCCCCACGCCGCCGCAACGATGCTCTTTGCGAGCACCTCGCCACCAACGTGCTCGATGACGACGTCCGCGCCCTTCTTGTCGGTGAGGCGCTTCACCTCCTTGACGAAGTCGTGGGTGACGTAGTTGATGACGTGGTCCGCGCCGAGCTCCTTCGCGCGTGCGGCCTTCTCGTCGGTGCTGGTCGTCGCGATGACGCGTGCACCATGCATCTTTGCGATCTGGATGGCGGCGGACGACACGCCGCTGCCGGCGGCCTGCACGAGCACCGTTTGCCCGGGACGGACGTCCGCGCGCCTTCGCACCATCTGCCACGCGGTCAGAAAGCAGAGCGGCAGTGCGGCGGCGTCCGTGAACGAGAGCGCTGCGGGGAGCGGCAACAGGTTCTGCTCCGGGATGACGACGTGTCGTGAGTAGCCGCCTTGCGCGCTCTCGCCGAGGATGCGGTATGAGGGGCACAGGTTGTCGTCGCCGCGGAGGCAGCGCTCGCATGCGCCGCACGACAGCCCGGGATTCACGAGCACGCGCGTGCCGGGCTTTGCGAGCGCGGACGTCACGTCGCTGCCGGCGGCCTCTACCTCACCAGCGATGTCGGCGCCGAGTCGATGCGGAAACGTGTAGGCCAGATGGGGCAGGCCTTTGCGCGTCCATACGTCCAGGTGGTTCAGCGCGACCGCGCGCACGCGGATGCGGACTTCCTTCGGGCCAGGGTCTGCGAGCTCGATCGTCTTGCGCACGAGCACATCCACGTCACCGGTCTTCTCGATGACCATCGCTTCGGTCTGCATGGTGCTCTCCTCCTGCAAAGCCTACGCGAGCAGCTCCCGCACCTTCGCGCCCGCGTCCGGCGCCACCGAATGTGACAACGCCAGTGTGATGATCACGACCGCCCGGTACACGGCATGCACGTCGTCCACGTCCGTGTCCTGCGCGGACTCGCCGTCGCCCACCTCGAGCGCGGCATCCACGTGCTCGTTCACGAACGCGAGCACCCGCGGCTGCTCGATCGCGATCACGTCGTCCAGATCGAGCGGCTCTTCGGCGTGCTCGGCGCGCAGCTCCTCTTCGAGCTTCACCGCTGCGATCGTCGCGGCGAGCGCATCCGCGGTCACGCGACCCAGGCGCGGCCCGAAGGAGCGGTCGAACGCCATCCACACTGCGATCACCAGGAAGTGGCCGAGCGCGAGCGCGGTCTCGTCGAGCGGCTTCTCGAGCAGATCTTCGATGTACTCGGAGAGCTCCGGCTGCGTCTGGTCGAAGCGCGCAAACGCCGCATCCAGCGCATCCTGCGCGAGCTCGCCATCGCGTCCGAGCTCACGTTCGACAGCGGCAAGGACCCCTTCGCCGAGCACGGCGTAGGGCGGAACCGGTCTTATCGCTGCGCCTCGAACCCACACCCTACGAGGATAACCGAACGTCAGCGCTGACGCGACGAGAACACCAGCTGCGTCTTCTTGGTCGGCGTCTGCGGCACCCGCGCGCCGTACGCGCGGCAATCGTCTGCGGAGAACCATGTGGCCGTGAAGCGGCCATCCACATCCGATGCGAGCGTGGGCTGCCCGAACGCGTCGGCGGTGCTCGCGCGCGAAGCCACATACATGTGAGAAGGACCGCCGTCGGAGTCCCGGTCGGACGAAAAGTACAGCTGGAGTCCGTCCTGCGTCGCCGCGGGTGAGCTCTCCTGTTTCTGCGTGTTCACCCCGCCGACGGGCTTCACGTTCACGAGGCCGCCACCGTCCAGGTTCCCGAAGAAGATGTCGTAGCCTCCGGCGTCGGTACGGGCGCTCGAGATGAAGTAGACGCCGTTCGATGCGATGTCGAGGTAAGGCTGGCCCTCGTTCTGCATGTTCGTCGCGGCGATAGGGCCCGTGCCGAGCTTGAAGTCGTCGAGCGACGACGCCCGGTTTGCGAGCCAGATCGCTTGCCCTGCCCCGGCGCGCCCGCTCTCGAAGACCAGCACGTTGCCGGTCGCATCGACCGACGGATAGCCATCCGGCTTCGCGCTGGTCACCGTGTAGAGCTGCTTCACGTGTCCCCACGGTTCCTTCGTGGTCGTCCGACTTGCGGCGTACAAGTTGAGATCGGCGCTGGCGTCATCCATGTAGCCCTGGAAGTAGAGCGTGAGCTCGTCCGTCGTGGCGCGTGGCACGGTGGGACTGTACGGAAGGGCGCTCTCGTCCGCGAAGAGCGGGAACACGTCACCGAACGGATTGTCTTTCCGACATGGCCCGGCGTCGACGATCGTGGTCGCGCCGTCGGCTTGCGGCGCGGCGTCCGGTTCCGGCACATCCGTGCCATGGAACGAGCCGCAGGCGAGGCCCACGGTGAGCCCCATTGTCGGCATCGCGATGGCAATCCAGACGCGAGCGCGCATCCAATCAGGATACCACGTCGCCCGCTCTCAGCGGCTTCGCCGCACGAGGCGAAAGGCCCAGCCCACGCCGAGCGCGAGCGCGATCCACGCGACGAGCACCCCTTGCCCGAGCGGGCTCTTGTCGATCGCTGCCTGGCCGAAGTCTCCGTGGAACTGCGCGTAGCTTGCGCTCGTGCCGAGACGGCGGCCGAGCACCACGGCCAGCACGAGCAGCACGATTGCAGGTCCGGAGATCGTTCGAAGCAGGCGCTCCGGTCGCCGCGATCGCGCCGCGGGTGCACCGAGCACGAACCCGAGCGGGATGCCGCCGCTGGCGAGCAGCACAAGCGCAAGGTCCACGGCCGACGGGATCCGCGAGGAGCCGATGAGGTAGAGGTAGGTCCAGTCGCCGTGGAACGCCGCGAAGTATCCGCACACCGGCGCGAACACCAGGAGCGCGAGCGCGATGGTCGCGGTGAAGCCGCGGGTGGTGACGAGCGCGGTCTCGCGCTGCACGAGCGTATCCCGCGACGACCACGCGAGGCCGATGCCGATGATGAGCGCGACGGTGGGAGCGAACAGAAGCGGCACTGTGAATGGTGGATATCACAGCCGCAGAAGACTCGTTTCAGTCAGCGTGCTAGCGTCCGGGCGCCGTGGATCCCCAACGCATCAAGGACCTGCTCGAGCGCGTGAAGTCTGGTGACGCAACCGTGGAGGATGCGATGACGGAGCTGCGCTCGCTCCCCTTCACGGAGCTCGGCTACGCGACCGTCGATCATCACCGCGCGCTGCGACAGGGCGCGCCCGAGGTCATCCTGGGCGAGGGCAAGACGGTCGAACAGATCGAGGGCATCTCGCGCGAGCTCGTGCGCACTGGACAGAACGTGTTCATCACGCGTCTTGATGCAGAGAAGTCGGCGACCCTCCAGAAGGCCTTCCCCGATCTCCATTACAACGCGCTCGGTCGCACCGGGAGCCTGCTCCGCACGCCCGTCCCCGTGGACACCACCCACAGTGTCGTGCTCGTGAGCGCTGGCACGAGCGATCTGCCCGTCGCGGAGGAGTGCGCGGAGACCCTGCGCGTGCTCGGCGCGGATGTCACGCGCGTGTACGACGTCGGCGTCGCCGGGATCCATCGGCTGATGAGCAAGCGGGGCGTTCTCGATGCGGCGAGCGTCGTGATCGTTTGCGCGGGGATGGAGGGCGCGCTTGCCAGCGTGGTCGGTGGGCTGGTGCAGGTGCCCGTCGTCGCCGTGCCGACGTCGGTGGGGTACGGCGCGGCGTTTCACGGATTGGCGGCGTTGCTCGGGATGCTGACCAGCTGTGCTTCGGGGATTGTCGTGGTGAACATCGACAATGGATTCGGGGCGGCGTTTGCTGCGCACAGGCTGCTTCGGAGCATGGGCGTGAAGAAGAAGGATGAGGCGTGAGGGTGATGGCTGGGGAGAAGAAGAAGCAGAAGGGGGGGAAGGCGAAGGCCGGGGGCGCAAAGAAGAAGGTCGCACACGTTCACGTCCGGATCCCTGTTCACGATCACGTTCACGACCACGACGTCGACCGCGACCACGTTCACGACCACGACGTCGACCACGTTCACGACCACGTTCACGACCACGACCACGACCAGGAAAAAGACCACGTTCACGACCACGACCACGGGCACGGGCACGGGCACGGGCACGGGCACGGGGACCAGGGGCGCTCGCATGGAGCTTTGGTTGGGCGTCCGGAGCTTGCTGCTGGCGCTGGGAAGGGGAAGGTTCTTTTTCTCGATGCTCCGAGTGGGTTGGCTGGAGACATGCTCGTGGGGGCTCTTGTTGATCTCGGGGTGCCCGAGCGCGTCGTGACGGAGGCTGTCGGGTTGACTGGCCTCACTGGGTTTCACATCCACTTTTCGCACAAGACGGAGAGTGGGATCGTTGCGACCAAGTTCGACGTTCACGTGGATGGGCCTCAGCCCGAGCGGACGTACGGGGAGATCAAGCGCATACTCGCTCGGGGGAAGCTGCCTCGGGGCGTGCGCGAGCGTGCAGAGCGTGCGTTCGCCAGGCTTGCGGAGAGCGAGGCTCGCGTTCACCGGATGCCGCTCGAGGACGTGCACTTCCACGAGGTCGGCGCGGTGGACTGCATCGTCGACATCGTCGGCAGCGCTGCTGCGCTCGCGTATCTCGGCGCGGAGGTCCGCGTCTCGCCGTTGCCCATGGGACGCGGCTTCGTCAAGGCACGTCATGGAGTCCTGCCGCTGCCCGCGCCCGCCACGGTGCACTGCCTGCGCGGCTTCGAGACGTTCGACGCAGGGCTCGACGCCGAGCTCGTCACACCCACGGGCGCTGCTGTCGTCGCCGCCAACGCCACGAGCTCGGCGCGATGGCCCACCATGAGACCGCTTGCTGTGGGCTTTGGCGCCGGTACGCGCAAGCTCCCGGATCGACCCAACCTCCTTCGCGCGGTGCTCGGCGATCCGTTCGAGAGCAACAGCGCGCGCGCCGACACCCACGTCGTCATCAGCGCCAACGTCGACGACATGACAGGGGAGATGATTGCATACTGCATGCAATCGCTGCTTGCCGCCGGCGCGCTCGACGCCTGGACCACGCCCATCGTCATGAAGAAGGGGCGACCCGGCTGCGTGCTCTCGGCGCTCTCGGAGGAGGGACGCGCTGCGGACCTTGCGCATCTCATGATCCGCGAGAGCACCACGCTCGGCGTGCGTATGCAGGCCGCAAGCCGTCTCGTGCGCCCGCGCGAGCTCCGCTCCGTGAACACACGCTTTGGCACTGTGCCCGTGAAGGTCAGCGGCGGGGACTTCGGGCCCCCTCTCTGGAAGCCGGAGTTCGACGTCGCCGCGAGCCTCGCCACATCCCATCGGGTCCCGGTTCGTGAAGTGCTTGCGGAAGCGCTTCATGCCGCCGAGCACACGCTCGCAAACCCCGATCCTCACGAGAGCCCGCAGAAAGCAGCGCGGCCGCGCCCGCCAAGGCGCCCGACAGCCAGGGGCAAGCAGCGCGGACGCGGCTGAATTGGATGGGCGCGCGAAGATTGGCACTTTTTCGCCTGACTCCGATATGCTCTCCGGGTCACGCGCGCCTGGTAGAAAGGCACGCCCAACTTGGTGATCCGGCATGAATCCCTGTCCGCAATGCGGTGCGCTTCCCCAACAGTCTGACAAGTTCTGCAACGTCTGCGGAACCCCCGTGCTCGCGCCCGCTTACGGCGGTGCCCCGATGCAGTATGGAGCGCCGCAACCTGGGTACGGCCAGGCTCCGCCTCAGATGCCGCAGCAAGGCTATGGCGGTCAGGCGCCTCAGGCGGGCTTGCGCTGCCAGATGGGCCACGAGATCTCCCCCGGCGCAAGCTACTGCGCGATGGGCCATCCGATCGCGATGGACGCCATGCCGTTCGGCGGCGCTCCCGCGGATCCCTACGGCGCCGGTGGCGGTGGTGGCTACGGCCAGCAGCCGCAGCAGGGTGGCTTCGGTGCGCCTCCGCCCCAGCAGGGCGGGTTCGGTGCGCCGAGCGGCCAACCTGGCGGCTTTGGAGCACCCGCGCAGCAACCTGGTGGCTTTGGAGCACCCGCGCAGCAGGGCCAGCCCGGTGGGTTCGGCGCGCCGATGCAGCAGCCCGGCGGCTACTATCAGGACCCGAACGCGGGCTACGGACAGCAGCCGCAGCAGGGCGGGTTCGGTGCGCCTGCTCCAGCAGCATCACCGTTCGGTGCGCCCGCGCAGCCCGCGTATCCGGGCATGCCGCAGCAAGGCTACGACAGCGCTCCGCAGCCGGGCTTCGGCGGTCAGGGCTCGCAGCCGAACTTCCCGGTCCCGCAGCAAGGTGGCTTCGGTGCCCCCAATCCGTCGCAGGGACAGCCCGGCTTCGGCTCGCAGCCTGGGTTCGGTCAGGGCGCACCCGCGCCGATGGCCGCTCCCTCGCCCCAAGCACCGCCGCTACCGCCCGCGATCCCGGAGCAGCTGCCTGCGCAGGCCCTTCGCGGCTTCTTTGTCTCCTACCAGACGAACGCCACGGGTGATTTCTGGCCGCTTCACGGCGGTCGCAAGACCGTTGGCCGCGCCAACTCGGGCGAGAGCGTCGACATCGCGCTCTCTGACGCGACCATCTCGTCGCGCCACGCGGCCGTCAACATCGACGGCACGTCTGGCGTCGTCACGGTCGAGGACACCGGCTCCACGAACGGCACGTTCGTGAACGAGGAGCACATTGGCTTCAACGGCCGTCGCGACCTGCGCGATGGGGACAAGGTTCGCTTCGGTGGCTACACGGTGATCGCCAAGATCGTGAGCCGTTGATTTGCTTCGTTCCGTGACTCCGTCAGCAGGCCGTAGGTTTGGCTTCCTCGCACTGGTGGTCGTCGGGTTGCTCTGCGTGCTGGGCAACCGCGCGGAGGCGGCGCCGGAAGCGCACATCCTCCGGATTGATCCGCGCGCAGCCGTGACCGAAGGCGCGCCGATCCTCACGACCGTCATCGAGATCGTGCAGGCCAACCGCCTGAACGACGTCCTCACCGCCGCTGGCTGCAACAACACGAAGAACGACGACTGCGTGTCGAACGCGCTCGAAACGAAGGATGCGCTCTTCAGCCCGTTCCCGTTTCCTGAAGGCAACGCGCGCTTCTTCGTCACGGTCGACGGCGCCGAGCAGCCCACGAAGTTCATCTCGAAGGCAGCGTGGTCTGCGTCCTACAAGGATCCTAGCGTCGGCACCGCGTGGCTCATCGCGCTCGACGCATCGTCGGGCATGGGCGCGCACTACAACGACGCCCGTGAGGTCGCGAATCAGTTCGTCGGCGCGCTCGGCCCGAACGACCTCGTGAACCTCATCATCTTCGACGACCGCCCCAACCAGTACCAGGCGGACTCGAAGTGGGTGACGACGAAGAACAAGGCCAGCGTGGTGAAAATCCTGGAGGCGAACAGCCGCCCCAGCGAGTCGCACGGCAGCTCGCGTGCCCTCTTCGATCAAGTGAAGAAGATGGTGCAGAACTCGTTCGGTGACCTCGGCAACACGGGCGGTCCCGCCGTGCCGCTGCACCAGGCGATGGTTCTTCTGTCCAACGGCGCGGGTCGACAGGACCCGGGCACCAACTCGCTCAGCGCCGAGGCGATGCACCAGTACATGACCGGCGGGCGCTTCCCCGAGGATGCGGTCATGAAGACGCCGCTCCCGGTCATCTCGATTTACTTCCCGAACGGCGGCGGCACCATGAACGATTTCTATCGTTCGAACGACGCTGCCTTCATGCAGAACATCGCCAACCCCGAGATCGGCGGCTTCTTCGACATCGTCCGTTCCAATCAGGGCGTCGAGAAGGGGCGCAAGATCATCGACGTGGTGAAGCGTCGCTTCGACCTCATGTGGATCGTGAAGTGGCGGCTCTCGTGCATTGCGCCCACCGTCGCACAGACATTCGATCTGGTGTTCACGAACATCAAGAACACCACGGTGAAGCCGGACGCCAGCTTCAAGAACGTCGCCATCGGCATCGACCCCACGGCATGGCCGCTGGACATCAACATCCAGCAGACCGTGGCCGAGGCACAGGTGAACCCGCTCTTCCCAGGCGGCACGTTCCGCGTCTATGGCGACTTCTGCTGGGGCGGCGACAAGGGCCGCGCGGAAGCGTATTTCGTGCCGGCGGGCTCCAAGCCCGACCCCAGCGCGAACAAGACCGACGTGGACCTCGCCAAGAAGGCGATGCAAAACCTCATCGCCCAGAACATGCGCGGTGGCGCGATCGAAGCGGGCGACACGTTCGTCACGCTCCAGGTCCCCGACGACGAGAAGATGCTCGAAGGGCAGGGCGACAACACCGTCGCGCGCGTCGTCGTCTATGACAACAAGGCACACCGCGCGAGCGGCACGGACGAGAAGAGCGTCCTCACGTTGAAGGCGGGGAAGAAGCCTTTCAACCTGCCGCTCATCCTGGGCATTGGGGGCGGCGTGGTCGTCATCGGTCTGCTCGTCGTCGTGCTGCTTCGTGGCGGCGGCGGCGGCAAGGGTGGCAAGCGCAAGGGCGGAGGACCTCCTCCGACGCCCATCGTTGCAGGTGGCTACGGCGGCGGCTCGCCTCCCGCGGGTGGGTACGGCGGCGCGCCTCCGGGCGGGGGCTACGGCGGCGGCGGTTATCCGCCTGCTGGTGGTGGGGGCTATGGAGCTTCCGCACCGGATATCGGCATGGGTGCAAGCGGCGGCGTGGGGCTCGGCGCGATCGGCTCGTCCACGCCGTACGTTCCTCCGGCTCCCGCAGTGATCGCTCAGCAGGCCGTCGCTCAGCGGGCAGGCTCCAACGGCAACCAGGTCACGCCCGGCGGCGCGTCCGTCCCTTTATAGCGGACCGACCTGCTGGCGGCTCGGTAACGGCCGCCCTGGTGGAGGTCCGTTGTCCATCGTGCGGCGCCATGTCGCGCGCTGCGTCCGGCGCAGGCGCGGTTTGCTTCACGTGCGGTCAGCCCATCGGCCGCGTCGAGCCGTTCGGTGTCGCGCCCGCGCCGTTCATTCCCTCCGCCGCGCCCGCGCCCATCGCGCCCGCGCAGTTCACCGCTCCTCCTGCGGGAGTGGCCGCGCCGCCTGCGTTCACGCCGGCACCGCAGGCGATGTACCCGCTCACGGGCGCGATCCAGGAGGCGAAGCCAGTGCCTCCGGCAAACCCATACGCCGCACCCGAGCGCGCCGTGCTCACGGGGGCCAGCGGCGAGTACGTGCTGCGCGCCGGCAGCGAGCTCGCCGTGGGTCGCGATCCGTCGCAGTGCGGAGTCGTCCTCACCGAGCCGCGCGTCTCCGGGGTTCACGCGACCTTGAAGCTCGATCACGTGCAGCTCTGGGTCCGCGACGAGACCTCCAACAACGGCACCTTCGTCGACGGCGCGCGCCTCGCTGCGTCCGAGTGGACGCCGGTGCGCTCGGGGGCACAGCTCCGCTTCGGGCCGGTCGAGATGACCGTCCGCGTGGAGTAGCCGTTGGACACCAAGGTTCTTCCGCAGACGGATGTCGCCAGGACTGCCATCCTCTCCCATCCCGGGCTCGATCCCGACAAGCAAGACAACGAGGACGTCGCGGTCTCCGTGGCCACGCCCTTCGGGCTGCTCTGTCTGGTGTGCGATGGCATGGGCGGTCACGAGAATGGCAGGCTCGCCGCCGAGACCGCCGCGAATGAGATCGTCGCGCGCCTGCTACACGGCACGGGGGAAGGCGAACCCGCGCAGGCGCTTGGCGACGCGGTGCGGGAGGCCAACACGAAGGTCTTTGCGCTCTCCCAGCACAAGCGGCTGCGCGCCGGCGCAACGTGCGTGGCCATCCTCATGCACGAGCACGGCACGGAGATCGCACATGCGGGCGACAGCCGCGCGTACCTGGTTCACCGTGGAACCATCGCGCAGGTGACGCGCGACCATTCGAAGGTACGTGACATGGTGGACCAGGGACTCATCACGCCGGAGGAGGCGCGCGTGCATCCCGACGCGAACCAGATCACGCGCGCGCTGGGCATCGCAGAGCACATCGAGATCGAGGTCCGGCCCACGCCCCTGCCGCACCTCTCCGGCGATGTATATGTACTCTGCACGGATGGCCTCTCGGACCTGGTTTTGCCCGACGAGATCCTGAACATCGTGATGCAGTCGGACGAGCCGGAGGCCGCGAAGCGTCTGGTGGCGCTCGCGCTCGAGCGCGGCGGTCACGACAATACGACCGTCATCGTGGCGCGGGTGCAGCGCGATGCCGTGGTCTCGTCGTCCACGGTCACGGCCATCGGAACGCCGCCGCCACCGCAGGTCGCCGCGTCGGACGTGCCGAGCGGCACACCCACGACCGAGCGCCCGCCCGCGCCCAACGCTGCGGCCGCGCTTCCAGCGAATGCAGCTCGACCTGGCTCGCGCACGCCGGCGAGCACGAGCGGGTGGGATGAGGGCACCGAGCCTCCGCGCGCACGGCGCAGCAAGGCGACGCTCGCGATCGGCCTTCTTCTGGCGTGCGTCGCGGTGGGCATCCTGGTTGCCCTGTACGTGGTCATCGAGCGGAGGCATCAGCGCGTGCAGGGGCCGATCCCGCACTCGCTGCCCACCGTCGCCCCAAGCGCCTCGGGCGTTGAGCTCACCCCGCAGTAGCCCCGACCCACACCGAAGAAATCCTGTAGGATGCGGCGGAATGCTGGGAAAAGAGCAGATCGGGATCGGCGCCGCGCCGGACAATGAAGTCGTCCTCCAGGCGCCGGGCGTTGGCCCGAAGCATGCGCGGATCGTGCGGCAGAACGGCGCGCTGTTCTTCATCGATGGTGGCCAGGGCCCATCGACCGCGAACGGCCAGCCCGTGGCGCCGGGGCAACCCGTCCCGTTCGACTTCCGCACGCAGTTCATGGTGGGCCCAGCGCCGGTGCCGCTCTCGCATCCGGAGATCGTCAAGATGGCGATGTCCGCGGGGCAGCTACAGGTGCCGCGCGGTCAGCTCGTCATCGGGCGCGAGGCAAGCGCCGCATCGCTGGTGATCGCGAACGGTGCTGTCAGTGCGAACCACGCGACGGTCTTCCTCGACCGCATGATGGTGCAGGACAACGGCTCCACCAGCGGCACCTACGTGGGTGGGCAGCGCATCCCGCCGAACCAGCCTGTGCCGCTCGATCCGAATGGCATCGTGGCGTTCGGTCCCGTGCCGGTGCTGGTGAGCGTGCTCGCACAGATCGCGCAGATGGGGCCGCCGCTGGGGGCTCCCGCGCCGCAAGGGATGCCGCCGCAAGGGATGCCGCCGCAAGGAGCACCGCAGGGGATGCCGCCGCAGGGCGCGCCTCACGATCCGAACGCGCATGCGAACGCGGGCGGCGGACGCGTGAAGCACCGCACCGTCATCGGCGAGCTGTCGATGAGGCAGCTCGATCAGGCGGTCATCACGATCGGCCGTACGCCAGAGAACCAGATCGTCGTCGCCCATCCGCAGGTGAGCTCTCGCCACGCGGTGATCGTGAAGCAGGGAGACCAGCTCTTCCTGGAGGACCAGGGCTCCGCGAACGGTACGTTCGTGCGCGGCGCGCGCCTTGCCCCGAAGCAGCGCGTTCCCATCCAGAACGGCGAGAAGGTCTTCATCGGCCCGATGCCGCTCCTGATCCAGATCGCGGATCAGAAGATCAACGTTGTCGTCGAGGACCAGTCCGGCTGGGCCGGAAAGCCGCTCTACGAGATCGAGGCGTGGGACCTCTTGCTGGAGGTGCCCGACCGCGACAACAAGTCGACCATGAAGACCTTGCTCGACCACGTGTCGTTCAAGGCGCTCCCCGGCGACATGATCGCGCTCATGGGTCCGTCGGGCGCCGGCAAGACGACGCTGCTCCTCACGTTGAACGGCTATCTTCCGCCGACCTCGGGTCAGGTGCGCATCAACGGCGAAGATCTCTACGCCATCTACGACGCGCTCCGCGGCTCCATCGGCTACGTGCCCCAGGACGACATCGTCCATCCGGAGCTCACGGTGTTCGAGGCCGTGAAGTACTCCGCGCGCTTCCGTCTCCCGCCGGACTACTCGGACCAGGAGATCAACGCGCGCGTCGAGCAGACGCTCAAGGACCTTGGTCTGGAGAGCCTGAAGAACCTGCAGATCGGCAAGCCCGAGAAGAAGGTCCTCTCCGGCGGCCAGCGCAAGCGCGTCAACATCGCGCTCGAGCTCGTGACCGATCCCGTCATCCTCTTCCTGGACGAGCCCACCTCGGGTCTCGCCGCGGACGACACCACCGCGCTGATCAACCTGCTCGCCGATCTCACCAAGAAGACGGGCAAGACGATCATCATGACGATCCACCAGCCCGCGCGTGAGGAGTACGAGAAGTTCAATCTCGCCTTCATCATGGGCTACGGCGGCATCCCCACGTACTTCGGCCCCACTGGTGAGGCGAGCTATCGCACGTTCGGCGCACTCACGGAGCGGCAGGACAGCCCGTATCGTCAGTTCCAGACGCAGCACGCAGGTCAGAAGATCGACAACCCGCGCGACATGTTCGACATGCTCAACGTGCGCGAGCGCTTCGTCCACGAGGAGATGAAGAAGCGCGACCCGAACGTGCCGAAGAACACGGCACGTCTCGAGGCGGCGCGCGGCTGGCGAAACGAGTTCTTCCAGCAGCAAAACCCGGTCTTCCAGCAGATGTACTCCGGCAGACGCGCGGTCGGCACGGAGCCCGCTGCGCGCGGTGTACCGGGGCGCGCGGGGGTCGCGCTCATGCGGC
This sequence comes from Polyangiales bacterium, assembly GCA_038230375.1. GTDB lineage: Bacteria > Myxococcota_A > Polyangia > Polyangiales > Polyangiaceae > JANXLV01. Next base: position 35,423 of record JBBRNJ010000058.1, on the reverse strand, counting down.
AGCTGATGCTGCTCATGTCGCGCTACTGGAAGGTGCGCATCCGCGACCGCGCGGGCGCCGCCATCATGTTCCTCCAGGCGCCGGTCATCGCCGTGATGCTCGTCTTCGTCTTCGCGGGGCAAAAACAAGCCGTTCCATTCTGGTGCCTTGGCGCGCTGCAGGAGCTCTCCAAGCGCGGCAGCACGGGCAAGACGTCCGCGGACATCCTGGGCAACATGCTGCCCACGCAGGATCACACGGGCGCGCTGTTCTTCGTTGTCGTGTCGTGCGTGTGGTTCGGCACCAGCAACTCAGCGCGCGAGATCGTCACCGAGAGGGCGATCTACCTGCGCGAGCGCATGGTGAACCTGAATCTCATCAACTACGTGCTCTCGAAGTACATCCTGCTGTCGTTCATCTGCGTCATCCAGTGCACGATGCTGCTCGGCATCGTGTTCTTCGGGCTCGGCTTCTCAGGCGGCATCCAGGCGTTCTTGATCGAGCTCGTGGTGATGATCGCCGTGAGCATGAACGCATGCGCGCTCGGCCTTCTTCTCTCCACGGTCGTGTCCAGCGCGGAGGCAGCGATGGCGCTCACGCCGATCGCGCTCATCCCGCAGGTCGTCCTTGGAGGGCTCATGGTCCCCATGACCACGAACCCCATGCTCAGGCCGCTCATGTACATCATGCCGGCGCGCTGGGGCTTCGAAGGAGCGATCGCGCAAGAGCGTGCGGCCATCGTTCAGGAGCCCCCGTGGCTCATCAACCTGGGCGATCCAAAGCTGAACAGCCCGCCCGACTTCATCCAGAACGGTCACTTCCAGTGCGCGCTCGCGCAGATGGCCAGTGACTCGCTCGCCGGCGGCTGGGGGTTCACGGAGTGGGACCAGCTCTACGTTCCGCTTGGCGTTCTGTATGGAATGACGTTCTTCCTCATCATCGTGATGCTGATCATCCTGAAGCGCCGCGACCCGGTCTGAGACGTGGTGGAGGTCTGGTTGAAGCGTCGAATCGCCCTGGCATGTTGCGCGTGCGCCGTCGTCCAGGCTGCGGTCTTCTGCTCGCCGTTCACTGGCAGCGATTCGAACGGTCCAACCGATGGCGCTGCGGACGGTGGCGTTTCGTCGACCGATGGCGGTGCCATGGGGACGCCGCCCGAAGGAGCGTGCCCGTCGGGAGCCACCGTGCTGATCTCCGAGAGCTTCGACGATGCCTCCGCGTTTCCGCCATCGGCTTGGGTCTCGCAGGTGTCGGATGGCGGCACGGTCGGCTTCGACGGGATGGAGGTGTTTTCGCCTCCTGGCTCGATGAAGGCGAACGCGATCATCTCCAACATCGGCCTGAACGCCCAGCTTCTCTGGGTGGGCGCGTCGGGCCCGTCGACGACGCATCTCGCGTATGCGGTCAAGTTGACGGAGGTCGGCGGTAGTGGTGCGCAGGTCGAGTACGGCTGCACGCTCACCTACGTCGGTCCGGCCGACCATACAGTGATCTCCCTCGCGCACGCCGCGAACGGCCCAGTCGCGGCGGCGGCGGCAACGTTCCTTGCTGACGGCGGCTCGTCGTCGGAGAAGGCGGCGCTGCCCGGCCTGCCCGCAGGCCCCCTCGGTTGGTGCAAGGTCTCCATCGACGCCGTGGTCAGCGCCGGTCGAGTGACCGCCGAGATCACGGTGACACAAGCCGCCCCCCTCAGCGCTTCCGGCCACGTCAGCGTTGCTGCGGCGCTCGGCGACACGAACGGTGTCCACGTGGCGTGCGGCGTGCCGTATACGAGCGGCGCGCCGGAGACGGTGACGGCCTACGTGGATGACGTGCTCCTGCGCCGGTGCCCGTGAAGTGCGCGTGCCTCAGCGGGAGAACTGGCCCTTCGGCCACAAGCGGTTCCGCACGAACCAGCCCACGAAGAGCGCCAGGATCGCCACGCCGAGCGCGATGCGGTCGTCCATCGCGTCGACCGCTATCAACGCGACGATCATCGGCACCGACAGCAAGAAGGTCACTGCCATGCCTGCGCCCGTTGCGAACATCTTCTTGCGGTTCATCGCGCGCCCCGACTGCTGCGCGCGCGCCCACTCGTCCTTCAGCTTCTCGTCCTGACTCATGGCCCGATCCTCGGAGCGCCGGCGAGCAGGCTCTGCAAGAAGACTATCGTCAGTGTCTGCGCAGTGGGCTCGTCGAACGCCACGAAATGCCCGTCCTCGCCGTGCGTGGGCGAGAACTGCGCAAGCGCGCCGGTCGCCTTGCCGTGCGCGAGGTTCCCCATGAGGCCTGCGGTGGCATCCACGTCGCCAAGACCAACCCACCCGGCCTCGACGATCGCGTGCACACCCGGAGCCAGCCGCGGCAAGCCCGTGGCGACCGCGCCAAGCTCGATCCCGTGCGGCGGCGCGAAGCTGTCTCCGCTGCCATCTGCGTTCACGCCTTCGGTCATGAGAACGCTCTTCGGAGCGGCGCCTGCGAGCGGCTCGGTGATGAGCAAGCGCTGGTAGTGGATCGGATCGATCGCGTCGAGCATGGTCTGCGTGAGGTTCAGGATCGGATGGAACACGTCGAGCTCCGCCGCCTTGTCCCGCGTGAGACCCAGCAACGCGCGCACCGCCGCGGCCACGCTCGGCGCGGGCTTCGTCTTCTCCAGCAGCGACACCGTCAACATGCTGCCTGCACCGGAGAGCACGCCTCCACGCGCGCTCTCATCGATCGCGAGGTAGAGCGTGCCGTTCAGCGAGCCCTGCGAGTGCCCGAAGAACCCCAGGCGCGTCGCATCGAACAAGAGCGGCGCGCCCGTGCGCGAGACGTTCGCAGGCACCACCAGCTTCGTCTCCGTGAAGAGCCGTGCCTCCTGCAGCACGTCGATGGCGGACTGACGTCCCGCGGTCCGCGCCGACGCGATGTTGTTCAGGTTGTAAAAGAGCAGATCCACCGTGCTCTCGTAGCTGGGGTCCGACTCGCTTGGCGCGCCGGGTCGCGTGCCGTGGAAGATCTGGTCCACACCCACGGACGCGACGCACGCCCGCGCGAGCCTGTCAGCCGTACCGTCGCCAACGAGTGATCGGTAGTCACCTCCCGTGCCGTGCGCGTAGAGCACCACCGGATAGCCGCTTGCGGGCATGGGACACACGGCCGCGTTCGGCACCAGCAGCACGAACCGCGCGTCGAACGTGTCTTGCAAGATCGGCGCGCCCGCGGCATCGAACGCGAAGTCTCCGCCGTCTGCAGGCTTCGCGTACGGTGCAACGCCCTTCTGGAAGTTGGGCGAGGGACCGTAGCTCCCCTCGTACGCATCGAACGACGCGGTGCGCTCCTTCTGGAGCAGAGCCGTCGCGGTGGGCGTCTTCACGTTCGTGCGTACCCAGCTCGCGATCCGCCGCGTCTCCTCTGTGGGATCACCCGTGGTGAAGACCGTGAGGTGCGCGATGCGATCCGCCGACACGCCGGCCTGCGCGAGCTGCGACACCGCATCGCCGAACGCCGCGCGAGCTGGGGCCGCGCGCGGATCATCGGGTCCAGTGCCAAGCACCGCAGACAGCTCGGGCGACGGCGCGACGCCTCGACCTGCCACGTCCTTCGCGTCGCGCGTGACCACGACGGCATACCGCGTGCCTGGTCGGAGCGGATGGCCGAGAGCAGGAAGCACGAACAGCGAGTCCGCGGGATAGTAGACGCCCTCCGCAGCGCGGAAGCTCACCTGCGCCAGGCGCCGCGACCCGCGCTCGGGCGACGCAGGATCCACGTCCACGAGCTGCACCGACGCATCGGGCGAGAGCGTCGCCGTGGGCTCCTCGGGAAGGGTTGCCGTGTCCAGATCGCCCGAGAAACGAAGCGTGATCGCAGCGGCCGGAGAGAAGCCATGGAGCCGCCCGCGGGTCGCGTTGATGTAGTCCTCCACCACGACCGCCTTCGTCGGATTGTAGAACCCGTGGTGGTGGATCGTTCCGTCCGCGTCCATGCGGAGCGCGCTCGGCCACGGGTGGTCGAAGAAGCGATCCCCATCGAGCTCCGACAGCGCGTTGGGCAGCGCGAACATCGACAACGTCGGCGGCGCTGCGGAAACGGAGGAGCCGCCTCCACACGCCACGCCCGCGAGCAAACCCATGGCGGCGACGCGGAGCACGTCGCGGCCAGGGATCACGGCACGCTCTGGCTGGGGCGCGGCGTGGGGGAGTCCTGGCCCGCTCCTGCTCCCGAAGGCTCGTCACGGTGCTTCTTGCCCTCGCTCATCCAGAAGACCGAGAGCAGCACCATCAGCACGGCCGCGAGCAGAAACATGTATTTTGCAAGTGATGGCGGCGACGTCTTCTGCAGGATCTGCTGCGCGCCGTCCTTGGCCTTCTTGCTGGCATCCACGTTGTGCAGTGTCGCCGTGGCAAGGGACCGAGCAGCGCGATAGTCGCCCTGCTCGAACGCCTGCTTCGCGGACGGGTCCTTGCTCATGCGGCGCTCGCGGCGCTCGGCGCGGCCAGCGTCCCGAAGGTGAGCGCCCGATGCAGCAGCGTCGGCGTGACGCCCGGAGCGATCAGGCTCGGTGTCACCTCGCTGGACGGGAACATCTGGACGAACGCGGGCGCGCGACTCACGCGCGAGGCCAGCGTCTTCTCCAGGACCATGGACGTGTACTGCGTGGCCGCGAGCTCTGGCGTGTTGGAGTTCAAGATCACCTCCGCGTCCGTCGCGCGGCTCGTCTGCTGCAGGCCGGCGATCTTGCTGTCGTGCGGGGACCAGTTGTCGGCGGAGGTGCCGTTCTCGCTCGTGCCCCAGACGCCTTCGGCGGTGTTGATGAAGAGCGTCTGATTGCCGCTCGTGTGGCCGGGCGTGCGCACCACCAGCACGCCGTCGCCCATGCACAGGTCGGCGTCGGTGTAGAGCACGTTGTGCGTGTGGACCTTCTCCTTGCCGGCGGCCACGAACCACGGGCGCTGCATGGGATGCAGGTCCTCCCAGTCGGACCACTCGACCGCGGGCGCCAGGAGCTTTGCGTTCGGGAAGCGCGAGCTGCGTCCGTCCGTGGTGCCAAGGAGGTTGCGGAGATCCTGCGTGTGGAAGTGATCGAACCCCACGTAGTGGATATGCGCCGGCGTGAGCCCCAACCGCGCGAGCTGCTCCTCGAGCGGATCGTACTTCGTTGCCAGCATGCGGGTCACCGTGTCGCCGAATCGGGCCTGCAAGCGCGCCAGGAACGGCGTGGCGCGTGCGCCCTCGATGTCGGTGGGGTTCCACAGCAGGTTCTTCACCTCGCCCCCCTGGAAGAACTGCACGAGCAGCGCGCGGTGGGTCATGGTGATGAACGGGAACGGCGCGAGCGCGGCGCCGCCGAACGCGTACCGCGTGGGGTAGGGCAGCGTCGACAGGGGCAGCGTCCGCACGGCGTGGCACCGCGGCCCATCGATGAATGCATGATGCAGCTTTTCCGCGGCCACGCGGATGGCGCGCAGGCGCGGGCCCGGCGCGGAGAGCTCGTGTGCGGCGTCGAAGTCCGTGACGCGCCTCATGCCGTGTGGAATGGCGGAGGCGCCGTGAGCGTCGTTCGTGCGTTCCATGTCGCAGAAGCTTACTTCCGCTGCGTTTGCTAGAGTAGAGGCGTGATGCGCTCTTCACGTCTTCTCCCCCGGCTGTCCGTCCTGGCTTTCCTGTCCGCCGCCGGCCTCGGCCTTGCGCCGATCGCGTGCGGGACGGACAACGGGCAGAAGCAGTTCGGCCCCTCGTTCGACCTGGACGGAGGCAACGGCGGCCAGAGCGACGGCGCGAGCACCACGGATGGAAGCGGCGGCGGAACGGACGACGGTGGCCCCGCCACAGACGGCGGCAGCAGCGCTGACAGCGGCGGGAAGGACGCGGGCTCTTGCACCAACGTCCTTGCGGTGGTCTCGGGAGGCGCGACCTCCGCGTTCGGCTCCATCTACACGCAGGGCGCGTGGAAGACCACGTCGCTCGCGACGAACGTGAGCGGCAACCCGGGCGCGGACAACCCTGCAGGCCAGAGCGTGCCTGCGGTGACGTCACTCGGAACCAGCTTCGTGGCCGCGATGCGTACGAGCACCAATGCCGTCACCTCTGTCACGTGGAGCGCGGGAGCGTGGTCATCCGTCGCCACCATCGGAGCGGCCGTCGCCCGAGACACGCCGTCCATCACGACGCTTTCTGGAAAAGCGCACCTCGTGCTCCAGGGCACCGACTACAAATTTTACCACGGCACGTATTCCGGCGGCGCGTGGGACGCGGCCACGGATCCCGTCGGCGGCGCGGCGGCGCTGCAGTCGTTCGGCCCGACCACACCGCAGATCGCCGGCGTGGGTACGGAGATCGTCGGCGTGTTCTCGGGCGACTCATCGACCGACGGCGGCACCGGCGGTCTCTACGACATTCGCTACAGCGGAGCTGCGTGGACACCGCCCACGTCCCATGCCGGCCCGCTCTCCTACTTCCGAGCAAACCCGGCGATCACCGCGCTCGCCGCAGGCGGCGCCATGGATCTTGTCGCTGTCTACGTGGACACGGCCACGCGCCAGCTCCAGTGGACAGGCCGCATCGCGAACAAAACCTTCACCGCGCCGGCCACCGTTTCGGTCACCGCGCTCTCCGACGTCGGCCTCTCCATGACGACCATGGTCAACGGCAAGCTGGTGCTCGTGTTCTGGGGCCAGGACCAGAAGTCGTACTTCTCACTGGGCACCGCGAGTGGTCAATCCGTCACATGGACCACGCCCGCAGCGCTGGTGAGCGGAACGAACCCCGCGACGACCTCGCCGCCCAGCGTCACCACGGGAGTCTGCGGCGACGACGCAGTAGCGACGTACGCGACCGGAGGCAGCGCCTACGCCACGCGCCTCCGAGGAGCGAGCTGGACAACCCCGGAAGCCCTCCCGATGGTCACAAACGCCCTGTCCGCCGCCCCCGCCACCCACTGAAAAGGGGAGGGGTCGAGGTCGAAGTTCAGGCCGAGGTCGAGGTCGAGGTCGAGGTCGAGGTCGTCGTCGAGGTCGAAGTCGTCGTCGTCCTCAGCTCACCTTCACCGGCTCGGCGTGCCAGATATTCTTCGCGTACTCCGCGATGCTGCGATCACTCGAGAACGTCCCCATGCGCGCGACGTTGATGATCGCCTTCTTGGTCCAGGTCTCTTCCTGATCCCACGCGCGCGCGACGTTCCGCTGCGCGTACGCGTACGCCCTGAAATCCGCCAGCACGCAGAACGGGTCGTGGTGGCGCAGGTTCTCGAGCAGCGGGTCGAACACGCCGTGCTCGGGCCCCGAGAAGTGGCCGTCCGCGATGAGCTGGAGCACGCGCGCGAGCTCCGGATCGCCGTTCGCGTATTCCTCGGGGTGGTAGCCGCGCGCCTTGAGCGACACGACCTCTTCGGTGTGCATGCCGAAGAGGAAGAAGTTCTCCGCGCCGACGGCGTCTCGGATCTCCACGTTCGCTCCGTCCAGCGTGCCGATCGTGAGCGCGCCGTTCAGAGCGAACTTCATGTTGCCGGTTCCCGAGGCCTCCAGGCCTGCGGTGGAGATCTGCTCGGACAGATCCGCGGCCGGATAGATGCGCTGCGCGTTCTTCACGTTGAAGTCCGGGAAGAACACGACGGACAGGTACTTGCGCGCGACGGGGTCCGCCGCGATCACCTGGCCCACGCCGTGGATGAGGCGCACGATCAGCTTGGCCATGCGGTACGCGGGCGCGGCCTTGCCGGCGAAGAGGAACGTGCGCGGGACGATGTCCTCGAACTCGCCGCGACGGATGCGGTCGTACTGCGAGATGATGTGGAGCGCGGCCAGGTGCTGCCGCTTGTACTCGTGGATACGCTTGCACTGCGCGTCGAGCATCGCCTTGGGGTCGATGTGGATCTTCAGCGTCTCGTGCAGGTAGTGCTTCAACTGCTCCTTGTTCTTGAGCTTCACCTTGCGCCACTTGGCGCGGAACTCCGCGTCCTCGGCGAAGGGCTCGAGCGCGGCGAGCTTGTGGTAGTCCTTGATGAAGCCGTCGCCGATGGCCTCCGAGATGAGCGACGTGAGGTCCGGGTTCGCGAGCGCGACGAAGCGACGCTGCGTGACGCCGTTCGTGACGTTCGTGAACCGCTTCGGATAGACGCGCGCGAAGTCCGCGAGCACGGTCTCGGTCAGGAGGCGTGAGTGGAGCGCCGCCACGCCGTTCACCGTATGGCTCGCGACCGTGGCCAGGTTCGCCATGCGCACGGCCTTCTCGCCTCGCTCGTCGATGAGGCTGACGCGCTCGATGAGGCCGTCGTCGTTCGGGAAGTCCTTACGTACCTGGTCCAGGAAGCGCGCGTTGATCTCGTAGATGATCTCCAGGTGGCGGGGCAGCAGGCTCTGGAACAGCGGCAGCGGCCAGGTCTCGAGTGCCTCGGGCATGAGCGTGTGGTTCGTGTACGAGAACGTCTTCTGGACAATGCTCCATGCGTCGTCCCACGCCATGCCGTGCACGTCCATCAGCAGGCGCATCAGCTCCGGGATGGCGACCGTGGGATGGGTGTCGTTCAGCTGGATCGCGAACTTGTCTGCGAACTCGGTGATCTTCGTCTTCTGCTGGAGGATGCGGATGCAGTCCTGCAGCGCGCACGACACGAAGAAGTACTGCTGCTCCAGGCGGAGCTGCTTACCTGCCAGGCTGGAGTCGTTGGGGTAGAGGACCTTGGTGATGTTCTCGCTTCGGACCTTGTTCTCCACGGCGCGCCAGTACTCGCCGCCCTGGAATGCATCCAGGTCGAACTCCTCGGACGCGACGGCCGCCCAGAGGCGGAGGAAGTTCGCGTTGGTGGTGCGATAGCCGAGCGCGGGGGTGTCGTACGGGACGCCCTTCACCACGCGGCCCGGCACCCATCGAACGCGCAGCTTGCCCTGCGCGTCGACGTGTTGCTCCGTGTGACCGCCAAGGCCGACGGGGTGCTGCACGTCGTAGCGGCGCACCTCCCACGGGTTGCCGCTGCGCAGCCAGGTGTCCGTCTTCTCCACCTGCCACCCGTTGCGGATGTCCTGATCGAAGATGCCGAACTCGTAGCGGATGCCGTGGCCGATCGCCGGGATGTCCAGCGTGGCCAGCGAGTCCATGAAGCACGCCGCGAGGCGCCCGAGGCCGCCGTTGCCAAGGCCGGGCTCCTCCTCGTGCTCGAGGAGCTCGTCGAGGCTGAGGCCCATCTGCTCGAGCGCCTCGCGCACCTCGGGCTCGATGCCGAGGTTCAGGAGGTTGTGACCGAGCTGCGGCCCGAGCAGGTACTCCGCGGACAGGTAGATGACCGTGCGGTGCTCGCCTTCGAGGTACGTACGAGCGGACTTCACCCAGCGCAGCAGCGTGCGGTCACGAACCGCGAATGCGAGCGCCATGAAGTGGTCGTTGCGCGTGGCGACACCAGGGAACTTGCCAAGGTCGAAGAAGAGCTTGTGCAGGAAATCGCGACGGATCGACGCAGAGTCGTCTCCGAGCGTGATGGCGGTCATGTCGACGTCTTGGGCCTGTCGCGTAACGTGCATGGCCCGGGAGGGTAAACCAAAACCTCGGAGCTGAGGGGCGGAAGCGGCGGCGCCTTTGAGCGGGATTTTACGGGGTTCTCACGGACAGTGACGCATCAGATCAAGCTCCATGTCCCGCGTATCCACCGATTGCGGATGCAGTGCGGCGGCACGTGCGAGCGCGATCCGTGCACGGTCACACTGGCCCCGCACCATGAAGTGCTGGGCGGCGCGTCGGCGCGCGTCCTCGTCCTGGAAGACGTACGGATCGCGCGTGTCGCGCAGGTAGACCTGTACGCCGGCTGCAACCGTGACCAGCGCCATCGCGCCCACGATGACCATCTCCGCCGTGCGTGTGTACGTGCGACCGCGCTGCCATAGCGCCGCGATCCCGGCGCCAGCAAGCGCGCCGCCGATGTGCGCTGCATTGTCGGCGACCTCCAGCGCATATCCGATGAGGAGGATGCTCGCCAGCCACCGCGCCATACCGAACGCGAGCGGCCCGCGAGTCCCCTGCGTTCGGACGCCGAGCACCATCGCAGCGCCGATGACGCCGCAGATCGCGCCGGACGCACCCGCGCTCGGCCGTCCTGCTTCGTGGGTCCAATGCCAGAGCGCCGAGGTGAGGCTTCCGATCACGCCCGAGAGGACGTAAAGCGGGACGTACCGCGCGGGTCCAACAGAGCGCTCCACGAACGGCCCCACCTGCCGAAGCGCGATCATGTTGAAGCCAAGGTGGAGGATGCCTGTGTGCAGAAAGCATGACGTGAGCAGCGTCTCCACGCGGTGGTCTCCCACCGTGAACAGCGCGATGTTGGCGCCGAAGAGCCTGATCATGCGATCGGGCATTGCCCAGACCGCCCATCTCGCGTCCGACAGCAGCACCATCACGATGTACACCGCGATGTTCACGGAGATGAGCGTGTTCGTGACCGGGGTGGGGCCGCTCTCGTCACCCAGCACCAGCTGCTTCGCGCGCTCCACGAGCGACGGGCTCGGCACTGCTTTGGTCACGGGCTTCGTCGACACTGCGCTCACCGAGAGCATAACCGCTTCGACGCTCTTTTATTTCGCGCAGCGCACATCCGCCTCCAACGAGCCCGAAAGCAAGCCCAAGCGCGGACCCCGAGCATCGCGGAACATCTCTGAAAATTGGGCCATTCGCGGGTGGCCCTGATACCGCAGAAGATGATGGACCCCATCGTCCGAGCGTCCCTTCTCCTGCGCCGTGGCGTGAGGCGCATGCTCGGCATGGTGCTGACCCTGGCGCTCGCCGTCTATGTGGCGAGCGGTGGCGCGACGGCACCGGCGGGCGTCCTCACGGTCTTTGCGCTGTCGCTCTACACCCTTCTGCTCGTGAAGCGCTTCGGCGAGAAGCTGTCGCGCACCGGGCAGACGGCAGCGCGGACGGACGTGGAGCTGGGGCTCCTGCTCTCCGTGGGCCTGTTCGCGGCGCTCCTCCGCTTCGATTGCGGCCTGTCCGGCACGTTCTCACCGGCCGTGTATGCGCTCGTGGCGCTGATCGCGTCGTTCGCGCGGCCGGGCGCGGGCATCGTCGTCGTGCTCTTCGTCGTAGGCTACGAGGTCGCGCTTCGTCGGCTGCTCCTGAAGGAAACGGACCTCCGCCCCATCCTCACGCACGCGGCGTTTGTGCTCACGTTCGCCGTGCTGAACCTCTTGCTCCTGCGCGCCGAGATTGCGCGCATCCGTATTCGCGCCACCGCCAGGCTGGAAGACGAGCTCAAGCGCCTCAAGGAAGACGCGCGCCGCTATCGCCTCACCGGCGGCTCGGATGCGAAGGAGCGCGAGGAGGATCGCCTTGCGCGGTCCAGCGTGGAGGAGATCCACGAATCCGTGCACTATGCACTTGAATTGCTGCGCCGCACGCTGGAGCTGCACACGGCCGTGCTCCTCTGGCAGAACGACGCGGGCACGCACTTCCGCATCAGCGAGCTCTCGTCGTCGTCGGAGGACATCGTGGACGCGCCGATCTCCGTGGGCGACGGCGTGCTCGCGGTGGTGATGAGCGGCAAGAAGCCCGTGGCGCTGGAGAAGCTGCGTCCGTCGTACAAGGTCCCGTACTACCAGGGGCCGTGCCCCATCAGCTCGTTCCTCGCGATCCCCGTGCTCGAGGGCGAGAGCGTGCGCGGTGTCCTCGCGATCGATCGCACCAGCGGCAAGCCGTTCACCGCGCACGAGCAGGAGCTGGTCGCGCAGGCCGCACGCTACTGTCACCGCGCGATCCAGAACGAGCGCGTGTTCCTCCAGCTCGAACGCGCCAAGGTGGAGCAGTCCAAGCTCTATCGCGCCGCGCGCTCGCTGGGCGCCGCGCTGGGCGAGAAGGACGTGCTGGATGCCGGCGTACGCGCGGCGCGCGAGATCGCAAGCTTCGATCTGGCGCTCGTCACCGCGTACGACGAAGACAAGAAGATGCACGAGGTCGCTGCGGCCACGAGCGCGGACGGTGAGATCGACCAGTACGTGGGCCTCCGCTTCCAGAACAACACCGGCCTCGTCTCCATGGTGGTGAAGAACAAGTTCCCCCTCCCGTACAAGGGCGAGTTCGACGGCGCGCACCAGATCGTGCTCACGCGCCGCCTGCCGTGGCCCAAGCTCGGTAGCCTGCTGGTGCTCCCGCTGCTCCTGCACGACAAGCCGATCGGCACGCTGGTGCTCGGCGCGCGCCGGCGACATGCGTTCGGTGACTCGGTCCGCGCCACGCTCGACGTGCTCGCGAGCCATCTGGCCGTGTCGCTCTCGAACGCGCGGATGGTGCAGAAGCTGGAACAGATGGCGACCACGGACGGCCTCACGGGGCTGCTCAACAAGCGCGCCATGCTCGACGCGGCGGAGCAGAAGGTCCAGGCGGCAGCGCGCTTCGGTCGCAAGCTGTCGGTGCTGATCGCGGACATCGACTTCTTCAAGAAGGTGAACGACACGCATGGCCACGACATCGGCGACGTGGTGATCCGCGGCCTGGGCGACGTGCTGCGCGCAAAGAAGCGCAACACGGACATCGTCGCGCGCTTCGGCGGCGAGGAGTTCGTGCTCGTGTGCGAGCAGACGGACGAGGCCGGCGCGATGATGCTGGCAGAGCGCATCCGCGAGGAGCTGGAGCGCAAGGTCTTCGTGACGCCGCAGGGCCCGCTGTCCGTCACCTGCAGTATCGGCGTTGCCACGTTCCCCGAGGCGGGCGGCGACTGGGAGCAGCTCTTCAAGGCCGCGGACGACGCGCTCTACACCTCGAAGCGCGGCGGTCGAAACAAGTGCACTCTACACCAATCGCGCAAGAGCGACGTGCGCCTGCTTGCGGAGAAGGCAGAGCCAAAGCCCGCGAAGGTCGGCCGCTGACGGTCGCTGACCCGGCGCCTCGCTGACTCAGGGCCTGGGCGTGAGGGCGCACTTGCCCTGGTAGCAGGTGCACGCGTTTGCGTCGGTGGTGGCGCAGAGCATGATGCGGGTGCAGATCGGGCGCGCCGTGGCTGGCTGGACCTTGGAAGCGGCGATGCAGCTCGTCGCGTGGCACGCGCTCGAGGGCGCGCAGTCCGCGTCGGTGGTGCAGGTGTCCTCACTCATCTTTGGCGCGCAGAGCTTGCAGCCGCACAGCTTGTCCCTTGCGAAGAAGCTCCCGGCGTCCGCACCGGCGTCGGCCTCGGTGCCCGTGAGGTTCTGCGCGGCGTTGGTCACCAGGGCGGGACCGCCCGCGTCGGGAGCGGGTGGAACGGCGACAGTCTCGGCGCGGGCGGGGGTGTCTGCAGGCTGCGAAGGCCCGCCACAGGCCGCAACCACGACGAAAACCAGGAAAAAAGCCAGGAAGGTGGTGGCAGCAGCGCTGCGAGAATGCGTGGTCGTGCTCACTTTACAAGGCCCTCTGCGATGCGCATCATCGTCTCCATGTCAGACGACCGCAAGACGAAGCCGATGGATGACGTCTCCGAGGGGCTCGGTCTCCTCTTCCGCGCCGCAAAGACGGTGACCCAGTCAACGGTGGACCGCCTCGAGAAGCTGCCCTCGGACAACCTGGAGAACTTCGTCACGGAAGGCGTGAAGGAGGTCGGGCGCGTCCTCGAGACTGTGGGAACGGCCATCGAGCGCGAGGTCATGGGCACGAAGGCCGACGCGAAGCCAAAGGCCGATGGCGACGGTGACGGATCGAAGGGGGCGCCCCAAGCCGCCGCCGCTGCGCCGGAAGCAGACAAGGGCGCCGTGCCGCAAGCCGCTGCCAATCCGCCGGCCGCCGACGAGCCGCCGAAGGGGCCGCGTATCGTCTAGGGCTCACTGCGTCTGGAAGCTCGTCTGCCCATTGCTGCACGTCGTCTCCGTGCCCTGTCCGTAGTGAGCCTTCACGAAGTCCAGCAGCGTGGGCACGTCCATGCACGTCGCGTTGTATGTCCAGCCCCATGCGGCCGCCGCGACCTTGTTGGTGAGGAGCGGGTCAGGCGTGGTGACGACGCGGACGCGGATGCCCTGGCCACCAGCAACGCAGAGCGGATCATCCGCGAGGCCCGCAGCGACCTGGTGCAGGCCGTCGATGATGCTCTGGCACTCGGGTGAGCTCGCGTCGGGCGACCCGCCGTCGTTCGCGCAGTTGTGGAGCAGGACAACGGCGCCGTGCTCGAGATCGTGCACGTAGTAACCGCGCGGCACGGGGTCCGTGAACTCCTGGTACGCGGCCCAGATCGGAAAGTGCTGACCGCTCGACGGCGGGTTGGAGTTCCACGTCATGATGTCGGTGGTGGTACCCACGTGCTCGCCGGGCAGGAGCGGCGGCGAGTCCACGACGATCTGGCAACCCTTCGCGGCGTCGGGCGACGACGGATTCACGTGCACGGGCGCCGGCAAGCGCGCGCGATCCACGAGGCCCGCGTCGTCCGGCTCCACCGCCGTGCCGCCGCTGTGACCGCACGCGACGCCCGCGACACCGAGCAGGGCGACGCTCGTCGCGAGCGACAGCGCTCCGAAGAAGCGGTAGCGACCGCGTGAGAAGAATCTGACGAAGAGGGAGGGACTCGAGCTGCGATTGAAGCTAGGCACGCCTCTTCTCTTGCCACATTTCGAGGCGATGCTCCACGCCGGCGTAGTACCGTGAGCGACTCATGGCGCCGCAGGCTCCCAAGCTTTCACCGCGCCTGCCGCAGAGCGCATCCAAGGTCGCGCGTCTCGTGCGAACCCTGCTCCGCCTCGCCGAGGGGCTCTACTACCACGACGCATTGTCAGCGGCGCCGGCCATGGCGTTCCACTTCTTCCTGAGCCTGATCCCGCTGCTCGTCTTCGTGGGGTTCCTTGCAGGGCGCGTGGTGCGCCTACACGGCACCGACGCAATGCTCGGCCCATTGCTCGAGCTCTTGCCGGTTCAGGCCGAGACGGTCCTGCGTCGTGAGCTCGAGCGTCTATCGGGCGTGGACAGCAGCATCGCGCCGTTCGCGTTCGTGGGCTTCGTGTGGGTCGCGTCGGGCGGTGCGCACGGATTCATGGATACGCTCGAGGTGACGCTCGCGGCGGAGCGTCGCCCGTGGTGGAAGAAGCGCGTGCTGTCGATAGGCTGGGTGCTCGCTGCGACCTTCGGCGTCCTCATTGTCACGTCCATCTTTGCGCGCCTCTCGGCGGGTGTCGCGATCCCTTCGCACGGCTACTGGCGTGATTGGACCAGGCAGATGGTGCATGGGCTCGGCGCCCGCAGCTTCAGCTCGCTCGGCGTTGCGGTGCTGGTCGGTATATGTGCGCTTGCTGCGTTTTATCGGCTGTCGGTGGCGCGGCCGAAGGGCGTGAGGCGGCACGTGTGGCCTGGCGCCGTTGTCGCGATGTCGCTGTGGGTGTCAATGTCCTGGGGGTTCGGTGCGTACGTGACGTCGCTCGGACGGTACACCGTCTACTACGGGAGCCTCGCCGCCATGGCGGTGCTGCTCGTGTGGTTCTGGCTGTCTTCCCTCATGTTCCTCGTGGGTGCGGAGCTCAATGCGCAGCTCGAGGGTGTGCGCGACCCGTCACCTCAAGAGTGATCTGACGCATGCAGTGCGGCGTCATTGGCGGCGGCATGTCGCTTGCGTCGTGAGCGATGGAAGTCTCCTTGGGTGATCTTCCATTCACGCGGCTCGCATGCGCGTGTGGGATCGGTCACACTCAAAAGAGAAGGCGAGAGGTAGTCGCCCCGCATGAACGCTGAAGCACCAAAACTCGCCTCGAACACTCCACGAAACACGAGCTCCGGTTCCAATCGCGGCCCGCGACGACGTCAAACCGCCATCGTGCTCACCGCCGCTCTCCTTTCGCTCCTGGGAAGCGGCTGCGTGCGAAATAGACAGCCCGCTGATCAAGCGGTGCTCCTCTCGCTCGAAGGCGAGTCCTCGGGTGTCGTCGCCGTCGCGACGTCGCTCGACGAAGCCACGCAGCACATCACGCTATGCAGCGGCGCGCTGGTCGCGCCAAACCTGGTCCTCACGGCACGTCACTGCGTGTCGCGTGCGGTCACGGCAACGCCATCCTGCGATGCGAAGGGACGCTCTCACAACGGCGTGCACCTCGCCGAGGACGCCGACCCGCAGCTCATCACCATCTACGCCAAGTCCGAGGTCCATCCGGACAGTGACGTTCCTTCCGCTCACGCGATCCGCACACTGCATCCGTCCGGTCACGTGCTCTGTGACGCGGATGTCGCGTTCCTCGTCCTGGATCGTCCGGTGACGGGTGTGCGCATCATGCACATGCGGTTGACGGCTCCGGTGGAGTCGGGTGATGCGGTCGTGCCGGTCGGCTTCGGCGGTGGTGCGAAGATGGCCGTGGGCACGCGCGTCGCGCGTCCAGTGAGCACGATCCTCGCGACCGGCCCTGCATCGAACCGCGAGACGGGCGCGGTGCTCGGCCCGCGCGAGTTCGAGGTGGATCAGGCGACCTGCCGCGGTGACTCCGGTGGACCGGCGGTCGACGCGCGAACGGGCGACATCGTCGGCGTGGTGTCGCGAGGCGGCAGCTGCTCCGCAGCGGGCAATCACGTCTACACGAGGGTGGACTCCTACGCGCGGCTCGCAGCGATGGCGCTCGCCAACGCCGACCGAGCGATGAGAGAGAACCACGTGGTTGCCATGAAGCGAGACGAGAAGTCCGAGTAGGTCAGGTCTTCCGAACGGGCACTTCTCGTCCGAGTTTCTTCAGCACTTCTTTCAGATCCTCCCACACCTGCTTCTTCGACTCGGCCTGCGTCTCGGTCGGCCGGAGCAAGTACGACGGGTGGTAGGTGGGCATCACGGGGATCTTTCCGCGATAGAGCTTCCATGACCCGCGGAGCTTCGTGATCCCGATGTTGGTGCCAAGCAGCGCGGCCACCGCGGTGTTCCCGAGCGCGACGATCACGTCCGGTGACACGAGCTGCAGCTGCTCGTGCACGAACGGGAAGCAGGTCTCCATCTCGTCCGGTGTGGGTCTGCGGTTTTCCGGTGGCCTGCACTTCAGGATGTTGCAGACGTAGACGTCCTTCGCGGCGTCGAGCCCCATCGCCGCGATCATCTTGTCGAGCAGCTGCCCTGCGCGCCCCACGAACGGAATTCCCTCCGCATCCTCGTCCGCGCCAGGAGCCTCGCCCAGAAAGACGACCTTCGCCGTAGGAGACCCGCGCGAGAACACGGTCTTCGTGCGCGTCGTCGAGAGTCCGCATTTCGTACACGCAGCGACCTCGGCCTGAAGAAGAGGAAGACGCACCGCAGGATCGAGGGTGATGAGAGGAGAGGGAGAAGTTGAGGGGAAGGTCGAGGTCGGGGTCGAGGTCGGGGTCGGGGTCGGGGTCGAGGTCGAGGTCGAGGTTGAGGTTGTTGGGGTCGAGGTTGAGGTCGAGGTTGAGGTCGGGGTCGAGGTCGAAGTCGAAGTCGAAGTCGAAGTCGAAGTCGGGGTCGAAGTCGAAGTCGAAGTCGATGTCGACCCGGTCGTCGTCGAACCCGTCGCCGTCGTTCTCTTCCCCTTCGGGATCCCGCACGCCCCCGAATCCTCCTGCACCTCCAGGTACGCGCGCAGCGATGCGGCGATCTCCCCCAGCTCGGTTCGCGGATCGGACTCCATGTCTCCCGGTACCTTACGGTGCTTCGGGGGCGAGTGGAACGGGCGCGTTCGCGCGCAGGAAACGCTGGATGATCGCGCAGAGCAGCGCCGGCGTCTCCTGCATCGGGTAGTGGCCGCTGTCGGCGATCGCGACGACGTCGAGCTTCTCGCAGATCGCCGAAAGAGACTCCCTCACGGGCTTCTCTCGCATGTGCGGGCCGTCCTCTCCGCCCGTCACGGCAAGGAGCGGCACGGTGATCTTCTTCGTGGGCTCGGGCACTCCGTCGCGCGCATACATTCGCGCGTACGCCGCGACCGCGCGCGGCTCCGACGTCTCGCGCCACCGAGCGAGCTTGTAGTTCCTCCAGGTCGACCCAAGGCGCTCACCCCACATGGGCCCGAAGCGTGCGGCTCGCGTTGCGTCGTCGCCCAGGGCCACCGCGTCCAGGAACGCGAGCACCGTGTCGTCCGCGCCCATGCCGGCTGGGGGCACCGGCGTGAGGAGGACCGCGCTGGTCACGCTGTCCGGTTGCTCCTGCGCAAGATGCATTGCGACGAGCGAGCTCATCGAGTGTCCGACGATCGCAAACCGCTCCCACCCGAGAAAATCAGCCACCTCGAGCACGTCCGTCGCTGCCTCCGCGACCGTGTAGTGGCCCAGGATGCCGTGCGAGTCCCCGTACCCGCGCAGATCCGTGAACGCCCACGTGAAGTGCCTGCCGTCCAGGTACGCGCGCGCGCCGTCCCAGGTCGACGTGTCGCACAGCCAGTCGTTGAGGACGATCACGCCCGTCTCACCGTTTCCGTACGTGTGCCGGCCAAGCGTCATGTCAGTGCGAGAAGTGAACGCTGAACTTTCCGGTCTGTCCAGCCATCGCGTTGCCGTCGTGGTCGAGCGCCGTCTTGAACGACTTGCGCTGCGCGCAGATCTTCGCCTGCCGTCCGAAGCCGTGCCCAGGGTCCTGCATCACGGCGATGGTCGTCGGCCGACCATCCGGGCCCACGTTCACCTGCAGGACCACGAACGCCTCGTCGATCTGCTCCGCGTCCGCCTCGGCGGGGAACGGGCAGTCGTTCCAGTCAGCGGAGCCATCGAGGCCCGCCTTGCGCGAGCGATCGGGACCCTGCACTGGCGGCGGCGGCGGCACTGCGGGACCGGTGCCCGTTCCGCCAGGTGCACCGTCGTTGCGAACGACCTTCGCGGCGAGCCCGCTTCGACCAGTGCCCTGGGCCGACACGGCGCCGTACGACGTGCCATCACCAGTTCCGCTCACGAACGTGGTGCCCGTGAGATCTTCGACGGCGTCCGGCTTCGTATCCTGCGTGAGCACCGCTGCGGCAGGCGCGGGCGTCGGTGCGGGTGTCTCGTCCTTCGGCGGCTCCTCGATCTTCTCGTCCTTCGCGATGGGCGGCGGAGGCGGCGGTGGCTCCTTGTCCGGCTCAGGCGGCGGCGGAGGAGGCTCGGGCTTGTCTTGCGTGATCTCGTACTCCTGCGTGAGCTTCTCGGCGATCGCGACGGACATCCCGCGGTTCCACCGAAGGATGTCCGCCAGCAGGCTCGAGGTGATCGCGCCCACGGCGACACCGACATGCAGCAGCTCCGCGAGCAGGAGCACGATGCCGATGGTGTACTGCCCCGGATCCATCGCAAACACCTTGCGCAACGGCTCCTCTTTCGAGGCGGCCTGGGCGTGGGCGATCATCTTGGGTTCGGAAGCGTCACTCATGGGTACTGCGTTGGACGGGTGAGAGGTTCGGTCGGCTTCTTCGTTCAGCGATCAGGACGTCATTTCTTGGGCGCGGGAGCGGGCGCGGGCCCAGGTCCAGGCACCTGCACCATGGGCGGGACAGGGCTCACGCCGAACGCGATCTTGGAGACCTGCGCCTGCTTCAGGATGTCGAGCACGTGGATGACGCGCCCGTGGGGGACTGCGCTGTCGGCCTTGATGACCGCACGCAGCTCGTTGTTCTTGATGTGCGCGTCCTTCGCGGCGGGAAGGATCATGTCGTCGTTCGCGACAGTCTTGCCGTCGATCTGGGTCGTGCCGTCTGCCGCCAGGACCACGCTGAAGACGACCTGCACCTCGGTGCCCGACGCCGCCTTCGGGAGATCCAGCGGCACCGACTGCGACACGATGAGCTTTGCCGTCACCATGAAGATGATGAGAAGAACGAGCGTGACGTCAACGAGCGGAGTCACGTTGATTCCGGTGATCGCGTCGTCGCTGTCTTGTGCGCCTCCGGCCATCGCCTAGCTCGCTTCCTCTTCGTCGTTGTCCGCTGCCTTGCCCTTCTTGGCGGCGTTCTTCGTGGGGCGCGGCGCCGGCGTGCTGGCGCGTGCGGGCGGCTCTTCTGCGCGCTCACCCTCCGCGCGCAGGTTTGCAAGGAGCATGTGCGCGAGCGCATCCGTGTTCGCGACGGTGGTCTTCACGATGCGCTGGAAGGTGTTGAATGCAGCGACGGCCGGGATGGCCACGATGAGACCGATCGCCGTGGCGACGAGCGCCTCTGCGATGTTCGCCATGACCGCCTGCGGGGCGACCTGGCTTGCGACCTGCGTGGCGCCCGCGACCGCCGGCCCCGTGTTGGCCTTCGCGAGCTCGTCGAACGCGCCGACGATGCCGATGACAGTTCCGAGCAGACCGATGAACGGCGCGTTGTTGCCCAGCGTGCCCAGGAACGCGAGCCGCTTCTCCAGCTTCATCCGCTGGAGCGCAGCCGCGCCCGCCATGGCCTCCTCCGCCGCGTCCGCGCCCATGTCCGCCTCGACGACACCAGCGACGACGACCGCCGCCTCTGCGCTGGGGGATGCCTCGAGCCGGCGACGCGCGCCCTCGAGATCCTTCGCGCGGAGCAGCCGCCCGAGATCCTTCATCAGGGCCTGGGTGTCATCGCGCAGCGACCAGTAGAGCCACGCCCGCTCCAGCATGATCGCGAGCGACACCACGCTCAGGATCAACATCAACGCGAGGACCCAGAAGGTCCCCAAGCCAACCATCGCACTCTTGACTCGCTCGATCATGACGAATGCCTACGATGCCTCTCGGGATCTAAGAGTGTCGGCCCACGGAAAACCGGCCGGCCTCTGTACGGTTACCATCCAGGCGCGCAATTGCCAGTTCGTTATACTTTTGTATTACCGACGGGTTCGCCGACGTCGTCCCCATCAAGCCCCGATTCCACTTTAAATTCATGATCATATGGCTCAACCGCGTCGACTGCGGCCGCCAGTACGGTGGTCGCATAAGCGCCTTTTGGTAACACAAAGTAAACCCGCAGCTCGCCCGTTTCTTCCCCGTCTGCGCCTGCGTTCTGCTCCGTTCGCAGCTCCGATACGAGCATGCGGAGGGGGCGGCGTGTTCCCTCACCAAGCGACGCGGTCCGGATGAAATCGAAGCCCTCCCCGAACACCCGGGTCGTCACCTGACGCTCGAGCGCGAGCGCCGCGCCGGCAGGCTCCTTCATCTTGGCGCCTGGCATGGGGCCGCTGGGACAGATCTCCAGCGCGAGCGCGCGTGCCCGCTCGTCCTCGAGGTTCTCGGACGTGAAGATGCCGCCGGAACGATGCACGCACAGCAGGTCGCCGTCGATCGGGGTCGCGAACGTGCCGTCGCTCACGCGCGCGGCGAGCACCTCGTTGAAGGCGCGCGACTGCAGCGCGGAGAACATGAAGCGTCGCTTCTTTGCGTCGCGCGGTCCGGGCTCCTCGCCACGCAGCCACGCGAGCGCGCGCTTGTCGTTGTCGTCGTCGCGCCCGAACCGCTGACGGCCGTAGGCATTGGGGACGCCGACACGCCCGGCCTCTTCGAGCGCTGCGACGATCCCGGGCATCGCGCTGCGCGGGACGTCACGCAGCGTGATCGCGAAGCGATTGCCCGTCAGGTGTCCGGTGCGCAGCTTGTTGCCGTGGCGCTTCACGGAGAGGACGCGGACCCCGTCCACGTTCATGCCTTCGATCTTCGCCAGGTCCGGATGCTGGCGCTCCGGAAGAAAGAGCGAGATCTGCTGCGAGGTCACGCCGCGCCGATCCTTCATCCCCGCCACGCCCACCTCGCGCTGGTTCGCGCCCGTCGCGCGAGCGATGCGGCGCACGGCCTCGTCGGTGGTGAGGTCCGTCTTCTCGAAGTGGACGTAGACGTGCTCGCCCACGCCTGCAGGCTCGTACGCGAAGATCTCGTCGACGCGGAAGTCCTCAGGCTTCGACTTGAAGGTGACGCGAGGCAGCGGAGGCATGGTCTAACCCAGCTCGTGTGCCATCACGTCGCGCGGGCTGCGGAAGTACTGCTGTGGGGAGTAGGAGAGGAAGTTGGAGACGCGCGATGTGTACACGCATGCATATTCTTCGACCTGCTTTCCGAAGCTCGATTGCTCCGTGCCCTCCTTGAGGAGCGGGCCGAAGTAGGGGTGGAAACGCGCGTTCGTTCGGCGGTCGATCGTGCTGACCTCTGCCTCGACCTCGCGGATGACACCACGCAGCCGCTCGATGGCGCGCTTGATGCGGATGCGCTCGGCCTCCAGGTCGGCGGGGCTGTGCGTGCTGGCGGCCGCATTCGCATGGGCGGCGGCCTGCGGATGAGCGTGCTTCGCCTCGAGTGCGCGCGTGAGCTCCTTCACGCGCGACTGATAGAAGCGGAGCTCGTCCTCGGTGCGCTCACGCTTGCTCTCGAGCTCGTCCAGGCGCTCGTAGTCCTGGCTGCACAGGTCGTGGGCGCTGGTCTCTTGCTCCAGCTCCTGGATGATCATCGCCGTGCGCCACGCGCTGTCCTTCTTGGAGCGCAGGATGTCGCCGTAGATATGATCGCCGACATAGAGCACCTCGTCGCCGGGCACGGCGAGCGCGCGCTCGAAGTCGGACAGGTTGCCGCCCTCGTAGATCTTGCCGCGCTCCAGGGGGAACGTCGCGTGGCGCAGCATGTCGCCCTCACGCATGAGGAGGGGCCGGTGGTCCTGGAAGAAGGCGGGCTTCTGCGCCGCGCAGATCACCACGTCGAAGAAGTTTCGCCACGACGGGTACTCGCTCATGGCGCCACCCAGCAGGTACGTCATCATCTTGTCCGAGTACGACCAGCGCGAGTTCGTCAGCAGGAAGAGCTTCTTCCCGGAGCTCCGCAGCTTGTGGAGCGTTGGCGCCAGGTTCGGATCGCGGTGGGTGTAGCGCGGGAGATCGGCGGCGACGGCGTTCAGGATCGTGCCATCGCGGTGCGCCTCGTCGATGCACTCGCGGATGTCCGTGAACGTCTTGGCGTAGTCGATGGCGAAGCCGCGCTCCTCCATGGCAGTGACGAGCGCGGCGTAGCAGGCGACCTCCGACAGCGCGTAGAGCGTGTCGATCCAGTGGTAGCGCGGCGTGGCCGGGCGGATCTTCTTGTGGAGGTAGAGCTCCTTGATCTCCTCCTTCGTGAGCTCGCGCAGGCCGTGGTAGCCCTTGTGCACGAACTTGTAGCGGTCCATCTTCACGATGTGTCCGTACCGCTTGTCGATGATCAGGCCGCGGACCGGGAAATCCTTGGGCGGCGTGATGTTCCGGATGAACTCCGGATAGCCGCGCAGCACCAGCTTCTCGACGGTGGCGCGGATGGAGAGATCGTCCATCTCGCCCTGGTCGTAGATGGCCAGCGTGTAGTCCATGTCGAACCCGACCCACGCGATCTGGCTCATCTTCAGGTTGCGGTTGCAGAACACGCGCCGCTCGCGCGGGATCTTCGGCGTCGGGCCTCGGGTGAGGAAATCATCCATGGGCAGCGTCAGCTGCTCACCATGAGGCTTGCCTTCGTGCTTCGCGTCGCCCACCGTCCAGAAAGCGTACCACAAGGCATTTCAGCGCGCGCACGGCCTTCCAGTGGACAGAGCACGCTCGCGGCCGCAGATTCAATGGTGAGTGCGAGTTTCAGCGATCGCGTGCGGGCTGGGTGCGGCCACGCTCATGGGTGGGGCGGCCGGTCTGGTCGGCGCAGAGCCCGCGGCTCTGGCGGAGTCCGCGTCGGTGTTGCCCGCCGCGCCATCGGAATCACCCTCGCCGCCGCATGATGTAGGGCCGATGGCGAATCGCATCGGCGGTGACGGGCGCTGGGTTCCCGTGCCAGATGCCACAGGCCCACCGGTGATGTGGAAGACGACGCTCCATCCCGACACCGCGCGAAGCGATGCCGAGGTCTTCATCGTCGCGATCGATCTGTCGCGAACACGTCTTCATGCGGTGGCCGGCGCGAGCGAGCCGCAAGCCCTGGCGACCCTGGATGGCGGCGCGGCCGCACAGAGCTACGTGCGCGGAGCCATCATTCCGGCGGTCGACCAGCCGGCGCTGCTCGCCGCATGGAATGGCGGCTGGAAGAGCGAGCACGGTCACTACGCCATGCAGGTGGACGGCGTGACCATCGCGGCTCCGAAGGACAGCGCGTGCACGATCGCCGGATACGACGACGATGGCGTATGGATCGGGCCGTGGCGCGACCTCGCAGAGACGGAGCCCCACATGACGTTCTACCGGCAGACGCCGTCCTGCCTGTACGTGCATGGCAAGCGCAACCCGGGGCTCGCCGCGCCCATGACCACGAACTGGGGCGCGGCAGCTGACGGCAATCCTGTCATCCGTCGTTCGGCGATGGGGACGGATGCGCGCGGCGCGTTTCTCTTCGTGGGCGTCAGCACCGCGACCACCGCGCCTGCGATCTCGGACAGCATGCATCACGCAGGCGCAGCCGACGTCGCGGAGCTGGACGTGAACTGGGCGTTCCCGAGGTTCCTGGTGTTCCAGGCGGACGCGGCGGGCCAGCGCACCGCGCAGTCGCTCTTCCCGGGATTCGTGTTCGAGAAAAACCAGTACGTCGGCAAGCGGTCAGCGAGGGACTTCTTCTACGTCGTGCGCCGTCCGACCTCGACCTCGACCTCGACCTCGACCTCGACTTCAGTCGCAGACCAGCGTGACAGGTAGCTTCTCGTCCGCGCAGCCTTGCGCGGGGCCCTTGCACGCGGACGGGAGGGTGCCCTCGACGCAGAGGCAGGTCCATTCGCGCGCGCAGGCGCCCGGGTAGGGGGCACACTCGTACGTGGCAGGGCCGGCGCTCTGTGGATGCGTGATGCACATCTCGGTGCCCTGACAGGTCTGATCGCCGCATGGATGCGTGGGGCAGAGTAGGCACTCGTTGGCGGTGGGGTTCCACGTCTTGCTCACCGCGTCGCAGACCATCGCCGTCGCGCAGCAGAGGTCGACGCGATCGCAGGACACCTGTCCAGGAATGCAAGGCGTGCCGTGGACCGGAGACTTGACGCAGGGACCGCTGCCGTCGAAGGTCGGATCCACCACGCTGCCGTCGACCGCCGCAGAAGCCTCGGCCCCAGCGTCGTCCACGACCGATGCATCACCAGAGTCACCCGGCGTCGTGACGCGGCCGCCGCACGCAAACACGATCGCGGCGATCAGCGAGCAAGGAGCGACGGCGAAGCGAAAGCGCATGCGAGAAGCCTAGCCCAGGCCGCGGTGGAGGTCGAAAATCGGATCGACGACGACGAAAACCGCACTACATTTGACCGGTGGCATCCGCTCGCGCCCTCGTCATTTTTCGCACTGGCGACGCCATGGTTTCCGTTGCCGAGCGACGCGGGCAGTATCCGGAGATCATCCGCGAAGGCATCGGCGACGCATGGACCGGCGAGGTTCGCGTCGTCGACGTGCGTACGGACGAAGCGCTCCCCGCCGCCGACACCATCGCGGGCATCATCGTGTCTGGTTCCTCCCACTCCGTCACGGAGCAAGCGCCCTGGATGAAGCGCGCGGGCGCGTTTCTGCGCACCGTATCCAACGAGGGCGTGCCCGTGCTCGGCCTGTGCTTTGGACACCAGCTGATCGCCGACGCATTCGGCGGCCGCGTGGAGAAGAACCCGCGCGGCCGCGAGATCGGCACCGTCGTCCTCGAGCTCTCGGAGCAAGCCGCTGCGGACCCACTCTATCGCGGCTGCGCCCGCGCCATGAAGATCCAGGCCACCCACGTGGACAGCGTCGTTGCCCTGCCGAAGGACGCGCGTCTCTTCGCGACCACCAGCCTCGATCCGCACGCGGCCTACGCGATCGGCGAGCGCGTGCGCTGCGTGCAGCTGCATCCCGAGCTAGACGCGGACATCATCCGCTCGTATGTCGAGGCGCGCGCCGCGCTCATCCGGGCCGAGGGTCTCTCCTTCGAGTCCATCCTCGGGAACGTCACCGAGTCCCCCGACGCACCGAAGCTGCTGAGGAACTTCGTCACCGAGTTCGCGCGTCACTGAGGGAGATCACACGACCGGCCGCCGCGGTCGCAAAACATGTCAGGCCTGATATTCTCAGGCGATGCAAGGAACCTCTGCGCGGGTCACTGCTGGAGTCATCGTCACGTTCTGCGCCGCCGCTGCTGCGTGCAGCGCATTCGGAGGCAGCGATAGCAACGTTCGGCGCAGGCAGACCGCGGAGAAGTCCGTGCTCTCCGTCAAATTCTGCAAGTAGGCGTCTCTTCTCGGCTCGCGGCGGGGGTTGGGCAGGAACTAGAAAAATATGATGGGCGTGATATTGTTGTAGGATGCGGCAAAAGCAGGCGCTCGCGGTCGCTGGTCTCGTAGCAGCATCTTGCGCGATGGGGATGGCTTGTGGCGCGTTCGGCGGCGCCGATTCAAAGGGTGGGGGCGGCGGTGGTGAGGACGCGAGCGCGGGTGATGGCGAGGTCGTTTCGGACGGTGCCGCGGACGTCATGGGCTCGTCGGACGGGGGAGCGCAGAAGGACACCGGCGCGCAGGACGCAGGGTGCGCGAGCTTCGTGATCCCGGCCGTCGCTGACACGTACCTGGTCGACGACAACAATCACTGCAACGGGTTCATGACGTTCGGTAACGCCACGACGTTGCGGGCACAGGTGTCCAGCCCCGCGGAGTACGCGCTCGTCAGGTTCGCGATCTCGGCGGCCCAGCTCGCCCTCCTCGATTCCACCGCAAAAATCACGGTCTCGACCAGCGGAGCCACCTGCAGCGGCGGGGTGTGCGACGGGAATGCGTATGCCGCCCGCTCAGACTGGGCAGAGGCTTCCGGGGACAGCAAGGGGGCCGATCTTTGTCGCCGCGACTTTCCATCCTTCGGGTGGACCGCGGGCCTCGGCGCTCCGATCGCGCAGCCCGCGGACTACGACACTGCACCCATCGCGGCAATGTCTCTCTCGGGAAGTACGTGGCGTTCCGCGCCGCTCCCATCCGCCACGCTCAACGGCCGGCTGGCCGGCAATGCCGCCGCTGGCTACACGGTGACGCTGCTGTTCAAGGTCACGTCGCCGGCGGGTGAGCTCGTGTTCCCTGCCCATGATGCGGATGGCGGCATGAGCATGACCGTCACGCGCTGCCAGTGAAGAATATGACGATCACCCGAGACTGGTCTGACGCGCCGCCGCGAGGATGCCGCGCGCAACGGCGCGGTCGGGCGTGAGCCGCGCGAGCTGTAGTGCGCCGACCCATGAGCCGAACAGCGCGGCGGCGCGAGCGGGCTCGCGGTCACCGAGACGTGCGCGGATCCCGTCGATCACCTCGGCCAGACCCTGATCGAACGCGGCGCGCGGGACGCTCCTCGGAGCTCCGGAGGCGCGAGCGTCTGCGCGGGCCATGTCGGCGCCAAGCGCGGCGACGATGCAGCCATCGCCGACGGCGTCGATGTGAGGCTCGGCCAGGTAGCGGCTTGCTGCGCGAGCGAGCCACGCCGGGCCCTCGTTCTCCCGCATCCCGAACAGGTTCGTCTTGGCGTCCTCGAAGCCAAGCGTGATGGCCTCGGCGACCAGCGACTCCTTGTTCTTGAAGTGCGCGTAGAAGCCTCCGCGGGTGAGGCTGGCCGCGTCCATCACCTGCTCCACGCCGACGGCGCTCGTACCGTGCTCGCGAAAGAGCCGCGAGGCCTCCCGCACGATGCGAGCATGTGTGGTGTCGTGCTTCCGGCCCATCCAGGTGAAAGGTAGGCCCGGTTTGCACTCCATGCAATATGATGGGGTGTCGGTCGGCGCCCGCCTACGATCGTGATCATGTCGGTGCGTGTGGGGTGGCTGCTGGGGTTGCTCGGGGCGGCGTTCGCGGTCGTGGCGTTCGCTTGCGACTCCGCGTACTCGACCAGCGCCAGTGGTGACGGCGGAACCGACGCGTCAGCGGAGGGCGGCGGTGACGCGGGCGCCCCCCCAGCCATGGATGCTGGCTCACCAGATGCCACCACGGATGCCTCCACGGATGCCGGCGCAGACGCCTGCGCCACCTTCCAGATCACGTCCGCGGCGGACACGTACCTGGTGGACGATGGCAATCACTGCAACGCCTTCCAGACGTTTGGCATCTCCACGACGCTCCACGCCCAGATGACTGCCCCGGCGGAGGTCGTGCTCGTGCGGTTCGCGCTCACGCAGGCGCAGCTGTCATTTCTACAGGTAGCCACAGCGACGATCTCGTTCGCGGGCGCGGGGTGTGACGGTGGGCTCTGCGCGGGCAAGGTCGTCAGCATGCGCTCCGACTGGGATGAGGGCATGAACGATTCCAAGGGAGCCGATGAGTGCAGGCGCGCGTTCCCGTCCGACTCGTGGGGGGACGGTGGAAATATCAACGCGTCGATCGCCGCCCCGGACGACTACGACCCGGGGCTGGCCGCGAAGATGATCCTCACCAGCGGCACGTGGACCTCCGAGCCATTCCCGGCGTCGACGATCGGTCAGCGCGCGCTTTCCCCCGGCGGCGACGCCGGGGCGAGTGTATCGGTGCTCTTCGCCCTGACGAGCACGGGTGAGCTCGCCGTTCGCTCGCGTGAGGCGAAGGCCGCCGGGGCGACGCTCACGCTCTCGCGGTGCGAGTGACGGGCTCTGCCGTCCCGGGCGCCTGCTCGGGCACGCGCAGGCAGCCCTTCGACAGGAAGCGGAAGATCTCGTCCACGATGCGCTCTTCGTCCATCGCCAGGCCGCGCATGACGACCTGGTAGAGCATCTCCTTCAACGCGCCGAGCGTGAGGATCGTCATCATCTTCGTGTCGCCCTCGGACACGACGCCGAGCTTCTGCCCGTCCACCAGGCTCTCCTCGAGCAGGCGCCCGACCTCTTCGTAGAACACGAGCAGCTTGCGGTCGAACGCCGGATCCAGCCCGACCGCGTCGGAGAGGAGGATCTTCGTGGTCGCGCGATCCTCGAGCAGCGTGCTCACGATGCGGCGGATGTTCTCCTGGATCTGCTCCGCGACCGTCCGCGTGGCGTCCTCGGGGTCCACGCGCACGAACGACATGCCGAGGCGCGCGAAGGCCCGGTCGACGATCTCCTCGAAGATGGCGCGCTTGTCCTCGAAGTAGAGATAGAAGGTGCCACGCGCCACGTTCGCGGCGGCGACGATCTCGTCTATTTTTGCCGCGTGATAGCCGCGCTTCGCGAACACGTCGCGCGCGCATAAGAGGATGTGTTGGCGGCGAGCAGCCTTGTTCAACGCGGTCTTCGGAGCATAGGTCGACGCCACACCTCTGGTCGAGGAACCGACCGAAAGAGGTGCGGAGAGCGCCAAGGTAGACGCGCGTGTCAGTTCCGGCGGAGCCGAGGGAGTGCGCTGGGGGGCGTTGGACTGCATGGGAAGGAGCTGCGGAGGGCAGAGCTACTAGCAGACAGGGCCAAGATCATGCGGGTATTTGCATTCTGGCTGGGCAAGCGAAAAATCTTCGCATTGCGTTCCAGGAGCTGTAGGCTACGCCACTGACACGCGAGTCTAGTTCCAGACCTCGCGCGTACTGAAGTTTCGAGGAAACAGAACCCCATGGCGACGAACCGCGGCAATTTCCTGGCGATTGGTATGGATGTTGGCTCCACGACAGTGAAGGCCACCGTCGTCAATCCGGCCAACAAGGAGATCCTGTGGAGCGACTACCAGCGCCACCACACGAAGCAGCCCGAGAAGGTGCTCGAGCTGCTCGAGGCGATCCTCGTGGCCTTCCCGGATCACAAGCCCGAGAACTTCCGCATGTTCATGACGGGCTCCGGCTCTGCGCCGCTCTGCTCGCCCACGGGCGCCAAGTTCGTCCAGGAAGTGAACGCCGTCACCCTTGCCGTGGAGCACCTGCACCCGGACGTGGGCTCCGTGATCGAGCTCGGCGGACAAGACGCCAAGATCATCATGTTCAAGGCGGACGAGAACAACGACAAGACCGCCACCGCCTCGATGAACGACAAGTGCGCCTCTGGAACGGGCGCCACCATCGACAAGTGCTTCCTCAAGGTGAACGCACCGCCGGAGCTCGTCACCACGCTCCGCTTCGACGACAGCAAGCTCCACCACGTGGCCGCGAAGTGCGGCGTGTTCGCGGAGACGGACATCGTCAACCTGATCAAGAGCGGCATCCCGTCGACCGAGGTGCTGTGCTCACTCGCGGACGCGATCGTCATGCAGAACCTGTCCGTGCTCACGCGCGGCGGAACGCTGAAGCCGCGCGTGCTGCTCCTTGGCGGGCCCAACACGTACCTGCCGTTCCTTCAAGACTGCTGGCGCCTGCGCATTCCGCAGGTGTGGGACGAGCGCGGCTTCGACTACCCGAAGGACGTCCCGATCGAGGAGCTCATCTTCGTTCCGGAGAACGCGCAGTACTACGCGGCGCTCGGCGCCGTCATCTACGGCCTGCACGAGCCGGAGCACATCGGCTGGATGAAGCCGCTCGACGAGCTCGTCGAGTACATCACCACAGGCCGCAAGGCGCGCCTTGGTGAGACCGCAGGCCCGCCGCTCAACAAGAACGAGCAGGAGCTCGCGGACTTCCGCGTCGCCTACAAGATCCCCAAGTTCGAGAGCGCCACGTTCGAGCCCGGTCAGGTCGTAGAGGCCATCATCGGAATGGACGGCGGCTCCACGTCGAGCAAGGCCGTCCTCGTCGACTTCACCAGCGGCAAGATCCTCTGCAAGGCCTACCAGCTCTCCAAGGGCAACCCGATCCTCGACACCAAGGAGCTGATGCAACAGCTCAAGGAGTACGTCACGGCGCAGGGCGCCACCCTCGACATCAAGGGCTTCGGCGCCACCGGCTACGCGGCCGACGTGCTCGAGGAGTGCGTGAAGAGCGACGTGAACATCGTCGAGACCGTCGCGCACATGATGAGCGCGGTTCACTTCTTCGGCGACGTCGACGTCATCTGCGACATCGGCGGGCAGGACATCAAGGTCCTGTTCATGAAGAACGGCGACATCGGCAACTTCCGCCTCAGTAACAGCTGCTCTGCCGGTAACGGCACGCTGCTGCAGGCCACCAGCGACTCCTTCGGCGTCCCCGTCACGGAGTACGCGGAGGTCGCGTTCAAGGCGGAGCTCGCGCCCAAGTTCAGCTACGGCTGCGCCGTCTTCCTGGATACTGATCGCGTGAACTTCCAGAAGGAGGGCTTCTCGAAGGAAGAGATGCTCGCCGGCCTCGCGCAGGTTCTCCCGAAGAACGTGTGGCAGTACGTCGTCCAGATCCCGCGCATGGCGTCGCTCGGGAAGAAGTTCGTCCTCCAGGGCGGCACGCAGTACAACCTTGCGGCCGTCAAGGCGCAGGTCGACTACATCAAGGAGCGCGTCCCCGGCGCAGAGGTCTACGTCCACCCGCACACGGGCGAAGCCGGCGCGATCGGCGCAGCCATGGAGACGCGCCGCGTCGTCATGCGCAAGGGCGTGTCCACGTTCATCGGCATCGACGAGACGATCAACCTCGAATACACGTCCAAGAACGACGAGGAGACCGTCTGCCACTTCTGCGAGAACGAGTGCAAGCGCACGTTCATCGACACGAAGACGCCCGACGGCCGCACCAGCCGCTACATCGCCGGCTTCTCCTGCGAGAAGGGCACCGTCGAGAGCAAGGAGCAGATGCTCGCGCTCGTCGCGGACCGGAAGAAGATCGCGCAGAAGTACCCCAACATGGTGGACTACGAGGCGAAGCGCGCCTTCATGCACTTCTACTCACCCGCGCCCCAGCCGGAGGATGGCTCCGCCGTGAAGGACGTCGAGGTCCGCAAGGGCATCCTCGGGCAGAGGCGTGTAGAGTACACGCGTCCCTTCAAGCGCAGCACCAAGGAGTCGTGGGAGGCCCGCCGCAAGGTGCGCATCGGCATCCCGCGCGTCCTCAACATCTACTCCACGGCGCCGTTCTTCAGGACCTACCTGGAGTCCATTGGCATCCAGAAGCAGCACGTCATCTTCAGCGACGCCACGACCGAGGAGCTCTGGGTCGAAGGCGGCAAGTACGGCTCGATCGACCCGTGCTACCCGTCCAAGGTCGCGCAGGCGCACGTGCACAACCTGCTCTTCCACCACCACGCGCCGGACGAGCGCAAGCCGCTCAAGTACATCTTCTTCCCGTGCCTCACGCACGTGAACAACTTCGTCGTGGACACCATGGACAACGCGAGCTGCCCGATCGTTGCAGGCGCGCCGGACGTCATGAAGGCGGCCTTCACCAAGGAGGTCGACTTCTTCGCGACGCGCGGCATCGAGTTCATCGACCCGGCCATGTCCTTCGAGGAACCCTCGCTCATGGCGCGGCGCCTGTTCGAGACCTTCGGTCCGCGCCTTGGCATCACCGAGGACGAGAACGACCACGCATGCCGCGAGGCCTGGAAGGCGCTCACCATCTTCGACAACGACGTCCAGAACAAGGGGCGCGCCATCCTCGAGACCGTCGAGGCCGAGGACCGCGTCGCCATCCTCATGATCGGCCGTCCGTACCACAACGATCCGGGCCTGAACCACGGCATCCCCGAGGAGTTCCAGGTCCTCGGCTACCCGATCCTGTCGGTGCGTGCGATCCCGAAGACGCGCGAGTACCTCGACAAGTATTACAAGGAGGATCTCGAGAAGGGCATCATCAAGCACCCGCTCGAGATCAACCACATCTGGCCGGAGAACTACTCCGTCAACAGCGCGCAGAAGGTGTGGGCCGCGGCGTTCGCAGCCCACCACCCGAACGTCGTCGTGCTCGACCTCTCGAGCTTCAAGTGCGGTCACGACTCGCCGACCTACGGCCTGATCGACGACATCATCAGCACGAGCAAGACGCCTTACGCGGCACTCCACGACATTGACGCGAACAAGCCGGGCGGCAGCATCAAGATCCGCGTGAAGACGTATGCGCACGCGCTGCGCCTCCACGAGGAGCGCCTTCAGGACTCGGGCAAGCGCACGCGCGAGCTCAGCCACCTGATCGACAAGAAGAAGGAGGAGCTCCTCGAGCTCCGCAAGGCGCAGCTCGCTGCACGTCAGGTGAGCGATCCGAAGACCATCGCCGAGCTGGCCGCGGTGCGCGAGCGCATCATGGCGTACGAGGCGCAGCCCAAGGACAAGACGAACGAGGCGCCCGAGATGCCGAAGGGCTTCGTGACGCTGGGCAGGAAGACTGCCGCGGGCAACGTGGTCAGAGTCGACACGGGGCGTGCGGAAGAGAATCAGAAAAGTGTGAGCGCTGACAGCGCTGCTGAATGAACTGAAGGATTAAGAGGAGACTACGAGCATGAGCAACGAAGTCAGTTATTCGGGCACCTCCGGCAAGCGAAAGCTCCGCATCGCGGATCAGGGCATCGACATCGATGCCGAGCTCAAGAAGTTCGAGGTGGAAGAGAAGAAGCGCCTCGGCCTCGCAGAGCCCGAGCAGTGGATCGAGGACATGGTGGGCCTTGGCTTCACCACGTCGCAGAAGAGCAAGGTCACGCTCCTCATTGGCGGTCTCACCATCGCGCACGATTTTCTCATCGAAGGCGCGCTGAAGGGCATCGACTACAACGTCCAGATGCTCGACGCGCCCACGACCGCCGCCTTCCAGGCCGGCAAGGAGTTCGGTAACCGCGGCCAGTGCAACCCGACCTACTTCACCGTAGGCAACCTGGTGCAGTACCTGATCATGCTGCGCGACAAGCACGGCATGACCGCGACGGAGATCGTCGACAAGTACGTCTTCCTCACCGCCGGCGCGTGCGGTCCGTGCCGCTTCGGCATGTACGTCACCGAGTACCGCAAGGCGCTCCGCGACGCAGGCTTCGACGGCTTCCGCGTCATGCTCTTCCAGCAGACCGGCGGCATGAAGCAGGCAACGGGCGAGGCAAGCGGCCTCGAGCTCGGACCTGCGTTCTTCTGGGGTCTCGCCAAGGGCATGTTCATCGGCGACGTCATCAACGCCATGGGCTACCGCATCCGCCCCTACGAGCTCGAGGCGGGCGCCACGAACAAGGCGATCGAAGACGCGAAGCGCATCATCTATTCGGCGCTCGCGCAGAAGACGAACATCATGGCCGCCATCTGGAAGTGCAAGCCGCTCTTCCAGGCCGTCAAGGTGGACCGCACCATGGTGAAGCCGAAGGTCTCCATCATCGGTGAGTTCTGGGCGATGACGACCGAGGGCGACGGCAACTACCAGCTGCACGAGTTCCTCGAGGGCGAGGGCGCCGAGTGCGACATCCAGCTCGTCGCTGCCTGGGTCCTCTACATGCTCTGGGAAGGCCGTCACGACACGCAAGACCGTGCGGACCTCCGCTCGCCGGACAAGGCGAAGTACGGTCTCGCGGACGCAGGTCCGTGGGGCGTCGGCACGCGCCTCCTGTCCCTTGCGGGCGGTGAGATCGCGGTGCGCGGCCTCTTCCAGGTGTTCGCGCACACGATGGGTCTGTACGACTATCACCTGCCCGACATGAACAAGATCGCCGAGATCAGCCACGACTATTACAACAACGATCTCCGTGGCGGCGAAGGCCACATGGAAGTCGGCAAGCTGATCATGAACGTCACCATGTCGAAGGCGCACATGACGCTCAGCGTGAAGCCCTTCGGCTGCATGCCCAGCGCCGGCGTGTCCGACGGCGTGCAGAGCTGCATCACCGAGAAGTTCCCCGGGACCATCTACTGCCCCGTGGAGACCTCCGGCGACGGCCGCGTCAACTTCTACTCGCGCGTCCAGATGTACCTCTTCAAGGCGAAGATGGCCGCGCAGACCGAGTTCACGCGCGTCTGCAACGAGCACGGCGTGACCCGCGAGCAGATCCAGACGTTCCTCACGGCGAACCCGACGTACGGGGATTCGCTCCACCGCGCGCCGCATGCCCACAACGGCACGGCAGCGGACTACGTCGCGGAGATCGCGCCGCTCCTCGGTCTGTCCCGCATGGATCGCATCAAGCACCGCGTCATGAACCTCACCACGAGGTCCACGACTGCGGCGAAGAAGGCCCCGCACATGGTCATCCACATGGTGCAGAGCACCGTGAAGGAAGCCCCGAACACCGTGAAGCGCGTGAAGGAGGACATCGACCTCTTCCGCGAGCTCCGCGTCGCCAAGAAGGCCGCCGCAAAGCAGTCCGTCGAGACGATGGACGCCGCCGCGGAGGAGTAGAACCGTAGAGAGGAACATTCCCTCTCGCACCAAGGCCCCGCCCGATTCGTCGGCGCGGGGCTTTTGCTTTGCGACGTCCGTTTCGGCGTAAACTATCTTCGTGGCGTTGCCTCGCACATCGAAGAAGCCTCCGCTCCCGAGAGGGCGCTAGCGGGATGTACCGAACCCTTGGTGCGCGCGGCTCTGTCTTTGGTGTGCCTTCCGGGCCCTACACCGGGAAGGAGCGCGTGGTGTCGTTCTCGCGGCTGCCCGATGCGTGCAAGCGGCGGCTCGTGGAGTCGCTCACGGGGCGCGGCGTGCTCACGCCCATCTTGCGGCCTGGGAACACGCGCAGGAGCCTGCGACTCCTCTTGGGCGTCGCGCTGGTCCTTGGCCTCTATGCTGTCTTTGCCGCGCAATGGCCCAGCCGTCAGAGCCTCTGGTTCGCCGCCGTGGACGTCATGCTCGCCACGGCGCTCTTCTGGCTGGTCCGTGGCGCAAGGCGCACGCTGTCTTTCGAGGGGACGGTCATCCAGGCGGGCACCTACCTCTTTCCGCTCGACCTGGTGGAGGCGCGCGCGGACGGCGTACTTCGCCTCGTGCCGCTCGGCAAGGTGCGCGAGGCCGCGGTCGCCGTCGTC
>JBBRNJ010000057.1:0-60925 GCA_038230375.1 Polyangiales bacterium | reverse complement strand
CGGAGCTGATGACTCCGGGGCCTCTCCCTATGCGCTCAAGAGATCGTCGTCTACCGGGCCCCCACTGCGCCCCTTTTCAGCAGGGCGCATGGTGCCCGGTGATCTTGGTGAAAGTGGGACCACTCAAGACCGGTGCTGACACGGTCACGATGCTCGCCTCATCGCAGGCTCGGCGCGCGCGGGCGAGCCGCTATTCCTCGCGTAGACCAGCATCGTGTCGCCAAGCTCGTGGGAGCGGAAGCCCTCTTGCTCGGCCCGCTCGCACGCTGCGCCTAGCACGTCGCGCGGCTGGAATGCTGCGAGGAGCTCGTGGTGGCTCTCGCCCGGCACGTGCACGCCCGTGAGCACCACGTCGACCACGCCGAGCGCACGCTCCTCACCCACGAGCAGCGACGTGAGCCCCGCACGCGCCGCGAGGATTGTCGGCCCCGGGACCGCCGCGCTCTCCAGCGCGCGCACTACCGTTGTCCCGATGGCGAAGACACGCCCGCCCCGCGCCTTCGTGCGCCGCACCGCATCCGCAGTCGACTCGGGCACACGCGACAGCTCCGCGAACGGCAACAGCGCGTCGAGTGCCGGCGACCCGAGCGACGACAGCCCCGCAGCGTGGGTCACGACCGCGACCTCCGCGCCCTTCGCACGGAGCCGCGCGAGCGTCCGGAAGTCGAGCGTGAGCCCCGCCGAAGCAGGCTCGAACGCCCAGGGCTCGGCAGCGAAGACCGGCGTCACATGAAAGAGCGAGAGCGGCCGCGAGACATATGCATACTGCACGGGCTTCCCGAGACGGAAGATCGCGTCCTCCGCGCGACCGACGAAACGAAGAACGACGATGCGAGGGTGATCGACATCGACGGAGACGACTTCGACTTCGACACCGACCTCGACTTCGACCTCAGACCTCGACTCCAACGTCAGCCTCTCCCCTGCCCTCACCCTCGGCGCTGCTCCTCTCTCCTCTGTTCGCATCGACGTGTCCCCTTCGCCGAAGAGCACTGCGACGAACGCTCCATCACCCGTGTGTGCTGCAAGCCGGAGCTCCACTGGCTCTCCGCTCGCTGTTCGGCCGCGGAGGAGTGCTGGCATCGTGGCTGCGTCGTTGAGCACGATGAGATCTCCCGCGCGGACCTCGCTGTCGAGGTCGCCGACGCGGAGCGACGTCATGCGCGCGCTGTCGACCACGAGCATCTTGGCGTCGCGACCTCTTCCGTCTCTCCAGGTTGCCTCCTTCATGACGCACCTCCAAGCTCGACGCGTGTGAATGCAGCCTTGTCGCTCATCGCCTTCTCCATCGCTCGCACCAGGCGCTCGGCGGCGACGCGCGGTGGCGTGAGCGTGGCCCTGTCAGCATCGGGCAGCGCGTCTGCGTGCATGCGCGTGTCCATCTCGCCTGGGTCCACCACGAGGAAGCGCACGCCAGAGCCTTCGCTCTCTGCAGCGAACGTGCGCATCGTGTGCTCGATCGCCGCCTTCGTCGCGCCGTACGCGCCCCACGTCGGATACGCGTTCACCGCGGCGTCGGACGAGACCGCGACGACGAGGCCGCTCCCGCGCAGCGACATGTGCCCGAGCACCGCCTTCGTGAGCCGGAACGGACCGAGCACGTTCACGGCGAACGCGCGCTCCAGGTCCTCGCAGTCGGTGTCGAGCATCAGCTCCAGCGGCGAGGGCCCGAGCGTGCCCGCGTTGTGAATGAGCACATCCACGCCTCCGGGCGCGCCGTCGGACACGAATGCCGCAGCGGCCTGCGCCGCGAGGCGATGCACTGCTTCCTTGTCTGCAACATCCGCAGTGATGCCCACGGCGCTGCCGCCTTCTGCCGCGATGCGGGCGCAGACCCGCGCGAGCTCCTTCTCTCCGCGCGCCACGAGCACGAGCTTGGCTCCGCGCCGCGCCAGCGTCACCGCAAGCTCCTCACCGAGCCCGCGGCTCGCCCCCGTCAACAGGACCCGTGCGTTCTTCAAGGTGGTCATGGTCCTCATGGTGGGCCCGCCGCTCCAATCCTGCATCACGGTTGCCAATACATTGGCAAGCTGCCACCCTGGGCGCATGACGGACCCGGGAACAGCCACGGAAGGGAACGGCCCGCTCGCGGAGCGCCTTGCCAGCAACGTGAAGACCCTGCGCGAGCTGCGGGGCGCCACGCAGGCCGAGATGTCGAAGCTCGCCAAGATCCCGCGCGCCACCTGGGCAAACCTGGAGTCGTATGGCGCGAATCCCACGCTGTCCGTGCTCCACAAGGTGGCGCAGGCGCTGAACGTCAGCATCGAGGAGCTCCTTGCCGAGCCGCGCGCCACATGCCGCCTCTATCCAAAGGACTCGCTGCGCGAGAAGGTGCGCGGTCTTGCCAGGGTGAAGAAGCTCCTGCCCGACCCGCTCCCTGGCATGGAGATCGACCGCATGGACCTTCCGGCCCGCGCGCGCCTGATCGGCGTGCCGCACACGCAGGGCACGCGCGAGTATCTGACGGTCGAGGAGGGCGAGATCACGCTCGTGGTCTCCGGTCAGACGTTCCGCGTGAAGGAGGGTGACGTGGCCGTCTTCCAGGGCGACCAGAAGCATTCCTACGCGAACGAAGGCGCGAAGCGAGCGATCGGCTACAGCGTGGTGCTCATCACGCCCAGCTAGCGAAAACCGCGCGACGATCGATTTCCTGGATCCTTATCGGGCCGGCGAGGCTCTTGGGTTCAAGGAGTCACCCATGAAACAGAACGCAGCTACCTGGGATCGAGCGCTTCGCGCGGTTTCCGGAGTTTCCATGCTGGCCGGCAGCGTGCTCGCGCCTCTCCCGCTTCTCGTGCGGATCTTCGCGCTGGGTATCGGCGGCGCATACATGCTCGGAACGGCGGTCGCGGGCTCTTGCCTGGGGTACCGCATGATCGGGATCTCCACGTGTCCGCTGAGGGGCGAGAAGACCTGATGCGAGACCACGCGCTGCAAGTGACGATGGCGGCACGCGGGGACGACGAGGCGCTCGCGTTGCTCGTCCGCGCCCACCACGATCGGGTCTATCGGTTCGGCCTGCGCGTCTGTCGCGACGGCTTCGATGCCGACGACGCCGTGCAAGAGGCACCCGTCAAAGGTGCGTGGAACTGATGTTCGCAAACAAGATCCAGGCAGTGCACGTTCT
Source organism: Polyangiales bacterium (assembly GCA_038230375.1). Lineage (GTDB taxonomy): Bacteria > Myxococcota_A > Polyangia > Polyangiales > Polyangiaceae > JANXLV01. The sequence goes on along the minus strand of JBBRNJ010000057.1, from coordinate 57,798 downwards.
GCGCGGCGTCACTTCACGAACGGTTGGGGTCCGCTGGGCGACGAACACACCGAGGTGAGCGCGGCCGCTCAATTTCCTGCGTGGATGCGACGCCGATAGAAGTAGTACGAGAGCGCCTCGAGGGCGAACGTGCCCACCGACCAGCCCCACGCCGCGGCGCCATCTCCCACAGCAAGGTGCGCGATGAGAGCCGAGCCAAGGACGAACGCGAAGCCGGCGTAGGCCCACTCCTTCACCACCGCCGGCGCCATGGGCAGGAGCAGGACCGCGAGCCCGAGCAGCTTCGCCACGCAGAGCTCGACCCGGAAGTAGTCCGGGAATCCGAGGCGCGCAAAGACCGCTGCCGCTTGCGGGATGCGGAGGTGTGCGTATGCCGTGAAGCCCATCTGGAGGGCGAAGAGACCGGTGAACACCCAGTAGGCGGTCGCGCTGTTGCTCCTGCTGCCGCTGCTGCTCTTGCCGCCGCTGTTGCGCGCGTGCGTGGTGATCTGCGCAGTCACGAGAGCTCCGCGAGCGTCGCACCCAGACGCTGGCCCGCCATGAGCTGCCAGCCGTACTTTGCGCCCTCGAAGAACCGCGCCTGCCCCTTGTCACGCCGGAAGCCCGAGTGCTCCAGATGAAGGAGCGTGCCGCCGCTCTCCGTTGGCGTCAGCGTCCACGTGACGACCGTGCCTTCGAGACCACCGCCGCCCCACGAATAGCGAATGCGCTTCTGCGGCTCTACCTCCTGCATCTCGCAGTTCACGGTCCCGTCCCATCCCGGCCCCGATGGCGCCTTGAACGTGAACACCTTCCCGACGACGGGCGCAAGGTCCGTTGCCATGAGCCACTTCGCGAGCAGCGCGGGCTCGGTGAGGCAACGCCAGACCTTCGCGGGCGGATGCGGGAGATCGAAGTTCATCGAGATGGTCTGCGTCTCCGCGGTCTCGTCGTTCTGCGTGTTCATTCGTCCATCTCCGTCAGCAGTGTTTGAAGTCGCTCCATCCGGTCTGTCCAGAAGGCCTGGTAGTGCGTGAGCCAGTCGACGAGCGGGCGGAGGCCCTTGGGCTCGACGCGGTAGTAGACGTGTCGCCCCTCGCGCCGCTCCAGCACGAGCCCCGCCTTCCGAAGCGTGGCGAGGTGCTGCGAGACCGCGGGCTGCGAGATCGAGAACCGCGCGGTCAGATCGTTCACCGCGGACTCCCCGCGCGTGAGCTGCTCGAACACCGCGCGCCGGCTGGGATCGGCGAGCGCGCGGAAGACTGCGTCCTGGGTGTGCACCCACAACATATAAGCGATCACTTATACGTTGTCAAGCAGCCAAACGCGCGCATCGTCCTTCCCCTTGGAGTCAAAGCGTGGTGATCACGGCGCGTGAGCCTGACTCTCATACTGCTGCTGCAGACCACGGATTTGATCCCGGCGACACCGACGACAGCAGTGACGACAGCACCGACATCGACGTCGACACCGACTTCGACACCGACTTCGACACCGACTTCGACACCGACTTCGACACCGACTTCGACTTCGACACCGACTTCGACACCGACCTCGACCTCGACCTCGACCTCGACCTCGACTTCGCCCTCGCCTTCGACCTCGACCTCGCCTTCGACTTCTGCTCCGAAGCCTCTCGACGTTCTCGAGCCTCCTTTTGGTGAGTTTGATTTTTCCTGGATGAATGGTGGGAACACGCAGCCCGCTTCTCTGCTCACGCAGGGGCCCATCACGTGGTCGCTCTATGTCGATACGTACTTTGCGCTGCAGGGCCACGGTCCGCGGGACCACACGATCTTCCCGACCACGACCGCGCCGCGTCACAACGAGATCTCGCTGAACCTCGCGCACATTGGCGTCGACGTGACCGGGCTCGATGGTCCCACCGGCCGGCTCTATATCCAGTATGGCTCCACCGTCGAGACGGTCGCCGGGCAGGATCAGACCACCACGCGTGGGTTCTTCCTCACGAACCGCCTGCTCCAGTACGTGCAGCAGGCCGCCGCTGGCTGGCATTTCCACTGGCTGCACGGCGTGAACACGGAGCTCGGCATCTTTCCGTCGTACATCGGTCTGGAGAGCTACCTGCCCGAGGAGAACTGGGCCTACACGCACACGTTCAGCGCCGACGCTACGCCCTACTATTTCTTCGGCTCGCGCACGCAGGTCTTCCCGACGCAGAAGCAGAAGATCGAGCTGTGGCTCGTCAACGGCTGGCAGTCCTTCGGCCAGTGGCACGAGGGGCGCGCGGGTGGCTACCTCTGGAACTACCGGCCCACCGAGTGGCTCTCGCTCGTGAACTCCACGTACGCGGGACAGGAGGCGCAGAACGATCCGCGCTCGGTGCGCGTCTTCTCCGACAACAACGTCCAGGTCCGCTACTACCAGAACAAGGACGCCTCGTTCCTGCGCTCGCTGGCGCTCTCACTCACCGGTGACTTTGGATACGAGCAGCGGAGCAACGCGCCCTCTGGTGCGATCGCGGGCGCCGCGCTCACCAACCGCTGGGACCTCACCGAGAAATGGAAGGCCTCCGCGCGCGGCGATTTCCTCTACGACGAGACGCAGGCGATCTCGCCGAAATTCCCTGTAGGTTCCCCGTATCCGTGGAACGGCACGAGCCCGTTCTGGGGCGTGGGCTGCACCACCACGCTCGACTTCTGGCCCAGCCCGTGGCTGCTCACGCGCCTGGAGTACTCGCACCGTTGGGCCAATCAGCCGCTCTTCTCGGGCGCCGGTGGCATCACGGGGCCCGGCGGTCAGCTGCCCGCGGCAGGCGCGCTCGGCACGTTCACTCCGGATCTCCGGCGCACCGACGATCGCATCGTGCTGAACGTGACGCTGCGCCTCTGATGACTCACGCAGCGCGGCGACGACGGCGTGACGCGAGCACGAGCGCGAATGCGACCAGTCCACCCCATGCGCCCGCGCGCGACGTGCTGGAGGTGCCTGACGCGCCGGGCGTGACGCCCGAGACGGAGCAGTCGCCGCTCTTCTTCTTTGGCGCCGTCGTCGTCACGCCGGGCTTGATGCACTCGTGGCTCTGCGTGCACGTGAAGCCGCTCGCGCACGCGAGCACGGAGCAGTCCGCGACACACGTCTTGCCGCTGTAGCAATGCCCGGACTGGCACTCCGCGTCTTGCCCGCACGCGGCGCCATCGGCCGTGAGCGTGGCGGGATCGGGTTGGCCCTCGATCCACACGTTCTGACCCTGACCCTTCGCGGCCTTGATCAAGAAGTCCTTGAACGGCGCCGAGCTCGTGAAGAGGTTCAGTGTGCCGGCGCCTTCGCACGCAGCCGCTGGATTTCCCGCAGGATCCATTCCGTTGCCGCCGCGCGACGCCACGCCGACGAGCGCGCCCGTGGTGGCGAACGCAGGGCCGCCGCTGTCGCCCTGGCAGAAGGACTCACCCACCTCGAACTCGTTCGGCGACACGTTGCCGGTGGACTCTGCCTGCGGCCCCACGCTGAGCACGGCCACGCCTGGACGCTGCTGTCGCACCGCGGCGAGCTTGCCTGAGTCGGTGTAGCCCCACCCGACCGCGTTGATCTGATCGCCCTTCGCGACGCCGGAGTCCAGGCGCACCTGGGCGGGCTTGATCTTCGTCACGTCGTGGTCGAGCGCGATGAGCGCGACGTCGTGGTTGCAGAAGTTCGGCGTGTTGTCCGAGATGATCTTCGTCGCCCTCGCGTCCGCCACGAACGTGGGTGCGCTCAGGTCTGGCGCGTTCGTCCCCGTGAAGATGAAGAACTGGGACACTGCGCGATCGGAGAACACGCGCCCGCCGCTGATGGCCTTTCCGCTCACGTCGCATGCTGCGCCCTCGTCGGTGACGGACACGCAGTGCCTGGCCGTGAGCACCAGCCGGGGAGTGATGAGGGTGCCCGAACAGAACGCGGTCCGCGGGATGGTCGGATCGTAGATCATGATGAGGACCACGGAGTCCTGCGACGCGTCGGAGTCCTTGCCCTTCACGATCGCCTCGGACGCGGTGCCCACGTTCTCCACCGGTGGCGCGGAGCACGAAGCGGCGCACGCGATCAGCGCACCGACCATGCCGAGAGGGAGAAGCCGCGTCACCATTCCAGACAAACGGTGACACGGATTCGCGAAAGAATCGATGCCCGTGCGCCTGCGAGCCTCGTTCTGGCTAGAACGCGAGCTCGACGAGCGTCAGCGGGGTCACACGGAAATGAATGCGACGCGCCATGTTGAGCACAGGGCCGCGGGCGACAGCCGATGGACAACTGAGCTTGTAGAAAGGCACCCTCACCTGCGTCTTGCTCGGCACCGGGCTGCTCGTTCCATTGAGCCTGCCGGCCTTCGGATGCGCCTCGAGCACGGCAACGAGGCTGTAGCTGCAGTCACCCGCAGACTCGCCGAGCGACTTCGACATCTTCCTGGGCTTCAGCACGAAGGCGGGGCTCTTCGCGGCCTTTGCAACCACCTCGAACGGGGGCTCGGGCCATGCTTGAAACGCCTGCGCCGGATTGCGAAGCCATGCGACCACGTCCTTGGTGCGGGCAGAGGCGGAGGAGCCATCGATCGGGAGATCGCCCACGATGCTGATGTGCCTTGCGCAGTCGTTCACGTCACGCGTTCCGTTGTAGGAATTCCAGGGATTCGCGAGCTGGTCGAGCGCGACCGCCCAGAAGCACGGCCCCACGCCACGAACGCGCAGCTTCCACGCAAAGTCGGGTCCGTCGTTCGACGGAGCGGGCGCCTTCACGATCTCCGCTTCACCGACCTCCGGCGCGAACGAGCCCGCGCCAGCGAGGCCCGACGTGATCATGTCGACGACTCTCTCGACGTTGCGTGCATAGTGCAGCGCGAGCTCGGTCCGCCCGGAGCCCTTGAGCTCGATCGTCACCAGCTGTGGCTCGAGCGAGCCGCGATAGCTCACCGTCAGCCGGTCCGTGTTGAGTCGCGCAAGGTGCGGGTGCGTAGCCCCCTTCACCGGCTGCTCCTTCGGCGCTGGCTTCGGTGCCACGGCGAGCACCGCCTTCACCTGGTCGTCGGGCGCCTTTTTGACGTCCTTCTCGAGCTCCGCGGTCATCGCGAACAACGCAGCGAGGGCGGCCTCTTCCTCATGTGTGCGCGGCGTCGCGTTGGTCGCCTTCACGGTCTTCTGCAGGAACGGACGGGCGATCGCGACGGCCATCTTCGCGCCTCCGGCCTTGCGGGCCGCGTCGACGAGCAGGTCGAGCATGCCTACAGTCAGCGGAGCAGACCGGGCCGCCCGAGACGCGATCACAAGCGCCGCGTCGAGCGACACGCTCACCAGACGACGAGCCGCGATGACCAGCGCCCGCTGCACCGCGAAGACGCGCCTCTTCGGACATGCGTCGGCGAGAGAGACGAGGCGCGTCGCATGCGCCCCAGGATCTGTCACCAGGTCGGACGCGGGCGCGGACGCCCAGAATCCGAGCTCGCCATAGGGACCCAGCGCCGAGAGCGACGCAGTCCCGAGCGCAGCTACGAGCGGCATCGCAAGGCGGAAGCGCTGGCCAATGTCGCCGAGCTGTGGTCCGTCCTCCTCCGCCATGCCGCGGATGTCCTCGAACGAGCCCGTGGCCCCATCGCGAAGGAAGCTCGCCGTGATCCAGTCGGCGTGATCGTTTGCGCCCGCGGCGCGGAGCCGCTCGATCACCGGGCGAACGGCGTCGGCGAAGCGCTTCACCGTCTCGGTATGCCACGACCCGCGCTTTCCGTCGGAGCCGACGAAGAGCAGCGCTACGGGGTGCTCGCGATGCACCTTCTGGGTCCACGTCGTGAGCGCCTTGCCCAGGTGCGCATACGCCGCGTCCGCGCTCTTGCCGAGCGTGATCTTCTCGGCCCGCGCCCACGCTCGAATGTCAGCTGCAAGGACGTCGCTGCTCTCGAGCGCGAGCCAGAAGCGCCCCTTCTTCACATCTGCGCGAAGCGGCGCCGGCGCAGAGGCTGCGATCTCGGTTGCCGCGGCGGGCGAGAGCGTGCCGTTGAAGACCACGAGGACAAGGAGTCCGTCCTTCTCGCGGATCGGCCGTGCGCTTCCCTCTCCGTAGTACGGAAACGGATGGGCCTTCCCCAACGCTCCCTTCATGGGCGTCTTGATGCTCGGCGACGACGCGCAGACAGCACGATGCCAAACGCGACCAGACCGCCGAAGAGGGCTGTATTTCCCGCGTCGTTCGCGCCGGGCGCGGGAGCCGCAGCACAGCCAGACTTGGTCGTGGTCGTCGCGGAGGCCTTGATGCACAGCTTGTCGCCGTTGCACGTGTAGCCGCTCTCGCAGGCGTTGACCGAGCAGTCCGCCGCGCACGTCTTGCCGCCGTAGCAGTGGGTCGACTGACAGTCGGTGTCTGCAGTGCACGCCGTTCCGTCGGGCGCCAGGCGCGGATCGGGCTGGCCCTCGATCCATACCTGCTGTCCGAGCTCAGTCGCGGCGTTGACGATGAGGTCCTTGAAGGGCGAAGGCTCCGTGTAGAGGTTCGTAGCGGACGAGCCCTCGCATGCGAGCGCCGGGTTGCTCATGGATGGCATCTGACCATTGCCGCCGCGCGACACCACGCCGACGAGCGCGCCGCTCGCAGCGACGGCAGGACCGCCGCTGTCACCAGAGCAGATGGACTCGCCCACCTGGAACTCGTTCGGGGAGACGACGAGCTGGCCGTCCACGGGCCCCACGGCCTGCACGATGACGCCAGAGCGCTGCTGACGGGTCGTCGGCATTTGCGTGGTCGCGGTCACGCCCCAGCCGATCGACGTCACCGCCTCACCCTTGGTCACCGCGCTGTCCAGACGGATCGGCATGATCGTGGCGCTCGGGATCTCCTTGTCGAGCTCGATGAGCGCGACGTCGTGGTTGCAGAGGTTCTTGCTTCCATCCGTGACGATCTTTGCCGCGCCCGCGGCCGCGACCGGGAGCATGCCCGAGTTGAAGTCCGGCGACTTCACGCCCGTGTAGATGTTGAACTGCGCGACGGCCCGGTTGCTGCGGACCGTGCCACCGGAGATGGGCGTCCCGTTGACGGCGCAGATGGCGGTCTCGTCGGTGTCAGAGACGCAGTGTCTGGCGGTGAGCACCAGCTTCGACGTGAGCAACGTGCCGGTGCACGACGCGGCGAAGCCGCTGTTGGGGTCGTAGATGAAGATCAGCACGACGGCGTCCTGCGCCGCGGTCGAGGCCTTCCCCTTGATGATCGACTCATCGGTTTCGCCCAGGTGCTCCCCTGGGCTCCCGCTTCCCGAAGCGCACGCCACGAGGCCACCAAGACATGCTGCGAGAAGGGTCTTCTTGATCATTCGCGTCTCCGGCCCACCACCTTCGAAACATTGCACGATTCCGTTCCAGCGTCGATCGCGGACCAGCGTCCCTCGATCGAACACCGAAATAGCCGCATGCGATTCGACTCGGAGATCGGGATGAGAGGTGCCTTCGGAACGGAGGAGCGGTCCGCGGTGAACGCCTCGAGCCACGCCTCGGGAGGGCCGCGCCGTGTGACGCCACCCAGGTCGAACAGCGTGAGCTTGTGAACCCCAGCGTGACGCGCGACCACGACGTCTGCGAGGAGCTCGTCGGGCGAACGGTAGATCGGCTCGTCCTCGAACGCGCCCGTGCCCACCGTGCCCAGCGAGAGCCCCGCGCGCGGGCCATATGCCTCCACGGTGCGGCGCGCAGTGACGGCCAGCAGCGTGAGCGCGTCGCTGCGCGAGAACACGCCGCGCGACCAGCCTTCGTAGATCGTGGTGTACGCCATGACGCTGGGCAGGTCCGCATCCACCGCCGTCACGGGTGTGCCGAGCACGCGCTCCCACCGCGGTGAGAACACGCAGAGCGGCACGATCGCCGCGGACACGATGATCCCGCGCTCTTTCAAGGCGCGACGGAAGGACACGAGCGCCGCGCGACCTTGCGCGTGCCGATCGCGCTTCGTCATCCGCACGAGCGCAGCCGGTGAGAAGTGGCCTGGCGTGAGCGCGCGCACGCTCCCGAACGGCGGCTCCAGATCGAAGAGCACCTCACGCAGCGGAGCGCGCGCCTTCTCCAGCACGCGCAGCACCTCCTCCGCGTACCTGATCCATGCGTCCGCGTTCTTCACGCTGGGCCAACGCCCCTTCGCGTCCTCGATCATGGGCCACAGCGCAACGCGCACTCCAGCGTCCTCGAGCGTGCGTACCGCAAGAGCGATCTCGTCCAGGTCGAACGGGCGCACGGCCAGCACCAGATCGCAGCCAAAACGCCGCAGCAAACCCCCGTGCCGCGCCACCTCTGCCGGGGAGAGCGTCTCCGCGTAGACGCGAAGGCTGCTTTCGTTATGCTCGTCCGGCATGAAAATACTCTACGGCGTGGTGGGCGAAGGCATGGGGCACGCAATGCGCTCGCGCGTGGTGCTCGAGCACTTGGTAGCGCAAAAGCACGACGTTGAGATCATGGCGTCGGGCCGCGCGACTGATTTCTTGAAGAAGCGCTTCGAGGGCGTGAACAAGATCCACGGCCTGCACATGATCTACGACGACAACCGCGTACGCCTTGGCAAGACCCTCTGGTCGAACGTGTCCACCGGCGCCACGGGCCTGCCCGGAAACATCGCGGCCTACTTCGACCTCATCCGCGAGTTCAAGCCGGACCTGGTCATCAGCGACTTCGAGTCGTGGACCTACCTCTACGGCCAGATGCATCGCATCCCGATCCTGTCGATCGACAACATGCAGATCATCAACCGCGCCACGCACACGCCAGACATCCTGGAAGGCTGCGAGACCGAGTTCCAGCTCACGCGCGCGTTCATCAAGACGAAGCTGCCGTGGTGCGAGGAGTACTTCATCACCACGTTCTTCCGCCCGGAGGTCCGGCGAAAGAAGACGCGGCTCTTCCCTCCGATCCTGCGGCCCGAGATCCTGGCGGCCAAGCGCGAGGACGGCGAGCACGTGCTCGTTTATCAGACGGCGGAGGGCAACGAGGGCCTCTCCGAGACGCTCAAGAAGACCGGCGTGGAGATGCGCATCTACGGCATGAAGCGCGGCATCACGGCGGAGGAGCGACAGGACAACCTTCGCTTCATGCCCTTCTCGGAGGAAGGGTTCATCAAGGACCTGGCCACGTCACGCGCGGTGATCGCCGGGGGCGGCTTCACGCTCATGGGCGAAGCCGTGTATCTCCAGAAGCCCATGCTCGCGATCCCGCTCGACCGCCAGTTCGAGCAGGTGCTCAACGCGCGCTACCTCACGAAGCTCGGCTACGGCCGCGGCGCCGTCGACCTGCGCGAGCCGAAGACCGTGCACGAGTTCCTGGAGGTCGTCCCGGAATGCCGGAAGAACCTTGCATCCTACACGCAAAATGGGAACCAGGACCTGTTCGGCGCCGTGGACGAGTTCATCGATAAAGTCGCAGCCGGCGTGATCTGAATCGGAAGATTCAGGGTAAGAGTTGGCCATGCACACCGAAACGGACGCGCTCGTCGCGAAGATCGATCGCCTCCACGCCAAGAAGGACGCGTGGACAAAGGTCGGCGTGGACGCGCGCGTCGCCCTGCTCGAGAAGGTCTCGGACGGTCTCGAGAAGGTCGCGCATGCGTGGGTCGCCGCCGTCTGCAAGGTGAAGGGCATCGCGCCGGACAGTCAGCTCGTGGGTGAGGAGTGGCTCGCTGGCCCCGTGACCACGCAGCGCAATATTCGCCTCTTGCTCGAGACGCTGCGTTCGCAGGGCGAGCGGCGCGTGAAGACCACGAAGCGCGCGGACGGTCAGTGGGTCGCCACCGTGTTCCCGCTCTCCACGATGGATCGCCTGATGCTGGGCGGCGTGCGTGCAGAGGTGTGGATGACTCCGGGCGAGACGCCATCGCGTGGACGCATCTATCGCGGCGGCGACACGGAGGCGGGGCGCGTGGCGCTGGGCGAGGGACGCGTGTCGCTCGTGCTCGGTGGCGGCAATGTGTCGTCCATTCCGCCAATGGATGTACTCTACAAGTTGTTCGCGGAGAACGAGGTCGTGCTCCTCAAGATGAACCCCGTGAACGAGGTCGTGGGCCCGTTCCTGGAGGAGGCGTTCGCGCCGCTCATCGCGGAGGGCTACCTGGAGATCGTCTATGGCGGCGCGGACGTCGGCGCGGAGGCCGCGAAGAACGAGCACGTGGGTTCGCTCCACGTCACCGGCTCGGACCGCACGTACGACGCGATCGTGTGGGGCGCACCGGAAGGGCGCGAGGAGCGGAAGAACAAGAACGAGAAGGCGAACGACAAACCGTTCTCCGCGGAGCTCGGCTGCGTGACGCCCATCCTGGTGGTGCCTGGGCCCTGGAGCGAGCGCGACATCCGTTACCAGGCGCGCCACATCGCCGCGATGGTCACGCAGAACGGCAGCTTCAACTGCAACGCGGCGAAGGTGCTCGTGGTCGCACGTGGCTGGCTCCAGCGCGAGCTCTTCCTGGAAGAGGTGGAGCGTGCGCTCGCGAAGGCAGCCCCGCGCAAGGCGTACTATCCGGGCGCAGAGGATCGCTTCAAGAAATTCCGCGACGCCTACCCGAACGCAAAGGAGCTGGGCCAGACCGGCGACGGCGTCGTGCCGTGGACGCTCATCCACGACGTGCCTGCGAAGAAGGGCGAATACGCGCTCACGAACGAGGCGTTCTGCGGCGTGCTCGCCGTCACCACGCTGGACCTGCAGGACACCGTCGTCGGCAAGACGGTGGACCCGGCGTTCGTCACGCCTGCGCATTTCCTGGCGCACGCGGTGCCGTTCGCGAACGACTCGTGCTGGGGCACGCTGTCGTGCACGCTGCTCGTCCATCCGGAGACGCAGCGCGTGAACGCGGCCGCGGTGGACAAGGCGGTCGCGGACCTGCGCTACGGAGGCATTGGCGTGAACTGCTGGCCGGGCCTCATCTACGGCCTTGCTTCACCGACCTGGGGCGCGTTCCCAGGCGCGGACCCGAAGGACATCACCAGCGGTGAGGGCGTGGTCCACAACACGTTCCTCTTCGATCATCCGCAAAAATCCGTGGTCTACGCGCCCTTCAGACCGCCCGTCATCCCGCCGTACTTCTCCGATCATCGCCGCCTGAAGGACGTCGGAGAGCGCCTCTTCGCATTCGAGCGAGAGCCCACATGGGGCCGCCTCCTGTCGGTCGCAGCGGCAGCCGCGCGCGGCTGAGCACTGTACCGTTCACGTCTGCGCGAGGTCAGAACGAGTCAGTGGAGAAGCGAAAGACGAAGAAGTGGGGCTCCGCTCCCAGCGGATTCGCAACGATGGCTCCGTCGTTGCCGTTGCCCTTGCGGTGGACCAGGTGCACGCCCGTGGCCCCATAGCCAGTGGCGAAGACGGAGATGTGGTTCACGTTCGCGAGCGCGTTCATCAGCGACTGCGCGTTGGTCGTGGCGAAGACTCCAGAGTGGACGCCGAGCGTCGTCGGGTAGTCGAGCAGGTCGCTCGTCGTGTGCCACCCCTCCAGCCACGGACCGTCGACCATCGCGTGCGAGACATCCGCGGCGAGCCCGTCCACGTTCACTGCCACGTCGTAGACCGCGTTGCTCACGAGCACCTGGAGATGGACGTGCGTGGAGTCGGCGTTGCACATATGCGCTGACGGGGGCACGATCGCGACGAGCACGCCATCCATGCGCCCGTGAACCGCGCTGAGCGCGCCGCCAAAGGCGCTCGTGCAGGCCTTCCGCGTGGGCGGACCATCCGCGGGATCGTTGGCTGCATCGAACGTGCTGCCACCGGCTGCGTCCTTGGTGGTGCCGCCGGCGTCAGAGCTGGAGGCGTCAGCGGTGGTCGCGCCGCCCGCGTCGGTCTCGGTCCCACCGATGACATGGGTGGAGCCACCGCTGCACGCGAGCAGGAGAGCGACGCAGGCAGCTCCGATGAGAATTCGTATTGTTCTGCGTCCCATCAAGCTCCCTGACCCGCCCGCCCGAAAATGTCCGGTAGAACCCACGTTGATCATTCTAGATCCGAACGACGCCGTCGACGATGGGGGCGAACAGCGCTCGCCGGGTCTTCTCGCGCGCCACGCGCAGCGCCGCACGTCCCTTTTCGAGAGAGAACGGTCCCGAACGCGGCAGGTCCGTGAGCACGAGCGTGACGACGTTGTCGCGCCGCGGAATGCTCATGGCCTCGGAGTCCTTCGCGCGCCAGGGCGAGCGTGACTCGATGTGGTGGAAGAGGACGCGACCGCCGCTTGCCTCGTGCTCCTTGAGACCAAGGAGGCCTGGGCGATCCAGGACGCCGCCGTCCCAGTAGCGCGTGCCGTTCACGCGGATGGGATGAAACAGCCCTGGAACCGCGCACGAAGCGCAGAGCGCGGGCGCGAGCTCGCCGCGGTCGATCACGTGGGTCTTCCGCGTTCGCAGGTGGAAGACGCTCACCGATACGGGTATTCTACATGCTTCGAACGTGGCGTTCTGGAGCAGCTGCGCTACGCGGGTCTGGAAGCGCTCGCCGCGCAAGAGGCCGGGGCCGAGCGACACGTCCCAGAAGTCGTCGCGGCGCAGGCGGAGCAGCTCGTCTTCCAGCGCGGCCGTGGACAGCCCGGAGGCGAAGAGCCCACCGACCAGCGCGCCAGCGGAGGATCCTGCGAGCCGCGTGGGCAAAAGCGCCTCAGCTTCCAGGACCGAGAGAAACCCCGTGTGAGCGAAGAACGAGAAGAACCCGCTGGACATGCCAAGCCCGAAAGGTTCGGCACGGAGCCAGTCGAAAAGCGTGCGGGGCGGCACGAGGTGACGGTATCATGGGAGGGTTATGGCCAACCGCACCATCGCGATCGGCGACATCCACGGGGACTACGAGGCGCTCGTACGCGTGCTCCAGCGGCTCCCGTCGATGGACTCGAAGGACACACTCGTTTTGCTCGGGGACTACGTGGACCGGGGCCCTGGCTCGGCGCGCGTCATCGAGTTCATCCGCAACGGCCTTCCGAAGGCGATGCAGTGCAAGGTCGTCGCGCTGCGCGGCAACCATGAGGACGGCTGGCTGCGTGTCGCCTCGGGTGGGTGGCCGGAGTTCATCATCCCCGCGTCGAACGGCTGCCTCGCGACGCTGCGCAGCTTCACGGGCGCCGGCTTCGAGGAGGGCGACATGCCCTCGCGCGAGGAGCTCCTGCTCATGAAGGCCGGTGAGTTCTTCCCGCCCGACGTGATCGATTGGATGAACGCGCTGCCGTACTACTACGAGGACGATCACGCGATCTACGTCCACGCCGGCCTGATCGAGAAGGACGGCAAGTGGCAACACCCGTCGGAGACCGAGAACCAGACGCTGCTCCTCTGGGTGCGCACCATGCGCTTCTTCGAGGGGTATCGCGGCAAGCGCGTCGTCTGCGGCCACACGTCCACGGACAACCTTCCGCCCGAGATGTCCTCGTTCACGCCGGAGGATCCGCTCGACATGTGGGTCGGTGAGAACGTCTGCGTGATCGACACTGGCTGTGGCAAAGGCGGGTTCCTCACGGCACTCGAACTGCCGACGATGCGTACGTACGAGAGTCGCTGAGCGCCCTTGTGGCTGTGACTGCGACAGTCAGCGTCAGGCCCACGCTCCACACGATCGGGCCGAGTCACTACTGCGAGAAGGCGCGATGGGCGCTCGCCCGCGCGGACATCGCGTACGACGAGCATCGCTTTCCGGCGATCGTGCATTTTCTCCGGCTCCGACCGCTGCGTGCTCGCACCGCGCCCGTGCTCGAGACGGAGAGCGGCATGATCGCCGACTCCACGAAGATCCTTGAGTACGCGGACACCTTCGTCACGCCTTCTCAGCGGCTCTTCCCGGACGGAGAGCTCGGTCGTGAGGTCCTTGCCCTGGAGGCGCGCTTCGACGACGACGTGGGTCCGCCCGCGCGCCGCCTCGCGTACGCGATCCTCTGCTACGAGCCAGAGCTCTTCGTCAGCATGATGTGCGACGGGGTGTCGAAGACGGACGCCGCGATCGTGAAGGTGGGCAAGCCGTTCATCCTGACGATGATGAAGCGCGCGTTCCGCGTGAACGATCGCCAGCGCGCGATCGACAAGACCTGCGCCCAGCTCTCCACCGTGTTCGACGACGTGGCAGCGCGCCTTGCGGACGGACGCAAATATCTCACCGGCGATCGCTTCACTGCTGCCGATCTGTGCTTCGCGTCGCTCGCCGCGGTCGCGCTGGCGCCGCCGAACTACGGCGTGCAGTTCCCGAAGCCCTTGCCCGCAAGCTACCTGGAAGCAACGAAGCCGCTGCGCGAGCACCCTGCGGCCGCCTTCGTGCTCAGGCTGTTCGAAGAAGATCGCTGTCGCGTGCTGTCGTGACGCGCGCGATCACTTCGGCGCGACGGGTGTGACCGCGTCGCTCTGCAGGCACGACGTCAGATCCAGGACCATGAACTCGAGCGCCTTCTGCGTTGACGTGAGCGTGCCGCCGACCATGGGCGTGCACCCCATAGGAAAGGCCTCGCCGCCGGCCCCCGCCACGTGGAGATCCGTGTAGACTGCACGTCCGCACTGGTTCTTCGGCTGTACGCCAAGGGGCGTATTGAACGAGAAGAGCTTCACGCTACTTGCGTTGACGTCAACCCATGCCTGGCTCGCGGGCATGCTCACGGTGGTGAGGTCGCTGGCCACGTTGGCGAGCGGCACCAGGCCAAGCATCGTGGAAGCGTTCACATTCATCAGCCACTGCGCGAACGCGTGGCCCTTGGGAAAGCCCTGCTCGACGGTGTAGCTCGGTCCACCACCGCCACCGCCGTTCGGCGCCCATGCGGCAATGCCCTTGAAGTCGGCCTGCGGCGAGTTTACGAACCACGTGTACTGATAGTGCGTGGCGAGCACGCGGCCGCCTGCCTCCAGGTAGTCGTGCATGGCCTGCGGGTTTGTCTTGTTCTCGTTGCGCTCGTCGCACTCGCAGGAGAGCAGCGTGGCGTCGTACTTGCCGAGCAGCGTGGCGTCGTTCCAGAGCAGCGTCTGCGCGTCGACGCCGGTGGTGCCGCCGTTGCCCTTGTACATGTGGACATGGCCGCTCGGGTCGGCGCCCTGGACGAACTCCGTTTGATCGATGCCCATGCCGAGCAGCAGACATTCGAGCGCGTCGCACCCGCCGGTCGTGACGGCGATCTGGGGCATGTCGCCTTCGCTCGATTTCTTGGGCAGCGTCACCTTCGCGGGAAGCGGGTTCGGCAGGCATTTTTGCGTGACGTCGATGGTGGTCTTCGTGCGCCACTTGCCGACCTGCACCACGACGGGAACGCCGCTCGTCACGGGGACATCGGGCAGCGTGAACATCCCGTTCTCATCGGTGAGCGCGCTCGACACGCTGCCGAGCGGCACCTCTCCACACCGATCACAGGACGCGCCCTTCTTGAACGATGGCAGCGGTGCCTTGGGATCGGCCGGGATGTAGACGATCACGTTGTACAGCGGGTTCTTGCCCGCGGGATCGAACACCTGCCCGGTGATGCTGGTGGGCGTTCCGTTGCCGCAGTCGACCTTGTCGCAGCCGATGCCCTTGCAAGGGCCGGTGGACCCATCCTTCCCACTGCCGTCGCCGCCGCCGCCGCCCATCGCGTCGGTCGTACTGGACGCATCAAAGTCGCCGCCGACGCTGCCCTCTGCGCCGAGGCCGCTGTCTGGAGAGCCGAAGATATCGGAAGCGGACGAACCGCCGCACGCGGCCGCCAGCAAAACGACGCACACGATCGACGCGCACGCCGCCAGCACCCCCGAATGTTTCATGAGTCGCTCGCGACGCTCACTTCACCGGCGTGGGCGGGATGGAGTCGCTCTGCACGCAGGCCGAGAGGTCGAAGAGCATGAACTCGAGCGCCTTCTGCGCCGGTGAGAGATCCGCGCCGGGCTTTGGGCTGCAGGCCGTCGGGAACGGACTCACCGACGTCCCGCCGACGCCCGACACGTGGAGATCGCTGTACACGG
The DNA here is from genome assembly GCA_038230375.1 of Polyangiales bacterium. GTDB lineage: Bacteria > Myxococcota_A > Polyangia > Polyangiales > Polyangiaceae > JANXLV01. Next base: position 41,942 of record JBBRNJ010000057.1, on the reverse strand, counting down.
CGCGGCCGCACTGGTCCTCCGGCTTCACGCCGATCGGGGCGTTGAACGTGAAGTACTTCACGGCGCTCGCGGAGCTGTCGATCCAGGCCTGGCTCGTGGGCATGCCCACGGTCGTGAGGTCGGAGTCGGCCCCGCTGAGCGGGATCTTACCGAGCACCGTGGATGCCTTCACGTTCATGAGCCACTGCGCGAACGCCTTGCCCTTGGGGAAGCCCTGCTCCACGTTGAACGGCGAGCTGCCGCCACCAAACCCGTCCGGCGTCCAGTTCGCCACGCCGTTGAAGTCCGTCGACGTGTTGGGGCCAGTGAACCACGCGTAGTGGTAGTGGGTCGCGAACACGCGGCCGCCGGCGTTGATGTAGTCGTGCATCGCCTGCTTGTTCGGTTTGTTGTTGGTGCCGGTGGGCACCCCCTTGCTATCCACGGTGTCGTAGGGCGAGCACTCACACGAGAGCGCGACGAGGTCGTACTTGGAGAGAATCGCAGCATCGCCCCAGAGCATGGCCTTTGCGTCCACGCCCGTGGCGCCGCCCTGGCCCTTGTACATGTGGACGTGGCCCTTCGGATCGTCGCCCTGGACGAACTCCGACTGGTCGATGCCCATGCCCGCAAGCAGGCACTCGAGCGCGTCGCAGCCGCCGGTGGTCACGGCAATCTGGGGCATGTCGCCCTCTTTGCCGTTCTTCGGCAGCGTGATCTTGTCCGTGATCTTGTTCTCACCGCAGCTGTTGGTGATGTCGAACGTGATCTTCTTGCGCCACTTGCCGACCTGGATGACGAGCGGCATCGCCTTCATCGTGGGGACGCCCTTGAGCGTGAACATGCCGTTCTCGTCCGTGAGCGCGCTGACGACCGGGTTGATGAGCGTCGCGCCGCACTTGTCGCACGACGAGCCCTGCGTGAGCGCAGGCAGCGCCGCGTTGGCATCCGTGGGGACGTAGACGCTGATGTTGTAGAGCGGGTTCTTTCCCGCGGGGTCGAACACCTGACCCGTGAGCGAGGTGGGTACGCCGTTCTGGCAGACCGCGACCTGACAGCCGATGCCCTGACACCCGCCGCCCGCTTCAGGGTTCTTGCCGCCGCCAAGGCCGAGGCCGTTGCCGCCTTCGTCGCCTGCGCCGCTGTCGCCGCCGTTGGTACCGTCATCGAAGCCAGAGTGGTTCGAGCCGCCGCTGCACGCCGCGATCAGCGCAGCCGCACCAAACATCGTCGCCACGGCGCCCACAAACCCAGCCATTCGCATGGGCGTGTTCTTACAAAGTTCCGGACTTTCGCAAGGACGTTCGCCGTCCCCGGATAAACAAGAGAGCCTATTTCCCTACATCGTCGATGCGCCGCGCTGTGTCATTCGCCGCCAACATCACCGTCACTTCGGCGGCGGCAGGGTGCCGACGCAGACTCCCACTTCGAGGAGGACGTAGAGGAGCGCCTTCTCTTGCGAGAGCAGCTGCGAGCTGCCCGATTCCGTGTGGTACGTGCTGAAGAGCACGCGCCCGCAGCCGTTCTGGAAGCTCACGGTCATGGGCTTGTTGTTGCCGCTCATCCAGACCTTGGGCGTGATCAGCGCGGGCTTGCCGTCCTGATCGGTGCCCATCTGCGGACTGACGCTCGAGATCGCCGTCCAGCTCTGCTTCAGGTTGGGCGTGGGATCGCCGAGGGCGGTGAGCCACGCGGAGAGGCCCGGATCACCGACCTGCGCGGTCGCGTCGTACGCGCCGCCGGCGCACGCGGAGCCCAGCGTGGCGCTCTCGCCGTCCCAGTGCACGAAGCCCGGCCATGGCTGACGAACGAGCTCGTAGCTGTAGTCGCTCGTGTACAGCTTGCCGCCGGCCTTCACGTAGTCCTGCAGGTTCTTCTGCACCTTCGCGCTGCCCGCGGGTTGTGACGTGTCGCACGTGGTGCTCTGGGAGAAAGAGCAGCCTGCGAAGACAATGTTGTATTGTGCAAGCTTCGTGGCGTCGTTGAGGAGTGTGGTGTCCACGATGTCGAACGATGCGTCGCCCTTCTTCACCACGGGAATGCCAAACATGTCCTTGGTCACGGTGCCGAGCCCCAGGCGTGCGAGCGAGACCTCGATCGCGTCCCACTGAGCCTGCACGATCGCCATCTTCGGGATGTCGTCGCCGGCGGCGGGGTTGCTCTTGCCCGGGAGCGTGGTCGACATCTGCGGGACCACCTGCGTGGGGCCCGTGACCTGCAGCGGCCACGCGCGGCGGAACTGCCCCTTCTGCACGACCAGCGTCTGCGGCCCCGTGGAGAACGCGCCAAGATCGAACGTGCCGTCCGCCTTCGAGTACGTGTACGGCGTGTTCGCCGTGATCTCCACGCACTTGTCGCAGTACACGCCGGTGGGGATGGGCGGAGGCGTGGTGGCCGCAAGGTAGACGAGCGCGCCCGAGATCGGGATGGTGCCCTCTGGCGCAACGACCTTGCCGGTGAGATGCGCGACGACCGCGGGCATGCCCACAGCCGCGTCCACGGTGCCGGTGCCGAAGCCGGAGCGTGACGACGAGCCGCACGCCGCGATCACGACGACCACGCTCGTGATCAGAAGCCCGCCCAACAATGCCTTGCTACGCATGGGTACTCTCCACTGCTAGGTATCCCGACCACGTCACTTCATGCACGCCTGCCATTTGTCCGCCGACGTGGCTTTCATGGCACATTTGTACTGGTTTCGCGAGACACCGTCACCTTCGCACGGGTTCGCAGACTGCGATGCGGCCTGCGCGAACGCCTGCTTGATCACGTCGGGCGGAAGGCCCGCAAGGTTGGGATCGGCGGCGATCGCGAGGTCGACATACTTGTCGAGGACCTTCTTGCACTCGGCCTTCGTCACCTTCGGTCCGCCTGCACCAGGAGCGGTCGCGCCGATCGCACCAGTCGCTGAGGAGCTCGGCGCGGGCGTTGTCGCAGGGTCACCACCGATCCTCTCGGGCATCGCGCCCGTCGCTGTGCCGCCGCTGCCGGAGCCACCGGAGGTCGGATCGTTCGCGCCGCTCGTGGTCGTGGACGCGTCCTTCGGAGCCGGCTCGTTCGAGGAGTTCGCCGGGACCATCTCCTGGGTCTTCGGAGGGGCAGGATTGCCGCCGCAGCCGAGGCCAATCGCCACGACGAGGGAGAGCAGTGACGATCGAGCCGTTTTCCCCATAGGGCGCGAACTATAGCGCAGTCCGGGAGGACGTCGACTCAGGTCGAGGTCGAGGTCGTTGTCACCCCGGCGCGTCCTTCTTCCTATTTCTCCATGATGGATCGTCATTCGCGAACCACCACGTGAAGGCCGTGAACGCGAAGAACAGCGCTGCCAGGTGGTAGATCATCGCCGGGCCCGAGCCCTTCGCGAAGATGACGCTCGAGACGGGTGGACCCACCAGCATGCCCGCGGCGTAGAACGCGTTGTAGAAGGCGTTGGCTCGCGAGAGATCGCGGGTGCGCGTGACCACGCCCTGCAGCGCCAGGCTGACGGGGGAGATGGTCGCGAGCGTGGCGCCCGCCATGAAGACCGCCGTGCACATGAGCCAGAACTGGTCGAAGAGCACGAAGCTCGCGATGGTGCACGCGCCCACGAAACCGAGCACGCGCATCACGATGAGATGCCCGAACCTGTCGCCGATGCGCGCGGCCACGTTCGAGAAGAGGAGCATGCCGGCGGCGAAGAACGCGGTGATGTAGATCGTCTTCGACTTCTCGATGCCCTTGTTCTCGATGAGGAACAGCGGAAGGAAAATGACGACGGAAGCCTGGAAATACCCGTACGCAAACGTCGCGAAGCACGACGTGCGGATGCGCGTGAGGACGGTGGTCAGCGGCGTCTGCGCAAGGCCTGCCTCGTGCGGGAGCTCCTCGATGTGATCCTCTTCGCCGACGGCGAGCTCCTTGTGGTGCTCATCGCTGATCTCCTCCAGCGGCAGACCGAAGCCCGCGATGATGGCTGCGACCACGGCAAGGGCGGCCGCCGTGACGAACGCAGCAGAGGTACCTGCGAACGGCACCACGAGCACCTTGGAGATGATGGGCCCCAGGATGTAGCCGCACGCGATCGCCATGGCATAGAGGCTCATGATGAACGCCTTGTGGGCGCGGTCGGCATGGAAGAGGAGGATGGTCTCGCAGCTCACCCACACGCCGACCGAGAACGCGCCGTCGAAGAAGCGCGCGACCGCGACGCCCGGGAAGTGCTCGAAGTACGGGAACACCAGCACACACACGGCGTAGCCGAGCAGGCATCCGAGCAAGGTGCGCTTGGGTGTGAGCTTGCGGTTCACCCAACCTGCGGGGAGCGAGAGCAGGATGATCCCCGAGGCGAACACGGACGCCAGCGCGCCCATCGACTCCTTCGTGAAGAAGAGCGCATCCAGGTGGATCGAGATGACACTGATCGTGAGCCCGTACGCGATGCCGATCACCAGGATCACGGCGTAGACCACGATGATCGCGCGATCGAACTTCAGCGCAGGTTTTGCGGTCTTCTCCACGACCGACCTCACTAACCCGACAGCAGCCCCGCACGGAAAATAATCCTCAAGTGTTTGCCAAGGTGGCCGCTCTAGAAGGGCATGAGCCCCGCCAAGAAGTCCCTGGTCGCCCTCCCAAGCAAGGAAACGTACGTCTTCGACGCCATTCTTGCGCAAGGCCCGATGCGCCTCGTCGTGACGGATGGTGTGGCGCGCGTGAGCAATCACGATCCGGAGCTCGCGGCGATGGAGGCCCCCATCACCGTGCCGCCGATGAGCGGCGAACGCCTCGCATCGCATCTCCGCCAGGAGATCGCGCCACGCCCCGCCCGCATTCCTCGGGCCGCCTGATTTCGAGGTGGGCCATCGCCCCCACTCGTGCAACATTAGAAGGGCATGAAGTGGCAACAGCTTTTCGCGGGTTCGGTCGCTGTCCTTTGCGTGGTTGGTGGCGCAGTCGCAGGCTGCGGGGGCGGCGATAACGGCGGCGGAGACACGTTCTTCCCAGGAAACAAGGAAGGCGGCACCAACGCGGACGGCCAGGGCGGCGGCGGCGGTGGAGACACCATCTGCCTGCTGAACGACTGCGACCTGGACCGCGACTGCAAGGACTGCACCGGCGCGCGGAGCATCTGCAATCAGAAGGAGCACCGCTGCATCGCCTGCGGACCGAACACCAACGGCGCGCAGTGCGGCCAGGGTCAGTACTGTACGCAGTTCGGTGACTGCGTCGCGAACGGCGTCACCTGCCCTGTCGATGGCAGCGGCAACCCCACGCTCGCATGCAAGACCGGCGCGGACTGCGGCGCGTGCGATCCGAAGCACCAGGTGTGCGCGAACGGCAAGTGCTCCGGCTGCACCCCTGACGACGTCACCAACTGCCAGTCCACGGACATCTGCAACGACCAGGGCGCGTGCGTACCTGCGTGCCCGTCTGCATGCGTGGCCGACACCGACTGTTCATCGTGCAACACCAAGGGCAAGGCGCCGGCGACCGCGTGCAACAAGCACCAGTGCTCGCAGTGCTCCGCCACCAAGGCCTGCGCCGGTGGAGGCGCGTGCGATCTCGATCACGGCACGTGCAGCCCCACCTGCGGCACCAACGGCCGGCAGGCTGTGGGCGACGCGGACTGCCAGAGCGACGCAGACTGCATGGCCTGCAAGACCACCAAGAGCTGCGCGAAGCCCGTGAACGGCGGCACCGGCAAGTGCGTGGTGCCCGCCACGGGCTGCTCCGATCTCGGCAAGGGCGTCGCGGTGCTTCCGGCGCCGTTCAACACCGTCACGAACCTCTGCTCGGGCGACCCGGACTGCAAGAACATCAGCGCCAAGCTGAACGTCGGCGGCATCCTCCGCGACATCACGGGCATCAGCGGCATCAAGGACGCGAACATCGACTACGCGATGCATGCGTGCGCGGACGTCACCATCAAGGGCCTCGGCGGCAGTGGCGACGGCGGCTCCGGCGGAATCTCGTGCGGCGTGTGCGTGCCGTGCAAGGTGGACACGGACTGCACCGACATCGACATCAACAAGGTGGCGGGCGATGCGTTCGGCCCCCTCGGCAGCATCGCCGCGGCGATCCTCCTCGACAAGGTGTTCGGCCCGAGCGACCACAAGATCCACATGTACTGCGACCAGGTCGCGGGCGGCTACGGCGTGTGCCTGCCGTGCTCGAACGTGCTCTCCGCGTGCGGCAACGGCAAGGACACCAAGCCCACCAGCGGCAAGTGCGACCACAACGCCTGCGACAAGGGCACGCCGCTCGACCCCACCTGCGACACATCCGCGAAGGATGTTTGCGGCCACGACTCCTACTGCTGCACCGACACCTGGGACGAGCTCTGCGTCATCGAGGTCGACCAGTATGCAAAGCAGCAGGCATGCACGGCCATCTCGTGCGCCTACAAGGACGACGGCACCTACTGCACGCCCGCGGGCACCGGCAAGATGCCCGGCTTCACGAACAGCGGCTTCGTCTGCCAGAACCACTCGATCCTCGGCGGCACCGTCGGGTGCGCGATGGCCGCGCAGAAGTGCCCCAACACCGACGCGAGCAACCTCAAGGCCCCCGCAAAGACGGCCATGGGCGGAGCCATCGTCTGCCAGTAGGTCGCGGTCTGCAATCAGCTCAGCAGCTAGTCAGCTGGCGGCAGAGGCCTCGGGGCGCGACACCGCCGCGCCGAATACGCGGGCAAATTCTGCGTCGCCGAGCACCACACCGATCTCCGCGAGCGGGGCGACCACGTCCGTGAGCGCGGCGTGGAGCGCGACGTGGGCCAGCTCCGCACGCTGCAGGAAACCGAGTCTGTGCTCGGGGGCGGCCGCTCCCACGGGGGTGCGCAAAGGCACGTCCCAGAGCCCTCGGAACTTTCCGAGCTGGTCGGCAAGCACGTGCCCCAGGCGCTCGCGCTCGTCGTCAGTCCACGACTCGTACGCGTATTCAATGTACAATACACCCAACTGCTTGTGGTGCACCTCGTCGCGCAAGATGTCGGCGTAGAGCGCGCGCGGCAGCGGCTCAGTGCACGCAGCGTAGGTGCGCGCTGCGGCCGCTTCGGCGAGGACCTCTGCGACGCAGCTCACGCGGAGCACGCGCTCGTTCGCCCATTGGCCTGGCGTCAAGTCGGCGGGAGGCGCGTGCACTGCCTGACGGAAGTCCACGGTCCTGGGCGCCGCGCCCCCGAGCGCCATGGCGGCGCGCGCGCCAAGCTCCACGTGCGCGCATTCGTCGGCAAGAAAATCGCTGCACATGCCGAGCAGATCGAGCGGCGCCTGGGCCACGGCCAACGCCGAGAGGACGCTGGAGAACTCGATGACCGCAGCGAGCTCGTTGGCAGCAAGCTCCGTCCACCAGGCGCGCGCGTCGACCACCACGCGCTCCGGGTAGTCGTCTGGTCGGAACGAATCCCAAGGCAACGTCGCGTCCTCTGGCCGGGCCCGACGAAAGCGCTTCTCGGCGGCGCCGCCAAGCCAGTCGAGCACGAAGTCGCGGGTCACTTCGCGTCGGGCCCGTTGGTGCCGGCGTCCCTAACGCCGCCAGCGTCCGGAGCCTGCCCGGTGATACAGCGTCCCGCGTCGTCGGTGGCTGCGTCGCCGCCGCAACGCTCGTACTGCGACGCGGGAACACAGCCGGCACCGAGCTGCGTGATCGCCAACGTTGCGCCAAGGCCGAACGTGAGAATGCTGCGAGTGTGGGTGCGACGCGTTCGGTAGGTCATGCGCCCCGAAGGCTATCCGCGCTCGGGAAGATCTGCCAGCAGTAGAACCGTTCGGCTCCTGCTACACATCCGGGCATGAGCGCTTTCGATCCCAACGCACCCGCGGCCAGGGCCTCCGGTGTCTTCGGTCTGCCCTTCACCGAGGCCGAGGCGAGCCTCGTGCTGTTGCCCGTTCCGTGGGAGGCGACCACGTCGTATGGCGGCGGTACGAGCCGCGGCCCCGCGGCGATCCTGAAGGCGAGCCACCAGGTGGACCTCTTCGATCTGGATTTCCAGACCCCGTACGTGCCCGGCATCTTCATGCGCCCCGAGTCCGCGGAGGTGATCGCGTGGAATGCGCGCGCATGCCAGGCGGCAGAGCGGGTGATCGAGGTCGGCGGTGAGGTCGCGGGTGACCGCGAGCTCGAGGAGGCGCTCGCAGAGGTGAACGAGCTCTCGCACAAGCTGAACGGCTGGGTGAAGAAGGAGACCGCCGCGCTGCTCGGCAAGGGAAAGCTCGTTGGCCTGATTGGCGGCGATCACTCCACGCCGTTCGGTGCATTCGCGGCCGTGGGCGACGTGGTCGGCAGCTTTGGCATCCTCCACTTCGATGCGCACTCGGACACGCGCATTGCATACGAGGGCTTCATCCATTCGCACGCGAGCATCATGTACAACGCGCTCGAGAGCGTTACCGCGGTGGAGAAGCTCGTGCAGGTGGGCATCCGTGACGTGTGCGAGCAAGAGATCGCCTACACCACGGCGCAGGGCCCTCGCGTGCGCATGTTCACCGATCGTGAGCTTGCGCGACGCGCGTTCGGAGGCGAGACGTTCGCGAAGATCGCGCATGAGATCGTGGCGGCCCTTCCGGACCGCGTATGGGTGTCGTTCGACATTGACGGGCTTGACCCGCGCTTCTGTCCGCACACGGGCACGCCCGTCCCCGGCGGCCTGGACTTCCGCGAGGCAAGCTACGTCATCGCAGAGCTCGCGAAGAGCGGCAAGAAGATCGTCGGCTTTGACGTGAACGAGGTCGCGCCAAACCTCGGAGACCCCGAAGACGAGTGGGACGCCAACGTCGGCGCACGCCTCCTCTACAAGCTCTGCGGAGCCACCTTCGCGAGCCAGAACAAGATCCGCCACCACGCGTGACGCGGAGCTCGAGGTCCGCGCCCTTGGGGCTTGTCTGCATGCTCAAGGCGCCGGGCTCGCCGCGGATTCCGAGATCTGTGCGCGAGCACCCGCTTGCATGATGGATGCGATGGCGCCGTATGCCTCTGTCCACGCAGAGATGGCGCGCGGCGTGATGGACGACTCCTCCGCGAGCGCGGCGATGAGGCACTCGCCGACCCACCCGTACATCTCGTCGGTCACGCCATAGGTGGCGTGCTTGGCGCCCAGCGGCGCAAGCGTGCCCGTGAGCCACATGGGCTCATCGACGTGCGCGACCACGGCGCCGAGCGCCTGCGTCAACATCTGCGCCTGCGCCGCCGAGCTGCGCCGGCTGAACAGCGGCTTCACCTGCGGGTACCGTTCGAAGAAGATCTCGTAGAACCGCACGGCAAGCGCGGTCTCACGTTCTGCAATCACGGCAAAGCTGTCACGAAGCGCGTCTACATCGAGGCTCATGGTTGGTTCCCTTTTCTGGCGCGGTGCGCCGATGAAGGGACCATAGGGTTTGCGCCATGGATCTGCTTGATTCCGGCTGGATCGATGCGTGATCATCCTCGCCCATCGTGATCATGAATTGATCCGATCCGTCGTCCGGCGGCTGGTCTTTCAGCCCGCGCGACGTTCGGCAGTGGCTGCGCCGTCGATCATCATCGCGCAGATGGAGTCGAGGGCGTGACGCCAGGCGCTCTCGACGTCGGGCGTCCAGACGTCACCGGCGGCCTCTGAGAGTGCCGCAAGAAGGCACGCCGCGACCAGCGGATACATCTCCACCGTCACCGAGTACGCGACGTGACGCGCGCCGAGCTCCGCGAGGCTCGCACGCAACCACGGGGCGTCCTCGAGGCGGTCTACGACCGCCATCAGTGTGTCGCTGAACATCTGGTTCTGCGCGGCCTCCGTGTTGCGCCGACCGAAGAGCCCGCGCAGCTGGGGGTGGCGGTCGAACAGGATCGCGTAGAAGCGCTTGGTGAGCGCAGGTGCGCGGTCGACCAGGTGCCGGAAGCTGTCGCGCAACGCCTGCACGTTCTCGAGCACGGGCGTGCTCCTTTGCGGCTCCGCGTCCGCGGCATCGCGAAATGCGGTACCGGCTTCGTCGAGCCGACCCGCGCGACCGAGCGCGGAGCCCAATCGAACAAGAAGCTGCCCGCGACGTGATGCTGACTCCGCAGCGAGCGGCAGCGCATCGAGCGCAGCGCGATAGAGCGTGGCAGCGTGCTCGTAGCTTGCGCGCGCGGCAGCGTGATCACCCGCGCGCGCGGCGTAGGTCACCGCCAGCTCCGCATGGCCTACGGAAGCCGCGCGCAGGTAGTGGTGGGCAAGCTCCTCCACGTGGGGGTCGAGCGCAGAGGCATGCGCGCTCCTGATCGCGTCACCCACGAGCGCGTGCCGGTGGGCACGTTCCGCGAGGCCAAGGCGCTCGTACAGGGTGTCGCGGAGGAGCCCGTGCGAGAACGCGAACGTGTCTATACGCCCCTGCACGCGACGCACCACGTGGTACTCGATCGCCTCGCCGATGGCGTCGAGCAGGTCGTCGGTGCGTTCGCCCAGGCTCTTTGCAAGCACCACGAGCCGAAACTCTGCGCCGACCACGGATGCCATCAAGAGCACGTTCACCGCGTTGTCAGACAGCCTCGCAAGACTCCCGTCGATCGCCTCGCGCAGCACGCGAGGAACGCGCACGGATTGAACGGCGACCTCGTCCACGCCCATCGTGTCGATCACGTGCGCCAGGAAGAGTGGATTGCCGCCGGTCCTCTGCTGAAGGGCCGCGCATACGTCGGCCGTGGGTGGCTCGCCGGTCTGGCGCTCCACAAACAGGGCGACCTCGTTCGCATCGAACCCACGCAGCGTGAGCGGGCCGCGGCCACCTCCTCGCGTCAGGGCGTCCGCGGCGTGCGTCAGGCCCGGTTGCAGCGGGCCGATGGCCTCGCGCATGCTCGCCACCAGCGCGATCTGCATGACCCGTAGACGCGAAGCGGCGTGGTGCAGGAGTGCGAGCGAGCCTGCGTCCACCAGCTGGACGTCGTCGAAGAAGATCGCCAGCGGCATGACCCGCGCCGCCTCTCCGAGGAAGCGAATTACACCATCCTGGAGGCGAAATCGGGCGCTGGCGTCGGACGCGTCGGCCTTCTCCGCTGCGACACCGAACCGGAGCGCGTCGGGTCCGAGCAAGAACCCGATGTCCGCAGCGGCGCGCCGGACCTCGGGTGTCATCTGCGATGCATCCAGCCTGGCCGCAACAGACCTGACGATCTGCTCCCACGGCCAGAGTGCCGGGACACCGTCTGCCTCCGAGCCGCGGGCGACGTGAACGGAAAAACCGCGGTCTTCCGCGATCCGGGCGAAGCGATCGAGCAAGCGTGATTTGCCGATCCCAGCCTCGCCCACGATCATCGTGGAGCGGCCGGTACCAGCGGCCACGTCCGCGATCAAGGACTCGAACTGCCGCAACGCCGGAGCGCGACCGACGAAGTCATCCGCGGGTGAGACCACGACGGCAAGGCGCGCGGGCGGTGATGCGACCGCGGGCACGTTTGCCGTCGCCGTCTCGCGCAGGTCTGCCACGAATCGGAACCCCCGCGCGTGAACGGTCTTCACGATCCGTTGGGCCTCACCGTCGTCGGCAAGCGCGCGTCGTACCTCGCGCACGGCTCGGGAGATGGCCGCGTCACCAACGATCACGCCGTCCCATACGGCGTTGAGCAGCTCCTGCCTGGTGATCAGACGATCGCGGTTCTTCGCAAAGAAGACCAGCAGGTCGAAGACCTTCGGCTGCACGTCGACCGGAAGCCCGCCCTGGCGCAGCTGGCGAGTGTGCTCGTCGAGCTCAAAATCTTCGAACGCAATCACCATCGAGGATCGCCGAGACTACATCAATGAACGACAGAGGCGCAGAAGCCGGCGATGCAGTGGTTGCCGTCGCAGCAGTCGGCGTCCTTCACGCACTTGTCCTGCGCGCCGACACACGTGTTGTTCGGAGGCGCATTGGCGCAGATGAGCGCGCCGCCAGCGCCCGGTTCGCAATAGCCGCCGCAGCATTCGTCGCCGGCATCACACGTGGTGCCGTCTGCGCGACATGGGTCGAGCGTCCAGAAACCACGTGAGTTTCCGGCGAGGATCTCCTGCGCGGGAAGATAGAAAGCGGGGAAGCTCGGATCGGTGCCTGCGGGGGCGGTCAGATCGATCGCCGCAACCCACAGCTTCTTCACGGTGGCCTGTGAGAGGTTCGTGGTGTCGTAGTCCGGCGGCCAGCTCTGCCACGGCACGGCCGTGAGCTGGTTTCCGTACACGCGACGTGCCGTGAAGACGACCCACGCGTAGCCGCCCTCGACCAGGGGCAAGAGCGTGGGCTCGTAGTTGAGCGTGGTGTCGTCCTGGCCTACTTCGCTGTAGCTGCTCCGCGGGTCCGTTGCGCCTGCGACGCCATGGTTGTTTGCCACGCTCGGCAGATACGACGCGCCTGCGCGAATGCCGTTCAGCGCGCTCAGGCGGAACGGAGTGGGCGCGCCCTTGAGGTTCACCATCCACAGCTCGGAGCGCGCGCCGTTGCGCGTGACCATGACGCTGTCGCTCTGACTGTTGCGGACCTGGGTCTCGAAGATGAGCGCGCTGTTGTCCGGCAAGAAGACCGGGTAGCCGATGCGCGTATTTGCGGCGGGCGTTGCGACCTTGGTGATCGCGGACAGCGTATGCGTGGTCGCGTCGTAGTTGGCCACGTAGAGGGGACCCATGACGTTGCTGGTGGCGCCCGTCACGTCGACCCAGGCGATCATCTTGTCGTCGGGTGAGTAGGACGGATAGCCAGCAGCAAGACCGGCGGGCAAGCCCGTGAGTGTGGCGGCCGTGGGGGCCGCGCCGAAGTTCCAGAAGGAGCTCGTCGCGGTGTTCCCTGACGAGTTCGTGATCGCCGGATTGGTGGAGGACGGATTGATCGTGTTGCTGAGGCCATACGTCGCGTCACCCGTCATTGCGATCCAGCCGAATACGCCTTCTTGCGGGATCTGGACGCCGGACGCCGGAATGCTCGCGGCCTGCAGATCGTAGAGGAAGCTGCGTCCGTTATTGGGCGAGCCTTGCTCGGCCTGCGTGACGAGCCAGCGACCCTTGGAGGCCACGACATGGCAGACGCGGCAGCCGCTGTCATCCGAGGGATTGCCGGAGCCGTTGACGGGGCTGTTCTGACCCACGATGAGCTTCGGGTTGTTGTCGCCGCTGCGAACGCCAAGGATGGCCGCGCCAACAGAGTGATTCTGTTTGTCGAGCGCGGTCCAGTTCTTCACCAGCTGCGTGCCATACGAGTTGTAATAGACGGTGCCCGAGAGGCGCGCCGGCGCGATGCGCCACGTCTCCGAGATGGGGCCGTAGCCAACGCCGCCGCTCGCGACGGTGAGAGAGATCTTCAACGTGTCGCGCGTGCCGTCCGGCGCAAGGCCGCCCGCGGTGTTGGTCGCCGTGTCCCACACGTCCTGCGGAATGGGATGACGGATGAACTTGCCGAGCGTGGTGGCGAGGATGGCGGGACGACCGAAGGTGCCGCTCCACGCGTACGAGCCGCTCGATGTGACGATGTCGATCTTGATCGCATCCGCATCCGCGGTGGTCCAGCTCCACATGAGGAGCGGCGCGCGCTGACCGCGCGGAAAGATGGTCTGGTCGTAGGGATAGAGGAGCCCGAGGCTCTGCGCGCTGCCGTTGCTTCCCGGCGTACCAAGCGCCGCCACATCCGCGGGAGCTGCCGCGCCCCCCAGACCCTCGCCACCAACGCCGCCCACGCCGCCGCCCGCGGAGAGCGCAGCCACGGTCGCCGGGATCTGTCCGGCCTCTGCCGCGTTGCCTGCGGTGACGCCGTTCTGCGGGTCTGCCTTGATCTTCACGAAGACCTGGCGCTTCACGATCTTGCCGTTTTTGCCGGCGCTGATGGTGACGACACCACCGGTCTTCCCGCTGGGCGTGAACACGCCTGCGGCCGTGGGACCGGCGCCGATGGAGCCGATGTCCCCGCGGTCCACGGTCCAACCAACGGCCGTGGGCGCGCCGCCCTGCGTGGCGTTGAAGGTCACCGTGGGCGACATTGCGCCAGGCGCGATCGTGATGGTCTGCAGTGTGGATGGAGCAACGTCGAACGTCTGCGATGCGGACCCGTCCGGGCCGCCGCCGCCGCCGAAGGGCGAGCTGCCTTCTGTGGAACCATCGCCGCCGCCGTTGTCGCCAGCATCATCGCCGCTGCCAAACGTGGAGGGATCGGTTCCCCCGCAACGCGTCTGACTGAGGCCGAGAAAGAAGACGAACCCGAGAGCCAGAGGCCAGGCGCGAACCGTCATCTGTCGATACTAGCACGAAGATTATTTTTAGAGCCGTCCCTGGGTCATGAGGACCTTGATGCCCGAGTTGTGATCACGTGTATGGTACACGCGATGCGTGGCGGGCTTGAAATCAGCCTCTTTCGCCTTGTAGATGTCCACGAAGGTCTGCGGATTGCGATCGATCAGGGGGAACATGGAGCTCTGCACTTGCACCATGAGCCGGTGGCCCGCGCGGAACGTGTGTGCCACGTCCGGCAGCGTGAGCTGGATGCGCGTGGGCTCGCCGGGCTTCATCGCCTGCGGAGTCTCGAAGGAATTCCGGAAGCGCCCACGCATGATCTCGAAGCGCACGAGCTCCTGATAGCCAGCCATCTTCACGGCAAGCGGATTGGGTTGCGGATCCTCCGCGTCGTCCGGCCACACGTCCACGAGCTTCACGATGAAGTCTGCATCCGTGCCGGTGGTGTCCACCCACAGGTCCGCGGTGATGGGCCCGACAAGCTCCGCCACGTCCGTGAGCGGCGGCGTCTGGTAGACCAGCACGTCTGGACGGCGCGATGCGAAGCGCTGGTCGTCCGTCATGTAGTCCTCGTCGATGGTGGACGAAGCGCGCGCGCGGTACGGGACCGGCTTCGCCGGATCGCTCGGATAGGCGTCACTCCCCTCGCCCACGTCGGCGTCGCCCAGGGGCGCGGCAGAGAGAGCGCCGTGCGTGCGGAACGAGAGGAACACGGGCTTCGCTGCGCGCGGCGGCCACACCTCGTGCCCACGCCATTCGCAGAGCCCCGTGTCGTAGACCCATGCCTCCTTCGGCCGCGCGACGTCCTTGCCCTTGAGCGCGCGCGCAAAGAACGGCGCCTCGATCTGGCTCTGGAAGAAGAGAGACGTCTTCGCGCCGAACCGGATGTCGCCGAGCACGTCGCCATCGGTGCGGAGCCAGCCGCCGTGGCGCCACGGGCCGAGCACGATCGTGTTCTGCGCGGTCGCCGGGCTCTGCTTCTCGTAGGAGCGATACGTCTCGAGCGCGCCCCACAGGTCCTCCGCGTCGAAGAGGCCGCCCACCGTCATGATCGCGGGCTTCGCGTTCTTGTAGAACGGGCGTGGGTCCCGCGCCTTCCAGAAGGCGTCGCGGTTCGGGTGCGCGAAGAGGTCGTTGTAGAAGGGGATGCCGTTCTTCAGATACTTCGTCTGCGTGTTCTCGATGGGGCCGAGCGCCAGGAAGAAATCGTAAGCATCCGAAGGCTCCCCCTCTTCCCATCTCCACTTCTTCACGGGCTCAGGACGCGGCTTGCCGAAGCTGGCAGTGAAGTCGAACGAGTCGGCCAGAAAAAACGCGCCATTGTGGTGGAAGTCGTCGCCCAGGAACCACTCCGTCACCGGCGCCTGCGGCGAGACTGCCTTCACCGCGGGATGAGCGTTCACCGCTGCCTGCGCGGCGTAGAAGCCGGGGTACGAGATGCCCCACACGCCGACCTTGCCGTTGTTGTTCGGCACGTTCTTCACGAGGTAGTCGACGGTGTCGTACGCGTCGGTGCTCTCGTCCGTGCCGCCGGTGGTGGACATGGGGCGCACGTCCACGAACTCGCCCTCGGACATCATACGACCGCGCACGTCCTGGTGGACCCATACGTATCCGTCCTTCACCATCTCACGCGCGGGCGCAAAGCGGGGCAGTGGGCGCGTGCCGGGCTGCGGGACATTGTCCACCCCATACGGCGCAAGTCCATACGGCGTGCGCAGCATGATGATCGGGTATGTGTGCGAGTGATCCTTGGGGACGTACGCGTCGGTGAAGAGAAGCTTGCCGTCGCGCATGGGAATGCGGAACTCGTACTTCGTATAGAACTCGCGGAGCGCGCGCGTGTAGTCCGCGTCGTCTTTCAGGTCGTACGGGACCAGGGGATGTTCATCCGGTGGTGGTGACCGCTTCGTGTCCGCCGTGGCGACTGCGGGACGCGACGCGCCACTGCATGCAAGGAGCAACGCAAAGAGGACCACCGGGACGGAGCGTCGTGCGAATCGCATGGGTGAGGTTGTATCCGAAGCACGGCCTTACCGTCACCGTGTGGTGAACGACTTCGACAACGACTTCGACTTCGACCTCGACAACGACCTCGACAACGACCTCGACTTCGACCTCGACTTCGGCCTACTCGTTGTTGAGCCACGTCGTGATCGCGGTTGTGTACGCGGCGGTGTCTGCGACCTTGCCGCCTTGATGCGTCAGATTTCCTGCGGGGGCCTGGATGAGCGGGCTCTGTGGCTTGTTTGCGAGCGTCACCTTGTTCAGCGCCTGTGCGCACGCCATGGTGTCGTTCTTGTTCAGCTGCGAGAGATCGAGCGCGCCCGTGGCTCCCGCATTCGAGCCCGCGTGACATGACAGGCAGTTGTCCTTCGTGATCGCCGGCGCAGCGCTGGACGTGAACGTTGCCACGGATTTGCAGCCGCCAGCGACGCCCGCATCGGGGTTCACGACCTTGGACTCCAGCACGTTGAACGCGATGCGCAGCTTGTTCGAGTCCTGCCAGTCGAAGAGGAACAGGTCGCCCGTACCGAGCGCCACGGACTGCCCGGCGGGCACGCTCATGTCCAGGTTCGAGAACGTGTCCACAGGATCGTTCTTCTGCGGGCCCATGGCCGGCACGACCACGAACAGTGGATGCGCCACGCGCGCACCCGAGCCACCGGGCGCCACGAACGTGATCTTCGTCAGCGTCAGGATGGTGCCGCTCTTGGCCGCGGTGAACGTGACCTTCGCGCCGGTGAGCTTCACGCCGCCATCGGTGTCCGTCTCGCCTTTCGTGACGTCGACCGTGTTGGCGCCCGTGGCGACGGTGAAGGGATCGGTCTCGGGCAGCTGCTTCAGCGAGAGGACGAGTGACTCCTGCGTGAGCCATGTGAGCACACGATCACCGAGCGGCTTGTACGTGCCGGTGGTGAGCGACGGGCCAGCATGCGGCCCCTTGGTCATGAGCTTGCTCCCGTTCGGATCGGGGACGATCGCCCCCTGAAACGCCTTCACCGAGAGGTACGTGTCGGGAGGCGCAAGCCACAGCGGTGGGTTGCCGCCAGAGGTCGCGGCACCATGGCATGGCCCGCCGCACGTCTTCACCAGGTCCGGCTCGAGCGCGCGGTACATGCTCTCCGCTTGCGATGCCGCGCCCGCGGGTCCCGCATCGGCACCGGCGCCGCCCACTCCGTATCCGCTCCCGCCTGCCCCCTGGCCCGGGCCAAGGCCGCCACCCGGGTTGTCGTCACACGCGACCGCGAGCGTGATCGAGAGCGCGAGGGTGGACGCGAGCGCAAGCAGGGGCTTCGTGGAGCGCTTCTTTTCGAGAGGCATGGGTCAGAAGACAGTGTGAAGCGCATCGTGTTCTCGGTAAAGGAAAGAAGCTGTGGCAGATCTCCGCGAGAACGATGCGTGGGTCCGCTACCAGGCCGCACGCCTGCTGTTCATCGTCGCCTCGCAGATACAAGGAATCGCGGTGGCGTGGCAGGTCTTCGAGGACACACATCAGCCGCTCGGGCTCGGCTTCGTGGGGCTCGCGCAATTCTTGCCGATGTTCGCGCTCTCGCTGGTGACCGGGAAGGTCGCCGACACGTTCGACCGCCGCAAGATCCTGCTCGTATGTCACGCGATGGTGGCGCTTGCCGCGGCGATCTTCCTGCTCTCGAACACGGTGTTTCATCTGTCCCACGGGCGCATGATCCTCACGTACGGCGTCCTGGCGATGCTCGGCACCGCGCGTGCGTTCGGTGGTCCCGCGGGACAGTCACTCAGCGCGACGCTGGTGCCGAAGGAGCAGCTCGCGAAGGCCATCGCGTGGTCTTCCTCGGCCTGGCAGCTGGCGATGATCGCGGGGCCCATGGTGGGCGGGTTGCTCGTGTCTGCCGGCCGCGGACCGAACCTCGCGTACGGCACCGCGCTCGTCGCGCTGCTCGTGTCCATCGTCTTGATGGCGGGCGTGCGCTCGCCTCCGCGCGCCGCGGAGCCAACGAAGGAGCGCGGCCTCGGGACTCTGTTCGCGGGCATCCGCTATGTGGCAGGCAACAAGGTGGTGCTCGGCGCCATCTCGCTCGATCTCTTTGCCGTGCTGCTCGGCGGCGCCACGGCGCTGCTCCCCTTCTTCGCGGGCGAGCTCGACGTGGGACCGTGGGGCTATGGTGTGCTTCGTAGCGCGCCGAGCGTGGGCGCCGCGATCTGTGCGGCGCTGGTGGGACGGTTCCCGATCGTGACCGGCGCGGGTCGGAAGATGTTCGCGTGCGTCTTCCTCTTCGGCCTGGCGACGATCGCGTTCGGTGCGTCGCGATGGTTCGTGGTCTCGCTGGTCGCGCTCTTCGTGACCGGCGCCGCGGACATGATCAGCGTGGTGGTGCGACAGACGCTGGTGCAGATGAGCACACCGGATGCGATGCGTGGTCGCGTCAGCGCCGTGAATCAAGTCTTCATTGGCGCGTCGAACGAGCTCGGCGAGTTCGAGTCCGGCGTGACCGCGACCTGGCTTGGCCCACGCTTTGCCACGGTGGTCGGAGGCGTGGGCACCTGCGTCGTGGTCGCCATCTGGGTCCTGCTCTTCCCCAAGCTCTACCGCGCGGACAAGCTGGATGGCACCTGAACAAGGGCTGCACCCATCCCAAAACGGCTAGGCGGACTCGAGGAGCGTGTCGCATGAACGGGGGACAAGTTCCCCCGCCATTCCCAACAAGCCCGTCGTGGACCGATATACGCTGACCCTTCGCCTCGGAGAAAGATCAGATGCAGATCATCGTGGTGGGTGGTGGACTGGCCGGCATGATCTCCGCTCGAGAGATCGCAAAGCGGGGTCACGACGTCACCATCCTCGAAGCGTCAGGTCGGCTCGGCGGCAAGGCCGGCGCGGACATGAAGGGCGGTCGCCTGGTGGAGCACGGCTATCACGTGTTCCCCGCGTGGTACCCGAACGTCCGCAAGCTCCTCGATGAAGTGGGGACCAAGCTCGTCGACTTCGATCGGTACCACTACCTGCGCGCGGGCGAGTTCCCGAACGTCGTCACGGTGCGCGGCCCGAAGGACTTCGCGGCCACGGTCTACAACCTGACGCACGGCCTCTTGCCCTGGTACCAGACGATCCTCTTCTATTCGTTCACGCTGGAGCTGATGAGCAAGTCGCTTAGCGACAAGCGGCTGCTCGATCGCGTGAGCCAGGTCGGCCTCATGCGCCAGGCCTGGTACATGACCGAAGAGGTCGCGGAGATGAACCAGGAGAACCTGCTCAAGGCCTCCGCGATCCCCGCGTACGAGATGAGCGCGATGACCGCGAAGCGCATCGCCAGCTACTGGATCAAGCAGCCCTCGCCGTTCCTCTCGGTGCTGCCGGGCGATCTGCAGACCACGTACATCGAGCCCATCGCGAAGACCGTTCGCGCCGCAGGCGTCACGGTGGGACTGGGCAAGAAGGTCACCGCCATCAACATGGAGGCCGGTGCCGTGAAGTCGGTGCAGGTCGACGGCGAAGCCGCGCCGCGCCAGGCCGACGCGTTCGTGATCGCAACGCCGCTCGAGGTCACGCGCAACTTCATCGACGGGCCGGTCTTCGAAGGTGATCCGGCGCTGGGCAACATCCACGATCTGGAGTCGCGTCCCATGAGCGCGCTCCACGTGCGCCTGAAGAAGAAGCTCCCTGGTATCAAGCGCGAGCACGTGTTCTTCCACGACGGCGCGTTCGGCCTGTCGTTCATCGATGTGTCGCAGATCTGGGAGCCCGAAGACGGAGGCACCAAGGGCGACCAGAACACGGTGCTCTCCTTCATCGCCTCGAACTTCTCCCCGCTCGTGGGCCTGTCGGAGGCAGACGCCACGAAGGCCCTCATGGGTGAGGTGATGCAGTACCTCCCGATCGACCCCGAGGACGTGGACGGCACGCCGGTGCTCAACACCAACGTCTCGGTCCCGCTCTTCATCAACACGATCGGCGCCTGGGGCAACCGGCCCGAGCCGCGCACCAAGATCCGAAACCTGTATATTGCAGGCGATTACGTCCAGAACAAGATCGACCTCGCCTGCATGGAGGGCGCGGTGTCCACGGCGATCCTGGCGGCCGGGGCCTTCCTCGAGGACCAGGGCGAGCACGACGCGCCCACGCCGGACGTGCCCGCGGAATGGCCCCGCGCCCTCCTGCTCTTCGGGCGCGTCGCGCTATTTCCGGCGCGCGTGACCGCGAGCGTGATCGCCAGGGTCAGCGCGTTGGTTTCCACGCCGAAGGCCACCGAGACGCCGCTCCACGCAGTCCTCCACCGCCGCAAGCACAAGCAGAAGGGGAAGACGTGACCGACGGCCCGCCGCATGTCATCAACGGACGCCTCGTCGCCGTGGTCCTTGCATACGCCGAGATGAAGCTCGGACGCGCGGCCGCGCTCGCCACGTTCGACGACGCGCTCGTGAGCTCCGGCTTCTCCCGCGAGCAGGCCCTGGACCCCCGCGGATGGGTCCCGCTCGCCGTGCTCGAGCGCACGTGCGACGCGTTCGAGCCCGAGCTCGGCGCCACATTCGTGACCGACGCGTTCACGTGGGCAGTGCCGATCCGGATCGACTTCTCCGCGATGAGCCTCTCCGCGCTGACGAACCCCACGTTCATGATGCGCAGGCTCGATCGCGCGCGCGCCTTCTTCGCGCGGCACCTCCGCTACGACGTCACGCTCCAGGGGCCCGGCCGCGCCACCATTCGCCTGCGCTACACGCAGGGCAGGCCCACGAAGCGGCACTCGTGCAGCGTTGCGCGCGGCGTGATCCAGGGTGTGCCCCTCATCTTCGACATGCCCCCTGCGGAGCTCACGGAGACGGAGTGCGCGCTCGATGGCGCAGACGCGTGCACCTACGACGTGCGCTGGCGAACGGAGCCCGCGTACGCGTGGATAGGCTTCTTTCTGGGCATCACCGTCGCCATCATCGGCGCGCTCGTGTCCCCGAGCTTGCTCTGGCCGGTCGCTCCGCTCGTTGGCTGGGTCGTGGGCCGCGAGGTGCGCATGGTCCGCCTTCGCCGCTACATGACGATGGTGACCGAGGAGCAGCGCCGTGCGCTCGCGGAGCACGAGCGCGACTTCCAGCGTCGCTACGACGAGATCAAGGAGCTCAATGACAAGCTCGAGGCGCGCGTTTCCGAGCGCACGAAGGAGCTCACCGCCACCATGGCCGCGCTTCGCGAAGGCAACGCGGAGCTGCGCCGGACAATGGAAGAGATGCGCGTCATCCACGGAGACGTGCTGGACGCAGGCGTTCGCAGCATGCTCGGCCGCGCCGTGGAGGAGTTCGCGCACGAGCTGAAGAACCCCATGACCACGGTGCTCGCGAACACGCAGTTCCTGGAGGAGTCTCACTCCCGGGAGTCAGACCTGGGGGAGCTAGGCGACGTGGCGCGAGACATCCGCGACGCCGTCTATCGGATGCGCGCCGTCATCGGCTGGTTCATCGAGCTGTACGAGAAGGATGCCGCGCCCGTGGCGTGCGAGCTGCACGATCACGTCCAGAAGATGGCGGAGGCGATGCAGCGGCAGTGGCGTGGGCGCGTGGAGATCGACACGGACCTGCTCGAGATCGTCGTCTCGGCCCGCGGAATGCAGCTCCTGCAGGTGGTCGACAACCTGCTCAACAACGCGGTGCAGGCCGAAGGCACGAAGCGCGTGACGGTGCGCTCACGCCGCGACGGTAACATGGCAATGATCGTCGTCCAGGACGACGGCCCCGGCATTCCGGAGGAGATCCTCCCGAAGATCTTCGAGCGCGGCTTCACCACGAAGCATGGTCGCGGCTCGGGGCTCGGCCTCTACATCAGCCGCGCCATCGCGGAGCGGCATGGCGGCAAGCTCACGGTGTCCTCGGAGCGGGGCAAGGGTGCGAGCTTCGAGCTGATGCTGCCCGTCTTCGAACAGCGCGCCACCGCATCTCATACGCAGCTCACGGCTGTCTCGCGCGAGGACGCGACGGGCCTGGTGAAGTAGTTCTCAGAACGCCTCAGAACTCCGCCAGCTTGGGCGCGCGCGGATACGGGATCGCGTCGCGAATGTTGCCGATGCCCGTCACGTACACCACCAGCCGCTCGAAGCCGAGGCCGAAGCCTGCGTGCGGGACCGTGCCGTAGCGCCGGAAGTCCAGGTACCAGTCGTACGGCTTCTTCGGCAGCTTCATCTCGTCCATGCGCTTCTCGAGCATGTCGAGCCGCTCCTCGCGCTGGGAGCCTCCGATGATCTCGCCGATGCCGGGCGCGAGCACGTCCATCGCGGCGACGGTCTTCCCGTCGTCGTTCTGGCGCATGTAGAAGGCCTTGATGTCCTTCGGGTAGTTCATGACCACCACGGGACGACCGATCTTCTCCTCCGTGAGGTAGCGCTCATGCTCGGTCTGCAGGTCCGCGCCCCACGCGACGGGGAACGCGAACTTCTTCTTGCTCGCCTCGAGGAGCTTCACGGCCTCGCCGTAATCGATGCGCTCGAACGGCTCGGAGATGAGCTTCTCCAGGCGCGAGATGGCGGTCTTCTCGATGCGATCGACGAAGAACTTCATGTCATCGGGGCGCTCGGCAAGGACGGCCTTGAAGATGTACTTCAGGAAGTCCTCGGCCAGGTCTGCGTCGGCGTTGAGATCGGCGAAGGCGATCTCTGGCTCGATCATCCAGAACTCGGCAAGGTGGCGCGTGGTGTTCGAGTTCTCTGCGCGGAACGTGGGACCGAACGTGTACACCTTCGACAGCGCAAGGCAGTACGCCTCCACGGCGAGCTGCCCCGACACGGTGAGGAAGGCCTCCTTGCCGAAGAAGTCCTGCGAGAAGTCCACCTTCCCCTCGGGCGTGCGCGGCGGGTTCACGGCATCCAGCGTGCTCACGCGGAACATCTGCCCGGCGCCCTCGCAGTCGCTCGCGGTGATGATGGGCGTGTTGATCCACACGAACCCGCGCTCGTGGAAGTAGCGATGGATCGCCTGCGCGATGGTGTGGCGCACACGCGCGACGGCGCCGAACGTGTTCGTGCGCGGACGGAGGTGCGCCACCTCGCGCAGGAACTCCATGCTGTGGGCCTTCGGCTGGATCGGGTACGCCTCCGGATCGGTCACCCAGCCCACGACGCGGATCGTGTGCGCGAGGATCTCGACCTTCTGCCCCTGCCCTTGCGACAGGACGATCTCGCCCTCCGCCTCCACCGAGCAGCTGGTCGTGATCTTCTGGATCTCGCTGGCGTAGTTCGAGAGCGTGTTCGGCGCGACGACCTGGATCGGATCGAAGCACGAGCCATCGCTCACATGGACGAACGACAGCCCGGCCTTGGAGTCCCGGCGGGTGCGGACCCACCCTTGCACTCTGACTTTTTCGCCCGCGGCGAGCGCGCCGGAGAGGGCCTGCTTGACAGTGACGGTCTGCATGACGACGCGGAGTCTAGGCGCAGATCGCCACGCGCGTCGACCTCGACTTCGACCTCGACTTCGACCTGGGGTAGACTGGAGGTGTGCGGCCCGTCCTGCCTGTGACAGTGATGCTTGCGGTGACAGCGTGCAGCGCGTTCTCCGGGCAGGACGTGTCGGTCGACGCTGGTCCAACGGACGCGCAGATACCGGACGCCAACGGACCCGAGGCAGATGCGGCGGACGACGCGGCGATCGATGGCGGCGTGGACGCCGCTCCAATCTGCAACGCCGTGCTGAGCGACAACTTCAGCACCCAGATGCTATCGCCGAACTGGACGCCGAACATGGACCCGAGCGGCAACGTCGTGGTCGATGGCATGCACATGATCAACGGGTTCGCGCTCCACGCGTCGGTGTCCGGCGCGGTGACAGGCGGCTACGCGATCATCTACCGGAACGTGCCGGTGAACAACCCTTCGAGCATCCAGCTGACCTACTCCGTGTACCTGCAAAGCTGGGGCAGCAGTACGGGGCGCCTGGGATGCGTGCCGCATCTCACGCAGACGGCGAGCCCGGGGGCCTCCGAGGAGGTCGTGCTCGCGCTAGCGAGCGACGGCGCGGACGGCGTGGAGCTCGATGGGCCCACGTCCAACGCTTCCGCCCCGATCTTGCCCACCCCCACTGCTGGTTGGTACGACGCCACCGTGTCGATCTCGGGGATCCCCTCCGGCACCCTTGTGGTCAACCACTCGTTCGGACCGCAAAACGGCGCGAAGACAACCACGAACGTCAACGCCAAGTACGCGCTGCCGGGCCCGACCACGGACGTGACGGTGCGCTGCGGGCTTGGCGGTGTCAACGGCACCGCGCCAGTGGACGTCAATGTGTGGATCGACAACGTGACGCTCACGATCTGCCAATAGGGGACGGTCAGTCCAGGCGGAAGTTCCTACCGACGGAGACCGGTGCGACGGCAAACCGCGGGACGTTCTGCGCGCGCTTGAACTGTCCGGCGATGCAGCGGCCGACCGCGGTGTCCTCTCCCGAGAGGCTCAGTTTCACCCGGGATTTTTCGAGCGAACGTGAAGTAAATGGGGACAGTGTGTGCGACGACCTCTGACGATTTCGAAGCGCGCTTGTCGATTCTGACTCTCCTCGGACGCCGTGATGGTGGACCACCCTTCGGTCCGTCACGTAAGGAGACAAGATGCGTTACATGATCCTCGTCGGTCACGACGAAGTCGGCGGCAAGAAGCTCAGCGCGGAGGAGCACGGCAAGCTCTTCGCTGCGTACCAGAAATACCACGCAGACCTGAAGGCGGCGGGCGTGTTGCTCTCGGGTGAGGCGCTCAAGGACACCAAGAAGGGCGCGCGGATCAGCGCGAACGGTCAGAAGCGCACGATCGTGGACGGTCCCTTCAGCGAGTCGAAGGAGATCATCGGCGGCTACTTCCTCATCGAGTCGCGCACCCGCGAGGAGGCCTTCGAGTGGGCCACGCGCTGCCCATCCGCACACCTTGGTCCTTGGAGCTACGCCGAGCTGCGCGAGGTGGAGGAAATTCCTCCCGCTGGGGATCACGCAGCGCGTCCCACCTGACACGGGCGGGCGACTTTGCTCTGATGGTGGGACCATGGCCCTCCCCCACGGCGTCGCATCCGCCATCTGGCGCATCGAGTCGGCGAAGATCATCGCCGTCGTCGCGCGCATGGTGAAGCGGGTCGATGTCGCGGAGGAGGTCGCCCAGGAGGTCTTCGTCGACGCGCTGGTCCGGTGGGAGAAATCCGGCGTTCCGGACAGGCCTGGTGCATGGCTCATGACCGCCGCGAAGCACCGCGCGCTGGATGTCCTTCGCCACGAGCGGCGCGTGGAAAAGAAGCACGACGAGCTCCTGCGCGGGACGGAGACAACGGTGTCCCCCGACATGGAGGCTGCGATCGACGACGTGGTCGGGGACGATCTCCTCCGCCTCGTCTTCGTGGCCTGTCACCCCGTGCTGCCAGAGGAGGCGCGCGTGGCGCTCACGCTCCGTCTCCTGGGCGGCCTCACCACGGACGAGATCGCGCGCGCGTTCCTGGTGCCGGAGCCGACCATCGCGCAACGGATCACACGCGCGAAGGGCACGCTCGCCGACAGGCAGGTGCCATTCGAGCTCCCTTGCGCCGAGGATCTCGCGGAGAGGCTCGGGTCGGTGCTCGAGGTGCTCTACCTGATCTTCAACGAGGGCTACCTCGCGACTGTGGGCGATGACTGGATGCGCCCGCTCCTCTGCGAGGATGCGCTCCGTCTGGGCCGCATCCTCGTGGAGTTGGTCCCCGACGAGGCGGAGGCGCACGGCCTGCTGTCGCTGATGGAGATCCAGGCGTCGCGTGCGCGCGCGCGGGTCGGTCCGAAGGGTGAGGCGGTGCTATTGCTCGAACAGGACCGGACTATGTGGGACGCGCTCCTGGTTCGCCGCGGGCTCGACGGCCTGGCGCGTGCGGCCGCGGTCGCGAAGGATCGGCCCGGTCCGTACTTCCTGCAGGCGGCGATCGCCGCGTGCCACGCGCGAGCGGGGACCGCGGACGACACGGACTGGGCGCGCATCGCGGCGCTGTACGATGCGCTCGCGCAGATCGCACCATCCCCCGTGGTGGAGCTGAATCGCGCGGTCGCGGTGGGGATGGCGCTTGGCCCGGAGGCGGGACTCCGCATCGTTGACGCGCTCGCGACCGAGCCGTCGCTCCGCGGCTATCCTTTCCTTCCGAGCGTGCGTGCCGACCTGCTCTTCAGGCTTGGGCGCTCCGAGGAAGCGAAGGCGGAGGTCCTGCGCGCCGCCGCCCTCACGCGAAACGAGCGCGAGCGCGCGATGTTCCTGGCGCGCGCCACGTCCTACGTACCGGCCTGACCTCCGGTCACGGGCAGCTTGGCGTCAGGTCTGCTCCCGCGAAGAACTCGTCGCGGATCCGCGCCCACGCCTTGGCGTTCTCTGGCGTGATGCACTTCCATGGCTTCTTCGGCGGCTTGCCGGCGAGCAGTGCGCGGTGCTCCTTCTCGTAGCGGACGGCGAGCTCCGCGGCGTACTCGCGTACGGGGAGGCCGTTGTTCTGCTGGAAGGCGTAGTAGGTGCCGCCGCGCACCGTGGTGTCGTTCGGCGCGTAGGGTGCAAGGCACGCCATCCCGGTGCCGCACTTCTTCACGATGGGATCGTAGACGTCGGCGGAGAGCGCGCCGGGGGACCAGTCGCCGTGCTGTTGATCGTTCAGGTGGAAGATCTCGTGGAAGAGCGTTTCGCGGACGCCGTCCTCGGTGTGCAGGAGCGAGCCGGCCACGTTGTACGAGACGCGCCAGTTCTCCGCGTAGGCCGAGGGTGTGGTGCGGCCGACCGAGCGCATGAACCGGAACGACACATCGTTCACGCGATAGGGGATCGGCTTGCCGGCGCGTGCGGCGAGTGCCGTGAAGAACTCATCGAATTCCTTGTAGGATGCAAGTACCCACGCGAGGTGCTTGCGCTCCGCGCCCTCTGGCGGTGCCGGCACGAGCGAGATCATGCCGCGAAACCCGCCATCCATCACGTGAGCGGGCGCGACGCCAGCCGTGACTCCGAACTTTGCAAACAGCTCCTCTGCGATCGCACGCGCCGCCGGATCCTGCGAGAAGCGGCGGGCGAAGAAGCAGGTGACGCGCGGCGCCTCCGAGAGTGTGGACGGACACGCCACGCGATACGTCGTGGTGGGGTCGTCCTCGAACAGGCGCTGCGCGAGCTGCTCCGTGTCGAGCGGTCTTGGACCGGTATCGAGCGACGCAGCTGCGGTGGGCGACGATGCATCCGCCTGGCCTGCGAGAGCAGCCGGCGGAGTGACCACGGGTGGCGCCGCGGTCTGTTGCGCGCTCGAGGCGGCATCCGTGATCGTGGCGGGTGGGTTGCTCCTGGGGGGCGACGAGCCACCGTTGCATGCAACCGCGATGGGAACGAGCGCGCCCAGGAGCGCTTGCTGCGCGACGAGACGGAGCCAGGAACCGCGCATCAGCGCATCTTCTGCTGCTGCGCCCTTCGCGCCTCTACCTCTTCCACCGGCTCCGCCGCATACGCGTCGTCGAAGGCGGCCTGCGTGGCCGCGTCCTTTGCCGCTTGCCCCACGCCGAGCCCCGTCTCCACGCGCACCTTGGGCAGCGGCGCGAACTTGGTGAACCGGTAGAACACGCGACCGTACTCGTCCAGGTCGACCGCGACCATGTCCGCGGAGCTCTTGGCCAGCTCCGTGAGCTGTGCGTCCGCCTCTTCGAGCGTGATGTCCAGCGCGCGCGACGCGTCGATCGCCATGATGATGCCACCTTGGTTCTCCGCGAGGGCCCAGATGCCCTTCTCCCGCGTGCGCTTCTGCGCCTCGTCGCCGGATGTGGTGAGCTTCTTTCCGCCGAACAGCAGGGACCCGCCGATGAGCGCAGTGAGCGCGGCGATGGGCCCACCGACGGCGAGGCCCACATAGCCATCCGGGAAGATGAGATGGAAGAACCCCCCGAGCACGGCTGCAATGAGGAGGCCCACGCCGAGCACGGCCCACCCGAAGAACTTCGCCACGGTCCCGCCCACCTTCGACGGCTGCCCTGCCATGTTCACGCTGGGCGCGACGAGCGGACCGCGGACGGCGCCGCAGCCCGTGCAGTGGCCCATGATGCCGCGATACACAATCGGGGCATCCTTGCGGCACGCCGGGCAAAAGCTTGCGGTGGAAGGCGATCCGTTCACGCCGTACCCAACATGCCCACATTTTCGTGCAAATCAAGGCCTTCGTGGAGGATTGCATGGAGGCGCGTCGTGGCGCGCTCCTTCGGCCCGAGTTGGGTGTAGCTTGAACGATGAACCAATGACCACCCCTTCGGGTACCACGGGGCGCGTTGTTCGAAGTTGGGGGCTCGGCTTTTCCAACGCGGATGGGGTGACCCGCCCGCGTGAGCTGGTGCAACGCGCGTGCGACGCGTTGAGCGAGGTCAGCGGCATCTCCCTGGTGCCGTACGTCGCCCAGAGCTACGACGACCTCACGAGCGCGGTGGCCGGAGGAGAGGTCGCCTTCGCGTGGCTGCCTCCCATCCCCGCGATCGAGCTGCTCGACCACGGCGTCGCCGAGCCCCTCGTGGTCCCCGCGCGTGAAGGCGACTCCACGTACCGCTCGGCGATCGTCGTGCGGCCCGGCACCATCGATGGCATCGGCGCGCTGCGCGGAAGGCGTATCGCGTGGGTGTCGCCCGACAGCGCGTCCGGCTACATCGTGCCGCGCGTCTACATCGCCGCAGAGGGACATGACGTGCTGCACTTCTTCGGCAGCGAGGTCTTCCTGCGCGATCATCGCGCGGTCGTGGACGCAGTGGCCCGTGGTGACGTGGATGCCGGCGCCACGTACTGCTCCCTGGGCCCGGACGGCAGCGTCGAGTCCGGCTCCTGGATGGCGGACGAGGGCAAGCCTGGACGACCGCTCGAGGTGCTCGCGACGTTCGGTCCGATCCCGGGTGATGCCATCGTCGCCGCGACCAGCGTGCCCGCGCATGCGCGCCTTGCCGTCACGCGCTACTTGCTGGACGTGACGAACGCGGACCAGGTCCTGACGAAGCTGCTCCGCACGAAGGCGCTGAAGATCGCCACACGCGACCACTTCGATTCGCTCAGGCATGTGCTGCGAACGGCGCGCGCGCGTGGCTATGCCGCCCTGCCGCCGCTGAGTCGCCGGGCGATCCGGGTACTGTGAAAGGCTGTCCGAGAATCGAACTTCCAGATCGATCCGAGGCCATCGCGAGAACCGTGGCAACGCGACGAACCGGCGAGCCCGGCGCTCGATGGGCCAAGCGGGGAAGGGTCGCAACGTCGAGGCGTCACTTGCTTTTCGCTGACGAACCGTTTGGCGGGCTCGCCGCTTGTCACGCTACCGCTCCTTGACTGGTGGCTCATTCAACTGCTGTGAGATCGAGCTTCGGACAGGCCTGTGTGCTGTAGAAGCGCGGGGGTCTCTGCTAAGGTCCGCGCGCCATGGCAGAGCGTCCCTCCACCTCGTTCCCCGTCGACAAGATCAAGGTTCTCCTGCTGGAGAACATCCACAAGAGCGCGCACGAGATCTTCGCCGAGGAGGGCTACTCCGTGGAGGCGATCTCGCAGGCTCTTCCGGAAGACGAGCTCCGCAGGAAGGTCGCGGATGCGCACGTCCTGGGTATCCGCAGCAAGACGCAGGTCACCGCCGCGGTGCTGGAGGCAGGGACGCGCCTCCTGTCGGTAGGTGCATTCTGCATTGGTACGAACCAGATCGCGCTGGACGCCTCGAACGGGCGCGGCGTCCCGGTGTTCAACGCGCCGTTCTCCAACACGCGGTCCGTGGCGGAGCTCATCGTGTGCGAGGTCATCGCCCTGTCGCGGCAGCTCGGGGACCGCTCGCAAGAGGTCCACGCTGGCGTGTGGAAGAAGGTGGCCACCAACTGCCACGAGATCCGCGGCAAGACGATCGGCATCGTCGGCTATGGGCACATCGGCTCGCAGGTCGGCGTGCTGGCCGAGGCGCTCGGCATGCGCGTCGTCTACTTCGACGTCCGCGCGACGTTGCCCATGGGCAACAACCACTCGTGCGCGACGCTCGACGCGCTGCTCGGCCAGTCCGACTTCGTCACCCTCCACGTTCCGGAGACGAAGGACACGAAGCACATGATCGGCGAGGCGCAGATCGCGCAGATGAAGCCCGGCGCGTGCCTTCTCAACATGAGCCGCGGCACCGTCGTGGTCATCGAGGCGCTCGCGGCGGCCATCAAGTCGAAGCACCTTGGCGGCGCTGCGGTCGACGTGTACCCGAGCGAGCCGGAGTCCAACAGCGATGGCTTCGAGTCCCCGCTGCGCGGACTACCGAACGTGCTCCTTACACCGCACGTGGGCGGCTCCACCGAAGAGGCGCAGGAGGCCATCGGCCGCGAGGTAGCGCGCTCGCTCGTGCGCTTCGTCTCCAGCGGTTCCACCGCGGGCGCCGTGAATTTCCCCGAGATCGACATGCCGCCCATGCGCGGCGGTCACCGCATCCTGAACGTCCACAAGAACGTGCCGGGCGTCCTCACGAACATCAACCGGATCGTCTCGGACCACAGCGCGAACATCCAGGCGCAGGTCCTGTCGACGGACGCGAACATCGGCTACCTGATCATGGACATCAACGTTGACGTGTCCGAGGGCGTGCGAAAAGGCATCGCCGCGCTCCCGACCAGCATCAAGACGCGCATCCTGTTCTGACGCTCACTTGTGGTGCGCGAGCGCGCCGGCCTCTGCGTGATGCCCCGCGTCCACTGGCTCCTCGAAGACCACGCCGCCCTCGTCCGAGCACGCGGTGAGCGCCGCCGCGCACATGCCAAGGACCATGGACGCGAAGACCGCGATCGAGACCGTTCGTAGGACGGACATGCCTCGTTGAACGGCCGTATTGCGCAAAGCTGTAGGCGGCGTGACCTCCCCGGTGGCGATCCGTCAGTGACTGTCGCCCTTGACGGCCTGGAAGAGCGCTACCAGCGTCTTCTTCGCATCGCCCAGCACCATCATGGTGTTGGGTAGGTAGAAGAGCTCGTTGTCGACGCCGGAGAAGCCCGTGTTCATGCTGCGCTTCAGCACGATGACGGAGCGCGCCAGCTCCACGTTGAACACCGGCATTCCGAAGATCGGGCTCTGTTTGTCCGTCTTCGCGCCAGGGTTCACCACGTCGTTTGCACCGACCACGAGGACCGCGTCCGTGCGCCCGAAGTCGTCGTTGATCATGTCCAGATCGTAGAGCACGTCGTACGGGACGTTGGCCTCTGCGAGGAGCACGTTCATGTGTCCGGGCATGCGGCCGGCGACGGGATGGATGGCGTACTTCACGTCCACGCCCTTCTTCTCCAGCGCTGCCGCAAGATCGCGCACCGCGTGCTGCGCCTGCGACACGGCCATGCCGTAGCCGGGAACGATGATGACGCTCTGCGAGGCAGCGAGCACTGCAGCCGCGTCCTCGACGGTGGCCTCGTTGTAGCCCTTTGCGGGGCCTCCCGCGGTCAGCGCGGCGGTGCCGCCGCCCGTGCCGAACGCTCCGAACACGACGTTGGCGAACGAGCGGTTCATGGCCTTGCTCATGAGCAAGGACAGGAGGAGCCCGGACGAGCCGTCGAGCGCGCCAGAGATGATGAGGATGTTGCTACCGAGCGCAAAGCCCGTCGCGCAAGCGGCAAGACCGGCGTACGAGTTGAGGAGCGAGATCACGACTGGCATGTCCGCGCCGCCGATGGGGAGAACCGCGGTGATGCCCAGCACGAACCCCGTGCCGAGCACGAGGAAGAACACCCACAGCGGCGCATCGGGTACGGCCACCTGGTACGCAATGAGCCCGAGCGTGGCGAGGAACGCGCCGATGTTGGTGAAGTTCTGGCCCTTGTAGGTGATGGGCGCGCCGGAGATGAAGCCCTGCAATTTACCGAACGCCATGAGGCTGCCGGTGAACGTCAGCGCGCCCAGGAACACCTCGAAGCCGAGCGCGCCGGTCTCGAGCCGTGAGAGCTCCTCGCCGAGCATGTGTCGGCGGAACTCCGCGATACCGACGAGCGACGTGGCGAGACCGCCGAACGCGTGCGAGAACGCGATTCGCTCCGGCATCTTCGTCATGGGCAGCCGCGCAGAGATCGCCGTGCCGATGAGCGCGCCGATCAGGAGACCGGCGACGATCCACTGGTAGCTGATGATCTCCGCCTTGAAGAGCGTGGCGACCACCGCGATGAGCATGCCGAGCTCACCCAGGAAGATGCCGCGCTTGCCTTGCTCCGGTGACGAGAGGCCGCGCAAGCAAAGGATGAAGAGGATCGACGCGACCAGGTACGCGAGGTTGATGAGCTGTTCGCGCACGATCAGGCCTTCTTCTCGGGCAACGAGGCAGGAGCCTTCTTCGACTTGAACATGCGGAGCATGCGGTCCGTGATCATGAAGCCGCCGACCACGTTGATGGTTGCGGCCGCAACGGCGATGGTGCCGAGCGCAGTGGAGATCGCATCGTGTCCGCGGCCAGCCGCGACAAGGGAGCCGACCAACGAGATACCGCTGATGGCGTTCGTGCCGCTCATCAGCGGCGTGTGCAGCAGCGCAGGGACGCGCGAGATGACCTGGTAGCCAACGAAGGTCGCCAGCGCGAAGATGTACAACCCGAAGATGATCTCGGAGCTCATGCCACGACTCCCTTCTCGGATTGAGCGGCCTTGGCCTTCTCGTGCACGATCTCTCCGGCGTGTGTGATGAGGCAGCCCTTCGTGATCTCCTCATCGCGCTCGAGCTTGAGCACGCCGTCCTTCGTCAGGTGGTAGAGGAGCTTCTCCATGTTGCGTGAGTACATCTGGCTTGCGTGAACGGCGACGTGACTGGGAAAATCCAGCGAACCGATGATGGTCACGCCGTGCTTCACGACTGTCTTGCCGGGCTCCGTGAGCTCGCAGTTGCCTTGCTGCTCCGAAGCCAGGTCCACGATGACGGAGCCGGGCTTCATGGAAGCGACCATCTCCTTCGTGATGAGGATGGGCGCGCGACGGCCGGGAATGAGCGCAGTGCAGATGATCACGTCTGCCTTGGCGGCGTGCCTGGCGATGGCGTCAGCCTGCTTCTTCTTCGCGTCTTCAGAGAGCTCCTTGGCGTAGCCACCGGCAGCGGCGGCGTCCTCGGTTCCTTCGACCTCGACGAACTTCGCGCCCAGGCTCTCGACCTGCTCCTTCGTGACCTTGCGCACGTCGAACGCCTCCACGCGCGCGCCCAGACGCTTCGCGGTGCCGATCGCGGAGAGGCCAGCGACGCCAGCACCCATGATGAGCGCGGTCGCGGGGGCGATGGTGCCCGCCGCCGTGATGAACATGGGAAAGAAGCGCGGGAGCGCGGCGGCTGCCATGAGCACGGCGTGATATCCGGAGCACGTGGCCTGCGAGGACAGCACGTCCATCATCTGCGCGACGGTGGTGCGCGGGATGGCGTCCACCGAGAACGCGGTGATCTTCCGCTCCGCGAGCGCCTTCACGAGCTCCGTGTTCACGAGCGGCAGGAGCGGCGCAACCAGAGCCTGCCCTTCCTTCATCTCCGTCACTTCGTCGAGTGAAGGAACGCGGATGCGCATGACGAGGTCGGCGGTATCGATCGCATCCTTGCGTGACGCAGCCACGGTCGCGCCTTCCGCGGTGTAGGTCGCGTCCGAGGACAGCGCGCGCTCACCTGCGCCAGGCTCGACTGTGGTCTGGATCTTCTTTCCGAGCAGGCGCTTCACCGATTCCGGAACGATCGGGACACGCCGCTCGATATCGAGCGCTTCCGTGAGGACGGCGATCTGCATGGCGCGCGCACCCTACCATCACGGCAGGGACGAGTGCAGTCAGTATCCGCCGCCCGGAGGAGGACCGCCATAGCCGCCACCCGGAGGAGGACCGCCATAGCCGCCACCCGGAGGAGGACCGCCATAGCCGCCACCCGGAGGAGGACCACCATAGCCACCCTGCGGCGGGTATCCCTGCTGCGGATAGCCGCCTTGCTGCGGCGCCATCCCGGGCTGCATCGGCGGGGTCTTCTTCCCGAACATGCGCACCGCACCAAAAATTCCCACGGCGACAACCACGGGGACGATCAGCATCAGCGGATGGTGCGCGATGATCGAGAGAGAGATCGTCAGCCCCGTGAGCACGAGCGCCATGGGGAACATCACGACGCTCGTCATCAGGCGGCCGGCCTGTCCAAGGAATGGGACGATCGACAGCACCGCGTTGATCGGTGACACCGTCAGCGCGAGTCCGAACCACATGAGGAAGAAGCCGATGAAGCGGATGACCCACGTCGTGGTCTCGTACTCGCCATGCATCAACTTGATCGCCTCGGCGTGCGTACCGGGAACGACGCGATAGAGCTTTGCGGGCAGGATCTTGTCACCGGGCTCGATCCACGGCGTGACGGTGTTGCCCTTGCGAATGCCGTAGAGCGTGACCGGGCCGGGCATGGGATCCACCACGGAGAACGAGACACGCACGTCGCCCACCCCCGGGTGCGCAATGGTGCCACCGCCCATGTAGATGAAGGTGCCGTCGCGATGCGGGTGAAGCTCCGCCACGGGGCGGTTCGAGTGCACGACGTCGTTGTTGTTCTCGGGCTGCGCTGCGGCGCTGCCGGATGCGCCGGGCTTCGCGGGCGCGGCTGCCTTGGGTGCGCTCGACTTCGGGGCGGGCGAGCCGGAAGCGTGCGGTGCTGCCGTGGCATGCGGCGCGACCGCGGAGCCGTGCGGGGGTGCGGACGCGGAGCCGTGCGGCTTCACGGCAGGCGCCACATGCGCAGGTTGCACGGGAGCCACGTGCGGTGCGTAGGAGATCATCATGGAGTCGTCGATGGGCAAGGGCTTGGTGGGCGGCAGCTCGATCTCCTTGGGCGTGATCACGAACGCGCCGACCTTCGCGCTGTTCGCGAAGAGATCCTTCGAGTCGACCGGGAACTCCGGGTTCTCGTGGTCCTCCGGCTCCTGGAAGCCGTCCGACTTCTGCGGGTCGTCCGTCCACTGCGTGTCGTACGTGTAGGTCGTGATGGTGTCGCTGCCGCCGCCGATGCGATCGCGCTCGTGGCTCTCTCGCTTCTCGACCCACGCGAACATCTCGCTCTTGCGCTTGATCTGGATGTGCGTCGCGGGCTTCAGGAAGTCCGGATCACCCAGCGTC
Organism: Polyangiales bacterium; assembly: GCA_038230375.1. Lineage (GTDB taxonomy): Bacteria > Myxococcota_A > Polyangia > Polyangiales > Polyangiaceae > JANXLV01. Next base: position 6,756 of record JBBRNJ010000057.1, on the reverse strand, counting down.
TCGTCGGTGGCGAGGCCAGCGGTGACGGCGATGAGCGCGCCCTCTGCCTTGCCCCCTGCCCCATCCGCCGTGATCACGGTGGCGGTCTTGGCGACGGTCGAGACGTCAAGGCGCCCTTCGTTCCACCAGAGGACCGGAAACGAGATCACGAAGAGGATCAGGCCGACGAAGAAGCTCTTGATGGAGCGGAGGATGTTTCCGCCGAGCGAGTGGTGCGTGACCGTCGTGTACGACATCGGGCGATGCTACGCGAAGAGGCGCGGGGGAGGCCACGGCCTTCCGCAGGTGCGCTGTCAGCTGGCCAGGTAGGACTGCAGAGCATCGAGATCGTTCGCATTGGCGCGCGCGTCCTCGGCGCGAATCTCGCCGGCCTTGACCCGATCGGCGAGCGAGCGTTCGAGCGAGATCGAGCCGTCTTTTCGCCCCGATTGAATGGCGCTCGGCAGCTGCGCGGTCTTGCCCTCCCTGATGAGCGATGCGACGCCGCGGGTCACGCGAAGGATCTCCACGGCCGGGATGCGTCCAGTGCCGCGGGCGCGTGGCACGAGCCGCTGCCCAACGACCACGCGAAGCGACTCCGCGAGCTGCGCGCGCACCTGCGCATGACGCTCTGGCGGACACGCGTCCACGATGCGCTCCACTGCGGAGGTGGCGCCCCGAGAGTGGATGGACGCGAGCACCAGGTGGCCCGTCTCCGCCGCAGTGAGCGCGAGCGCGATGGTCTCCGCGTCGCGCATCTCACCGACGAGCAGCACGTCGGGGTCCTCGCGAAGCGCGTCGCGGAGACCCGACGCGAAATCCGTGACCTCGCGGCCGACCTGCCTCCGCCGCACCAGCGAGCGCGCCGTGGGCGCGAGTTTGTACTCGATGGGATCTTCGAGCGTGACCAGCACGATGGACCGACGTCGCAGCGCCTCCTGCGCGAGCGACGCGAGGGTGGTGGATTTGCCGGAGCCCGTGGCACCGCACACCAGCACCAGGCCGTGTGGCAGGGACACCACGTCGTCGAAGGGCACGGGCATGTCGAGCGACGCGAACGACGGCGCAGAGGGAGGGAGCAATCGCACCGCGGCCGCCAGGCCATCGGCCGTGGAGAAGACGTGCACACGCACGCGGCCCACGTCAGCGATGTCGTAGCCCGCATCGAACGAGCGCGCGCGGGTCCGTTCCTTCGCGCCGTCGGACAGGCCAAGGAGCGACGCCACATCCCGAAACGCCGTGTCATCGAGGCGACGTAGCGCGCCGTCGACCCTCACGACCGGCGGCTCACCGTCGGTGAGATGGAGATCGCTGGCGCGGAGCTGGGCTGCACGAGAGACGAGCGACGCGAGGTCTGCGCTGACGCCGCTCATCGGGGGCTCGCGGTCCGATGCGGGGACCACCGCTTCGTGGATGGCGTCCGCGCGCGCCGCGTCGGTGCGTGGTGTCGCGGCCGTAACGCGTGAAGCGGAGGCTCCGCCCTTCATGAAGACCGCGGAGATCCCGCCCTCTCCGTGCGGCGTGAGCGCCACGTGGAAGGTCCCGATGTCCGGCGCGTCGTAGCGGACGTCGGCGCGCCCGTTGTCGCGGAGCAGCTGCTCGGTCTCGGGAGACAGCAGATCGCCCAGGAACGCGCGCACTGTCTCGTCGGACATGGTGGGAATGGAGAGCTTGCGCGGCGCGCCGTACGCCAGCATCTTCGGCTCCTTGTCGGAGACGAGTCGAAGCTCGTTGGCGCCCTGGTCAATCACGATCGAGAGCAAGCTGTTCACGCGCGCCATGTGTCTACCCCGACCATCGTGCCCGCACTTTCATTCCCGACGCGCGGCCTGGCTCACGACGGATCCAGGACCTTGCCGGGGTTCATGATGCCGTTCGGATCGAGCGCGTGCTTCACTGCGCGCATGACCGCAATGTCCGCGTCGCCGCGCGTGTACGAGAGGTAGGGCTTCTTCAGGAGACCGATGCCGTGCTCGGCGGAGATGCTGCCGTCGTGCTTCTTCACCAGCGCGAAGAGCTCATGGTCGGCGGGCTTCGTCTTCCCGAGGAACTCTTCCTTGGTGAGCGCCTCAGGCTTCATCACGTTGATGTGCAGGTTGCCGTCACCCACGTGGCCGAACACGCAGATCTCCCAGCCCGGGTATTTTGCAGCAAAAACGGCCTCGAGCTCTGCGGTGAACGCCGAGAGCGCGGCGATGGGCAGCGAGATGTCGTTCTTGTGCGGCGTGCCGGTGGCGCTGAGCGACTCGCTGATTCCTTCACGCAGCTCCCACAGCTCACGCGCCTGCGCGGCGTGCTGGGCCAGGATCGCGTCGGCGATGACGCCGGACTCCGCGACCTTCTCCATGAACGCGAGCAGCGCGTCCTGGGTGGCGTTCTCCGTCTCGAAGAGGACGCAGTGCGAGGACGGCGCGGAGAAGGGCCAGCGCACGTTGCGATGACGGGACAGGCGCGCAAAGCACTTGTCCGTGAAGAACTCGTACGCGGAGACTGTGAGGCCGGACTCCTTGGCCGCGCGGAAGAGCGAGAGCACCGCGTCGATGCCGCTCACCGCAAAGAGCATGACATCCGTGCGCTGCGGCAGGCGCGTGAGCTTCAGGGTGGCCTCGGTGACGATGCCAAGGATGCCTTCGCTGCCGATGAAGAGCTGGCGCAGGTCCATGCCCGTGTTGTTCTTCTCGAGCGCGCCGTTCAATGTGAGCACGTCGCCCTTGCCAGTGACCACGGTGAGCCCGAGCACCCACGCGCGCGTGACGCCGTAGCGAATGACGCGAACGCCGCCCGCGTTCGTGGCGATGTTGCCGCCCACCTGGCTACTGCCCTTGGACGCGAAATCCACGGGCCACGTGAGGCCGTGCTTTGCGGCGTGCTCGTGCACGGCCTGCGTGACGGCGCCGGCCTGGACGTGGAGCGTCTGCCCAAGGAGGTCGACCTCCGACATCGCGCGCATCTTGGAGAGGGAGACGACGAGCTCGCCGTCCTTTGCGACCGCGCCGGCAGCGAGTCCCGTGCGACCGCCGGAGGGGACGATCGGGACGTGGAGCTCGTTCGCGAGGCGCACGATGCGCGCGACCTGGTCCGTGCTGTGCGGGAAGACGATGGCGCGGGGAGCGGGGGAGAAGACCCGCGTCCAGTCGCGGCCGTATTCGGTGAGGTCGCCTGCGTCGGTGGTGACGCCGTCGGGGCCGACGATGTCGGTGAGGCGATCGCGAAGCGCAGGTGCAAGGTCCATGGTTCGGAAGACGGTAACAAACCTGCGCCGCGCGGGCGACGACAACGATACGCTTTGCGGCGCAATGAGCACCATCAGCGAGGCCGTCGCCCTCGAGATCGAAGAGCGACGCGCACGGTGCGCAGGGCGCCCCGACAAGGAGCTGACAGAGCACCTCCTCGTCGCCGTTCAACGCGAGCGTGTCGCGGCCGTGGGCTATGACGTCGCCAGGCTCGACAAACGCCTGGCGCGCGCTCCCCTCGATGATGATGCGCGGAGGCTCATCAGCCGTTTGATCCTTCAGATCTGGCTCGATGAGAGCCTCCACGCCCGCTACGTGCTCGGCGTACTGCTCCGACAACGCGAGCTGCTCGTAAAGCTCGGCGCTCGCCGTGAGGACATCGAAGGCGGCGTCGGCGGATGGATGACCGCGGTCGTCCAGCATACGAGCTTCAGCGAGGCGCCCGCAGAGCGCGTGACCGCGAAGCTGGTCGAGCTCGGCGGAAACCTCACCGGGCGCATCCCGGACGAGGTGAAGAGCGCCCTGGTGAACGCTCCGATCCGCGACTGGTGCGCGTTCTCGGCGGATGCGGAGCACAGCGCGGTCCTCTCGTTCGGCCGCATGATCGAGCTCGCTCGTGAGGTCGCGGCAACCCCGGAGAGGTACCCGGACTGCGAGCTGCCAGCGGGCTTCGTCGGTGAGTTCGAGCGAATGCTCAAGGACGAGCGCGCGCACAAGGAGGTGTTCGACGTACTCTCCGCGTTCCTTGGCGACGACAACGGTCTCGCGGCGGGGCGCACGGTCGACGAGCTCCGCGCGGCGATCGCGCGCGTCGAGGGTTGGTTCGAGGCGCCACGCTCATCTGACCCACGCGAAGCGGCGTTGACCACGCATCACCCCGTCTGCGTCGGTGGGCTCGTCGTCGTCGCGCGCGGCATTGGCGGTGGCGTCCCGCACGCGCGGGACATGAAGGACAAGCTCTCGACGTTCGACCGCGCGATCGAGGCGGCCGGACTCTTCGACGTCCTCGCGGCACGATGCAAGGCGTGCAACGTGCCGGCCCTCGAGCTCGAGGTCGCGGTGAAGATCGACCTGATGCTGGCGTACCACAAGGACGATCGCTCGACGTACGTGGACCCCGAGCTGGTCACGCGCCTCGTGAGCCTGCTCTGGGACCACGGCTACCGCCGCCTCGTTGTCTGCGACGCGCAGAATGTCTACGGCCGCTACTACGCGCACCGCTCGATCGAAGAGGTCGCGCGCTACGTCGGCCTCATCCCGGAGCGCTTTCGGCTGGTCGACCTTGCGAGCGATCAGGAGACGCATGCCTTCGCACACGCGATGGGCCCGACCACGATCAGCAAGACCTGGCGCGACGCCCACGCGCGGATCTCCTTCGCGAAGCTCAAGACCCACCCAACCGCGATCGGCCAGCTCACGCTCCTCAACACCGGGACGGTGGTGCCCCAGGACGGCGAGTACTTCTTCTCGGATCGTTTGTCGGACTTCGCGCAGATCTCGGCGGCGGTACTGCACGATTTCCCGCCGCACTTCGGCATCATCGACGGCTACGAGAACGCTGCCGATGGCCTGATGGGCGTGATCGCCGATCCAACCCCGAAGCATCCGCGCGTGATCCTGGCCGGCGCAGACGTCGCGTCGGTCGACGTCGTCGGTTTCACGATGATGGGCGAACGCGACCCCACGCGCTCGCCGGACCTTCGCGCCGTGATCCAGCTCCTGGGCGATCCAAGGCCCAATCTCCGCGTCCTTGGCGATGCCTCGCCGCTCGAGGACTGGGATCGCGCCGAGGTCGGGCTTCTTTCGCGGCCGCTCTCGGTCTTTGCCTCACCGGTGTATGCCTCCTTGAGCCAGAAGGGCGCGCTCTTCACCGCGCCGATGGACGCTGCGGCGTTCCCTCCGATCGGCGAGACACTGTTCCTGGCGTCCGCCCGCAAGGCCCTACGCGTCTTGCTCGGCATCGATCGCTAGAGCAGCTTCTTGCGGGCGTCGAAGCGCTCCTGGAATCCCTTCGTTGCTGCGAGGACGATCTCTGGCTCTGCGTCGCGGGGATGGCCGCTCTTCCATGGCGGTGCCGGATCGTATTCGATCTCCAGCTGTGCGCGCTTCGCCACCGCATCACCATAGAGCGACGCGAGTAGACGCAGGCCAAAGTCGATGCCCGCGGTGACACCGCCGCCCGTCACGCGGTTTCGATCGACGACCACGCGCTCCGCGACGGGCTCCGCGCCGACCGCAGGCAGGAGCTCCATGAACGCCCAGTGCGTGGCGGCCTGATATCCCCGCAGTAGCCCAGCGGCGCCAAGCAGAAGAGCGCCCGTGCACACGGACGTGACCCACTTCGCGTGCTCCGCCTGCGCGCGCAGGAACGCGAGCGTGGGCTCGTCGGTCATGAGCGGGACCTGGCCGCCACCGCCGGGCACGAAGAGCACGTCGCCCTGCGGACAGGCCTGGAACGTGGTGGTGGGCATGAGCCCCAGGCCCGAGTCGGAGCGGACAAGCTCCACGGTCTTCCACGCGAGATGGATCTGCACGTCGGGCGCGCGGCGCAGCACCTCGAACGGACCGGTGAGGTCCAGCTGGGTCAGGCCCGGGTAGAGCAGCATCACGATGTGGGTGGTCATTGGTCGAATCCTCTCGCTTTCTTGATTCATAGCGCTCGCAGTGCTGGCAGTTTTGTCAATGTGATCGTATTTTCTGCCAATGCCCCGCGTCGTCATCGTTGGCTTTCCTGGCGTGCAGACCCTGGACGCGACGGGACCGGCAGAGGTGTTCGCGGCCACGTCGCGCGAGCTGGGCCACGACGCCTACACGGTGGTGCTGGCCAGCACGAGCGGCGCGCAGGTCACAACGAGCTGCGGGTTCTCCGTACAGACCATCGCACTACGGCACGTGCGACTGAAGAAGACCGACACCGTCATCGTCGCGGGCGGAGAGGAAGCAGCCGTTCGCCACGCCATGCACGACGCAGAGCTGATTCGCTTCGTGACGCGCGCGGTGAGCCTGGGCGCACGCACGGCGTCGGTCTGCTCCGGTGCGTTCGTGCTCGCCGCGGCGGGCTTGCTGGACGGAAAGCGCGCGGCGACGCACTGGTCGTCGTGTGCGCGCCTCGCGGCGTACCGGCCCGCGGTGACGGTGGACGCCAACGCGATCTACGTGCGTCAGGGCAACGTGTGGACGTCGGCGGGCGTGACCACGGGAATCGACATGGCGCTCGCGATGGTCGAAGACGACATGGGCCGCGCGCTCTCGGACAAGGTGGCCGCGCGGCTGGTGCTGTACGCGCGCCGACCGGGCTACCAGTCGCAGTTCACGGACGCGCTGGTCGCGCAGCGCGACGGCTCGGACCCACTGGGGATTGTCATCCAGCGCGCACGAGGGCGTCTTCGCGCGCTGGACGTCCCGCGGCTGGCGCGGCTCGCGGGCATGTCGGAGCGCACGCTGCACCGACGCTGCGTCGAGGTGCTGGGTACGACGCCGCGCCGCCTGGTGGAGAAGCTGCGGGTGGAGCACGCACGGATGCTGCTGACGTCGACGCGGCGCT
>JBBRNJ010000056.1:0-62127 GCA_038230375.1 Polyangiales bacterium | reverse complement strand
GCTCGTGCGCAAGGTGCCGTACTCGAAAGTCCATCGCATCCTCGGTGCCAGCTTCGCCGGCGCGCTGCACCTGCAAGTTGTCCTTGGCGTCACCATGGTCGCGATGGGCAGGTACTACCCGGCGCTCATCGGGCACATGGTCATGATGGTGCTCGCTGCGGTCGTCGCTCAGGCCACCATGTCCGTGAACCGCAGGCGCCCGGAGCCGACCCTGGCGCTTCCGCTGGTGGGCGTCGTCATCGCGCTCCTCTGCATCGTCGGGGGTGTCATGTCGATCGGTCGCGGCCTCTTCACGGTGACCGCTCTGTGACGCCGACCGCTCGCTTCATGTAGCTCGTCGACAAGCGCTCGCGCTGGACCGACTGACGCTTGGGTCCACGCCAACAACGATGTCCTTCGATGTGTCGTGGGTTATGCTCCGCGAATGCGGCTCGCGAGAACCATCGTAACCCCTCCACCACGGGCGTAGACCGCGGTGCTTACGTGCAGGCTTGCGCTGTCACCGCCGAGTTCTCTCGCTCACTCGGCGACGCTGATCTGCCACATCCCTGAGTGATGTGACCGGCGATACCGGCGGGACTGACGTGCCTGCCTTTCGAGGACCAGCGGGAGCGGGCGAGCTTGCGGATCCGGAAGTACCTGTCGCGACATGCCTGCTCGGCGGGGAGCGAGAGGACCAGGTCTGTGGCTCCCGCGAGGCCCTCGAACGGCATTGTCGTGACGGACGAAATCGTTTCACTTCACAAGGGCCCTCCCTTGCGCTCTCCTTGGGAGGGAAGTCGTAGGAGGTTCATGCAACGCAAAACGCTCCTCGGAGCTGTCGCCAGTTTCGCAGCATCGGCGGGCCTGGCGCTGAGCTGCAGCTCCTTCTCCGGCACCGACAGCACCGCGGCGAATGGCGATGCGGCCACAGAACCCGAAGCGGGCGATGCGGCTGCGCGAGCCGAAGGCGGAGACGCCGGTGCGCAAGATCCTTGTGCGACGGATGCCGGGGCGCTGACCGGGAAGTTCCTCTGGGTCGTGGGTGGGTTCGACCCAGGAAACAACCAGCCGCTCGATACCATCTTCCGCGCAGCCCGTCATTGCGATGGCTCGCTCGAGCCGTTCGTGAAGGTCTCCACAACGATTCCGGACGCGACCGTTCGCGGCGCGGGCGCGCTGCTCGGCGAGACCGTCCTCCTCGTCGGCGGCGTGACCGCGAAGGGCGCGAAAGATGGCCTCGTCCAATACGCAAGGTTCGATACGGCGGGCGAGCTCGGCTCATTCGCATCATCTTTCAATCCTCTGGCGGCGACGTTCCGTCCAGTGTTTGCCGCTGACTCATCGCGACTGGCAGTGGCCGGAGGTTCGGACGATGCCGGTATGTCCGCGTCGGTCTGGTCGCTCGACAGCGGCACGCCGACTGTGAAGAGCCTGCCAATCCTCCTCTCTCCCGCTGCCAACAGCGCGGCCGCGCTCCAGGGCGACACATTCACGGTGGTCGCTCAAGGTAGCGACGGAGGCTCGTCTCTGCTCCAGCTGTCGCTGTCATCCACCGAGGACGGCTGGCAGAACGTCGGTGGCCTCCCTGGCCTCTTCGACTGCGGGTCGGCGTCCACGGCAAAGGCGATGTTCATACTCTCGGGCTACCTCGCTAACAAGGCCACTCCCAGGGACGTTACGGTTATCCCGCTCACGAATGGGAACGCGGGCACGCCTACCGTCATCGCCAACGTGTTGCCCGCGGACGCCTACTTGCCCGGTGTAACGATCGAGCGCGGGTTCCTCTACGTGGTGTCGGGCAGCACTGTCTCGTACGGGGAGTTGAACTCCGCGGGCGACGGGCTGAAATCGAGTGACCCTTTCAAGGTGGGCCCGACGCTTCCAACACGCGACGCACCGCTCATCTTCATTCACTGAGCGCAAGGCGCAGGGTTCTGCCCTTCGCGCTTGGCGCCCATGATCACGAACCCCGGCTTCGACTCCGCACTGTGCTCGGCGCGGGCGCGGGAAGAGGAAGTTGATGGGGGTGCTGGACGCGCTCAGGGAACCCTCTACAGGCGTCGTGGTAAGGCCGTTGACGCTGGACGTGGCGAACACTACGGTCGGCCGATGGCGCATCCGGCATTCCAGCGCCTCTCCACTGGGAGGAGGACCGCCGCACTCGTTGCGCTGCTAGGCACCATCTTCGCCGCTGACCTGGTCGCAGGGGCCGACCTGACCCTGCGCGCGCTGTACATCCTTCCCGTCGGCCTGGCGGCGTGGATGGTCGGGCGCAGAGCTGCGTTCGTACTTTGCGGGCTCAGCATCCTCCTCTGCGTGTACTTCGACGTGCTCTCCGGGATGGCGCACATCAAGCCGGCATTCGTGTACTCCGACGCAGCGGTGAGGCTCCTGGTGTACGTCACGGCCGTGGCCGTCGTCGGGCGCCTCCGCGACGCGCAGAGGCGCCTCGCGGACGAAGCTCGTAGCGATGCGCTCACCGGCCTCTACAACCGGAGAGGGTTCGACGAGCTCGGACGGCGTGAGCTCGAAAGGGCACGGCGAAACGCTGCACCCCTGACGCTCGTCGGCCTTGACCTGGATGGCTTCAAGAAGGTCAACGACACGCGCGGACACGCAGAGGGTGACAAGGTACTCGTTTCCGTCGCGCGCATCCTCGACTCTGGGCGAGCCACGGATGTCGTTGCTCGGATCGGTGGGGACGAGTTTGCGCTCCTTTTGACCGATGCAGACGCCGCGTCGACGGCGCGCGCGGTCGATAGGATCCACACCTCGCTTCGCGAGGCGATTACCGCCGGAGGGTGGAACGTCGGCTTCAGCGTGGGCGTCGCTCGGTACAGGACCCCGCCGGCCAGCGTGGATGAGATGCTCGCCGCTGCGGACGCGCTGATGTACCAGGTCAAGCGTGGAGCGAAGGGGACAGTACTCCACGCGGACATGCCGACCTCAGAGGACAGCGCGAGAGAGGATCGCGAACCCGCCGACGAAGCGCACCTGTAGCGTCCACGGCGCCACTCTTCGACATTGAGCTGCCTCGACTCCAGCCGATCTCGTTCGAATGAAGCGACGACCGTCGCCGCGAACTCGAGTGAGTCGATTGCCTTGGACATTCATCCTCACTGGCGCGTTTGACGTGAGCCTGGTCCGCGGTTACTAGTAGGCGCGGGCGTCAAAGGCGCCCTCACCGCCGCCCCATGACGACCCCCGCGAAGCCAACAGAGGCCGCCGAGCTTCGCCGACTTGCCGAAGCGAGGGTGGCGGACCGAGAGGCCGTTCAAGGGGATTCGCAGGTCGATCAGGCGCAACTCCTTCACGAGCTCCGCGTCCACCAGGTCGAGCTGGAGATGCAACTCGAGGCCCATCAGGAGACGCGGGCCGCACTCGAGGCGGTGGCGCACCGCGTGGCTCGACTCCAGTCGATCACCGCCGCGCTCGGTGGACCGATGGCTCCGGCCGAGGCGGCCGACGTGATCCTCTCCACGGGCCTGGCGGTCACCGGCGCCCAAGCCGGAATCGTCACGCGGGCCACCGACAACGGTGGATGGCTGGAGATTCTCAGCGAAGTGGGCGCCGCGAACACGTCGCTATATGCCGCGTCGCATCTTCCCACGGAGGTCGTGAACGGCCGAACGCGCTTCTGCACCGATGGGCAGAACCCGCTCTCCGATGTCGCGCGCTCGCGGAGCGCCGTGTTTCTGCAAAACAGGAGCGAGCTTCACGCGCAGTATCCGCAGCACGCCTCGTTCTTCGAGACGGCGGCCTGTCGCGCGGTCGTTGCCCTACCGCTGATTTCACGGGGCGAGTTCATCGGGGCGCTCCGCCTGGCTTTCTCCGAGGAGCGCACGCTCGATGGCGAGGACCGGGTCTTCTTGACGGCGTTCGCCCAGGAGTGCGCGCTGGCGCTGGATCGTGCGCAGCTTCGCGAGGAGGCGATCATGGCTCGGCAGCTTGCTGAGCGCGCCACAAGGATGCGCGACGAGTTCCTTTCCATCGTCGCGCACGACCTCGCAAACCCGATGAACACGATCGGCCTCAGCGCATCGAACCTTCTCCATCTCCCGCTCCAGGGGGCCGAGGGTGTGGCGGTCAGGAAGGGGGCCGCGCTGATCCAGAAGGCCGCGCGTCGGATGGCCTTGCTCCTGCACGATCTCGGCGACGTCGCGAGCATCGATTCCGGCCGCCTCAAGATCGAGCACGTGGAAGGCAACGCAGAGACGATCGTGGCCGACGCCATCGAGGCCTACGCGCCTCTTTGCGTCGAGAAGGGACTCTCGATCACCGGCACGGCTCCGGAGCTTCGGATCCCCTGCGATCGCAATCGCGTAGGGCAGGTCCTTGGCAATCTCGTCGCGAACGCGATCAAGTTCACACCGAACGGCGGCACGATCGCCATCGAGGCAGTGCCCCTGGCGCGAGAGGTCCGGTTCTCTGTAGCTGACAGCGGCCCGGGGATCCCGGAGGAGGCACGCGAGCACATCTTCGAGCGCTACTGGCGCGGAAAGGACAGCGACCTCACCGTGGGGGTTGGGCTCGGGCTGTTCATCGCGAAGGGCATCGTCGTAAGCCACGGGGGAACGATCTGGGTCGAGAGCACCGTCGGCCGCGGGAGCACGTTCTATTTCACGCTCCCGGTAGCGTCGGCCAACCGATCCGCGGTCTAAAGCTCGTCGACCGCGCAGATGTTCGGATAACGAACTAGCGAATCAATAGTGAAGTAAGGAGGCCCTGGCAACGCTGCGGGGTCAATCGTCCACGCGCGGTGAGATCGACCGCCAGCAAGAGCAGGCGTCGCGCGGTTGGGTGATCGTCAGAACCCTGGGGTCAGCGCTACTGCCCTTCGCCCTCGGCGAGGCGTGGCCGAGGCGCTCGGTCCGGGGAGGATGGGACTGGGAGCGGCGGCGGCCTGCGGCTCATCGGTGGATACACTGGCGGTCCGCTCCGCCCGCGGTGCCCCAGCATTCGAGCCGACTTCGTTCCCCGAGTGCTGCTCGAGCACCAAGGCGCTGCCCGACGGCGCAGCGAGCGTGGTCGAACCGGCGCCCGCCCCCTGACCCATGGCGAGCAAGCCGACGACACCGACGGCGACCGCGACCGCGAGGGGCGCGATCAGCCAGTACATCCGCGAGCGTGACGCCCGGAGGGCGGGGGGCGTCGGGCTCGAGATCACCAACGTCTTCCCGTTCAACGTCTTCTGCGACTCCAGGAGCGAGGGTGGGCGGACGGACGCGCCCGGCGGACGCAGTACGATTCGCGCGGAATCAAGTGACCGCCGCGAGTCCGGGAGCGTGGACGGCACCAGGTTTTCGAGCGCGGCGGCGAGCACAGCATCATCAACGCCGACCGCTTCGCGCAGCTCCTTGCCGAGGATGGCCGCAGACGCGGGACGATTCGCGGGGTTCTTGTCGAGCGTGCGCGCGAGCACCTCCCACAGCGCAGCGGGCACGAAGTCGATGCGCTCCGGCTGACGCTCGAGCACCGCGGCGAGCGCGGCCGACGTCGTCTCCGCCTCGAACGGCGATGTACCAGTGAGGATCTCGTAGAGCACGGTACCGAGCGCAAAGACGTCGCTCCGGACGTCGAGCTTCTGCGCGCGTACCTGCTCCGGCGACATGTACTGCGGCGTCCCGAGGATGAGCCCGTCGAGCGTGAGGTTGTTCTTTGCGCTTGGAAACTTCGCGACGCCGAAGTCGAGCATCTTCGGCGTGACCAGACCGTCCGGGTCGACGGCAAGGAAAACGTTCTCGGGCTTGATGTCCCGATGGATCAACCCAGCGCCGTGCGCGTGCTCCAGTCCGGCAAGCAGCCCGAGCATGATCGCGACGGCGGACGCGGGCGCGATCTTGCCTTTCACCGCAATGCAGTCGCTCAGCGTGCAGCCGTGGAGGCGCTCCATGACGAGCACCATCGACGCACCGTCGTCCTCGATCAGGTCGAAGACGCGCACGATGTTGGGGTGACCGAGCTTCGCGCACGCGCGAGCCTCGTTGCGGAATCGCTCGCGCAGGATCAGCGAGTCGTTCTCACCGTCCTTGCAACCACGGGCGACCTTGAGCACGACCTCCGCGTCGGTCGCGTCGTTCTTGGCGAGCCAGATGTCGCTCATTCCGCCGGATCCGAACTCGCAGAGCAGGCTGTACTTACCGGCGATCTTACCGCCCGGCACGAAGCGCGCGTCACCCATCGTGTCGTCCAGGGGTGCACGATCCGTGCACTTCCGGAGGCTCACGTAACCCCGCAGGCTCACGTACAAGATCGCGGCAAGGCGCCCCATCCACACCATTCCGCCCCGTCCAACGCGTCGCGCCCATGGCTCCGATGGACCGCGTCAGCGCTGCGAGGAATGGGTCGGCGCGCCGCGCTTGCCCTTCTCCTCCGCCTCGCGGTTCATGATTTCCTCGTTCTTCATGGGCTGTCACTGCTTCACTTCCAGCTGGTCATCCACCGCGGATACGCCCACGGTGCGGCGCGCGTAGACCTCAAGCTTGGCCTTCTCGTGCGTGTCCTTCACGGGACCGCGGAGCGTGACCTTGTTGCCTTGCGTGATGATCATCACGCTCTTTGCGCTCGATGAAAGCTCGCGATCGGCGACGACGACCTTCCGGATCTCGGCCGTGATTGTTCGCTCGGTCTCGGACCTACCCTCGACCTCGGGCGCGTTGATGTCGCCGTACACGGCGTCGGCGGAAGGTAGCTGCGCAACCATGGTGTCCGTGCTGCCGACTCGTGGAGCAACGGCGCTGCGGCATGCCATGAGGGCGCTCAACGTGAATATCGTCGCCAGGGTCTTGGTGTACATGGTCACGCTCCTTTCGGTCTCACTGCCCTCACGTGCGAGTGACGTGCCAGGCCAGATCTCCGGCCACCAGAGGCGTTCCCGCGCGAGATCCGCGCTGGATGCGCGCATTCTCGCCACGCCTGTCGCGCCGCGTCTGACCCATCCGCGAGAGCGAGCTCGACGGCATCGTGGCCGGCATGTCTCCACCGTGGAGCTCAGAAGCTCACCAGGGGCGGGGCAGCACGGCGACGTGATGGCAAGCTGCCGCGTAGTCGCATGTCGTGCCCGGAGGGCACGGTAGGGCGTAAACGCCATTGGTGCGGAGTGGAGAACGGATACTGGAGAACCGCGTGCCGAAGTCGCGCAAGCGGTCCAATGGATCGTAGCCCTCGGGCATGGGCACGAGGTTGCCCAGGGTCACCGCGACCTCCGTGAACCCGACGCCGCCGCCGTGGGACGTCATGAACCCGTCACTGATGGCGATACCCGTGAACGCAGCGAACGTGTTCATGGTGTTGAAGGTCTCGAGATCTGCGCCAGCCGCTACCCTCACGCTGATGCCGCCAAACTGCTCGCCGTTCGCATCCGTCTGGAACACCGACAGCATCGGCTTCGTCGTCGGTGACGCGACGTAGATGTCGCCAGATGGACGTGTGGCAACATGGCCCGCGTGATGTGCGCGTTGTGGCACTCCTGCCGGCGTTCGCATCAAATTCAGCCTATTCATCGTCGGCACTGGGGTTGCGTGAGGCCCACGCATCCGCGGACTCCAGTTCGTCTGCCGGAGGAAAGTGCCTCATGGGTCTTCTCGTTCGATGCGTCCCGAGCAGTCGCCTGCTCTTCACCCAAGAGCAGCGCCGTTAGTGTTCTGGCGGAACGGACGGAGAGCACTGGCGGCAGTCCCGATCATCACGCTCCTCGGCGCGCCCACCGCTGCGGTCGCGGGGGAACCGCTGGGGCCTCCTGGCAGTCGGATCGGCACGAGCAACTACGGGGTCGACGTCTTTCACGGGCCGGTGCTCGCCGGTAGCCGAGTGACGGCGCTTTCGGGCGCGTACACGGCGATCGGCGGGGGCGCGGACGGTCTGGCGTTCAATGCGGCATCACCCGCGGTGAGGTTGCCGTACTCGTCGACCACGAACGACTGGGACCTGGCGGTTGGCGTCACATTCCCTTCGACCCTTCGTAATACCGACTTCGACAACAACGGGTCACGCGGCTTCCGCTACAACAACTTCATCTTTGGCACGATCGGCGCGCTCTTCCAGCACGGGCGATTCGGCATCGGTGCAACGGTCAATCTCTATCAGTACGACATCGGTTCCCCGGGCGGCGCGGATGGCGTTGGCAACGTCACGCTGCGGCTCGCGGAGTCGCGGCTGCTCGCGTCGTACTCGTTCCTCGACGATCAGCTCTACCTCGGCGGTGGTCTTCGCGGCGTCGCTCTCGGATTGCAGGGCGGAGGTGGGCAGACGACACCGAGTGTCGCAACCACGACGGGAGAGGTCACGGCGGCTGCAAGCCTGGCCAGCGGGTCGGGCCTGTTCTCGATGCTCGGCGTAGGTGGCGAGATGGGTGCGCTCTACGCGCCGACGGCGCTTCCGTTCCGTCTGGGCCTGACGTTGCGCAGCGCAGTCGCGGGCAAGGCGAATGCCTCGAGCAAGATCAGCGCCGACGCGAACGGAAACTACGTGCTCGGTAGCACCGTGTACCTCCCTGATCGGATCGTGCTCCCCTGGGAGATCGACACCGGCGTCGCCTTCCAGGTCGGGCCGCGGCCGATGAACCTGCGATGGATGAATACGGACACGCTCACCGCCGCCGAGATCGCAAGGGAGGAGCGTGGGCCAACGGAGCCGCGTCAGGCCGTGAAGAAGCGAATCGCCAAGCAGCGCTTCGACTCGTATCCACGCAAGCGCCTTCTCGTGTCGTTTGGCTTTCGCGTGTCGGGCCCCGTCGGCGATGCCGTCGGCTTCGAGTCGTTTCTTTCGCAGCAGGTCGAACGCTCGGGGCGCCGCGTCTCCGTCACGCCGCGCGTCGGGGTCGAGGGTGAGCCGTGGTCGGGGCGTCTCGTCCTCCGCGCAGGCAGCTACCTGGAGCCCAGTCGCTTCGACGACGGCAGCGCACGCGTGCACGGCACTGGCGGGTTCGACGTTCGGACCTTCTCGTGGGATGTGTTCGGCCTGCTCGACGAAGGCTCGAGCTTCCGGGTCGGCGCCGCTGGCGACGGCGCTCGAGACTACTTCGGATGGTCGCTCACGGCCGGCCTCTGGCACTGAAATGGGCATGGCTCCGCGATCTTGCTACACGGCAACGGGGCTGCGAACGGATTGCGTGTTGACGCACGTCTTGCGTCATCGGCATCAACGTCACCGTTCATCCATTCCCTGCTACGACAGCACCGAATGAGTACCAACCCAGAAGCGACTTCGAGCTCGAATCCCAAGCTGCTCGTTTCGAGGGCGTGGATTCAATGGGCCGCGCTGGTGGTCCTCTTCGGCTTCTTCGTGCTTGGACTGCTCGCCTACCGGACCTACACGGCCGGCCCTCCCATCCCGACCGTGGTCATCGCGGAAGACGGCGCCGTCGTGTTCTCCGGTGAAGACGTCAAGCAAGGGCAGCGCATCTTCCTGCGCGCCGGGCTGATGGAGTTTGGGTCCGTCTTCGGTCACGGTGCTTACCTGGGACCGGACTTCACAGCCGACTATCTCCGGCGCTCCGCGCTCGGCGTGACGGAGACGTACGAGCACGCGGGCGAGCGCAACGTGGCCGCGCGCGTCGTCTCCGACTTCAAGACCAACCGCTACGATCCGGAGTCCGGCACGCTGCGCTTCACCGCTGCCCAGGCGCACGCATTCGCGGCGATGGAGCGCCACTACACCGAGTTCTTCGCCCGTCCCGCCACCGAGACGGGCGTCAGCCTCAAGGGCGCGTCCGACCCAGCGGACCTCCACGCGCTCACGAGCTTCTTCGCGTGGACGGCGTGGGTCGCTTCCGCGGAGCGACCCGGCAAGAACTACTCGTACACCAACAACTGGCCTCCGGAGCCACTGGTACGCAATCAGCCCACCGCCGCGGCGCTCGTCTACAGCATGATCTCGCTCGCCGCTCTGCTCGGCGGGTCCGGCTTGCTGTTCGCGGCCTTCGGGCGCTGGGATTTTCTTGGTTGGCACCGCCGCGACCAGACCCGGGTGATCTTCAAGCGCCCGCGCGACGTGGAGCTCACGCGCGCCCAGCGAGCCTGCGCGTGGTTCTTCCTGGTGATGGCGGCCCTCTTTCTGGTTCAGGTGATGGTCGGTGGTGCAACGCAGCACTATCGCGCCGACCTCTCGAGCTTCTTCGGCATCGATCTGTCGACCGTTCTTCCGTACAACCTCGCGCGCACCTGGCACGTCCAGCTCTCACTCTTCTGGGTGTCGACGTCGTTCCTCGCGGCGGGCATCTTCCTCGCTCCGCTCATCTCCGGTCACGAGCCGAAGAACCAACACCTGCTCGCGTACGGGCTGCTCGGCGCGCTCGTGATCGTCGTCGTTGGTAGTCTGGGCGGCGAGCTCTGCGGGATCCACGGATGGAGCACGAGCATCTGGCTCGGCAACCAAGGGTTCGAGTATCTCGATCTTGGTCGGCTCTGGCAGGTGCTCCTCTCGATTGGCCTCTTCGGTTGGGTGGCGATCCTCTTCCGAGGGCTTCGCAAGCGCCTGCGCGGCGAGCACATGGGCAACATGCCATGGCTCTTCTTCTTTGCAGCTCTGGCGATTCCGGCGTTCTACGCGGTTGGGCTTCTCGCGCACCCCAGTGGCAACTTCACTGTCACCGACTTCTGGCGGTTCTGGGTCGTCCACCTGTGGGTCGAGGACTTCCTCGAGCTCTTCACGACGATCACGGTCGCGTACTTCTTCGTGCTCCTCGGTGTGGTCGAGGAGAAGACGGCACTCCGCCTGATCTACCTCGACGTGATCCTGTACTCCGCAGGCGGCGTGGTCGGCTCGATGCACCACGTCTACTTCTCCGGCGAGCCGGTCGAGCACCTGGCGCTCGGCGCCGTCTTCTCGGCGGCAGAGGTCATTCCGCTGACCTTCCTGACGCTCGAGGCGTGGACGTTCTTGCGCATCGGACAAGGTCAGAAGGCGACCACGACACACCCGTTCCCGCACCGCTGGGCCCTGATGTTTCTCATCGCGGTAGGCTTCTGGAACTTCGTGGGCGCCGGCATCTTCGGCTTCTTGATCAACCTGCCCATCGTTTCCTACTACGAGATCGGGACGGCCCTCACGGCGAACCACGGACACGCGTCCATGATGGGCGTCTACGGCATGTTGGCCGCAGGTCTCTCGCTGTTCGGCCTCCGCTACCTGATCCCCGAAGAGCGCTGGTCCGAGCGCGCAGCGAAGGTTTGTTTCTGGTCGCTGAACATCGGCCTTGCCTGGATGGTCTTCGTCGCGCTGCTACCGCTCGGCCTCCTGCAACTCTACGAGTCCGTGAACCACGGCTACTACGAAGCGCGCGAGCTCAGCTTCCTGACGAACCCGACGAACCGATTCCTCGAATGGCTGCGCCTGCCGGGAGACGTGATCTTCATCGTCTTCGGGGTGTTGCCGTTGCTCTGGCTCTGCTGGCTCGGCGTCAGGTTTCGGCGACCCGGCGCGGCGGTCGTCGTCAGCACCGGAGGGGGAGCGCTCTTCACGGAGTCTGCGGGAGACACACCGGACGAGAGTCCGTGAGCACGCGTGGGGGTCATGGTCGTAGAATTCGACTTGAAGGCGAAAGTGAATCCCCGTGTGAGCACGCGATACGTGAGCGCTCCTTCGAGGACGCGCACGATGCCCCAGACGCCCACCCTTGTTCGATGCTCACGCGTGAGGGCTGCCGGAAGCGACGCCTCATCGAATATCGCCGACCGCGCGCGGCGGACCGAGCGGACTCTCCACGCCTGAGATAGTCCGGCGCGTGCTCGCGCCCTAAGACCTGCGACAGTTCAGTCGACTACGTTCCCGTTGCGCCAACGGCTCCGAGATGCGCGTCCGGTTGGCGTCGATCTCTACGCTCGCCTCCGTGGCGGCATGAAGCCCTTCCACCCGCGCGAGCGCGAATGCTTCGCGAAGGGCGGCGGGAGACATGTCTTCTCCGCTCTCGAAGTAGATCGTCGTGACCTTGCCGAGCGCGAAGGTCCCGGCGTAGGCGGAGGCCGCCGGAGGAGAGCCGGGGACGCGGGCAAGGAGCGACGAGATCGCAAACCAGGGCGCCGCCGCGCCGACGACGTTGACGACGAACGCGCGCCAGAACGCGTCGCTCGTCTCGTGCCCGTACGCGCGGCCGATGTTGCGCGCGAGCCGGACCTTGTGGGTGAAGAGGCAGGTCTCCGCGCTGACGGGCAACGACGCAGTGGCCAGCGCCGCACTGAACGCCGCGGCGCGCGCGATCACCTCACCGAGAAAGCGCGACCGCGCCTCCGCATCGAAGATCTTCACGACCGTGGGGCCCGGGGCGACGGCGCTCATGTTCATGAAGTCGAGCCCAGCGTCTGGCTCTTCGTGCGGGCCTTCGAGCAGAAGACCCTTCCACACGCGGACAAGGAGCGCGCGCTCCACATCCGATACCTCGCCATCGACGTAGACCATCGCACAGGCCGCCGCATAGGTGCCGCGACGTGCCTCCGCGCTGACGATCCGCGATAGCTCCAGCTCCAGATCGATCGGCGAGCCCAGCAAGCCAGGGAGCGTGTGCCCGTCGGGCAGCTCCTCGCCGTCGAGGACATTGGCGATCGCGCGGCGCTCGCTCGCGTGAATGACTCCGTCCGCGCCCGCCATCGCGACGAGCACCTTGATCCCTGCAAAAACTTCCTGGTTCATGACTTTTCTCCCTTCTCCATCTCTCGTCTTCACTTGATGCCGTAGCGTTTCGTGGCGTACGTCACGACCTTCGCGTAGGTCGCGTCGTCAAGGGCGGCGCCCACGCCGATGACCTCGTACATGGATCCGATGAAGCCTTGCTGCGCCACATTCGGATGGCCACCGACGAAGGCATCAACGCCCATGGCGCTGGTGTCCGTGGGATTCATCAGCTGCTGCGTGGCGCGCCCCCATTGACGCGGAGGCCAATCATCGCGCCGGAGCGTCGCATCGCGAACATGCGCGGGCTCTGGTCGTCGAGCGCCGTCTCGGCGGAGACAACGAAGTTGCCGATGTCCAACTGACCGCCCACGGAGCCAGTGAACGGCGTCGCGCCGCCGGGATAGTCCGTGAAGAGCGCCGGCCCCGCGTACGGAGCTGCGACGGCGGTCTTGCCGTAGAGGGCACCGTAGGTCTTCGCGGCCTGGGCGGAGCTCGCGACCACGATGACCGTGAAGTCGGAACCCCAGCGGATGGACGCTGCGTCCTTGATTGTCATCATCTGCGCTCCGTCGAACGTCAGCGGCGAGAGAGCGCCCTTCGTCGCGACGGGCCCAGCGCCCATGACCGCATTCGCGTCGTTGCCGAGGCCCGATTGGTCGTCCCAATTGGTGACCATGCCGGCGGCGCCAGTGTGCACGCCCAGATCTCCGCGAAGCCAGACCGCAAGCGACCCCAGATCCTTGGGGCTCCAGGCGGGAGGCGGAGGCGCGCCCGCGTCGTTCGACACCGGCGGCGTTCCCGCATCTGCCTTGGGCGTTGTGGAGGGCGAGGGCGAAACGTTGCCGCCCGCATCGGAGCCGGCTGTCGCGACAGGCTCGGTGGCGGTGGCAGACGTATCGCCCGTGCAGGCGCCGACCGCCGCAAGGAGCGCAAGCGAAGAGACCGAGATCTGGGCAAATGACGAGGTACGCATTGAAGACTCTCCAGGAAACCGAGCGACACTGCGCCGCCCGTGAGAGAGACAATACGGATCGCCATCAAAACAAGCTTGATCGCGCCGTGACGATGTCAGGATCAAACCGCGCGACCCAAGATCACGATTCGATTCGATCTCGATCAAGAATGGTCGTCAGCCGACGCGGCGGGTCATGTTGCAAAACCGTCGTCCATGCTGGGCCTCACGAAGCCACCTTTGAGGCGAGTCACCGAAACCCAGACCGTCTCGACGAACGGTCAGTGCGGCATGAACAGCCCGAGCGCCGCTGACTGCAGGTCGGCGCGCGAGAGCTCGCCGCGGGCATCGATGGCGTAGTTGTCCGACTCCACCTTGAGCGACCGCGTGGCCGTCACGTTGGCTTTGCCCTTCACGGTGAATGGGATCGTGGGTTGTGCGATGGCGTCGCTCACGAAGCGAGCCGCGAGCTCCCCCGGAACGCTCACGGGCACACGCACCTGCGTGGTCGCATTCGCGGCGAGCCACGTGCCTTCCCCGGGTGACTCGAACTGGATGGGCAGGGAGTAACGATCCAGGAAGATCACCTCACCTTGCATCGAGCGAACGGCCACGTCATAGGAGTTCGGATTGTACACATCCATCACGACAGTCATCATCACGCCGGGTGGCAGCCCAAAGACCACGCCCGACACCTCTGCATGATTCAGGCGCATCGTGGGCTGCTTGGCGCACCCCACAACAGCGAACGTGGCCGTCAACAGTGCGACCATGACCAGCAAGCGCGCGCTTCTCATCGCGGCGAGAGCCTAAGGCGTCACACGATCCGCGTCGAGCGGGTTCGCTCACGTCGCTTTCCTTCTGCAAAGTTCAGCGAGCAAGTCATCGCGGAGGTGGCTCGTGCGCCGTCTCGCGTCGGGTGCTGCCGGCGATGAACGGCATGTGAACGGGACGTGAACCTCCTTGAAACGTCGGTGAATCGTGGGCCGCGCTGGGAGCGTCCTGCGATCCTCCGCGTACAGTTTCCAGGAGGAGGTCACGCATGCATTCTACACACGACCTGGATGACGCACCGCCGCGCACGGCTCACCTGCTTGTACCGATAGCGTCGTTTCTCTGGCTCGCTGGCTGTGGCTACTCGTGGCTGGCGAGCGGCGCGCGCCACACGGAAGGTGGATTCCAGGCCTCGGTGCTGTTCGTTGCCGCTGGTGCTCCGGCGTTCGTCGCGGCGCTGGTCATGTTCGTACTGCTGGCCTTCCGTCTCGTGCGCGGACGCGAGGCGTCGCCGTTCGGGATCCTCTTCTCCATCGGCGCCATGGCGGGCGGGCTGCTGATGAACAGCCTCTTCTTCAACATGTGGTTGGACCGTGCGTACCCGACCTTCTTCGCGCATGGCCGTCGTCTGCACAACGGCAAGAAGCTCCTCGCGCCCGCATCCGCGCCCGGCGACGGGTGGATCGCGCGTGATGATTTCGCGGGCGAGCTGCCGGTTCCAGAGGCGCATCGCGACGGACTCGCGGCCCAGTGGCGTGACAACGCAGCGAAGGAACACGCATCGATCGCCGCGTTCGCGCACCTCACGCTGGACCTGTCCGTCGTGGGTGCGCCCGCGCGCCTGGTGCTTGCGGCCCAGCGCGCTGCGGCGGACGAGTGTCGACATGCTCAGCTGGCCTACACCATCGCGGCGCGCATGGACGGACGCAACGAATCACCGACCCCATTTCCGGGCGCGCTGGCACGGCGCACGCTTGCTCCGGTGCGTGACGTTGCGCTGGCTCAGATCGCGGTGGACGCCCTTGCGGACGGCGCTCTCAACGAAGGTCTTGCCGCGCGAATCCTGGCACGCCTGGTGAAGGACGCGGCGACGCCGGAGCTCGCTATCAAGCTATCCGAGATCGCAACGGACGAGGCTCGACACGCGAAGGACAGCTGGGACGTGATCGAATGGTGCGCAGCCGAGGGCGGCGATGTCGTCGCGCGCGCTCTCTTGCGGGCCGCGGCAGCGATGCCGATGCACCTGGGCTCACCGTTGCCCGTCGCTGCCCGCCTGGGAGCGTGGTCGCCGTGGGGCGTACAGGGTGCAACCCTGGAGGTCACGGAGTATGCGGTCGTGAGACGGCTCGCGCAGCGACGCCTGCAGACCTTGCTGGTCGGGCAGAGGGCCGCATGATCGCGGAGCGCAAGGTGATGGGCGCGTTGCTTCTTGTCGGACTGGTCGTCGTCGTCGTGGCATGTGCCCTGCTCGCACGGCGCGCGGTCCGTTCGGCCAGCGGCATCGCGGAGGCAGAGCCGAACCTGGAGGTGTTCGCGCAGAACGCCGCACTGGCCTATGCGCGGGATGGAAAGCTGTGTGGATCGTCGCTGATTCGTAGCTCCGACCCATACTCCTCCATGGGCGGAGGAGACCCGGTTGCGGACGCGTTGGACGCCGACGAAGCTCGCCAGCACGTCGGCTTTCGATGCCTGGGCGTGACGCCGGCGTCCGTCAGCGAGGGCTTCGACGCATACGTGTACGAGGCCTCACCGGACGGCTTCGTGGTCCGCGCATCGCGCGCGGTGCTCTACGATCCAGACGGCAAGCTCCCGCGCTACGAGCGTCGCGGGCAGGTGATCGGTGGGAAGGTGGTGCTGGACCCTCGACTCCATCGGGTGGCGCCGGGAGGCCGCTCCTTTCCCGGCGGGGTCACCGGGGAGGGAGCGAATCTGCCGCCCGAGCCAGCGAAGCCGACCGACAGATGAGAACTCCTATACGGCCGATGGCTTACGTAGTGATGAGCGCCACCGCGATCACAGCCAGGTGTGATCCGCGATCACAGCCGGGTGTGATCCGCAGCCGCGCGAAAAGGTCGGTAAGGCCCGTGTCACCGAGCACGACAATGAGCTGGCTGTTTGCGCCATTCGTGGCGTCGCGGCCGGCGCGTCCCACAATGCGGCCATGCGAAACCTTGTTCCGCTCGCCTGCTTTTCAGCCGTGATCTGTGCGGCGCTCGGCTGCGCCGGTGGGGCCGACGCCGGGGCCCCGCAGGGCAACGAGGGCAACGAGAGGCCGCCCGCGCAGAGTTCCGCAACGACGAATGACGCCGGGTCGCCACCGAGCTCCTCCGGACCTGCGGTCGATGCTGGGACCGATGCGCTGGCCCCGTCGGCGAACGCGTCGCCGGGGTTCGCGGCGCACAGGGCTGGACCGGACCTACCGACGCCGCGCATGTATCTCGGTGCTGCCTGCGCGCCCGACGGCCGGGTCTTCGCGATTGGTGGGCAGAGCGCGGCGCAGAACGGTGGCCGTTCGTCCTCGACGGCGGTCGAGATATACGAGCCCTCGAAGAACGTCTGGACCACCGGGACCAGCATTCCCACGGCGCAGGCAATGACGACGGCCGCCGTGGGATACGACGGACGCATCTACGCGTTCGGAGGATCGGGAGATGGCAACTACGCCTACGATCCGAAGACGAATGCGTGGCGCAAGCTCAGCTCGCCGAAGAACGTCGCGCTCACGGCGTACGCCATGGTGCCCATGGGGCACTCGCTCGCGCTCGTGGGTGGACCGAACATGAACACGCTTCTCACGTACGACATCGACCAGGATGCGTTCGTGGAAGGTCCGGCGTACCCGCCCGACCCGACCTTCGCGGGCAGGACGGTTCATCGGAGCACTCCGGCCGCCGGCCTACTGCCGGATGGTTCACTCTGGATGATTGGCGGCTTCGATACCCTGGTGCCGGACCTTGCGGCGACGACCGACACGTTCGTGCTCGCGCCGAACGCGACGTCGTGGAAGCCAGGGCCTTCGCTGCCGACCGCTCTGGCGCGCGCGTCGGCGGTCATCGACAAGCAGGGCCGTCTCGTCACCTTTGGCGGGCAATCGAACGGCTACGTCGGGCACGTCGAATCGTGCGTTGCGGATGTCCTCCGATTCGATGGTACGTCGTGGATGCCCGCAGCCACGATCCTGGACCCGCGCGTGGGCGGAGCGGCGTGCGTCGACCCGAAAGGCAACGCCTACTTCATTGGCGGTGAAGCGGTCGCACCGAACGGCACCGATACCGCGTTGGTCGGCACCGTCGAGATCTTCTCGCCCTGACCCGGCGTGAAGCACACTCCCGGCGCGCCTGTGGGGGACGCATACGCGCCGGCTGACATCTGCGAGCTACATACCGCGGCCGCGAACTGGTAGGACGGTCACATGACGAGATTCAACGAGAGCGCGTGGTGCGTTGTGGTGCTGGGCCTGGCGATGGCTGTTGGCAGCGCAGGCTGCGGTGGTAGCAAGACACCCCCGCCAAAGGCGCCCACCTCGGACCTGATGGACGCCGATGGCGACGGGGTCGGCGACAAAGAGGACAAGTGCTCCACCAAGAAGGAGGACGGTCAAGCGCCGCACCCGAAGGACGGCTGCCCGAAGGAGGATTGATCCACGCTGCGCCCCGGCCACGATCAGCAGCTACGGACCTACTCTGGAGACACGGTGAAGGACCACGTGTGCGAGAGCTGCCCAAGCGTGGACGTCACCCGGAACGCAGTGGAATAGGGCCCAGCGTCCTGGTGGAGCTTGACGGTGAGCGTGGCCTTCTGGCCGTTCTGCATGCTGGATTGATCAAGGCTCACGTCCAGGACGTTCGTGCTGCCGAACAGGTCGGCCACCTCCATGACGGAGACGTGGAACGGCGGCGCGGGGTGATCCGAAAACGCGATCAGCTCCAGCGTCTTCGTCTGTCCTGGCGTGAGAACGAGTCGGTCCGACACGCTGGCCGCCATGTTGAAGTACGGTTGCGAAACCCGCGGCGGCGCAGGCACGCACGGGTCGTGGCTCGCCTTCGCCGCGGCGTTGCTCCATGATCGCTGGACCAGATAGCCGCTCTCTTCGTAGGTGTTCTGACCGTTGGTGGCGCCGTCCACGCAGCGGTCGGCGACCTCACCGCCGCCGGTGAGAAAGTCCCACGCATCGTCACGGGAACCGAACGACGTGTACGGGTATGGATCCGTTGCGGCCTCGATCATCTCGTGGCTAGCGATCACCGTGAGCGCGTGCAGGGAGCTCGAGCAGCGGGGAATGACGGCGTAGGCGAGCTCCACTGGCACGGTGCTCCCGGGCGGCGTCACCTGCATCATGCTGTGGTACGCGAGGAAGTCCTGGCAGCTCTGTGCGCCGTCCACGTCCACGATGGTGGAGCTCGGTGGGTAGATCATATACAAGGCGTCCGTCTCCGGCGCTGGAATGGTCCCGTCCTTGATACGAGCGGCGACGTAGGTCTGGAGCGAGCTGTCGCTGAGCGACGAGTCCGTGAGATAGGTCGAAGGGGCCTTCGCGATCCGGCCGTACGAGCCGCCGCTGCCATGACCGATGCACGAGCCGCGCGAGTCGCAGTACTCACTGGCGACCGCGTCCCACCATGCCGTGGTGGTGATGACGTCGCCGAAGGCCTCGAGCGCGCCGCGCTGCGTATCGCCGTCGAACGTGATGGTGACAATCCTTGGGCTCGCGAGAATGTTGCCGCCCTGGTACGTGACCGGCGGAATGGGCCCATGCAACGCAGGGAAGACGTTGCTCGGCGGGTTCGGCGCCCGCTCGTCCGATGGTCGCACGTCCGGGCCCGAGGTCGCGGACCCATGCATCGGGCCGGAGCTCACGCCCGCAGATCCACTCTCGCCGGTCTCGCCAAGCTGCGTACCGCCGCACGCGGACAGCAGCAGACAAGGCGCGAAGACGAGAGCGACGACGCTCAGAGAGGGGCGCACGAACTCAGCGTATCACGCGTCTTCGAACGCGCACGCAGTCGAACTTGCAGGTGAGCGAACCCACACCGAAGCTGTGTACAATCAGCTGTGACCCATCGGGCCCACCGTTTCACCGCATCGCTTCTGGCGATGGCCATCACCGCCGCCATCGCTTCGTGCACGCGCGCTGTGGCGCCCGTGGATCGTGTGGGCAACGACGCTCGCGTCGCCGAGGATGGTGGCGGCGTGAGAACGGGATCCCAGCCCGATGCGTCGGCCGCCCTCGCCGCTGCCGTTGCCTGGACGGATCCGCCGGTGATCGCCGCGCTGACCATGGACTGCGCGTGGACGCCTCCTGCGCCGCCGATGCAGCCGATCAGCGGCGGTCACCGCGGCCGCGCGCTCTCCTGCGACGTCTCGACCGAGCAGGCGTGCGTCTACGATCCGTGTGGCGAGGACCGTGGCCAGTGCCAGTCGACATGCACGGCAACGTGCGAGACCTGCGGACCCGCCTGCACCCAGAAGTGCGAAGCGTGCAAGCGCAACTGCACGACGGATGCCTGTCGGGGGACGTGCGCCACCTCGTGCGGCACCTGCCGGCAGGAGTGTCAGGACGAAGGATCGTTGCAGCTCGGCGGAGTGCTCGAAGGTCCACATTGCATGCAGCAAGACCCTGAAGGCGCAGTGGGAACGGAGCGGCTGTCGCGCGGTGTGCTCGGCTGCCGCCGCTTGCCACGAGAAGTGCATGAAGGACTTCAAGGAGGGTTGCGAAGAGGCCTGCACGGTGCGCTTCAAGGCGACCTGTCCAGAGCGGCTGCTGGGCTATTGCACCTTCGAGCCGCCCATCAAGACCGGCCCTTCAGTGCCAGAGCCGATCGTCTACGAAGAGTAACGCCGTCAGGGCTTCGTCGTGCGCGCTGCTGCGTTCTTCACGTACGTGTCGAACCAGCGCACCATCTCGAAGACCAGCTGCTCCTGCGACTCCATGGCGGAGTACCAGTGTGGTTCGTGCGGGAGCATGACAAGGCGCGTGGGCACACCGCCAAGGCCTCGCAGCCCTTCGTAGAGCTTCTCTGCCTGAAGCGGCGTGGTGCCGGGGTTCGCGTCGTCCTCACCGTGAACGATGAGCAGCGGGTCCTTGATCTTGTCCGCGGAGAAGAACGGCGACACCTTGGTGTACACGGTGGGCGCCTCCCACACGGACCGGCGCTCGTTCTGGAAGCCGAATGCGGTGAGTGTCTTGTTGTACGAGCCACTGGTGGCCACGCCCGCGCGGAACAAGCTCGAGTGCGCGAGCAGGTTCACCGTCATGAGCGCGCCGTGGCTGTGTCCCGTGACGCCGATGCGCTCCTTGTCCGCGACGCCCAGCTCCACGGCCTTGTTCACGGCGGCAGTGGCGTCCGCGACCAGCTGCTCCAGGTACGTGTCGTATGCCTTCTTCGGATCGCCGACGATGGGAAAGGCCGCGTCCTCGATGATGGCGTACCCGGCGAGCAGCATCATACGGTGCTGCCGCAGGCGCGTGAACGTCTGCTGCGACCCCGTGACCTGGCCCGCCTTGGATGCGTCCGCGAAGTCCAGCGGGTACGCGTAGAGGATGGTCGGCACGCGCGTGCCCTCCTGATAGCCCGGCGGTGTGTACAGCGTGAACGAGAGCGGAACGCCGTCCGCCCGCTTGTAGGTGACGAGGCGCTTCTTGATCGCACGCACCTGCGGCGTGGGATCCGGGATGTGTGTCACCGCGCGCGTGGTGGACGCCACCGTGGGCTCGCCCGCGGCGGGAGTGCCGATGACGGGCGTGCCAAGCGTGCGCATGAACAAATTGGGTGCATCCTGCACAGATTGATGCCACGTCAGGAACGTCTTTGCCGACGCGGGATCCGTGAACCCGACAAAGCTCTCGAGCTCCGTCTTTCCGCAACGGAACAGGCGCGTGGCCTTTCCGGTCTTTGCGTCCACCTGATCCAGGAACGGGCGATCGCCGTCGGGCGATGCGCCACCACCGGATGCATAGAACGCGTCGCCGTCCTCCCGGATGACCCACACGCCGTTGGGGAGCACCTTGTAGACGGGTGAGCCCGGGTCCTTGTAGTGCTCGTCGGTGGAGAGGTCCCAGAGCAGCTGCGGCTTCGCCTTCGGATCATCCACGTTCACGACGAACGTGCGACCCCAGTGGCGGTTCTCGTCGTGCTCGCGCAGGAGCGCGAAGGTCGGGCGCTCGCCCCATTCGATGCCGCCGAAGCGCTGCTCCGTGCGCAGGAGCTCCGCGGGTGCGGCCGAGAAGGGCGCCTTCTGGAGCATCACCTTGTCGCGCGCGGGCACCTTCTTGTTCCAGTCGCCGCCGTCCTGCGCCTCTGCCCAGATCAACGTGGCGGGATCGGTGGCGCGCCACTCGAAGTCGCGCGGGCCCGTACGGACGCCGTGTATCGGCACGCGATCGGCGAGCGGGATGTCGGCGATCGTCGCGAGCTCCTTGCCGCTACGGTCGAGCACCGCGACCTTGCGCGGAAAGCGATCTGCCGTGGTGACGTGCGAGTAGGG
The DNA here is from genome assembly GCA_038230375.1 of Polyangiales bacterium. GTDB lineage: Bacteria > Myxococcota_A > Polyangia > Polyangiales > Polyangiaceae > JANXLV01. Next base: position 40,328 of record JBBRNJ010000056.1, on the reverse strand, counting down.
CTTGTGAACGGTCTCGGTCAGGATGTGCTCACCGCCCGGCGCTGCGTCCACGCGCGCGTACGCCGCGACCGCGCCGAAAGGCGTGATGCGACCCGTGGCCGTGTCCACCAGCGCCAGCTGCGAGGCCGCGTAGTGGTCGAACAGCTCCTCGTCGTGTGCGGTGCGCAGCACGTCGCGCGCCTCGTACGTGCTGCTCTGTCCCTTCTGTCCCGATGTCTCCTGGATGTTCGGTCCGGGAGGCACGGCGGGCTCCGGCGGCGGCGCGCCAAGGTTCTCTGGCCAGAGCTTGACGAGCAGCGTCTTCTGGTCCGGCATCCACTGCATGGAGTACCCCAGCATCTGGTTCACGCGCGCGCCCTGGACCTTGTGCGTCTCGCCCGTGTCCGTGTCGCCGGTCCACAGCTCCACTGCCGTCTTCGTGGTGCTGCGCCACGCGAAGTGCTTGCCGTCAGCGCTCCACAGGGGACGATCGGCGCACGCGCCTTCCGGCATCGCGATCTTCTTCTCCGCGCCGTCGGATACGCGCATGAGCACGTACGAGGTCGCGCACGGCGCGATGCCATACCCGCCCGACGTGGAGTGATTGGAGTGGTTCGCCGGCTCCACGCGGATGCCGGCGAGCTTCAGGAACGGCTCTGCGACGCGCGCGATGGACGGAAACTCGACCCACGTGACGAGCATCACGCTGTCACGCGTGGGGCTCATCACCGGCGTGGGCAGCGTGGGTGCGTGCAACACGTCCATGATCGCCTGCGGGGGCTTGTCGTAGCTGGAGATCGCCGCGGGCGCCGTCGTCGCCGGCTTGCTCGGCGCCTGCGTCGACGCAAGAGGTGGCTCGCTCACGAGCGGCGCCAGCGTGGGCACGCCCTTCGGCGACTCGGCCTTTGGCGGAGGGTTCTCTCCGCACGCGCCGAGAGAGACGAGCGAAGCGAGTACACCGAGGCCCACGAAGGTTCGCATCTGCGCATCTTACTTCCCTGCGGGTGAACCGCGCTGTGTCGCGCCAGCGCGACTTGAAGACCTTGCCTGAGCCTTCCGCGTACCATTCCCCTGGAAAAATCCGCCCCGGACAGCAGGTGCTAACTGCATGAAATGTGGGTGAGCGACCACATCCACCTTCAGGCACAGAACCTGCGACAGGCGTGATTGCTGGTTCTCGCGTTCGTTCGAAAGGATCTCCGGCCATGTCGCTCGGTCTCCGCGCTCTCTCTGCAACTTGCTCCCTTCGCGTGGCGGTGCCGACGGTTGTCGCGCTGGCGTGCGGCCTCGTGCAATGCCATTCGAGTGAGGCACCTGCGCCGCCGCGATGGCACGTGGGCGATGGGTTCATTCGCGATCTCGAAGGCCGCGCAGTGATCCTCCGCGGCGTGAACCTGGCGGGCGCTCACAAGGCAGCTCCGTATTTCGGCTTCCATCAGCCGAAGGATTTTGCGCGGCTGCGTGACGAGTGGGGCATGAGCTCGATCCGCTTCCTCATGACGTGGGCCGCCATCGAGCCCACCATGGGGAACTACGACGACGCGTATCTAGAGGCCGTCGCGACGCGCATCCAGTGGGCGCGCGACGCAAACCTGCTGGTCGTCCTGGACATGCACGACGACGTCTACGGCGAAGGCTTCGCGAAGGGCGGCGGCGACGGCGCTCCGCTCTGGACGTGTGATGCTGCGAACTACGCGTCGTTCGTGCCGTCCGTGGACTGGACGACGAACTACTTCAGCAAGGAGGTCACCCATTGCTACGACCACTTCTGGCAGAGCCCGGATCTGCTGGCGCACTTCACGGAGGCATGGCGCCGCGCGGCTGCGCGACTGTCGGTCTTCGACAACGTGATCGGCTTTGACGTATTGAACGAGCCGTACTGGGGCAGCGCGCAGATCACCTTCTTCGAGCAGTCCACGCTGCAGCCGTTCTACGAGTCGGTCGTACCAAAGGTGCGCGAGGTGGCGCCCAACCTGCTCGCGTTCATCGAGCCATATTCCCTGCGTAACCTGGGCGGTGAGACGCGGCTCACTCCGTTTCCGTTCGGCGACGTGGTGTATGCGCCGCACTCGTACGATCGCGATGCGGAGAGCGGCAAGGGCTTCGATCCGGCGCACCGCGAACAGTTGATGAAGAACCTTTCGGCGCTGGCGAGCGAGGCGAAGAAGCTGAACGCGGCGCTGTGGATCGGCGAGTTCGGCGCGCGGGCGGAGCAGCCAGGCGTCACCGAATACATGACCGCGCAGTACGACGGCGTCGGCGCCGTGGCCTCCGGTGCCATGTACTGGGCCTATGACCAGAGCGACGGCTACGCGCTGCTGACGCCCGACGGCAAGGAGAAGCCAACGCTCGTCGATCCGATCGCGCTGCCATACCCAGAGCGCGTGGCAGGCACACCGCTCTCCTACGCGTTCGATGCGAAGACCAGCACCTTCACGGCGACGTACACGCCCGATCGATCGATCACCGCCCCCACGCTGCTATCGGTCCCCGCCCGCGTCTACCCGAAGGGCTTCTCCGTGGAGTGCGGAGGCTGCACGTTCACGCAAACACCAAGCGCAGTCACCATCCAGGCCCCCGCGCCAGGCGACACACAGACCGTCACAATCCACCCCTGACGAAGTCGAGGCCGCCACAAGGAGCTCGCGCGCTTGTGCTGGTCACGTGCATGACCGGCGGGGCGATCCAACGCGTGAGTGCGGCGTCCCTCGACATGACGTTCGGCTCAAGCTCGATCTGCCGCGTTTTCTCGGGCGATCGCCATGGCATGTGCCTCGCTAAAGGCACGCTCATGCACGAGAACACGAGAACGCCATGCGCACTTCGAAGCGGCGCGTCACTCCTGATGCTCACGGCGCTGCTGTCTGCCGCATGCAGTCAGGCCGCACCGGATGAGGCCACGGGGAGCACGAACGATTCGCTCGACGTCAAGGATCGCCTCCCTCGCTACGCCCGCATCCGCGACGCCGCCGCCGCGCGCGGAATCGGGGCGACCGCCTACTTGCTCGCTGGCATCGCGTCCGATGAAACAGGGCTGGCGCAGTGCTGGTCCGAAGCCACGTGGGCATGCCAGGGACCAAGCTCTCCGGACTGCGGCGGCGGCCCCGTCATCGCGGGCGCGGGGGATGGACCGTGCGGCGATCGGCAAGGCGGGCTCGGAATGTTCCAGTTCGACTCCGGTACGTACAGCGACACGATCCGCACGTACGGAAGCGACGTCCTCACGGTGGACGGGCAGGTCTCGCACGCCATCGACTACGTGATCCACATGGTCAAGATCTCGGACTACACCACGAACGCCGAGACCGACGACAAGGCACGCGCGTGGATCAACGTCTTCGATCTGCACAACGCGACCCTCCGCGATCAATGGATACGCACCGTCGTTCGCTACTACAACGGATGCCAGGAAGGCTGGAGCTGCTGGTCCGCGCGATATCGAACCTACAACGACGGGCTCTCGCAGGTGCTCGCTGACACCAACGGCCCCGGATTCTGGCACGCGGGAACAAGCTGCCCGGGTGGCAGCGGCGCAACGGCCGGCGCGATCGAAGCGAAGTATCGCGCGCTCGGCGGCTGCCGCTCTCTTCTCGGTGCGCCAACGACGAGCGAGACGGGCACACCCGACGGTGTCGGTCGCTACAACGTCTTTCAGAACGGATCCATCTACTGGACGCCGCAGACTGGAGCGTTCGAGGTCCATGGCGTGATTCGCGATACGTGGGCGTCGCTCGGCTGGGAGGTCGGCTCGCTCGGATATCCAGTCAGCGACGAATACGCAGTAGCGAGCGGGCGACAGAGCGACTTCCAGCACGGCTCGATCACGTTCGACGCAACGTCCGGCAAGGCCACGGCGCACTGACCAGCAGGGCGCGAAAACGTGCTCACGCCGTGGCAGTGGTCACCGTCGTGACCTGCAAACCGATCCAGGTGCCGGCTCGCGATGCGAGCGGAGCGCAGCCCTCGCGTCTCAGCTATGCTGTATGGCTCACGCGATGCAACCACTGCGACAGACGCGCGACTCGATGGTGCGACGTAGCCGCGCGCGCCGCGTGGTGTTCGTCGTGGTCGGTTCCAGCTGCAGCATGTCGCTCATGGCGTGCTCGCTCCTGACGAGCTTCGACGCGCTGAGCGGCAGCACCGACCAGAGCGTGGTGCGCGACGGCTCCCATCCTGCGATCGGCGAGGGCGGCGCCGTGGTCTCGACGGACGCGTCGGCCGACACGGGCGACCCGTTTGTCGTCTACCTCCCGGCTGCCGGGAAGTACCAGTACGTGCAGAATGCAACTGCGTACGCCGACGCATCGGACTTTGACGCTGCCGCGACGGACTTCGGCTTCGACATCTTGACGGTCGTCCCGACGTTTGGCCAACCTTCAGTCGTGCGGCGGGCGCAGGCGGTGGCGATGCCCGCGGTCGTCGGCTACACCGACGGTGGCGCAGGAGCGTGCTGGACGCTCGCGCTCCAGGTCCTGCCGAACGGCGGGGGCGGCGCTCACGCGGAGGATGAGACGTTCTGTGCGCGCGAGGGCGGACAGCTCGATCCGGGCATTCGCAGCACAGTGAACTACCAGACCTGGAACCTGCCGCTCTTCGGGTCGCAATCCACGACCGCCGTGGTCGACTGCAGTGCGTCGAACGCCTACGTGGTGCACGGCATGAAGCCGGGTGACTCGTTCATGCATTCGTGCACCGGCACCGCAGCGCAAACCAAGGGCACGTACTCGAGCCAGGGACCGTACGTCTACGTCGGCCTCGAGGCCGTGACCGTTGACGGCGTCTCGGAAGACGTCTTCCACACGTTGCGCACGCGCGCGGTCATCGGGGCTACGTCCGGCTACGAGGTCACAGACTTCTACCTCAGCGCGCGCGACGGTCTCCCGCTGCGAATCCACCGCTTCACGCACATCGAGACGCCCGTCACGACACCAGGGATCAACAAGGCGATCTACGACGAGCACGGAAGTGACTGGATACTCTCGAGCCACGTCCCCATGCAGTAGTCCGTGGACGCGCGCTCAAGGCCCGCCCTCGATGCAGTAGATTCGCTGACTGGCGCTGCAGCTCATCGTGTTGCTGATGCTCCAGGCGGTCCCCGTGTCGGGCGGAGTCCCCACATCGCCGGCGACGGTCAGGAGGTTCGTTGACCATCCGTTGCAGGTGAAGTTGCTCGCCGTTCCGTTCGCAGCCGTGCCGGTCCACGCGGCGGCGCCCGTGCCGAGGGAGTCTCCGCGCTCGGTGACGTTGATGGGGGCGAGCAGGCTGCCGCTAAGGAGACCCGCGAGGCTCGCAGCGACCAACGTTCCATCCATGCGCCGGTACTCGGCGTTCCCGAGCCGCGTACCCGGGCCCGGTGAGCCCGCGGCCCCCGTCGATATCCACGCGATGAACCTGGTCGAGCGACTCGAGATAGGCGCATGCGTGCTCGCAGCAGCGGCTGCCTTGCACTTGGCGTCCGCGCCCGCGTTGCCCTGGAGGTCGCCGGTGAACGTCGCCTTGGTGACGAACACGAGCCTGCAGCCTGCCCCACAAGCCCCGGAGTCGGCGAGCGGCGTTTGCGCGTCTCCTGCCTCCGATGCAACCGACGTATCCGATGCATCCGATGCGGAAGACTTGGGAGGTGACGCGTCGCGCGACTCCGCAGCGGGGGGCGTGAGCGGCATGGGGGCTGTCGTCCCTGCGTCTTCGGTCACGCCGGATGTCTCGACGCCCACGTCGGGAACAGGCGTGCCGCCGCCGCTGCAGCCCGTGGCCGCCGCCACGCCAAGGGTGAGCCCCGCGCACACAATGAGACGGAGACGGACAGACTTGCGGCGATATTCTTTCATCACTGGTCTGCGCCTGCGAAGCCCGTGCCGCGTCCGACCGAGGGAGGAACTGCAGCGGCCCGGGCTCACATTCGGACGTCAGGTGATCGATCCGATCACTTCGACGATCGAATCGATCGCCAGCTCAGCGCGCAGATCGGCGTCGGGCGGCGGCATCGCGCGGACCTGGGCGCGCCGCGTGGTTGGCGCAGCAGCTGCACTGAAGGTCACCCGTGAATACTCGATGTTGTGTGTCCGCCGCCTCGATGCTCACCGGACCAAGTGCGGCCGTCCGCGAGCTCAGAGCCCAGATAGAACGGCTCGCCCGCACGGACCTGACGGTCTGCATCGCAGGGCCGAGAGGCAGCGGCAAGGACCTCGTTGCCAGCGCGATTCACGAAGACAGCGATCGCGCACAGGGCCCGTTCGTCGTCCTCGACTGCGCGGCCATCTCGTACGATGTCGCGGAGTCCGTGCTGTTCGGGTATGCCGCAGGCGCCTTCACCGGCGCCCTGGAATCGCGCGAGGGATTTCTCGAAGCGGCGAACGGTGGAACGCTTCTGCTCCACGAGGTCGGAGCGCTGCCGACGGAACTCCAGCCCAGGCTGCTGCGTGCTCTGGAGGCACGCATGCTGACGCGTGTCGGCGAGGACACGCCTCGCCCCCTTGACGTGCGCATTCTGCTCTCGACATGCCGTGACGTGCGTCGCGTGGCAGAGGGCGCGCAGTTCGCCGACGAGCTGTGCTTCGGCATGGCGGAGTCGCACATCTCCGTCCCTTCGCTCGCGGAACGGCGAGACGACATCTCGCTCCTCGCAGACGAGTTTCTCCGGCACACGATGTCCACCACTGGCCGCGCGCGGACGCTGTCTGCCGCCGCGCGCGCAACGCTGATCGCGCGTGAATATCCGGGAAACGCGCGCGAGCTTCGAAACATCCTGGATCGGTCGGCCTGCCTCTGCGACCGCGCGACGATCGAGCCGTCGGATCTGACCTTCGACGCGGTTCTCCGCGCGTCCGACCGCCCGGGCGCCGCCGCCTCGATGGACGCAGAGGACCTGCCAGGGTTCAAGGAAGCAAAGCGAGACGTGGTGGACGACTTCGAGCGACGGTATCTCGAGCGCCTGATGGCGCGCGCGGACGGCAACATCGCGATGGGCGCCGGCCTCGCTGGCCTCGAACGACACTACCTCCGCTCGCTGTTGAAGAAGCACGGCTTGTACGCGGTGACGTGAGACGCGCAGAGCGGAGCGTCGTGAGCCCGCGTGGACGCCCGTCTCAACCGTGACGATCGGACGTCGTTGTCGGATTCTTGCGTGGCTGAGTCGGCGGCCTGGAAGGGGACAAAGGCTTCGCCGCAGTGGATGACGGAGGCGCCTGCGGCAACGCACGCTCCGGCGCGCTCGAGGCGGCCGCGCTCGAGGTCGGCTCCGGCACGTTCGCCGCCCCGTTCGTGGAGCTCGCAGGCGCGGACGTCGCGGACGTCGCGGACCTCGCGGAGGGCTCGGCAGCGAACGCCGCCGGAGGCGCGATGCTCAGATAGGTCCATCCGGCCACCAGGATCGCGCCCACCACGACCAGCATGATCATGGCGGCGACGACGGCGAAGCGCGGCCGAGAGTCCGCTGCGATGTGAGGCGCCAGAATCCGCGGGGCGCTCGTCTCTGCGGCGTCGAGGAATGGTCCAGACATCGGCGGATCGACGGTCGTCGGCTCCACGATCTCACCGTCGTTGGAGCCGGAGGCGCGCACGGAGAACGCCTTGATTCGCCCCGCCGACATGGCTCCGTCGTCTGCGCTCGACGCGAACGGAGTAATGGCCAGCGCGAAGTCTTCGAGCGTCTGAAAGCGATTTGCTGGTTCTTTCTGGAGGCAGCGGCGAATGGCCTGGTCCAGTCCCGATGGTACGTCCGGTCGGAGCGCGGACGCGAGCGGAGGCGGGTCGTGCAAGACGGACGAGAAGAGCTCGCCGACCGACGCCGCGAGGAACGGCGCGTGCCCCACCATGAGCTTGAAGAGCACGGCGCCGAACGACCAGATGTCCGCGCGCGAGTCCACTTCACGCGAAGACCTCATTTGCTCGGGCGCCATGTAGTTCGGCGTCCCCAGCATGACGCCGGTCTTCGTCAGCGGCTTGCCCTCCTTCGTGGGCCACTCGCTCATCTTGGAGATGCCAAAGTCGAGCACCTTGACGAGCGCTGCGCCGTCCTCGCGGTGGGTGAGGAAGAGGTTCGCAGGCTTGATGTCGCGATGAACGATGCCGCGCGCATGCGCCTGCGCGACGGCCTCACACGCCTGCAGCACGTAGTCCACGGCGCGCCCTGGTTCGAGGGGGCCTTCTTCACGGCATACCTCGTCCAGGTTTCGGCCGACGAGCCACTCGAGAACCATGTAAGGCAGACCGCTCTGCGACTGCGAGACCTCGAGCACGCGGCAGACGTGCTCGCCATGGATCAGGGCTGCCGCACGCGCCTCACGAAGGAAGCGCGCCACGAACTCCTCGTCGGTGAGATGTTCCGGCAACAGCATCTTGATGGCGACGTCTCGCTGCAACGCAAGATCATGCACGAGCAGGACCACGCCCATACCGCCCATGCCCAGCACGCATTCGACCCGGTATTTCCCGTCGAAGATGGAGCCCTCTCGAAGCTCCGGCGGCAACCTCTCCGGGTCTCGCTCGGGACCTGTCATGCCTATCGCGCTCGCTTCGCCAGGAGCAGCTGCAGGTAGCGGCGCGCGACGCCCGCGTCAGCAGCAGCGGCCGCGGTGTTTCCATGGTGCTTGGCGAGCACGGCCTCGAGATAGCATTCCTCGAACTCCTCGATGAACGCGCGCTTCGCGATGGGGAATGCCTCGCCGCGAGCGAGCGCCGCATGCGCGGCCGCGCGGATCCCACCCTCGGCCCCGCGCGCACCGTCGACGTCGCGCTCACGCAGCGGCAGCAAGGGCGCTCCGAGCGCACACTCGCGGATCACCGCGTTGCGAAGCTCACGCACGTTTCCAGGCCATGCGGCAGATTGCCAGCGCGCGAGAGCTTCAGGGGGCGGGCCCTTCGGATCGCCATGACAGCTCGCCCAGAAGTGGCGCGCGAGCAGCGGGACGTCGCCGAGGCGGTCGCGAAGCGGGGGGAGCTCGATCCTCGAGACCGCGAGCCGATGAAAGAGATCATCCCGGAATCGCCCGGCTTCCACCTCGTGATCGAGATCTCGCCGCGTTGCCGCGATGATGCGCACGTCGACCGTGCGCACGTCGCTGCCTCCGACGCGGCGGATCTCCTTGCGCTCGATCGCGCGCAGCAGCTTCGGCTGCATCTGGATCGGCAGGTCCCCGATCTCGTCGATCAAGAGTGTGCCGCCATGCGCCTGCTCGAACACGCCCTTGCGCGCGGTGATGGCGCCGGTGAATGCGCCCTTCTCGTGTCCGAAGAGCTCCGACTCCAGGAGGCTCGCCGCGACCGTCGTGCAGTCGAACACCACATAGGGGCGATCCGCGCGCGGGCCCTTCTCGTGAATCGCCTCCGCGAAGACCTCCTTGCCCGTGCCGGTCTCGCCCTCGATGATCAAGGGAATATCCGTCTTCGCGATGCGCTCCGCGAGCGGGTAGACGCGTCGCATGACAAGGCTCGCGCCGACGTAGCGACCGAACCGGGTCTCCTCGGAGACCTGAGGTTGAATCGGCGCGTCGTCGCTCATCACGCGCAGGGACGTGCTGCCTACGAGGATGGACAGACCTTCGTGGATGTACGCCGATGTGACCTCGATGCCGTCGATGGTGGTGCCGTTCGTGGACTCGAGATCAACGATGTGACAGCGGCCACGGACCATCTCGAACGCGGCGTGCCTGCGAGACGCGCGCGCGTCGGAGAGGCGAAAATCACACACGGGGCTCGTGCCAAGGAGAAGGCGCCCAGCGCGCGCCTGCGCGAGCGAGAACGTCGCGCCCTGATCGGGACCGGATTCCACGACCAGGCGGAGGGATCCGAACGACGGCTGCGAGCCACGTACGGTCCGAGGAATAGTGGCGGTTTGCGAATGGTCCGGACCTGACTTCATCGTCTCTCACGAGCGTAGCGCATGACGCCCTTCGTGGCTGCGTTGCGTACCGTGGCCGCGAGGCAACCGTGGATGACGGTCGCGATCCCTTCCGCTACGCTTCAGGAAGGTATGCCGCGGCTCCCCCATTCCTGCGCGATCGCGCTGACCCTGGCGTTCGTCCTGGTTCCTTGTGCAGCCTCCGCGAATGATGCCATGGCGCGAGCGGAGCAGCTCTTTCGCGAGGCCAAGACGCTCACGGACAGCGGACAGTATCCCGCAGCCTGTCCGAAGCTCGAAGAGAGCGAGCGGCTCGATGCGGCGCTCGGGACGGAGTTCAATCTGGCGGACTGCTACGAGCACACCGAGCGTCCTGCAAAGGCCTTCAAGCTGTTTCGCGCGGTGGCTGCGGCGGCGCACGCGGCGGGCAAGGATGCGCGCGAGCGAGCCGCAAGAGCAAGGGCGGACGCGCTCGATACGCAGGTCGGAACGGTGCGCATCCGGTTCGTCACCGGCTCGCCGCCCCCAGGTGCGCGGATCACGCTCGACGCGAGCGAAGTGCCTGACGTGGGCTCGGTCCAGATCCTCACGCCGGGCCGGCACTTGTTCCAGGTGAGCGGTGTGGGGCTGGCCTCGCTGAGCAGAGATGTCGTCGTGACAGCGCAGCAGACCGTGGAGGTGCTCGTCCCCGATCTCTCGAACCCGCCGCCCGTGCAGGAACCGCCGCCACCACCGCCGGCTCGTGAGCCGACGACCAGCGGCGCCAGTGGCACCGGCGGCGCAAATATCCTGGCGTATGCGCTGGGCGGGGCTGCGATCGTCGGGTTCGGTGTCGGCGGAGTTGCAGGCGGCGTCTCACTGTCGGAACACAACAGCGCGCACGCGGTTTGTCCTGTGCCAAGCCCTTGTGGTGACGCGCGCGCCGCGAGCGCGTGGACCCGTGCGACGACCGCGGGCAACGTCGCGACGATCGGTGTCGTGGCGGGAGGAGTGCTGGGGGCCGCTGCGCTCGTGGTATGGATCCTGACTCCGGCGCCCACGAGCGGTCGCGTTTCTTCGACGTGCGGCACGGAAGGCTGTTCGCTGGCGGTTCGCTTTTAGGAAGGAATGTCCATGCCGCGGCGACCCGCAAAGACTGTAGCGCTCGTTGGCGCGGCGCTCGTCGCGGGCACGCTCGCGCTCGCCTGCAACTCCATCCTGGGCAACGGCGACGGACACTTCGTGCCGGACGCAAGCACGACGGCGGACGCGAACGATGTCACGTCGATGGACGCGAGCGGTTCGGACACCCTTGATGATGCTTCCGCGGCTGACGGCTCGCTTGCTGACGCTGGGGGCGCCGGCTTCTGTGCCTCGCTCTCGTCGGCCGCGGCCTTTTGCGCCGATTTCGACGATGCGGACGACGGCGGTCTCTTCGGGTTCGTGAGCTCCACGCCCGGCTCGGGCTGTTCCCTGACACGCGACGCGACCAACAAGTCTCCGCCGTTCGGGCTACACGCCATGACGACCAACAGCAGCTGCTATCTCGCGGTACTGGTTGTGCCGCCACACGAGATCACCATCGACCTGGACGTGCGCATGCACACGCTGCCGGGCTCCCCAGGCGCAGATGGGATCTTCACGCTGCGCGCAGGGGCCGGCCCAAAGTTCACCTTCTTCGCGACCAAGACCAGCGCGTTTTTCCAGGGCAACGGGCAGTCGGGAAAGGCCAACTCGGACCCGCTCCAAGCGCCCGTGCTCGACGTCTTCCATCACGTCCACATGGCGCTCGTTCTCACCGCCGGCGTCGCGCCCACCATCTCGGGCACCTACGATCAGACGACCATCACGTTCAACGGCGGCAAGCCGCAGATTGTGACGGAGGGGCCTTTCGAGCCCAGCACGAGCACCGAGGTGCGCATCGGCATGCCAGACCTTGCTCTCTCCAATGTGGGCGACGTCTTCATCGACAACGTCCTGGTACGCGTCCAGTAGCGCAGGGCTGGGGCTGGTCGCACGTGGACCAGGGCCGGGTAGTTCTGCTGGTCACTCGCGTAGCGCGGAGAACGCTTCGTGGGATCCACGCTCGCATTCGCCGTCAGCAGTGCGCCGATGCTGCGCGTCGGCTGGCACAGCGCGTGCTCGTGAACATGCCGAGGCCACGAAAAACAAATGCGAACCATTCCCATTCTCGGCTCTTCGCTCGTCGCGGTGATGCTCGCCCAGGCGCTCGCCGCGTGCAGCTCCGACCAGGGCTCCGATCCGTCGGCGCCCGGCGTGCGTGGAGACACGAACGGCAGCGCCTCCGCGCCGACGAACGGCGGCGGCTCGGGTGCTTCGCCTGGTGGTGGTGCGAGCGGCGCCACCGCGTCCGGGCTCCCCTGTGACGTGGACGCGGTCCTCGCCAAGAACTGTCAGAGCTGCCACGGTGCGAGCCCCACTGCAGGAGCGTCTAGCTCGCTCGTCACGTGGAACGACCTGAATGCACCGTCGAAGAGCGATCCCTCCAGGAAGGAGTACGAGCTCATCGGCGCGCGCACGCACGACGACAAGCGACCGATGCCGCCGCCGCCGAACATGCGTCTCTCCGCGACGGACCAGGCGACACTCGATGGCTTCATCGCAGCTAGCGCGCCGAAGTCGACCGCGGTGTGTGGCAGTGTGGCACCAACTGGCGACGGCACCGAGCCGCTCAGCTGCACGCCGGACCTGCATTTCGCGCCGCCGTCGCCGTGGAGCATGCCGCAGAACCAGCTCGACCAGTACGTCTGCTACGGCGTGGACGTGCCGGCGACCGCGGCGAAGCACATCGTCGCGTTCTCGCCGAAGGTCGACAACAAGAAGATCGTGCACCACATGTTGCTGTTCCGTGCCCCGAGCACGGTGTCGTCAACGCCCACCCCGTGCAGCGCGGGCGGGTCGCTGCAGTGGAGCCTGATGTTCGGCTGGGCGCCCGGCGGCAAGAACATGTACACGCCGAAGGAGGCGGGCTACCCGCTCGATCCGAACGCGCCGTCGCACTTCGTCGTCCAGGTCCACTACAACAACGCGCTGGCGCTTGCTGGACAACATGACTCGACGGGCCTCGACATGTGTACGTCGGCCCCGCGCCAGTACGAGGCGGACGTGGTCGCCTTTGGCACGCACTCGCTGAGCATCCCGCCGAACTCGACATACCAGCGCACATGCAGCGTCACCATCCCGCAGGCCATGGCGGGCCGCACGTTCACCGCCGCGATGCCGCACATGCACACGCTCGGGACTGCGATCGACACGCACCTCACGCCGGCGGGCGGGGGTGCAAAGCAGGACATGGGGACGATCGCCAACTGGGACTTTCAGAACCAAGCGTTCCTGCCGATCCAGGTCACGGCGAAGGCCGGCGACACGATCACCACCCATTGCGCATACAAGAACACGACGTCGAGCGTCGTACAGTTCGGGGAAAATACGGAGAACGAGATGTGTTACTCGTTCACGATGTACTACCCGCGGATCACGACCCCGCTGTTCGCGTGGGACACCCCCGCGCTCACCTCGACGTGTCAATAACGGCCTAGCCAAACGATACGATCGTCAAGACGCGCTGCTCGAGCCACCCCTGCTCGAGCGGCGCGCGCCGATTTTGTCACATTGCGGCGACACGCCCGTTCGTGGGAACGGCTTCCCAGGCGAATGTGCCTCTCGGAACGGTCGTCGACACGTCCGCTGCTGGAACGGTTCTGCGGACGACGATGAATCCGAGCAGGACTCCCAGCGCGAAGAGCATGGTGCCGAACATCCACCTGTCCAGCAGGGAGAGCTCGAGAGGTCGCGCGGGCGGCGCGACGGCGCGTACGGTCGTAGGCATGTTCCGGAAGGTCGAACACGACAGGTCGGCAACCACCTGCCCGGGTTCGCGGACAGAACGGGCGCCCAGCAGGCAGAGCCACGCGGCGAGCTCGTCGCGTCCTACCGGATTGAACGCGAAGACCGAGTCGAGCGCGCAAGCCATGTCGAGCGCAGTCGCGAAGCGATCATTCGGTCGTCGGGCGAGTCCTCGCATCACGATCTCGTCGAGCGCAGCAGGGATGCCGGCGACACGCCTGCCAGGCCGCGTCGAGCAGCCCCTGAGCGCGTTTCCATACGTGGCCGCGTCGTTCACGTCCTGGAAGAGCGATTCGCCGACCAGCGCTTGCCACAGCACGACCGCGGCGGCATAGACGTCGGTGCGGCGGTCCACCGCGTGCTGGCGCAGCTGCTCGGGCGCCATGTACCCGAGCTTCCCCTTCACGTCGCCCATCCCCGTGTCACTCGTCCGCCGCTCCGCCGTTGCGATGCCGAAGTCGAGCACGCGCGCGATGCCGTCCAGGCCGACCAGGATGTTCTGTGGAGAGACGTCGCGGTGGACGATCTTCATCGAGTCGCCGTTTGCGTCCACCGCCTCGTGGGCCGCGTGCAGACCGCGGAGCACGTCCGCCATGATCGCGACCGCGAACCTGACGGGGATCGAGCCTGGACGGACCCTCTGCTGGATGACGTGGAGCGAGAGTCCCGGGACGTAGTCCATGACCAGGAAGACCTCGTCTCCGATCATGTCCGCCCCGTACGTCGTCACGACGTTCTGGTGCCGTATCGACGCAGAGATCCCCGCCTCCTCGAGCAGCATCCGCGTGAATTCGGCGCTCGCGAGGTGAGGATGCACTCGCTTCACCGCAAGGACGGGCTGCGTGGGATCCGGCGAGACGGCGACGTGGACGGACGCCATCCCACCTGCGGCGATCTTCTCGGAGACGATGTGCTGCGCCAGCAGCCGAGGAAACGGGAGCGGGAATTCTCTTGCGGGCATCATCTCTGCCGCGAGGAGCTGCAGCCTTCGTGCCGGCACCCGAGGCGCAAGCGAGCCGATGATCTCCGACGATTCGCGGCACGCCATGATGATGTCGGACCGCTCGAGCGAGAGGTCACTCGTGTGACCGAACGAACACCCCACGTGATGATGGCTCGCCGCAGCAAGCTCGCTGCGCCGATCTCCGTACAAGCGCAGTGATCGTCGCACGGCACGGGATTCGCTCGAGCGGCCTGTCATGCTGAAACATCCGATCACCGAGTCGCGTCGCGCTGTCGCTCTCACCCTGTCACTCACCCCCGTCCTGCTCGCCTTCTATGGCTGCGCGCCGGACCCGATCGCGGACGACGTGGCAACGAGCTCTTCGAACGTCACCAGCGGTGACCTCACGGGGCTCGCGCTCGCGAACGCCGGCGGAACCGCGTGCGGGCGCAACACCCGCGCGGGAAACAGCTTCTTCTCGAGCTGCACTGGCAACGGAGGCCAGCCCGAATACTGGTGCGCGGACTTCGTGAAGTGGGTCTGGGCGAACAGCGGCGTGAACGTGGGCGGCCTCACTGCCGCCGCCGGAAGCTTCTACGTCTACGGGCAGAACCACGGCACGCTGTCGCGCACCGCCCACGAGGGCGACGCCGTCGTGTTCAACTACGGCGGCAACGGATACGCGGATCACGTCGCGATCGTGACAAAGGTCCTCGCCGATGGCCGCATCCAGACGGCGAGCGGGGACTGGAACGGGCAATCAGGAACCGAAGCGCAGTTCTCGCGCACGTCGCACGTCATCCTCAACAATCCGCCATACCCGGGCACCGTCGGGTCCCACCCCGGCGTGATCGGAATGACGATCAGCGGATTCATCTCGCCTGCGGGCGGCGTCACTGGAACGGCGGCGACCGCCTCATGCGCGGGCCTGGGGAACGGTGGCTACTGCGGCGGTCACGACATCGGAGGCGACGTGAATACGCTCTACACGTGCGGCGGGCACTCGCTCACGGCGACGACCGCGTGCGCGAGCGGCTGCACGAGAAATCCGGGGACTGTGGACGATGCCTGCGCCCCGCCCGAGTGTCCGGGTGGAGCGGGCGGCACCGGTGGCGCCATCCACGACAAGTACGTCGCGCTCGGCGAATGCCGCTCCTTTCTCGGCGCGCCGACGACCGGCGAGACGGGGACCCCGGACGGCGTCGGTCGCTACAACGTATTCCAGAACGGGTCGATCTACTGGACGCCGCAGACCGGCGCGTTCGAAGTTCACGGGGCCATCCGCGACAAGTGGGCGGCCTTGAAGTGGGAGGCGGGCGAGCTCGGATATCCGACGAGCGACGAATACGCAGTGGCGGGCGGCCGACGGAACGACTTCCAGCACGGAGCGATCACGTTCGATCCGGTGTCGGGGCAGAGCGCCGTCACCAAGAAGTGACGCGTCTGTCGAGCACTGCCAGCGCCCCGAGGATCGCGGCGGGGACTGTCTCTGTTCTCAGCGTGGTCGTACCGAACGATGCGGTCGTGAAGCCTTGCTGCTCCGCCAATGCGAGCTCTTCTTCGGAGAACCCGCCCTCCGGGCCCACTGCGAACGCCAGGCCGTCGGTCGTTGCGAGCGCCGCGTCCAGGCCGTCCGCCAGCTGCATCGGCGCCGCGGGATGCAGTAGCCATTTATGTGTATTCTGCACGCTGGCGAGCGCCGCTGCGAAGGGCAGTGGGCCCGCGATCTCGGGCGGGTCCGCTCTCCCGGACTGGCGCGCCGCCTCCTCGGCGATCTTCTGCCAGCGCTCGGTTCGCTTCTGGGCGCGGTCGTCCTCCAGCTTGACGATGCTTCGCTCCGCCGCAAAGACCACGACGCGCGTCACGCCCAGCTCCGTCGCGTCGCGCACCACGGCGTCCACCTTGTCGCCCTTCGCCAGCGCATACAGCAGCGTCACGGGCCGTCGAGCCGGCAGCCTCCGCAGCGACGAGATCGCGAGCGTCACCGCTCCGTCCGCGCCCACGCCGAGCACGCACTCGGCCTCGAAGCCTGCCCCGAACACGCCGAGCTTCTCGCCGTCCGGAAGCCGCAGGACGTCCCGCAGGTAGTGCGCGACCTGGGGCGGCGCAGGCAGCGTCCCCTCGCGGATATCTGCAATATGCACGCGTCGCACGATGCTCACGCTGCCGGAGCTTGGTGCGCCGGCTTGCGCAGGACCAGCGCGACCCACTCGCCCTTCTCGACCTTCGTCTCCAGCTTGCCGCCGTGCGCCTCGTAGGCGCGCGTGACGTCGTCCGCTTGCGGAAGCAGGATACCTGAGAGCGTGAGGAAGCCGCCGGGCGCGACGTGCGCGAAGAGCACCTGGCTCATCGGGATGAGGACGCCTGCCTCGATGTTGGCGACGACCACCGGGAACTCGCCGGGCACGTCCTTGATGTCCGTGGTGGACGAGGTGATCTTCGCTGACATCCCGTTGCGTGCTGCGTTCTCCAGCGTGACAGCGACCGCGTCCGGATCCACGTCCACTGCGAGCGCGCGCGCGCCGCCGAACGAGAGCGCCACGAGCGAGAGGATGCCACTGCCGCACCCCACATCCAGTACGTTCTTGCCCGCGATCTCTGCGCGGCGCGCGGACAGGCTCTCTGCCACGAGGGACGTGGTCTCGTGGAGGCCAGTGCCGAACGCGCGACCGGGCTCCAGCTCGAGCACCTCTTCGCCGTCCTTCGCGTCGTACGGCTCCCACGGCGGGCGCACGACCAGACCTTTGCATACTGCAAACGGTTTGTAGTGCTGCTTCCACGCGTCGCGCCACGCGTCGCCGACGATCTCCTCGATGCGCGGGGACAGCGCTGCGTCGAGCTCAGTCAGGGCGGCGTCTGCATCCTCGCGCGTGAGGAAGCTGGCGGAGAGCGTGACCTTCCCCGTCTGCACATTCTTGTGGAGCGTGGACTCGTCACGCTCCTCCACGCCCTGCGCGCCCAGCTCGAACAGCGAGTAGCTGACGAAGTCCACGTCATCGGGCGCGACGTCCACGAGAACGAACGGAAAGCGCGGCTCGCTCATGGGAGGCGGCTCATGTGAGGCGCTCATCTCAGCGAAAGGTCGCGATGCCGACCGACACGGTGGAGTTCTGCGTGCCCGGCGGCTGCTTTTGCCCGCCTCCGCTGGACGAGCCGTTGAACACGCCGGCCAGCGCAAGCCCGCCGATGATCGCGCCCACGCCAAGGACCGCGCCGCCGATCGCGACGGGCACCACCCAGCCACGCTGCGGCTCGGACACGGCGACGCGGATCGGCGTGGTCGGATCCCCGCGCGAACCGACGATGCCACCGGTCTTGTCGACCGCCTCTATGTAGTACTCGACGATGGGCGGCTTCACCGCAGCCGCCGGGATCTGCACGCGTGCGCGGCCGTCCGCCAGCGTCGCCGTGAGATCCAGGAACTCGTCGTGGGAGCCCGTGCGGTAGTGCACATGCACCTCCGACACGCGCGAGCCCGGATCTTCCAGGCGCGCGACGATGTCGATCGCCGTGTTTGGATCCGCCTGGCTGGGCGCGCCGTGCTTCACGTTGACCTTGGGCAGGTTCGGATCGTCCTTCACGAGGCCGGGGCGGCCTTCGCCTTCCCACTTTGCACGGACGGCCGTGAAGAAGTCGCGGAAGCGCGGCGACTCACCGGGCGGCAGCTGGTAGTCGGGCTGGATGGAGAGCAGACCGCGCACGGCGCTCTCAGCCTCTTCCTTGCGGTTCAGCGTGATGTAGTTGAGCGAGAGGAGGCGGTAGATCTCCACCTTCTTCTCTCGCGTGTTGCTTGGGCGGACCAGCGCGGCGGACAGCGTCTGGATGGACTCCTCGTACTGCTGATCGTCGAAGAGCGCCTGCGCCTTCGCGACGAGATCCTTGTCCTGTGAGCCGACGTTCGCGCCCTTGCCCGGCGCCGCGCCGCCGCCAGCAGCCGGCGCTGTGGTGCTGGTGCCCGCAGGCGCTGCCGTTCCTGCTGCTACCGTTCCTCCCGCCGCCAGCGCGGGCTGGACGATGGTGAGCGCAGTTGCATGCAGAGTACACGCGATGGCGAGGTGCAGGGCGAGCCGGGAGCGTTTCACGGGGGTTACGCTAGCAGAGGACTCGGGCGCCGTCAGGGATCGCGCGCGCAGCGCAGCCCACGGTCGTCCTGGAGCGCGGTGGGTACGTCGCTGGAGCGATAGGCCGTGTCCAGGTCGTAGTCGAAGCTGTCGTAGTCGCCACCACGGATGACGCGTTCGCTGGCGCTGCCCACCTTGATGTTCGCGCAGTCCTCGCAGTTCGCCTGTGGGTACGGGGAAGCGTAGACGTCCAATGTCCATTCCCACATGCTGCCGCCGAGGTCGGCGTGGCCCCATTTTCCGTCGCCCTTCGGCGAGTGAACGCCAACGGGGAGGATGTCTGCCGCGACGCAGTTCGGCGAGCCGGCTTCGGTGTAGGTGGGCGTGCCGCCATGGCCGAAGCAGCCGTACGTCGCGTAGGTGGGGTCGATGGTGGAGAAGCCCGGCGGACTGGACCACGCGTACTTCCGCTGCTCGCTGCCACCGGCGGCGGCGTAGTTCCATTCAGCCTCGGTGGGGAGCCGCCCGCCGTCCCACGCGCAGAAGGCGAACCCGACGTACCAGGTGACGCAACTCATCGGGTACGACTCGTACGCGTCCACCGTGTCGGTCCAGTGCGAGTTGCCGCAATGCAGGGACGTGAGAAGCGCCGAAGGGCTTGCAGCAAGCTTCGCGTTCCACGAGCTGTCCCAGCCGCTGCTCGCGATCTTGGGGTGTGCGCCCGCGCCCGCCATCGGAGGCGTGGCCTGCGTGCCCAGGTTCGCGTTCACGAAGCGGCGGAAGCGTCCCACCGTGACCTCCTGGTTGTCGAGGAGGAAGCGGCTCACAGTCGCCGGATACGCGCTCTCGTCGCTGCGATTGTAGGTGCCGCCGGGGACCGCCACGATGGCGCAGCAATCGTCGGACTTGGCTGCGCCGCACGTGGCACCGACACCAGCGCCACCGTCGTTGCAGCTGGTCGGCGGCGGGCGTCCTGCATCTTGACCGCTGTCTACGCCACTGCTGCCGTCCGCAAAGGAGGCGTCGCCAGCGCTTGCCGCGTCCGTGCTGGCATCTGTGGTGTCGTCGCCGGCGAGGCCCTTGAAGCTGGTGATCGCGCTGCAACCCACCGTGGCGACGATGACAAGGGACGCAGCCAAAACGGAGCGTTTGCGCGCAGACAGACCCACCCGGCAAACGTATCATCCATTGCGGGTTGCGCCGTATCGCTTAAGAGTACAAACTACTTTATAGGAGTGTTCATGCCGTTGCTCAGCGTCCGCGTGCTCACCGACCGCGACTCGATCGATCCCCAGGTCGAGAGCCGGATCTTCGTCGTGTGCGAGGTCACGGCGAAGGGCGACGGTGTGGAGCGCGCGCGCGCGGACCTGGACACCATGCTCGCCATCGACGTGTCGGGATCCATGCAGGGCCCTCCCATCGAGCACGTCATTGCGTCCGCCGAGCGTCTGGTGGAGCTCTTCCAGCCCAACGATCGCGTGGGCATCGTCGCGTTCTCCAGCGGTGCCACGCGCGTGTGCGAGCTCACCGCCATGGACGACGCGGGCAAGCGCCTCCTGCGGTCACGTGCGCGCAGGCTCTCCACGGATGGCGGCACTGCTGTGGAGGCGGGGCTCGTGACCTCTCACAAGGCGCTGGCGGAGTCGAAGAGGCAGGGCGCGAGACGAAGCGTTCTCCTTCTGTCCGATGGCGCGCCGAACGTGGGCGCCTCTACGCCCGCTGCGCTGTCGGATATCGTGTCCGGGATGCGCGCGGACCTGTCGGTCTCCACGCTGGGCTACGGGCAGCACCACAACGAGGACATCCTGTCCCGCATCGCGGAGGCCGGTGGCGGCCGGTATTTCTTCGTGCAAGATCCGCATCGCTGTCAGCACGAGTTTGCGATGGCCGTTGGCGCGCAGGCAGACATGGTCGTCGACAGCGTGGAGGTCATCTTCGTGCCCGCCCCTGGAGTCCAGATCCTGCGCGTGCTCGGCGTGTCGCGCACGTCGTTCTCGGCAGCGGGCCTGGTCGCGCCGCTGGGCGATCTGATGGACGGGCAGAAGCGCCTGGTGGCGGTGGAGCTCACCGTGCAGAAGCGCGATGCTTCAGCGCTTCGCGGGCAGCTCCTCATGCTGCGCGTGGGCTACAAGCGCGCGGGCAGCGAGCAGTCGTTCAACGTGGACGATACCGCCAACATCGACCTTCGCGCTGGCGGAGCACCCGTGTCGGGCGACGGTGCACGCGCGGTCTACGTCCTGCGCGCCGAGGAGACGCGTGCCGCAGCGCGAGCGATCGCAGATCGCGGACAGTGGGATGGTGCGGCGGCGGAGCTACGCAAGCTCATGAAGGAGCTCGACGCCTCCGGGCTCTTCGCAAAGGGAGACGGCTCGGAGCTTGCGGACGTCTACGAGCTGCTCCTGGACGAGGCCATGGCGATGGAGCGAAGGCCCAACGCCGAGCAATACCAGGCGTTCCGCAAGGGGGCCGTCCGCGGCACGTTGCACGCGGGCACCGGCGGCGGGCGGCGCGGCAAGGGAACGATGGAAGCGCTGCTGCGCACGTCGGGCCTCTTCGCGGAGGCGTACCTGGTGGAGATGCGCGGCGCCGCGATCAGGCACAAGCTGGGTCCGCAGTGCACCATCGGACGCACACACGACGCAGACATCGTGATCGTGAGCGATCGCGTCTCACGCCGTCATGCAGACGTCTACGCGCTCGAGGGCGATTTCTGGATCTGCGATCTGGGAAGCACCAACACGACGAACGTGAACGGCCAGAGCCTGACGAACGCACCACACAAGCTGTCGCACGGAGACATCGTGGAGCTAGGTGGGTACCAGCTGCGGTTCGAGCAGCAGGTGAAGTAGCGCGACGACAACGACTTCGACGGCGACTTCGACAACGACTTCGACCCCGACTTCGACTTCGACCCGTGGGTCATTTCGCGGCGGTCGTCGTCGTCGCTCTATGCCACGTCCCTCGTGAAGTCGTAGTACACGCGCCTTGCGGGCACGGACACCAGCAGCTCTTTTCGCATCGACACCATCTTCGGTATCCGCTGGTTCGGTCCCAGCACGAACGCCGTCAGCCTTCCCCCGTACACGCACCCCGTGTCGATGCCGCTCGCCCATGCGTGCAGCTGCAGCCCCGGCGCGGCATTGTGTCCGAACACGATATGCGGCGGCCCGAGGTAAGCGCGACCCCACAGGACTCGTGCGCCGTTGTCCGCGCGCACCGTGCGAATGCGCATCAACGTCTCCTCTTCCTGCTGCGCCCACGACACCAGCGGATCCACGCCAGCATGCACCACGCGCGTCCCGTGCTCGTCGAGGTCCAGGTAGAGCGGTGACGTAGAGAGCAGCGTCCAGTCCACGGGCCGCAGCACGCGCGCGAGCTCGCGGTGAAGGCGCGGCAGCTTGATCCGGTGCGGGTCCCGCTCTTCGCCTCCGTTCTCCAGCCAGTTGACGAGCTTGTGCTCGTGGTTGCCGCGCACGATCACGGCGCCCGTCTCACGCGCGATATCCAGCACGCCGAGCGGATCCGGACCACGCGCGACCAGATCACCGACAAAGACCAGCGTGTCGCCCGAGGCGAAGGCTACGCGGTCGAGCAGGATGCAGAGCTCGTCCCTGCAGCCATGGACGTCACCGACGATCACCGTCTTCGCCATCGGTCTCCACTATGGGCAGAACCGCGGCGTTTGTCGATAGCGCACGCTCCGACTCGCGTGCAACGCGCGCCACGTGTGCGCTTCGCTCCATGTCTCGCAGGTCCGTCAGCAGGTCTTCCAGCCGGTACGCGCTCTTCGTGCCGGCCGCCATGATCGCCGCCAGGTCCTCGTCCGGCACGTCGAGGCGGTCGAGCCGCATCGCATGAGCCAGCGCCGTTGCGAACGCGATCCACCGCTCCTTGTTGAACCACGTGACGGCCGCAGCGTCGTGGACCAGAAGGAAGGTGCGAACGCGCGCGTCGGTGAGCACCGTCAACAACACCTCCGTCAACGACCCGGTGAGCGTCAGCCCCGTGAGAGCGATGCACAGCTCCGCGACGGCTTGCTCGTCCAGGCCCAGGGCAGGGGAAAGCGCCCGACGCAGCGGGAGCTCCAGGCGCAGATCCTCCGCCGCCAGGCCCGCCAGATGAACCACCGCGTCCGTCGCGGCGAATGCAGAGAGCAGGACCGTGAGGTCATCAGCCGGACCCTCGTGCAAGGCCGAAACGCGCAGCGCCAGACGCACGTCCTCTTCCGCAAGGCCCTCGACCTTGCGCTCGAGCGCGTCGGTGAGCGCGAGCGAGAACGCCTCCAGAGACGGCGGCGGCGCTTTCGAGGGCGGCCCGGGGTGCGACGGCTCGTATCCAGGCGGGACCACACTCTCCGGCGGGTCGGGCATGGACGCGTTCCGCGTGGCGAGCAACAGGTCCTCGAACGGGCCGTGCAGGTTCCGCAGGAAGATCTCCTCCGCATAGCCGAAGATGTCGCGCACGCCGCGATCGCCGATCTCCGCGCGCACGCGGTCCAGTGGCACCCGCTTGCTGGCGTTCGCCACGACGATCTCCGAGAAGCACACGTGCGTGTACGCCGACAGGTCCAGACGCAGGCCGCGGATCGTGAGGTCCTCCACCGTGCGCAGGTACTCCAGCTGCCGCTCATGATCGCGGAAGACCACGTACGAGGAGCCCGCGGCCCAGTCTATCGCGAGCGCGGTGCACAGGTCCTCGCGCACGAGTCCCCCGTCCTTGTTCGTGGCGGGCTTGAACGCGGACGACATTCGCACCGCGCCGGTGGTCTCCGAGTAGCGGTTGTTGAAGAGCGTGAGCGCCGCGCGCCCGCGCTGCGGATCACGATTGCTGTACGCGATCACGTCCTCGTTCACGGTGCCGTCATCCCGCACGAAGTCGAACAGACGAAAATCGCGCGAGCCCGAGAACGTGTGACGCAAGGAGAGCAGCGGGAAGATCTCGCGCTCGTGTCGCGCGACCAGCCACGGGTTCGGCGCCTCGTCCATGCGAGGCCGCGCGTACTCCATGCCGTACTTCTCGCGGAAGCCTTCGATCTGACCATGACCGAGCATGGGAAGCCCCGGCAGGGTGCACATGAGCAGGCAGCAGCCCATGTACTTGTCGCCGTCGCCGAACTGCTCGATCGCGGTCTTCTCGTCCGGGTTGTTCATGAAGTTCACGAACCGCTTCAGGACCTCAGGATCGAACTCCAGGACGTTCTTGATCGTGGTGCGGAAGTTCGCGTTGTCCTCGGCCTTCAGCATGTTCATGAAGGCCGAGTTGTAGACGCGGTGCATTCCCAGCGTCCGGACGAAGTAGCCCTCCATCATCCAGAAGGCCTCCGCGAGCAGCAGTGTGTCCGGTGCCTCCACCGCCGCGCGGTCCACCACCTCGCGCCAGAACTCCTCCGGCATCACCGCGGCGAGCTCCTCCTTGGTCATGGCGTAGGCCGCGCGCGACGGGATGTCGCCGCCGGTGCCGGGCTCCGGGAACCAGAGGCGCTGGTAGTGGCGCTTCGCGAGCGTCATGGCCGCGTCGAAGCGGATGATCGGGAACATGCGCGCCACGTGGAGGATCGTGTTGATGACGGCCTCACGCACCTCCTTCTTCGTGTAGTCCAGCTGCGCGGTGTCGTTCCACGGCATGCTCGTGCCGTCGTTGCCGTGATAGATGTATCTTACATCTCCGCTGTGGAGATCGACGCGCTTGAAGACCACGGCCGCGTCCGTGCGGCGCCAGTAGCCGTCCTCGATGAAGACGCCCACGCGCGGATCATCCGAGAGATCCGGCCCGTTGAACGTGTAGTTCGGGTACGGCGGCTCCGTGGCAGAGAGGAAGAACTCCGGATGGCGCACCACCCAGCCCGCGTCGATGCCAACGTGGTTGGGCACCATGTCGCTGGCCAGGCGCACGCCGTGATGCTGCGCGCGGCGCTTGAGGTCCATGAACGCGCCGTAGCCGCCGAGCTCGTCCGCGATGTCGTACTCGGCGAGCGAGTAAGCAGACGCAATGGCGTCCTCGTTGCCCATGATGCGCTTCACCTTCGCGGACGCGTGCGAGCGCTTCCACAGGCCGATCAGCCAGAGCGCGTTGATGCCGCGGCGCGACAGCGTGGCCAGCTCTTCGTCCGGGACGTCCGCGAGCGTGCGCACCGGCCGGCCATATGCCTTCTCGAGCTGCACGAGCCACACGAAGGTGCTCTTCGCGATCATCACGACGTTCGGCATCCAGTCGCGGTCTTCCGTGAAGCGCTCGTACTCCTCATCCGCGCCGTGGAAGAAGGAGCGCGCGGAGGTATCAGGCGCGGGCTCGCCGCCATGGTGACCGCCGCGGAACGCCCACGAGCCTTCCATCAGGAGGTCCCGCGCAAAGAGCAGCTTGCGCATCAGCGTGCTGTTCTTCAGCACCGTGGACCACCGCGTGCGCATGAAGTCGATCTGTCCGAGCAACGACGTGGGCGATGAGCGCTGCGGCGCGAGCAGCATCTGCAGGAGCGTCTCGCCCGCGGGTCCCATGGGCGGCGCATCTTCCAGCTCCGTCCCGGTTCGCTTGAGCCACGCGAGATACGGCGTGGTGCGACGCAGCTCGTCGTCGGAGATGAAGGGCTTCGCGGGCGCGTAGGCCGGGTTCTCGTTCGCCACGTAGAGGAGGAGAGCCTCCGTGGCCACGCGGGTCACGTTCTCCTTCTCGGCGAGGAACTGCTCGGGCTCGATCTCCTCCGCCAGGATGGGCGGGCTGGGGAAGTGCGTGACGAACGCGCGCGACACAGCGCGGAAGGCCTCGCGCTCGTACTCGGTCCGCGTGTCGTCCACGCCAAGGGCACGCGCGAGCGCGGATTCGTGGTCCGCCTTGTAGAGGGTCACGACCTCGTGGAGGACCTCGTGAACGAGCACCATCGCGGCAAGGTCGGGCGCAAGCACGCGCACGTGCGTTCCAAGGAAGAGCGCGTCGGACGCATGCATCTCCGCGCTGGGCTCGTGGAAGGTGAGGTCACCGTGGGGGCCAATGACGGACGCCGGAAGCCGGCACGAGAGGAGCGCTTGTCTGGATAGGTGCATGGTGCAGGCAAATGGCGCGGTCAGCGCGGGTCAGCCGTCGTTCCGGTTCGGATCGTTCGGATCGTGCGGCTCGTCCTCGAGCTTGGCGCGCTTCGGGATCACCACGAGGCCCGTCTCCGTCACGAAGAAGCGGCGGCGGTCGGCCTCTATGTCGTAGCCAATCTCGGCGCCCGGCGGGATCTCCACGTCCTTGTCCACGATGCAGCGGCGCAGGCGCGCGTGACGACCGATGCGCACGCGCTCGAAGAGCACGCTCTCCTCCACCTCGCTGAAGCTGTTCACGCGGCAGCCGACCGACAGCACGCTGCGATGGATGCGTCCGCCGGAGATGATGCAGCCGTGGGAGACCATGGAGTCCGTCGCGATACCAACGCGCGCGTGCGCCTCGTCGCGGAAGACGAACTTCGCGGGGGGGTCGTGCGTGGCGCCGGTGCGGATGGGCCAGCGGTTGTTGTACAGGTTGAACTGCGGATGGATCTCGATGAGGTCCATCTGCGCCTGCCAGTACGCCTCGAGCGTTCCGATGTCGCGCCAGTAGCCGCGTCCGCGCGGGTCGTCCTCACCGGGGACCTCGTTGTGGGCGAAGTCGTAGACGAAGACCTCCGAGCCCTGCTTGACCAGCCCGGGCAGGATGTCGTGGCCGAAGTCGTGCTTGCTCGCGTCCTCGTTGGCGTCGCGGGCGAGCTCGCGCATGAGCGCCTCAGTCTGGAAGATGTAGTTGCCCATCGACGCGAGACACATGTCCGGATTGCCCGGCATGCCGGGCGGGTCCGCGACCTTCTCGTGGAAGGCGATGATCTTCCCGTTCTCGTCGGCCTCGATCACGCCGAAGTCGGACGCTTCCTTCTTGGGTACCGGGATGGCGGCGACGGTGGCAACGGCCTTGGTCGAGATGTGGTGCGAGACCATCTGCCGCACATCCATCTTGTAGATGTGGTCGCCGCCGAAGATGGCGACGAGCTCGGGGCGCTCGTCCGTGATGACGTGCTGGCACTGGTAGACAGCGTCTGCGGAGCCGCGGAACCAGGACTTTCCGGTGCGCTGCTGGGCGGGGATCGCCTCGATGAACTGGTCCAGGATGGGCGACAGGCGCCACACGCGTGCGATGTGCTCCTCGAGCGACGCGCTCTTGTACTGCGTGAGGACCTTCACGCGCGTGAGCCCGGAGTTCACGAAGTTGGAGAGGACGATGTCCACGATCCGATAGCGGCCGCCGAACGGCACCGCCGGCTTCGCGCGATCCAGGGTGAGCGGGTAGAGGCGCTTGCCCTCGCCCCCCGCGAGGATCATGACGAGCACCTGGTTGGGATCGAACTGTACGTTCGTGGTTTTCACGACGGACCCAGGATACAGTAATTGCAGGTGGAAAAGCCCAAACAGCATCATCAAGAGGCAGATGTGCCTCTGGAGGCTGCGCTCCCGCTCGTTACGCCCGCATCCCAGGCAGGCGTCCTGTCGGTGTCGGCCGAGAAATCAGCGCGAGGCGTGGACGGGGCGATGGCGACCGTGCTCGCGCGCCACGGCTCTGCGCCCGCCACGCCGGGGCAAAAGTTGTATCTTGCAAGTGATCGCACCTGCGTGGGCACGGTGGGCGGGGGCGCGATCGAGCGCGAGGTCCTCACGGAGCTGTCGCGCATGTGTGACGGCAAGTCGGAGCGCAAACACCAGGTGCGCGAGTTCCGGCTCGGCCCCGAGCTTGGCATGTGCTGCGGTGGCAGAGCCGAGATCCTCATCGAGCCGATCGACGGGCTGATGCCGTGCCTCATCGTGGGCGCCGGTCATGTGGCCACGGCCACCGCGCCGCTGCTTGCGAAGGTGGGGTACGCAGTCACCGTGATCGACGCGCGCGAGGCGTGGACCACCGAGGGCCGCATCCCCGGCATCACGCTCGTCGAAGGGGAGTACGACGTGCTGATGAATGACTTCCCCACGCGCGGCGCGCTGCTCGTGATGACGCACGACCACGGACAGGATCAGCGGGCCATCGAGTGGGGATTGAAGCGCGGCTTTGCGTACGTGGGAGGCGTGGGCAGCCGAGCAAAAGCGGAGCGAACGCGCACGCGCCTGGAAAACAAGGGCTTCAGCGAAGAAGACCGCGCGCGCATCCGCATGCCGATCGGAGCGCCCATCAACGCGCGTCTACCAGACGAGATCGCAGTAGCCATCGCAGCCGAAATGGTCGCGTGGAAACGAAAGGGCAGCTCCGACACGTGAACGTGAACCTGAACGTGAACGTCAACGTGCCCGACGCTACTTCGCCGGCGGGACCCAGGTCGGCCACTTGGGGTGCACGTGGATTGCGTTCTGGCCTGGCGCCAGGAATGGGGGCGAGCTCGGGTCTCCATCGCCAGTTTGCAGCTTCTCCAGATCGATCGCGGTGATCCAGACGAGCCTCTTGCCCGGGGACATGTGACCTGGCGAGCGCGCGGACGAGAACGCAAGCCACGTCCACTTCTTCCCCGCCGAGGGCGACCACACCGGCCACTGGGGAAAATCCCCGCCCGCGGCGATCGGCAGCACGTGTTGATCCTTGCGCCGCACCACCTCGAGCGCGCGAACGGTGTCGTCGCCGATGCTGTGGATGTACGCGACCGCCGTGTCATCCACGCCGATCGTCGGCTGGAACACGCTGTCCCCCGACGTTGGCTTGGTGAGCACGTGCGCGCCGTCAAAGTGGAAAGCGGAGCCCGTGTAGCCAACGTGCGCCTCCATGAGGACGGAGGGCGCGCCGCCGGTCCGCAAGCTGTACGTGCCTGCGGGATCGTATGCGGCCCATGTGACGAAGCTGCCGTCCGCGGACCAGTCCGGGGTCATCGCGCTCGCGAGCTGCCCGCCCAGGCTGCCGATCATCGCCGCGAGGTTGTTCGGGACGGTGGCGCCGGTATCGGGATCCACGAGCGCAAGCGATGACTGCGTGGTGAGCCGAACGCCGGTGGTCGCCAGCATTGCGGGGATCGTGGTGGCCTCCGCCGGATTGAACACGGTGGACACGCCGGTGATCACCGGGCCCGCGGACGCGGCCATGCCGCCCTGGAACTGCGTGCCCGCCGCATCCATGCGCAGCGTCCCGTTGTGAAGGGTCTGGCCCGTGATGCGCGTGTACGACGTACGCTTGCCGTCGCGCGACGGGTCGTGGCAACCCACGCAGTCCGCGGAGCCTGCCTCTGGCAGGTCCGAGCCCTCTGCTGGTGTGGGCCGTGACGTGCCCACCGCGATGTCGAGGATGGCGGAGTGGCGCGCGCCGCTGGTGGGCGCGTGCGCGTAGAGCGACGTCGCGAGCACGTGGTCGCTCGTCATCATCAGCGTGCGCGGCGGGCTCTCGCGAAGGCGCTTCTGCGGCCCCACGCCGGCGATCGCAAAGCCGATGGGAGCGTCAGGCGCGCTCGCCGCAAGCGCCGTCCACAGATCCCGGGCTGGAGCGAGCTCGCGCGCATCCGTGTAGACCGTCACGTCCAGCACGTCGGTGCTCGTGAAGTGGACGCGGTACATCGTGCTGTCGCCAGCCACGGCCCACTGCATGGTGATGGGCGCAAGGTTTCCGGGGAGCACCACGCCAGAGTCCGGGTACTCCACCGACAGCTGCTCCGTCTTGTCGGGCGACAGGCCCGCGAACGCAGCCGCGTTGCTGCTGCCCGGGAGAGCAAGCTCGTCGCGAAGGAGCAGCGTGATCGGAACAGCCGCCTGTTGCCCATGCCACGACACCCGCACAGTGCCGTGTCCGCCGACGCCAAGCAATGACGCGGTACCTGGCGTGTCGATCTCGCCGAGCACATCCGACGAGAGGTCCCACGTCGCGTCCGCAGTGACGTCCGTGGTCGCCCCGCCGCCAGTGGCAAGCGCGCGCATCATGAGCGTGGGCTTCTCGCCGAGCTTGAACACGATGTTCGCGGAGGGCGGATCGATCGTCAACGCGGGCGCGGTGTCGCTGCCCGATGCAGCAGTCGTCTGCGCACCACCAGCAGGCGCGGCCAGCTCGCTCGACAATCCATCACTGCACGCCGCGAGCGCTGCCCAGAGGAGCGTCAGCCCGAGCCCGCGCTGGGTGATCCGCGACGACCGAAACCCGAATGAAGGCGCATGTGTGCGTGCAGAAGGGCGCATGGAGCTGTGACCAACAGCAGCAACAAGCGAGCCGCCGCCGCGCCGCGCAAATCCCGCGGCCCGGCAATTTTGCACGTCGTCCACAGACCCCAATGGAGGACGGAGGATCCGTGCGCGTCGATCCACTGTCACCGAGAGGCGACGGTCGAAGCCCGCGACTTCGCGAGCAACTCATTGTGGGTTTCCGCACCCAGGACAATGCGTTAGGCATCACCCTGGAGCTTCCGTCTGGGTAACCGTTCATGAGGGGCACGAGGGTTTCTTGTTCATTGATGCGAACACCGACGAAGGCCGGCCAGGGACGCCCCGTGGCAACGCGGCGATAGAGGCTGCTCTCAAGAGCATCCCCGGCGCGGTCTTCATGGTCGACACCGACTTCCGCTACATCGCGGTCGGCGGTCGTTCTGCGATGGACGTGCTCTCCGTGCACGGGCTCACGCCGCAGGCGCTCCTGGGCTCGCGGGTCGCGGACATCATCGCGCCAGAGCAACGCGAACCGACGCTCGGCTTCTACCAGGCGGTGATGGCCGGGCACACACCGCGGTTCGAGCTGCTGCGGGCGGGTCGCACCTTCGAGGTGACCGGGCACCTGCTGCGCGACTTCGACGATCGACCGGTCGCGGCGATCACGCACTTCCACGACGTCACCGAGCGCGCGGTGGCCCGCGAGGAGCTGGCGCTGGAGCGAGCCCGCGTCATCGAGCTGCTCACCGACGTGCAGACGCTGATCGAGCTCCTTCCCGATGGTCTGTGCATCGTCGTGGACGAGCGCATCGTCTACGTCAACGACGCGTTCGCGCGGACGCTGGGCTACGAGACAAAGGCCGACCTCGCGGGCGTGCACATCAGGAGTGTGGTCGTTCAACGCGATCTCGCGACCGTGTCGGAGCGGTTCGATCTGTCACTGGTGGAGCGGCACGTCGGGACGGTTGATGTGGGGCTGGTGTCGGTGGCCGGTCTCGTGATCCCGCTGGAAATGAGCCCTCCGCGGCGCGTCTCGCATCGCGGAGCACAGGCCTGCGTCGCGGTCTTCCGTGACCTGCGGGAGCGCAAGCAGCTCGAGGCCGCTGCCCACACACGCGATCGCCTCGCGACGGTGGGAACCCTTGCGGCTGGCGTGGGCCACGAGATCAACAATCCGCTCACGTTCGTGATGTCGAACCTGGAGATCATGGCCGACGAGCTCGCGAGCAGCGGTCCGCTGGACGAGGCGCAGCGGCGCGACCTGGCGAACCTCGTGAACGAAGCACTGGAGGGTGCGTCGCGCGTGAAGAGGGTGGTTCGCGGCCTCCGTACGTTCGCGCGCGGCGAGCGTGAAGAGCGCACCCGTCTGGACGTGCGCCAGGTCGTCGAGCTCTCGATCACGTTCGCGTTCAGTGAGCTGCGCCACAAGGTGCACGTCGTGCGCGAGCTCGGAGACGTGCCAGAGGTCATCGCCGACGAGTCGCGTCTTGCGCAGGTCTTCATCAATTTGCTGGTCAACGCCTCGCACGCCATGCAGGACCTACCGTATGAACGCAACGTGGTTCGCGTGCGGGCGTTTGCGAAGGACGGCTTCGTCCACATCGAGTTCTCCGACAACGGCCCTGGCATGCCCGAAGAGGTCCGCCAGCGCGTGTTCGAGCCGTTCTTCACGACCAAGGCCATCGGCGAGGGCTCCGGCCTTGGTCTGTCGATCGCGTACAACGTGATCTCCGCGCTGGGCGGCGACCTGCGCTGCGACTCCAGCCCAGGCGACGGAGCGCGGTTCACGGTCACGTTGCCCGCCGCCACCGACGAGGCGGGACTCTCCGTGACGCCACCGCCAGGCGTGCTGCACCTGCCGCGGCGCGGTCGCGTGCTGGTCGTGGACGACGAGCCCCTCGTGGGCAGCGTCGTTCGCCGCATCCTCTCGCAGCATGACGTGACCGTGGTCCTGTCCGCGGACGAGGCGCTCGCGCTGATACTCGGCGGCCAGGTCTACGACTGCGTGCTCTGCGATCTGATGATGCCAGGCACGAGCGGCATGGAGCTCCACGCACACGTGCGCGGGGTCCTTCCACAGGTCGCCGCCCGCTTCGTCTTCGTCTCTGGCGGCCCCACCACGCAGGAGGCCGCGCGTTTCGTGGCGGCGCTGTTGCTCCCCATGATCGAGAAGCCGTTCGAGGCAGACGCGCTTCGCGCGAAGGTGGGCGCCACCGTGGCCATGGCCGAATTGCGCCGTGGCAAGCCCTGACGCCAGATCATCCTGAATTTGGCTGAAGCGCTGGCCGTTCCTTCCATCCGGGAGAACGTCGAGTGCAATCATCCTTGCAGCGGGTCCAGCATGAGAGGCCACCCGGTCCGGATACCGTGGAGTCCGAGCGTCCAAGAATCCGCGCGCGGCTAGCCGCCGGGCAGCTCGAGCTGCCGATCCTGCCCGACGTCGTGGCGGGCGTCCTTCGCGCGGCCTCGGACCCCGACACGGACGCGCGGAAGCTCGCAGAGCTGGTGCGTACGGACGCTGCCATCGCTGCGCATGTGCTGCGCGTCGCGAACTCGTCGTACTTCTCGCGGGGAACGCCCGTGGTCTCGCTTCAGCACGCCGTGAGCCGGCTCGGCATCAAGACGCTGCGCGACATCCTGCTCATCGTGACGTGCGATCAGAAGCTGTTCCGGAGCGGCACGCGCGGTCCCGAGCTGCGCGAGGAGCTTCGCATGAGCCTTGCGACTGCGGCGTTTGCGCAGGAGATCGCCCGCGTTTGTCGGCGCAACGTGGAGGGCTCGTTCCTGGCAGGTCTCTTGCACCACGTGGGGCGGCCGGTGCTCTACGCGGAGCTCGCTGCGTTCGAGGCCGCTGATCCGCACCATGCGGATGCCGTGACGGTCCTCACAGACGAGCTGCACGCGGAGGTCGGCGCCGAGATGCTGACGCTATGGCAGCTGCCGCGCGAGCTCTCGCTTGCCGTGCGCTTCCATCACTGCCCCGAGGACGCCAAGGATGCAAAGGGGGCCGCCTCGATCGTCGCTGTCGCCAGCGATGTGGCGCGCGCGACGCTGCGGCATGCAGGCGAGCTCGAGGTAGCCGCGCTTGCGACCCATCCGCTGCTCTCCAGCTTTGATCTGCATCCAGACGACATGGCATCGGTGCTCGCGCGCCGCGCCGAGATCGCCTCCTCGTTGCAGGGTGGTTCATGAGCAACGAAGAGCGCTTCGACGTGCTCGTGATCGGCGGAGGCCCCGGCGGACAGAAGGCCGCGCTCCAGGCAAGGGAGGCGAACAAGCGCGTGCTGCTCATCGAGGAGACCTCGGCGATCGGCGGCGAATGCGTCCGCCGCGGGACCATCCCGAGCAAGACGCTGCGCGAGACGGCGTGCGCGCTTCGTGCATTCGTCGCGCGCACGAACGGCGCCTACGAGGTCCTCCACAAGGAGGTGGTTCCGCTCGAGAGCCTGATGAGCAGGGTCGGCACCGTGGTGGACGCACATCTGGAGTACATGGGGCGGATGCTCGCGCGGTGCGACGTGACGCTCTGTCGCGGTCGTGCGTCGTTTGCGTCGCCGAAGACTCTCACCGTTCGCGAGCAGAGCGGCGCCACGCGCACCGTGTCGGGCGATATCGTCGTCATCGCCACGGGCTCGCGTCCGCGCGCCACGAAGGAGATCCCGATAGACCACGAGCACATCATGGACAGCGACTCGTTCCTGTCGCTCGCGTACCTTCCGCGTTCCCTCACCGTGCTGGGCGCTGGTGTGATCGCGAGCGAGTACGCGTCCATCTTCGCGGCGCTCGGCACGCAGGTGACCATGGTTGACCGTGGAGACCGCCCGGTGTCCTTCCTCGACCCAGAGCTCACGAGTGTGCTTCTTTCCGAGCTCCGCGCACGTGGGCTCGAGTTCGTTGGCGGCGACCGCGCCGTGAGCGCAGCGTGGAACGGCGTGGACGCGGTGGAGACCACGCTCGCGAGCGGCCGCGTCGTGCGCTCGGAGAAGGTCCTGGTTGCACAGGGGCGTATCGCAAACCTGGGTCACCTCGCGATCGAGAACGCGGGTCTCACGGCCAACGCGCGCGGGCTCCTCGACGTGGACGCGAACGGACAGACCAGCGTGCCTGGCGTGTATGCAGTTGGTGACGTGGTGGGCCCGCCCGCGCTGGCGTCGTCCGCGATGGAGCAGGGGCGCACGGCCATGCGTCACGCACTTGGTTTGCCGCCGCCACTGCACGCAGATCTCTTGCCGATGGCCGTGTACACGATCCCCGAGATGGCGGGCGTGGGCCTCACGGAAGAGCAGGCGAAGACGGCGCATGGCGGCGCGCTGGTGGGCCGAGCGACCTTCGACGAGATCGCGCGAGGGCACATCGCCGCCGCGACGTCCGGGCTATTGAAGCTCGTGCTCGATCCCACGGGACGCATCTTGCTGGGCGTGCATGTCGTGGGTGAGGGGGCGAGCGAGCTGGTTCACATCGGCCAGATGGCGCTCATCGGGCGACTTCCGCCAGACGCGTTCGTGGAGAACGTCTTCAACTTTCCGACCATGGCCGAGGCCTATCGCGTAGCCGCGCTCGACGCGATCTCGCGCCGCCCCTAGTTCCATTGCGCGCCCCGCAGGCTACTGCTTCGTGTATTCGAGCTTTGACGTGTCGAACTTGAGTGAGCCGGCCTTCGCGAGCACGGCCTGCGTATCGGATGCCGACAGCGTGGGCGTGCGGCTCAGGATCCACAGATACGCGCGCGACGGGTGGCCGACCACGGCGTAGTGGTAGTCAGGCGCAACGTCGAGGATCCAGTAGTCACCGAAGAAGCCGCCGAAGTCGACCTGCAGCCTGGCGGGGTCCGCGCCGTCCTTCACCTGCGCAAGCGCGGAGCTCTGGTGGAAGTTGCCGTTCTCCAGCGTGCACGCATGCACGAACGTGTACTGGCCACCGCCGCGCGCCGTGTACGTGGCCGTCGTGCCGGTGCAGCTCGCCTGCGTGGGGCGCGGCAGGTGTGCGATCTCGAACCACGTCCCTTCGAACTTCGCGAGGTCCACGTTGGGCGCGGTGTCGAGCGGCGGCGGTGAGTCGCAGCCGGAGGCGGCAGCTTCGAGGACGAGCAGGGCGGCGAAGGCGAAGCGGCGAACCAGATTGGCGAGCACCACTCCTTGTACCTCGCGGGCTGCAAAACCAGGCGCGCAGAGTGCGCGGGTGACCAGAAATCGTACCGAGCAGCAGAGCTGGAGCGGTCTTGCCACGAGAACTCATTCGACGAGCGCTTGCATGGCTTCTGCGATGCGCGCGCGGATGTTTTCGTCGGTGATGCGCCCGTCGGCTCCGATGAGGGCGCGTGGCACGGGCACGTCCACGCACGCCGCATCGATGATCGCGGCGTCGGTGTAACGCAGGACAATCCCGAGCGACGCATACGTGCCCGCCGCGCGCGTCGGACCCGTGGAAGGGTTGAGCCATCCAGTGCGCTTGCCCGACGTCTCCGTGCCACCCACAGTCCACTCGAGCAGGTTCTTCAGCGCGCCCGGCATGGCGCCCGCGTACTCCGGCGTGCTGATGAGCAGCGCGGATGCCGCTGCGATCGCTGCCCGCAGCGCCACGACCGGCGGCGGCAGCGGCTCACGATCCAGGTCCGGATTGAAATGAGGGAGCGTGACGAGCCCTTCGTGGAGCACCGCACACACGCCCTCAGGCAGGAACTCCGCCGCCGTGCGCAGCACCGCCGCATTGACGGAGCCATCTCGGACGCTGCCGCAGATCATGAGCACCGTTCGCTCGCTCATCACTTCGTCGGAGTCAGCCATGCACCATGACAGGAGAATACCGCATGTCACCGTTCGCGGTCGCGGTCACGCGCGAGGGCGGCGCTCTAGCGCTTCTGGTTCGCGGCTGCCGCTGCCTCGCGTAGCTTGTCCTTCTTGCTCTTGCGCTTGCCCTTCACGCCGCCGTGCGGCTCTGCCACAGGGGCAGCGATCTCCGTTCGTTCGAAGCCGGGGACCTCCTCTCGTTCGAGCGCGAGCCGGTGGCGACGCTCGATGAGCGCGAAATGCGCGTCGTCCTCCGCGGTGACGAAGCTGACGGCGACGCCGCTCTCGCCGGCGCGTCCCGTGCGCCCGATGCGATGGAGGTAGTCCGTGGGCGAGCGCGGCAGATCGTAGTTCACCACCGCGGGCAGCTTCGGGATGTCCAATCCGCGCGCGGCCACATCGGTGGCGACGAGGACCTGGATACGCCCGCTCTGGATGTCCGCGAGCGCCTGCGTGCGCGTGCCCTGGCTCAACTCCCCGTGCAGCGACGCGACGGCGATCCCCGCGCGCGAGAGCTTCTCGGCGACGTGGTTCGCGGAGTGCCGGCTGGCAACGAAGACCAGCACCGTGGACCATTCGTTCGTCGCGAGCAGGTGCCGGAGCAGCAACGTGCGCTTGCCCTTGTCCACCAGGAGCGCGCGCTGCGTGATCAGCGGCACGTCGAGCTCCTCCGGTGTGATGTGCACGCGCGTCGGCTCGTGCAAAAGCGCCCCGGCGAGCGCCTTCACGGCGGGCGGAAACGTGGCGGAGAAGAGCAGCGTCTGACGCTTCTTCGGAAGGAGAGCGAGCACGCGTTCCAGCTCCTCGCCGAAGCCGAGCGAGAGCAAGCGATCCGCCTCGTCAAGGACCAGCGTCTCCACCTCGGAGAGCTGGACGGCGTTCTTCGCCACGAGATCCAGCAGCCGTCCTGGCGTCGCCACCACCACGTCCGCCCCGCCGCGCAGCGACATCATCTGCGGGTTCTCCGAGACGCCGCCCACGACAACACACGTCTTCAGTCGCGTCGGCAGGTCCCTTCCGTAGGTCGCGAACGCGGTCTCGATCTGCGCCGCCAGCTCGCGCGTGGGCGCGATCACCAGAACCCGCACTGGCCGCGGCGCGCGCGCGTCCTTTGCCGCCAGCATCATGAGCAGCGGCAGTGCGAACGCAGCGGTCTTGCCGGACCCCGTCTCTGCCTGCACCCACACGTCACCGCCGCGCAGCACCGCCGGAATAGCTGCACTCTGCACGGGTGTTGGCGCTTCGTACCCGACCCGCGCGATGGCGGACACGAGGGCGGGGGAGAGCCCCAAGGACGCGAACGGCATGAGCGCTCTCTAGCAGGTCGCTGAGCCACTGCGTGCCATCATGGGGTCCAGCGTCCGGCCGCCCCAGGTGCAGTGACGCGGGCGCTTGGTGTTCCCGTAGCGCACCCGAGGCGCGAGTCGAGTTATGCTCGCCCTTCATGGGCGCCGAATACGAGCGTTGGCTCATCGCAAAAGGAAATGTCTTCTGCCCCAGCGCGGAGGCGATCGTGAAGCTCGTCGCCAAGCTGAGGGAGGAGAAGTGGCTCGTCGCGCCGGACTCTCCGGAGCTCGCCACGCTTCGTTTCTCGGGTCGGCGTGAGCAGGTCGGGCAGAAGACGGGCGCGTTCGCGGTGAAGAAGATCGCGAACACGTTCGGTGACGGTCGCGACGCGCTCTTCGCGAAGATCGCCGCCAGCACCGAGAGCGTGCCCGCGAACCTGGATGCGGCCTGGCTGAAGGATCCGTCGCGCGAGGATCTCAACCTCGTGTGGCTGGTCTCCGCGGACGCGACGTCGCTCAAGTACCCGCTCACGCGGCGCCCCGACGGCCCTGTGAGCTATCGCTTCGAGATCCATCGCGCGATCGACTTCATCTACCCCATGGGCAGCAGCATCGACGAGCTCGAGACCGAGTGCCGCTGCGGACACGACCTGGCCTACGAATGGGACGAAGAAGAGTGGGTGAATCCGTTCGGCGCGACCACCTGCATTGCCACCGAATGCACCGAGTGCAGCCGGACGTTCGACCCTTCGAAGGTCATGGCAAGCGTCCAGAACCCGTTCGACGAGTCCGACGCCGAGGTGCCCGGCGGCGCCGCATACCAGTTTGCGATCAAGATCGCCTGTGGCGAGCGCTTCGTGCGCAACCCGGACCTGGCGTTCGCGCCGGAGCTGGTGGAGCTGTGTGGCAAGGAGTTCGGCCGCAACTTCTATCAGGTGGGGTCGCTCGACTGAGGCGTGCGTAAAGGGTAACCTCCCCGCCATGCCCGAGTTCATCTTCACGATGCGGCAGGTGACGAAGGTTCACCCGCCCGACAAGAAGGTCCTGGACAACATCACGCTCGCGTTCCTTCCGGGCGCGAAGATCGGCGTCATCGGCGCGAACGGCTCTGGAAAGAGCTCGCTCATGCGCATCATGGCCGGCGTGGACAAGACGTTCGGCGGTGAGGCAACGGCGCATCCCGGGACCAAGATCGGCTACTTCGCTCAGGAGCCAGATCTCGGCAATGCTACGACCGTGCAGGAGGCCGTGAATGTCGGCGTCGCGGACGTGCGCGCGCTGCTCACGCGCTTCGAGGAGATCTCGAACAAGCTCGGCGAGCCCATGGACGGCGACGAGATGGACAGGCTCCTTGCAGAGCAAGCGGACCTGCAGGACAAGATCGACTCGAAGGACGCGTGGAGCCTTGATCGCCACGTCGAGCTCGCGATGGACGCGCTGCGTGTTCCGCCGGGCGACGCAGAGATCAAGAACCTCTCCGGCGGCGAGAAGCGCCGCGTGGCGCTCTGCCAGCTCGTGCTGTCACGCCCCGACATGCTCATCCTGGACGAGCCCACGAACCACCTGGACGCAGAGTCCGTCGCGTGGCTCGAGCACTTCCTGCAGGAGTACCCGGGCACCGTCGTGGCCGTCACGCACGATCGCTACTTCCTCGACAACGTCGCGGGCTGGATCCTCGAGCTCGACCGCGGACGTGGCCTTCCATTCAAGGGCAACTACTCCGGCTGGCTGGAGCAGAAGTCGCAGCGCCTCGCTCAAGAGGAGAAGACCGAGTCCGCGCGTCAGCGCAAGTTGAAGCAGGAGCTCGAGTGGGTGCAGGCGTCACCGCGCGCACGCCAGGCGAAGAGCAAGGCGCGCCTCGGCGCATACGAGGATCTCGTCGCGCAGGCCACCACGGGCTCGTCCGACCCGACGGAGATCAGCATTCCGCCGGGGCCGCGGCTGGGCGATCTCGTCATCGAGGCGAAGGACCTGCAGAAGGCCTTCGGCGACAAGCTCCTGTTCGACAACTTGAGCTTCCTCTTGCCGCGCTCCGGCATCGTCGGCGTGATCGGCGCGAACGGCGCAGGCAAGACCACGCTCTTCAAGATGATCATCGGCAAGGAGACCCCAGACAAGGGCGAGCTCAAGCTGGGCGAGACCGTGAAGGTCTCCTACGTCGACCAGTCACGCGACTCGCTCGAAGGCGAAAAGAGCGTGTTCGAGCTCATCTCCGGCGGCTCCGACAAGATCGTGCTCGGCAAGCGCGAGGTCCCCGCCCGCGCGTACTGCTCCTGGTTCAACTTCAAGGGCTCAGACCAGCAGAAGAAGGTGAAGGATCTCTCGGGCGGTGAGCGCAATCGCGTTCATCTCGCGAAGCTCCTGAAGGACGGCGGCAACCTGCTCTTGCTCGACGAGCCTACGAACGATCTCGACGTCGAGACGCTGCAGGCGCTCGAGAACGCGCTCCTGAACTTCCCGGGCTGCATCGTGGTCATCAGCCACGATCGCTGGTTCCTCGATCGCATCGCCACACACATGCTCGCGTTCGAGGGCGACAGCAAGGTCACCTGGTTCGCCGGCAACTACCAGGCGTATGAAGAGGACCGCAAGAAGCGCCTTGGCGTGGACGCGCGCCCGACGCGCGTGAAGTTCCGCAAGATCACGATGTGACGTAAGGGGAAGTCGAGGTCAAGGTCGAGGTCGAGGATAGGTCGAGGTCGAGGTCAAGGTCGGTGTCGACGTTCAGGTCGGCGTCACGGGCACAGGTTCGACAGCGGTCCGCATGACTCGATCGGTCCACCCGCCGTGCAATTCCGCACCTGACACGTGCCGTTCTGGCACTCCGCCTGCTGCCTGCACGCTTGCGCGCGCCTGCCGCCGTTGCCTCCGCAGTCCGTGTGGCAGCTCGAGCCAATCTGTGAGTTGTTGATGATCTCAAAGCAGCACACCAGGCCGGAGGGGCAGTCCGCCGTTTCGTCGCACAGCCGCTTCACAGGGTCGGCCCCACCGACCCCGCACGACGCGGCGGTGCCAGGAACGCACGCCCCACCGCCATCGGCGAGCACGCAGCATGAGCTCGCAGACAGATCGCACGCAGCATTGGAGCCGCACACCACGTGTCCTGCGCCAGGAGTAGCGCCGCCGTCTGGAACAACCGCAGTCCCACCGTCAGCCTTCACTCCACCATCGCCGTTCCCGTTCCCGTTCCCGTTCCCATTCGTCCCGCCCTCGCCGCTTCCTGCCCCAGCGTCGTCATCCGCGAACAACACGGACGACCCCGTGCTTCCGCCGCAATGGAGAGCCACCGCGCCGACGCCGATCGACAGGAAGAGAAACAGAGGTGATCGGTTCGGCGAGAATGAAGGCATCGGTGGCTCTCCTGAGAAACGGGAAGTCAGCTCACTTGATCGGGATCATGCACGTCGAGTTGAAGCAGGAGAGACCGAGCTGACAGTCGGCTGTCACCACGCAGCCGCCGCCGCCGGGTACGTTGCCGCTGGAAGCG
>JBBRNJ010000055.1:0-62727 GCA_038230375.1 Polyangiales bacterium | reverse complement strand
GGCGCAGGCTCCGACTTCACGGAGAGGAGCTCGGTCAACTTGGCGACCAGGGGCCCGCTGGCGACCTCGGTCTTGTCGTTCTCCAGGAGCTGGATGGCGAGCTTGTCGCCGTCAGCCTTCAGCCTGTAAGCGGCCTTCTTCGTGAGGTTCACGGTGACGCGTGTCAGCGACCCCGTGTCCGTCTTGAAGGCCTGCGTCATCACGCCGCCGACGATGCCAGATGGCGTCGTCATCGCAGCGGGCACGCCGACTACATCCGACGACGAGATGTCGACGATGAGGCGACTGCCGCCATCGGCGACCCGCATCGTGTACGTGGGAGCGACGGTCCCGGTCACCAAGATCTCGGTGGCCGCTCCCTCGGTCCGCATCACGACGTCGTGGACGTGGTTTGGTGTGGTCTCGGCTGCATGTGCCGCCGGAGAGGCGAGCACGAGAGCACTCGACGCAAGCATCGCGTAAATCAGCCGGCTCGTGGACGTGCGCATGCGCTTCTGTGAGTCCGAACGGCCGAAGATGGCGAAAGGCTGAAACCCAAGCATTGTGGCTCCCTCGCATCCCGGAGAAGATGGGCACCGAATGCGCCACCCAACGGGAGTTTCCCTGAAACCGTAAAACGCGACCGCTGAAACGGCCCAATTTGTGGCGAACAATTTTTTCACCAGTCATCGAGCGGGCGCGACAAAACACCTGGCGCGCCCCGGTGAAACCAGGACGCGCCTCCATGCAAACTACAACAAGTGTAGTTTACAGCTGATTCTTCTCGTCTGACTCCGGGTGGAGCGGGATGACGCGTGTGGCGGGGGCCACAGCGGGCTGCGACGGGTCGAGCCGGAGGAGCACGATGTCTCCATCGCGGATGCGATCGACGCGCCAGCTGAGGCTGTAGTCGGAGCCGTTGCTGCCACCGACGTGGACGATGTCAGGCTTGCCCAGGTAGTCACCGCGCTTCACGACCCAGCCCTTGCCCTGCGGATCGAGCAGCATGGCGCGCGGGTAGTCGCCGCCGGTGACGATGGCGACGAGCTTCATCTCGTCGATGGAGAACTGGGCGAGCACGGCGTCGATCTGTGTGCCGGGCAGCTTGCGGTTCTGCGGCGCAAACGTGGATGCGAAGGAGCGGAACGGATCGCGGTTCTTCTCGCCCTCCGTGAACTCGTTCTCCGCATACTCGGTCTTGGTCGCAACGGTGGCCGGAAGTCCGCCCTCCGACAGACCACCATCGCCGCCGCCCATGGACGTGGGCCGGTTGCCGAAGGAGTTGGTTGCTGGCTTGTCGCCACATGCGAGCAGAAGAGCTGCGGCAGCGG
The DNA here is from genome assembly GCA_038230375.1 of Polyangiales bacterium. GTDB lineage: Bacteria > Myxococcota_A > Polyangia > Polyangiales > Polyangiaceae > JANXLV01. Next base: position 61,417 of record JBBRNJ010000055.1, on the reverse strand, counting down.
TGGCGATCACGATCGCCGCGGGAAGGGATTTCATTTCTTCGCTCCCTTCGGAGCTTCTTTGGGTTTCGGATCTGCTGGCGCTTCGCCGGGCCTCGTGGGCGCTGCGGGACCGGCGGCCTTGGGCTTCAGGAGGTGGAAGGTGGTGGCGAGCACCTTGACCTTCAACGTCACCTCGTCCCCTTCGAGCTTGGGGGACGAGATCTCGAGGTTCTCCAGGTTGATGATGCGGTCCTGCTTGCCCACCTCGTACATGAACTTGCCGATCTGGTGGAATTTACCGCTGATCTCCAGCTTCATGGGGACCTTGGCGAAGAAGGCCTCGGGCTTCTCCTCCATCGGTTGCCACGCGTTGAGCTCGACTCCCGCGATGTTGGACACCGCCTGGAGCGCCGAAAGGAAGGACGCTGCCTCGGTCTCGGCCGGCAGGATCTTGTTCAGGTCCTTCTGACGCTGCTGTCGCATCTGGAGCTCGTCGCGATCCGCGATGAAGCTGGCCTGGGCTTGCCGAGACTGCGCGAGCTTCGACTCGAGATCACCCGTGGCGCGGTGAGCCGCGTCGATCTTGCTCGCGAGGTCGGTGTGGAGCGTGACGTAGTAGCCAACAGCGACGAGCACCGTGAGGAGCAAGCCGACGCCGATCTGTCCTGCAATCGGCAGGCGGCGGATAGAGGGACCAGCCATGTCAGTACCTCACCTTTGCGCTGATATCGAACTTCACGAGCTCGAGGTGGGTGACCGTGTCCTGCGTCTTCGTGGCTGCCAGCATCTTCACGTCGTAGAAGAGGTCGCTCACCGAGATGCGACGCAGGAACTCGGACTCGTCCTCACCGTCGCGTGCGACGGCGGAGATCTTCACGGTGCGATCGAGCTCCGTGTAGGAGGTCAGGGACACACGCTTGGTGTCCCAGTTCGGGTTGGGCACCGCGAGCGGGTTCTCACGGCGGAGCTGCTCGATCTTGTCGCGGTCGACCGTGGGGCCGCGGCCCGTGGTCAACATGCGTGAGAGCTCGAGGAGCGCGGCGGTCGGACCGGTGCGTGCGCCCTGCAGCTTCTGGATGGCCTCCTCGCGATCGCGGAGCTCCTTCAGCTGGGTCTTGATCAGCTCGTGATTGGCCATGTCCTTGTCGATCTGGCCGATCGTTCCCTTGAGCTCGTCGTTCTTGTGCTCGACGAGACTCAGCTGGTCGAGCTTCGCCTTGTAGACAAAGATCAGGACCACGACCTCCAGGAGGAGCGCGCCGGCGACGAAGAGCAGCCACACCTGGCTTCCGCTGTCGCCGTCGTCGGAGGCGGCTTGCGCGGCCGACGCTCGTGTCTTCAGCCCCTTCTTCTGGGGCAGTAGGTTGATGCGAATCATGCGACGCGACGCTCCTTTTCACACCGGAGAGCGAGCCCAAGCGCAACGACGAACTGCGCCGCACGGGCCCTGAGAGAAGCTTCGTTCACGAACTTCGCGTCCACCGTGAGGTTCTGGAACGGGTCGAAGAGCTGCACCGGAACACGCGCGCGCTTCTCGATCGATTTGCAGAGCGGCGCGAGATACGCGCTGCCGCCGGAGACGACAATGCGATTGATCTCCTGCTCGCCGCTGGTGGCGAGATAGAAGTCGAGCGAGCGCTGGATTTCTCCGGCGAGCCCGTCGCATGCGGTCTGGATGATGGCGTGGACTTCTTGCGGCACGACCTCTGTCGAGCCACCGCCGCGCTTGTACGCCTCCGCCTGCTCGGAGGGGACGTTGCACTGCTTCTGGATCTCGTCCGTGATCTGGTTGCCGGCGTTGGTGATCTCGCGGGTGAAGGAGCTGACGCCCTGCGAGACGATGTTCAGCGACGACACCGCGGCCCCGACGTTCAGGAGCGCGACGGTGGAATCCGGCGGCAATCCGTACTGGTTTTCGAAGACGTTCTGGATGGTGAAGGCGTTGATGTCCACCACCACCGGCTTCAGCTTCGCGTCCTTCAGGATCGCCGCGTAGTCGTTGATCTCGTCGCGCTTGGCGGCGACCAACAGCAGGTCCATCTGACCTGCCTCGGGTCTGCGTCTGAGCACCTCGTAGTCGATCGACATGACCTTGATGTCGAACGGGATGTGCTGCTCCGCTTCCCAGCCGATCTGCTCTTCGAGCTCGTCGTTGGACATCATCGGAACCGTGATCTTGCGCACGATGACGGACTGCCCGTAGACGCCGACGGCCACCTCTTTCTGGGTGATCTTCGCGTCGGAGTAGATCCGCAGCAGCGCCTCCGTCACGTTCGACGCGTTCATGACGTGGTTGTCGATGATCGTCTGTGGTGGCAGCTCCGAGTAGCCTTGCCTGATCACTTCCAGCCGCTTTCCGCGGCCTTCCTTGAGCTGCACGACCTTGACGGAGCTGGCTCCGATGTCGACGCCAACGAGATGTTTGCCTTCGCCCATGAAATAAACTCCTCGACGGGGGAAATTGTGGCACCCCCACGGGACTCACGTCAAAAAACCGCCCATTGAAAATGGAACCGGGGGGCTGGCGCCCCACTTCAAATGGGGTAAGACACCTCCCTTCATGAGGCTCGTTCCCACGCGCGCTGCCCGCTGTTGGCTCGTCGCCGCTGCCCTCGGGGCTGCGACTGCGCTCGTTTCGAGCGTCGGGGCCGCGGATGTGGAGCACACGGTCGCGCGGGGCCACACGCTGGAGGCGATCGCGAATCGCTACCACGTGAACAAGAAAGCGATCATGGATGTGAACCACCTCAAGCCTGGCGCACGCCTGCGCGTGGGCGAGGTCCTCATGATCCCGGGCGTGAACGAGAAGCCGGTCTCCCTCGGCGGCGGCGCAGGAGCGAAGGGCAAGCTCGATCCGCACGCGAAGGGCGCGCCCATCACGTATGCCACGCGATCGAAGACGCCTGGCGTCGTGCACATGAGTCGCGTCGCCGTGCACGAGGATTACACCGTCCGCATCAACGACCGTCGCGGCCGTCAGGCTCCCCTCGCAGCCAAGCAGTTCGAGAAGCTGATGCGCTCGCCCAACGCGAACGCCACGCACCCGATCGACCCGCGCCTCATCGCGCTGGTCGGCGTGATGTCCGATCACTTCGGCGGCCGAAGAGTAGAGGTCGTGAGCGGTTATCGCCCGTACACGCCCACGCAATACACGCCGCACTCGAACCACAATCACGGCCGCGCGATCGACTTCCGCGTCATGGGCGTGCCGAACGAGGTCGTGCGCGATTTCTGCCGCACGCTCCGCAACACGGGCTGCGGCTACTATCCGAACAGCGTCTTCGTGCACATGGACGTGCGCGATCGATCGGCCTACTGGATCGACTACAGCAAGCCCGGCGAAGCCCCGCACTACAACGCGCCGAACCTGGACGCGGACGAAGGAGCGGGAGACGTGCACCGCGAGTCGACGTCGGAGAACCCCGCACCGACCGAAGCGCCGCCACCGGCAGGACCCGCGCTACCGACGGAGCCGACGACCACGACTTCGACTCCGACTCCGACTTCGACTTCGACTTCGACTTCGACAGCGACAGCGACTCCGACTCCGACAACGACTTCGCCCTCGCCCTCGCCCTCGCCCTCGCCTTCCCCCTCCCCCTCGCCTTCCCCCTCCCCCTCCCCGCCCACATCACCCTAGAGCGGTTGGCTTCGGGCCCAACTTTTTGGCGCCCGCGTGGGTGGGTCGCCAAGGAACCGACGCCCGCGGAGCTGGAGGGCGCGAAATGCCCTGGTATTTCGAGCCGATTTCGCGCTGGCCGACGCAGACGGCATTGGCATGTCTCGCGCATCGTTGCCTGCCATGAACACGCTGACGAGCCCGAGGGGCGAGGCACTTGTGCAAGACACCCGACCGAAGGGAGGACGGTCTTGAAGCCTGCTCGCTCGATTCCGCCGATGTCCGTTGGCAAGACCGCTCCCTCCCCGACCGTGGAGGAGCTCCGCACGTTCATGCCGCTCGTTCATCGCGCCGTCGCGGGCTTCGTTCGCAAGCTGCCACCCAGCGTCCAGCGCGACGATCTCGTTGCCGCCGGTACGTACGGCCTTGTCGATTCGATGCGCCGCCACAAGGGCGACCGCGGTCCGCAGTTCGAGTGGTACGCGCGCATCCGCATCCGCGGCGCGATCGTCGACGAGCTACGCGCCCAGGACTGGCTCACCCGACGCGCACGCGGCCACGCGAACTCGGACGTCGCGGCCACGCAGACCCGGGCGTCGTTCGTCGGCATCGAGGATCTCCCGGGCGGCGAAGCCTCGCTCACGTCGACCGGAGAGCCCGTGCCCAACGTGCTCGACATCCTGGAGCAGCGCTCGGAACGCGAGCACCTCGCGAGGGTCGTCGGCCAGCTTCCCGAGCGCGAGCGCTACGTCATCGTCGCGCACTACTTCGAAGGCGTGCAGTTCAAGTCGATCGCCCAGGTCCTGGGCGTGAGCGAGCCCCGCATCTCGCAGCTCCACACACGCGCCGTCGACATGCTGCGCGCGCGCCTCGCCTCTGCAAAAGACAGCGCGGCGTGAGCCGAAGCAGCGTGCTCACGGAGTCGAAGGCGTCTTCTTCTCCTTGGGTACCGGGTACGGGATCGGGTTCTCTGGATTGAACCTGAAGCCGCGCGGCTTCATCGGCACGGCGAGTCCGTAGATCACGGTCTCGTCGTAGAAGGAACGCGGCGGGCTTGCCGTGCCCGAGCGCGAGAACAGCACGGGCTCACCGCCTGCGCGCGCGAGCACCACTGCATGCTTGCATCCTGCATGTTTCAACGCGTCGGCCAGCTTGTCTGCGTCGCCTTCGGCGATGAACACGCGACCATCCTCCGCAATGCCGAGCGCCGCGTGGGCGCCGTGCGCGGGGAAGCTCTTCTCGCCGTCGAACAGGAGCGGCACCTCCACGGCGTCCGCATGCGCGGCCTGCGTGGACGCGTCGAGCGTGGGGACGATCGTGAGTCGACCATCCGGTGACGCCACGAGCGCCGCATGCGCATCCGCGCCGGTCATGCGCAGGACCATCTTGCCAGAGGTGGTGAGGCCCAGCGGCGACTTCTCCTTGGACGTGCCCGCGCCCAGCGCGAACAGCACCCGATGCGCGTCGTCCGAAGACAGCTCTGCGTCGCCGGTCTGTCCGGTCTTTGCGTCCGGCTCCGCCTTGCCAGCGCGGATGCGAAAGCTCACGCGATCACGATCCATCGTGGTGACGCTGACGCCGCCGCCTTGTGCTTCCGCACGGAAAATTGCGGGCATCCATGCAGGTGCAGGCTGAGTGCCGTCGTCGTGTGTCCACGTGAAGCCGGGCACCTCGGGCCGCGGATCGTGGAGCATCATGTAGAAGAAATCCTTCGGCGCGTACTCGATGTACCGATCGGGCGCGATGCCCATGAGTGGCGTCAAGAGCTCGCTCTTGTAGTTCTTGCCCTTCAGCTCCGTGATGTTCGCGAAGATGAGCCCGGTGTGGTGCGGGTTCATGTCCAGGTGCACGCCGTACACGCAGCCCGCCATGCGCATGCCCTTGCCCAGCGTGGGTCCGCTCACGTCCTCCGCCCAGGCGTAGATCAGGTGGCCCGCGGCGTTCACGCAGATGCCCGTGCGCTCCGTTTGCATGCTGGTGCCGGGCAGCGTGAAACCCCACTGCCAGCGGCCCATCGGGTTGATCCTGTCGTTGTCGACGAGCGGGTCCAGGTTCTGGCGGAACGAGATGATGTCGTCCTTGGGCACGTCCTCGATGCCGCCGATCTCGGGCGTCTTGCCCCACGAGCCAAGGCCTATGCGGCCGTCCTTCAAGACGATGAGCGACGCGGCGCCGGGCTGCGGCGGAAGCAGCACACGCTTCTTCACCATCATCCCGTAGAAGCCGTGCTCCGTCTTGAAGCCCCCGTTCATGGCCGCAGCGATGCGCGTGTAGATCTTCGGATCGCGAGGAATTCGCCCTGATCCAGGCGGTCCTGTGAGCGGCTTCGGATCCTCGGAGCCCGCCTCCATGTCCAGATCCAGCTGCCGCATGTCCATCGCCACGAGCAGCACCTTCGCGTCGGGCCGCTCCTCGTCAGGGCGCACGAACGCATTGTAGAACGCGCTGGGTGCTTCCTTCACGCCTGGCTCCTGCGGCAGGCGCTTCAGCCACGGCATCTTCGGCACCGTCCACTCGCCCTCACCCGGCTGCGCGTTCTTGAAGACGGGGCGCATGCGCGTGGGCGGCCAGTGCTCGGCCTCTGCCTCTGCCTCCTTGGTGTCCAGCACCGCAGCTGTGATCTTCTCCGGCGCCGCGAGCTCGAAGTCGGACTTGCTCGAGAGCGCGTGCAGCTCCATGTCCTTCAGCGCCGCGCGCGCGCCGAACGTCTTCTCTTCCAGCCACGCGATCGGTGCGGGGCCAATCCACGGAACGGCACGCACGCTATCGACGGCCCAGAACACGAGGCGCTTCGGCAGATGGCGAGCCGGCTGCGCAGCAAGGCCCGGCGCTTGCGTCGTGAGCTCGCCGCGCAGGTCGAGTCGCGCCGTGCGCACGGAGTCCGGCGAGTCGTCCGCGAGCGTGATCTCGAGCGCGCTCTCGGTGAGGTGCAGGCCCACGTGCTTTGCGGGCTGATCGAGCGTCACGTCGTAGCGAGCGATGCCCTCGCCGGAGCCCGTCTGCTGGATGTTGGTCACGTACGAAGTCGCACGATCCAGCGATTTTTCAGCCAGATTCTGCTCACCCTCACCGCGGAGATCGAGCAACGTGACGCTCTGTGCGCGCCCGAATGCGTACGTGGTGAACGCGGCCTGCATCCCGGACACGATGAGCTCCGTGTCGTCGCCCAGCTCCGTACCGGTGAGGTCGTGAACGGACACGATGTCGATCGGATGACCTTCAGGAGAGACGCGAACCGTGGCGCGCCAGAGATCGCGCGGTGCCTCCACCTTGGGGCGGGCCAGGAAGAGCACGTTGCGCCCCGACACTGCGTCTTGCATGGCGCCCTCTCCGGGCTCCCAGCGAATGTCCTCCGGCGCTACCACCTGCCCGGTCACATCCGAGAGTGACTGCGCGAGCGTCGCTACGTCGCTGCCGGGTGTCCGGCGCGAGGCCACGGCGACGATGAGGCCCACCGCGCCGCACGCGCAGAGGAACGGGACCTTCCGCGCGAGGCCGGGAACAATCATCCAGAGACCAGATCGACGAGCTCCTTGGGGATCTCGCTCGACACGTCGAAGCGGAAGGCTGGGTCGGAGCACTCCCAACGAACGCGCGAGGCGTGGAGCGCATGCCGAGAAAGTCCCGGGACCTCGGGCCCTCCATAGAGCTTGTCGCCGACCAGCGGATGGTCGATCGCCGCGAAATGCGCGCGGATCTGGTGCCGGAGCGCCTTCTTGATGCGCACCTCCACCAGAGCAAAGCGCGCACCGCGCTGCTTCACTTCGTACTCGGTGAGGGCGGGGCGCGGCTCGTTCCGCATGACGTCGCGCGGGTGGATGCACGGATAGACGCGGCGCTTGTCCTTCGGGTGGTTCGCGATGGGGAATTCGATGGTGCCTTCGTCGGGCAGGCCCTCGCTCTCGCACACCACGACATACGTCTTCTCGATCTTCTCGCTCTTGAGCGCTGCGGCGAGCTCCTCGAACGCGTCGGCATTGCGCGCGACGACCAGCACGCCCGACGTATCCGTGTCCAGACGGTGCACGAGCCCCGGCTCGCGCGGCGAATGTCCAATGCCCGCGAGCTCCGGATAGTGCCCGAGGAGCGCGTTCGCGAGCGTTCCCATCTCACCCTCACGCAGCGGCGCCGTGGGCATGCCCGCTGGCTTCTCCACGACGAGGATCTCCTTCGATTCGTGGAGGACGGTGAGCTTCGCCTTGGGATCGGCCTCGCACTCGGCGTCACCGGCCTTCACGTCGGACGGGATGATGGTGATCACGTCACCCTCGTTGACGATGCCGCCCTTCGGCAAGATGAAGCCGTTCACGCGGATCTTTCGGTCGATGATCGCGTTCTTCACCTTGGCGCGCGATGCACCCGGCCACAGCGCGACCACGGCTTTGTCGAGCCGCGCGCCAGCGAGCTCCGCGTCTACCTTGCGTTCCTCGGCCATAGGAGGAATGCGATTAGCAAAGAATCCGGCCAGACTGGAGGATTTGGACCTGCGCCCCCTCTCTCTGTGCTTGACGCGAAGGCCAGAAGCGGAGACTTTGCGCCGCGCATGTGCTGGAACGGACAAGCAAGCGCGGCGATCGCCGCGGCGGGGCTCACGAGCGCATACTTCCTTCGCAAGAAGGGTGAGCCGAAGGAGGTCTACCTCCCGACGGCCTACTTCGTGTGCATGGAGGCGCTCCAGGCCGTCACATACCTCGTCGTCGGGCAGTGCGGCACCACGGTGAACACGTGGCTCACGTACCTTGCGGTCGCGCACATCTCGTTTCAGCCGATCTTCATCAACATGCTGGGCATGGAGTTCATCGACAAGGCGGTGAAGCAACGGATCCAGAAATGGGTCTACCTCTTCGCCGGCGTCGTGGGGTTGCTCTGCCTGGCGCGGCTCCTGCCGGTGAGCGCGATGGGCCAGTGCGAGCTGGGCACGCCGCTCTGCAGTCACGTGGAGACCTGCGCGTACCGCGGGCACTGGCACATCGGCTGGCATGTCCTTCTGAACGGCTTCAACGAGCGCTGGGTCTTCTACCTGGTTGCGGCGTTCGTGCTGCCCATCGCCTACGGCTCGTGGAAGTGGTCTGCCTACCACTTCTTCGTGGGCCCGTTCCTCGCTGCGCTCACCACGGCGGACGTGAACGAGCGCCCCGCCGTGTGGTGCCTCTTCTCCACGTGCATCATCGCGCTGCTCGTGAACACACGCGTCCGCAACTACATCTACGTGAAGAAATGGCCGCTCTGGAGCGTGCTAGCACCAGCGCGCGCCACCGCGCCCATCGCGCCTCCTCCGCCGGAAGCCTGATCAGGCCTCGGCCCACGCAGAGAGCTGCGCAACGTCCTCGTCGCGGAGGAATGGACGCACCTCGTCGAGTGCGCCAACGCGCTGCCTGGAGGCGCCCAGCTTGCGTGCGCTCTGCTTTGCAACTGCGGCCACGATCGGATGAGGGCATTGCACGAGCGAGAGCAGGTCCGGCAAGAGCTCCTTCGCCGACAGCTCCGCAGCAACGGCGGCGGCGAACGCTCGCGGGTCGGCATCGCGCGGCTCGCGTGAACGGAGCACGGAACAAAGCTCCGAGAGCGCCTTGTCGGTGGCGATCATGGCGGTGGCGCTGCGATAGCCCAGCGGCGGCAGGCCGAGCCGCTCGGTCCCCTCTGCCGACCCAAGATACGCGCGCACGCTCCCCAGCAGCGGCTCGCAGTGAACCTCCGCGGGTCCCCCGCCATGCACCTCTCCGTCCAGATCATACGCGACGGGGCGCGCTTGCTCGTCTGCGTAGTCAGGAAGGTACGCGAGCAGGCGATCCAGGGGAGGCGCTCCGGACGTGCGCCCCGTGAAGGTCTTGCGCTCCGTCTCCACCGTGACCTCCGTGAAGAGCGTGGTCGCTGCGCCCGCATCGCGCCCGTGCTTGGTTGTAACATGCACGCTTTTCACGGCTGCCCAGTAGAGGACGTGCGGCGCAGACTCCTCTCCGACGAGCACGCCCCATGGAACGATGGCCATGACCATGGGCCTGGTTGCCGCGGATGCGGAGAGCGAGCGCATGACGACGATCGAGCCGGCCGCGGCCAGCGTCGCCAGCAGCAGTCCCTTGCCAGGCGCACCGGACAGCGACGACGCGGAGAGCACCGCGCCGAACGAGAGCGCCGACGCCCACGCCCCAAGACGCTCTGCCCGCGCATGGGAGAGACCCACGTAGCGAAAGTCCGGAGCGGGGGCCAGCGTGCTCACCCCTTCAAAATAGCACCGCAGCGCGAAAGCGTCGCTTCAGGCCGACCCGTTGTATCGTGGAGGTCGTGACGTGCGTCTCCTGTGCCAAGCCCATCGCGGATGGAGCGGTCATTTGCCCGCATTGCCGCGCATTGCAGCGGCAGGCCCCTGCGGAAATGGGGCCGGGCACACACATCGAGCGCGGGGAGTCGCGCATCGTCGTGGAGAAGCGCATCGGCTCCGGGGCCATGGGCAACGTCTTCTCCGGGTGGCTCTTTCATTCGCCGACGGGGCCGCGCGCGGGCGAGGCGCCAGAGCTCGTGGCGCTGAAGCAGCTCAGGCGTGAGGTCAGGAAGAACGACGAGATCCGCGTGCTGTTCGAGAAGGAGGCGCAGGCGCTGTCGCTGCTCTCCCACCCGAACGTCGTGCGCTTCCTGGATCTGTTCGAGTGGACGCCCCCACCCGCCCGCGCAAAGACCGAGCCCGTCTCCATGGCGGAGCCACCGAGGACGGTGAAGAGGGCGCTCCCCGCGCTGACGCTCGTCATGGAGTACGTGCTCGGTGACTCGCTCGATGCGGTCATTGCGCGCAACGTCGCGCGGGCGCGGCTCGCGAACGTGCAGGGGTGCCTCCTGCCTGCGCGGGCCTTCCAGTACTTCGAGCAGCTCATCGGTGGACTGTCGGCGGCGCACGCGCGCGGCATCGTTCACCGGGACGTGAAGCCCTCCAACACGATGATCAGGAAGGACGGTCTCGTGAAGCTGACGGACTTCGGGATCGCCTATTTTCAGCTGCCATCGGGCTCGCCCGACGCGTCCGAGTCGCTCGCGCCTGGCACCGGCGCGTACATGTCGCCGGAGCAAGTGATGGGACTCCCGCTGGATGGCCGGAGCGACTTCTACTCCGCCGCGATCGTCCTCTACGAGATGCTCGCGGGCAGACAGCCTTTCTCACCCGACGACCACAACGAGCTCGGGCTTCGCATTGCGCAGGTGGAGACCGCGCCTCCGCCGATCCAGACGTTCTGGCCAGCCGCACCACCAGCGCTGTCGGCGTTCTTCGCGCGTGCGCTCTCGAAGAGCGTGGCGATGCGCTTCGCGACACCGACGGAGCTGGTGCAGGCCGCAGGCGCATCGCTCGGATTCGCGCCGTCGCCGGGGTGGCAGATGCAGCGTGACTTCGCGACCGCGGCCGGTGGTGGCGCAGGCGGCGCCGACCCGCGCCTCAGGGAGCTTCGTGGGGCGGTCGAGCAGAGCTACCGGACGCAGGCGATGCAGATCCCGCGCTGACCGATACCGCGCCCGGCGCTTGCGGGTCCGCGGCATCGCGGCGACGAATGCGGCTCTCGATGACGAAGAGGAGCGGCGGGAGCGCGAACGACACCGCGATCGAGATCGCGGCGACCGTGCCCATGCCCACCAGATCGTGCTCAGGGGTCTCCGACAGGATGCGGGACGCGCCGAACGCGCCGAACGCTGCCGCCATGTGCTGCACGGCCGACTGGACGGACGCGAAGCTCGCGCGCTCGTCGGGGCGCGGCACCTTCGTCGTCAGCGTGTTGCACGAGACGTTGCGAAGCGAGCTCGCGAACATGAAGAACACGAACATGGGCAGCGGCGAAATCAGCGGCGGAAACCGCGCAAAACCGAAGAAGATGACCATGGTCAGCGCCAGGCTCCCCAGCGAGCCCACGCGCGCCGAACCGAACCTGTCGACGATGCGACCGATGAACGGCGTCGCGATGATGCTCACGGCTCCGCCGGCGGCGTAGAGCACGCCCAGGTGCTCGCGCGGGTAGTGAAGATTGAAGAGCACGAAGGCACTGATGTTCGGGATGAGGATGAAGCTGCCCAGCATCAGCGAGAACGCCATGGCGTACGAGACCAGCACGTCCGCCCGCCAGAGACCGCGCAGATGCGCGATCGCGCCGCCGTGACCAGCGCCCAGATGAGAGGTCATGGGCGCGAGCAGCACGCCAACAGCGGCGGTGACGACAAGGCCGACCGCTGCCAGTGCAACGAACGGCGCCCGCCAATCGAATCGATACGCGAGCTCCAGCCCGAGCGGCACACCGAACACGGAGGCAACGCCGAACGCGACCATCACGATGCCCATCGCACGGCCGCGCCTGTGGGGTGGAACGACATCTGCGATGATCGAATACGAGAGCGACGTGGCAGGCCCGCCGAACGCCCCCGCGATCACGCGTGCGAGCACGAGCGACCCGAAGCCGCGCGCCTGGCTCCCCATGAACGTGCCGAGCACGAGGCCAGTCATCGCGACGAGCAGCGCCTTCTTGCGGTCGAAGCGGTCAAGGAAGAGCGAGCCCAGGAGGCCCGCGATGGAGGCAGCGGCCGTGTAGCTGCCGCCGATGGTGCCGAGCTCCGACACCGGGATGCCGAGCGACCTGGAGAAGTCGGGCCCGAGCGGCATCACCATCATGAAGTCGATGATGTTGATGAGCTGAATCGCCGCGATCAGAAGTATCGTGAAGAGCTCACGGCGCGTGAGCCTGTCCCCTGCGCTGAGGTCGGGCAAGACGCGGCTACTTCTTCTTGAGCGCGCGCGCCTCGGCCTGAGCCTCGCGGTTGGAGGGATTGAGATCCAGGACTGCGGCGAAGTCCTCCAGCGCAGGCTCGATGCGTCCGAGCTTCTTGAAGAAGCGACCGCGATAGAGGAACGCGCGCTCGTTCGACGGGTCCTCGTCGATCAGCTTTGTGATCGACGCGATGGCGGATTCGAAGGCGCCATTGTTGTTTGCGCGCATCGCCTGGACCCACACGAGGAGCACGCGATACTCGGGCTGGTTCGGATCAGCGTCGACGGCCTTGAGTGCAAGCTTCTCGGCGTCCACCAGGTTGTTGCGCTGGAGCGCCGTATCGGCGAGCCGGAAGTTGGTCATTGCCTCGATGGCAAGCTCCGCCTCCGCGGCGCCCGCATCCGCGAACGCGAGCGTGCCGTCCTCCGCGTCTGCGCCCGGCGGCACCGTGCCGCGATTGTCATCCAGCTCGATCGGCGTGGGTTCGGGTTCGACGGGGATCTGCGGCCGCCGCAGCGCAGGCGGGGGAGGCCTGGGCGCCGTGACCTGACTCGACGAGGGCGCCGCAACCATGCGCTGACTCGCGGGCGGCGGTCCAACTTTCGGCGCGAGCGCAGGTCCAGCGACGGCGATCTTCGAGGCAGGCGCGCCCGCGACCTTCGAGACCGGCGCGGCCGCGACCTTCGAGACCGGCGCCGCGAGCATCTTGCCGATAGAAGGCGCGATGGGCCTGATCTGCGGGACCTTGCCGCCGCCCACGGGCCTGATCTGCGGCACACGCGGCTTCTCTCCAGGTTGTGAGCCTACAGCTGGAATGCCGGCCTGAACGCGACCAGCGCTCGCGGGCGGCACGGGGACGCGGCCCACGCTGGGCGGGCCTGCAACGGGCACACGACCCGCGGAGGCTGCGGACGCTGCAACAGGCGGCGCGGGTACGGCCTTCACGACGGCGGCGGTCTGCTTGATGGGAGCAGCAACGGGCTTTGCGGCCTGCATGTTCGAGCGCGACGGGCTGGCCTGAGGTGGCAAGGGCGCCGGCTTGGGGCCACTCTTGCTCGCCATCAGCTTCTCGAGCTGGTTCGGGTGCAGACCCTGGATGGTGCCGCCGGCGACAGGCCGAGCGCCGGCTGTCGCGCCCGGCTTGGGACTCGGCGCCTTCTGTGCGGACGCGGTGGGTGGCCTCTCGATGGGCCTTTCCGCGGGCCTCTCCACGGGGGGCGCCTTGGGAGAGGCGGCGGGCTTCTGCGCCGAGCGGGACGCGGCAGGGGCAGGGGCAGGCGCAGGGGCAGGAACAGACTCTTGCTGGACCGGGATCGAATCCGTGTTGGTCTGCATGAGCGCCTTGTTGACGCCGCCGCCTCCACCGGCTTGCTGCGCCCGCAGTGGCGAGCCGCGCGGTGCCATGGGGCCTTTCTTCTGACCCTTGAACGCGAACTGACGTGTCACCGCGAGTGTGTAGACGAGGGCGCTGATCGTCTCGTCGTCGGCGACCTGGCGGGTGGCGAGATCGTTGAGCTGCAGCTTCTCCGACCCAATGAGGTCGAGGATGGACTGCTCCTCCTCGGAGAGGATCAGCCCATAGAGATCCGCTTCGTCGCTCAGGATGAGCGGGTGCTTGCCGATGCGGTTGAGGGTGGCCTTGATGCGTGCGCGATCGCTCCACGCGCGGACCACCGCGAGCACGGCGTTCAGAGGATCACTCAGCGACAGCTCACCTCCCCACGTGTCGAGGAGGTTCATGTCGCGGTAGTATGCGTACGTGGTCTCCGGCGGCAGGTTGGCCAGCCCGGAGACCTTCTCCAGCACCTGAGTCTCCAGCGCCCATGCGAGAGTGTCGCGTGAGACGACGTCATGTCCGGCGAGGTACTCACCAAGCAGCACGCCAAGGCGACGCGCACCGCCGACGTAGTGATCGACCTGACCTTCGTCCAGTGCTCCCGCGCGCGAGAGGAGCTCGCCGAGAAGCGCAAAGTCGAAGCCGAGCTTCGCCTTGCCGGGCACTCCACGCATGAAATACACCGTGTGCTCGGTCCCGTTCTGCTCCGTGAAGACCACGCTGCCGGTGAGCTGGTGGTCGAGCATGTAGACCAGGACGTGCGCGAGCGGCGTGGACGCGAGATCGCCGCGCGCGGTTGGCTCCGGCATCCGCGGGAGAGGGCGCTCCACCACGGGTGAGTCGATCGCGCTCGCCTGGAAGACGGTGCGCTCCTCGGTGTTCTGCGGCGGCTCCGTGGGCGTGAACGGCGGGGCGTGATGACGCTCCCAGTCCAGGTGAGCGCCAACCATCGATGGGCTGGTGCCAACGGAGACTCCCGAGCTGCTGACAGGTTCGCTGTTGCCGTGGTCCCCAGCGGGTACAGGCGCGGTAGGGCGTGCCTCGCCACCGGGCACGAGCGACGACGGAAACGGTACCGCGGGCGGCGGCACAGTGAACGCATCGGCGTTGATGTCGATGCTCATCTCGCGCGGGACGGGAGCTGTGGCGCGGTCGCCGCCGTCGTTGAAGGCCGTCTGCACCTGGCGCTTTGGTGCGGGACCGGCGGGGGTGATCGCAACAGCCGGTGCGGGCGCGGGCGGAGAGTTCGACTCCCATGCCGGTGCCTCGTCGTAGTCGAGCGCGCCGTGCTCATCACCGCCCGGCGAGTTCTTGCGCTTGCCTTCGAGCAGCTTTTTCCATCCGTCGATCGACAAGATGCGCGCGACGCTGCGCGGGGGCTGACCGGGAGCGGGCCGCGCAAGATCCACGTCGATCGGCTGCGCAAAGTTGTTCCCCTTCGCGTCCATCGTGACGTGAACGAGTGGCTTCTCGTCGGCGGAGAGTGTGCCGCGCGTGACCTCGCCTACCTCACCCGTGTTGAGCTGCACCAGCGTGCCCACCGGCACGACACCGAGCGCCGCCACGAGCATGCGCAGCACGGTCTTGTCCGTGGGATCCGTCAGCTCCTCGGAGAGCTGCGCGATGCCGACGTCCGCCGTGTCCGGCAGAAGGCCCGGCTCGGGCGTCATGAGGTCGTTGTAGCGGCGCGCGACCCACATGATCCGCGCATGAATCGTGGGCGGGCGGAGACCCTGGTACAAAGCTCCTAGCCACCGCTTTCGACGGAGCCAGAGCGCCTCGAACGCCACGACTGTGCGCGTGATCGAGGGCTCGTTCACGCGACCAAGCGCTGTGAGCACAGCGGCCGCGCCCGCAGCCATGTGATCTTCCTGCTCCTCGGAGAGCGAGGGCGCCATGGCTCCCACGTTTGCGCCCATGCTGGCCATCGCCGAGGCCGAGATGGCGAACGCGCGCGGCCTGGCGACGTCGTGCATCATCGCCGCCATCGCGATCTGCGAGAGCGTCGGACGATCCTGGGTCACCTGTCGCGCGATGGTGACGGCGAGGATCGCCGAGTTGACGGCGCGACCGGCCTCGTCGTGGTTGGCGTTTCGCGCCTCGGTGACTCCGAGGAACGCGGCGTTGTTGCCGTCGGACAGATCGACGAGGCTCTGCGCGATACGCTTGATGCGGCGCGGGAGGATGTACCGGGAGTTGTGGAGGTCCTCGAAGAAGCGGCGAAGGATGACGACGGCAGACGCGTACGTCCGCACGATGCGTTGCTCCTGCGTGAGGTCCTCGATCTCGAGACCGCGGAGCACGTCGCCGACGGGCCGGATGCGGATGCGCGGCGTGGGGCTCTGGAATGTGTTTCGCTCTGCGCGCATCGCAGCGGACACGGACTCGGCGAGCGCGTGGAGCTCCTCACGCGTGACCTCACGCGCGATGATGACCTCGGCGCCGCCGAGCCATTCGCAGATCTTCCCGAGCTCGCTCGCCTGCTCGTAGGTCTGACGCGAGCCTTTCAGTAGCTGCCCCGCGACGAAGACCGCCTTGTCTGCGAAGAGGAAGTTGACGCCCTGGCCAGACTTCAGACAGTAGTCACCGATGATCTGGTACGTGGAGTCCAGCTGCTGGATGAACGCCTGATTCGACAGGTTGTGCATCTGCGCGAGCTTCAGCAGGCGATACACGGCCACGACGACACCAGAGCCGAGCTCGCGCGCGTGCTCCTTGCGGACGTTCTCGCCCGCGTCGTTGGTGACGATGTCCAGACGCATCGTCATGCGGCGGGCTGACCTCCCATCTCGACACGCGAGGCGATCTTCTTGGCCGCAACGATGGACGCCTGACGCGTCTCCTCGGAGATGCCCCACCGCGTCTGCGCGAGCTCGTTCAAGGCGTGCGCCACGGTCATCGAGCGCGAACAATCACCGAGCACCTCGGCCGCGATCGCGCGGGTCGCCTCGCGCTCTCCGGACACGAGGACTCCGCCCTTCTTCGCGAGCTCGAGGGCAATGGGCTCACCGCGCTCTGGCGACAGCACCAGAAGTGCACGCAGCAGCTCGCGGCGCTCGTCCGAGCCGAGCTCAGGGAAGGCCTTTCCGTTGACCGCGCGCGCTACGTTCGGCCACGAGCCCCGCAGGCCGAAGCGAATGGCCGCGCGCAGCGCCGCGAGACGAATGAAGACGTTCTGGTTCTCGATGAGGCCGTTCACCTCGTTCTGGGCTTGCTCGGGTGAGGCCGACATCATCACGCGCGCCTCGATGCGGACGTTGACGTCCTCGTGCTGGGCGAGCTGCGACAGGATCTGGCGCGCACCCATGGTCTGCGCGCGTCCGAGGATGCGGAGGAGCACGCCCGCCGTCTCCGGATCCGTGCCGATCGCGGCCTGCGCGACCTCTGCCTCGCGGTTCGGTAGCGCGCGCTCCACGAACTGCGCAAGCACGTTGCGAACCGCGGGGGCGTGACCTTCGCGCAGGCTGCGGAGAATGGTGGGCAGCTCGTTCGCGCTCATCATGGCAAGGACCGCGACGAACGCGTCGACGCCCGTGGGGTCCTCGCGCAGGCGCTTCAACATCAGCTCGAGCGTCTCGCCGCCGAACATCGCGTTCGTGAGGCCGGCAACGAGGCCGGCAAGCGTCTGCGGCTCCGTGATCCTCACCTGCATGCGCTCCAGAAGCACGGCGTGGAGACGAACGACGATCTCGATCCTGCCGACGACCGCAAGGTCCGCTGCGCTCTTTCGCAGCGACGTGAGCATCAGCGGAGCGTCGCGGTTCTTCGCTGCGTCGAGCAGTCCCTCCATCAAGGCGTCGACGTAGCGATCGCTCCAGAGCTCGCGGTTCATCTCGAACTGCTGGAGCACCACGCTCTTGGTGACGTCGTCCAGCGCAAACGGCGATGGCGCACGCGCCTGGGAGAGCGCGCTGCGATCAGTGGACACGTTCATGGCGCGCGCTTCGACGTTGCTCACGTGAGTGCGCGCTGCAGCCTCTGCCTGCGCTTCTAGCTCGTCCGCTTCCCCATAGAACTGCTCACGCTCGCTCGCGTCGCCTTCGGCGAATGCGTCGACGAGCTCGTACTTCACGTGCATGAGCCCCTTCTCCCAGAGCGCCGCCGCAAGATCGTCCTCGGGAGGTAGATCGCGACCGGGGTCGAGCATCAGCAACTGGAAGAGGTCACGGAACTCGTCGAGCGTCACGCCTGCATCGATGCGCAGGGAGCGCATGCCGCACGCGAAGAGGTTGTACGGAATGGCATCGAACGGCGCGCCAGGCTCCCAGACGGACTGCCCGAGCGTCATGAAGGAATAGGGGCGAATCGTGAGGTTCACGAGGTCGCGATTCATCACGAGCGTGGAAGCGAACGCGTCATGGCCGGTGCGCAGCGAACGCTCCGTCGCAGGGTGCGACCAACCAAACTGACGCACGTTCGGCAGAAGACGATCCACGTGCTTCATCAGATCGCGCAGCCCCTGGACACGCGGATCGTTCTCGGGTGCGTCGGGCTGCTTGCCGGGCGCGAGCGGCTGGACAGGCGCAGGGGCTGCACCGCCGGGCGTACCGCGCGTCTGGATGTCGACCTGGAAGGCTGCTGGTACTTGTGCGCCCCCGAAGCCGAGCGACTGCTTTGGCGCGGTCTGTGGTGCGCCCCCGAAGCCGAGCGACGACTTCGGCGCAGGGGCAGCGATGGCGGCGACCGGCGCCGTTTGCTTCCGCGGCTGCGGGACCTCCAGCGGATTGTTCGGCGCGACCTGTGGCGCTGATGCGCTGCTGGCTGGCTGCGCGGTGACCTTGACCGCGGGTGGCGGCGGCGCGACGACCTCGTTCGGCCGCGGTGCTGGTCCACCGCTCGTGAGCGCCTCTGTGTTGTTCTTTGCGAGGACCTCGAGACAGGCCGCCTGCATCTCGCGCGCGTCGCCGTAGCGATTTCGGCGGTCCCACGCGAGCGATTTGTCGACGACGTGGATGACGTCGATGGCGAGGTTCGGTGCGATGCGCGCAACGGACGGCACGGGCTTCGTGGCGGCCATGACGAGCGCTTCTTGCTCGGTGCGGCCGTTGTTGATGCGGTGCCCCGTGATGAGCGCGTGCATCATGGCGCCAACGGAGAAGAGGTCGGCGCGGCCGTCGAGCTGATCGACGAGGCCCATCGCTTGCTCGGGCGACATGTACGCAGGCGTACCGAGCGCCGTGCCTGTCGCGGTCCGCTCGGCGGTGGCATCGCGCATCTGGGCGACGCCAAAGTCGAGCACCTTGATCACACCCTTGTCGGTGATGAAGATGTTGGCGGGCTTCAGATCGCGGTGAATGACCCCGATCGCGTGACACGACGAGAGGCAGTCGAGCACGCGCTCGGAGATCTGCATCACGCGCGGCACGGGCATGGTCCGCCCCGACTTCTTCCAGGCGTCGCGGACTGTTTCGCCCTCGAGGAGCTCCATGACGAGGAAGGGCTCGCCCGACTCGCACATGTCGTCGTCGAGGACCTGCACCGTCGCGGGGTGGTTCACCTTGTTGGAGACATACGCCTCGCGAAGGAAGCGGTCACAGATGGTCTTCTCGCGCGCGAAGTCCGTGTGGAGGATCTTGAGCGCAGCGCGCTGCCCATTGCGGTGCTGCGCTGCATACACGGATGCCATGCCACCGACGCCCAAGAGGGATTCGATGGTCCATTTGCCTTTTATGACTGTTCCGACGCGGTCGCCCGGACCGCCCTCGGCCTTGGCCATGCCCACTCCACGCGAGATGAACTCCCGCTCTCATGGAAGAATATCGAGCAATTGCGGAAGAGGACAGTTCAATGTCTTCGGAAGTGAAACGTCCATCCGCCGCTCCGCCCGCGCCGCTTCCCGACATGAACGTACGTCCACCAGCCGTAGGTCACGCCTCCGAACGCTCTTCGGGTCGGGACACCCAAAACACGAGTATTGACGCAATGATACCGGCCATTGGATGAGCTTCTGGCGGGACGAGTGCTGCCGCGACCGCCAGCACCGATGCCGCTGGCACCGTGAGCGCGAAGAGCAGCGCCCGACGTGCTCGCTCCTTCTCGGCGCGCGGAAGGGTGAGCGCAAGCGTCGCATCGCGCACGTCGTCGGAGGCGAGCTGCGCGGACCACTCCGCGGGCGAGGTGCCCAGGGCGGCGAGCGCGACCGAGACGTCGGCACCGCCGAGCGCGCCATCATCGCTCGACGCATGGCCCAGCACCGCGACCATGTGGCCACCCTCGCGGAGCGCGCGCACCTCAGCACCACGCTCCTGCGAGAGCACCTCTGGTCGCACGTGGTCGATCTCCAGAGCGCGCGCGATCGTCTCGCACGTATCGCGCGACTCGCCGCTGAGAAGCACTGGCTCGATACGTGCATCATGCAACCGTCGCATGGCGGCACGTGCGCCTGGACGAAGCCCGTCCTGGAGCGCGATCACGCCGACCAGCTTTCCCGCGAGCGCAACGAGCATCGCACTGCGGCCTTGCCCCTCCATCTCTGCAAGCTTCGACTCCGCCACTGCGATCGACACTTTCTCCTTGAGCAAGAAGCCACGACTGCCCACGACGATGCGATCGCCCGACGCCGCAAGCGCGGTGACGCCCAGGCCTGGGTGAACCACCGCGCTCCGCACTGCCTCCGGAGCAAGGGTTCGAGCCTTCGCTGCGTGGAGGATGGCGAGCGCGAATGGATGCGACGACGCAGTCTCTGCGCCGGCGGCGAGTGACAGGATGCGGTCGACTGGCAACCCGAACGAGTCCACGCTCACGAGCTCTGGCTCGCCCAGGAGCACGGTGCCGCGAGAACAGACGACCGCCACGTCGGCCTTGCTCGCAAGGTCGAATGCGCGTCCGTCCTTGTAGACGATTCCGCGGGCGAGCGCCGCGAGCTGCGCACGAGCGCTGGACAGCGCAAGCGCGGTGACGAGTGAAGGAACCGCGAACGCTCCCAGCGCCGCGGCCGCCACGGCGACCGCATCTGGAAGCTTTGCGCCAAGCGCGAACGCCGCGCCGCCGGCGAGCACCGCGACGGGCACGACTCCGCGCTCGAGCCACATACGGAACAGGACCACCTGTGGATCGGCGAGGTCCGCGCGAAGGCCGGGCGAGACGACCGTGCGCACGAACGCGCGCTCCTGGCCCGAGAAGGTCGCCGCGATACGCAGCTTGCCCGTTTGAAGCTTCGCACCTGCGACGATCGGATCTCCGTCGCGCTTCTTGCCCACCGTGTGCCCATCGAGCCAGAAGACGACGTCCGCTTCGCCCGAGAGCACGACGCCATCGACGCCCACGATCTCTCCAGCGTCGACGACGATCTGCTCGCCAGCCTTCACCGCAGCCGCGGGGATGGTCGTTGTCTCATCGGTCCCGAATGCAACGACGCGACATGACACGTCGAGCCGCTTCACGATGCTCGCACGCGCGTCGCGCACGCCGCGGCGCTGGCGCTTTGCCATCGCAGACGCAGCGGCCAGCTGGGCGCAGAGAAGGCCCAGGAGCGATGCCATGCGCGGAGCGTGCGGTGACGACGCGATCATCGCGACCGCGCTCGCGCCGATGGACACGAGCACAGGCGCCAGCCGCACCCATGCGGACGACTCGGGAGCCTCCGCACGCCGGAGCAGCTCGCTCGCGAGGAACGCGGCTGCCGCGAGAAGCGCGAGTGGCGCACGTACGACCGCCGCGAACGGACCTGCGAGCGCGATCATCGCCGAGAGCAGGCCGAGCGCAATGGCAGCGCCATCGAGCCAGAGGAAGCTCTCGGGCGGACCGCTTGCGACAGCTGCGGCTTGCATCCGGGAGCTGGGCTGCGCCTCGGACATGGGCATCCGGCCCAGGTCGATCGACGGGGGCGCTGCAGGCAGATCGCCAGAGTCCGGAGGTGGAGGCGCGTCGGACGGCGAGGATGACGGCGGGCTCTCGACCGATGGGAACGCCGGGACCTTGCGAGAGGACGGAACGCTGGGCGCGGCCTCCAGGCGCGCGGAGGATGGGCGCGGCGCAACCTCGGGTTGCGTGGGCATCGAGAGCGATGCGACCTTCGGCGGCTCCTGTGTCTCCGCCGAGAGCTGCGCGCTCGAGAGCGACACGACGTAGTCGGCCTTGCAGGTCGCATCGCAGAAGTAGAGGAAGCGACCCGCGATGATCGCGACCTGTCCCGCGCGCAACACGTCCACCTGCTTGCCGCAGGCCGGGCACGGCGCGACACTGTCGGGCGGGAGACTCGGGCGGCGCGAATCCATGAGGCGGGGGCTCACCTTTCGGGCCCCACGCGTTTTTAGTCAAGCGGCGAGCGTGGAAACGACGTCGCGCACGGCCTGGACACCACGGCCAAGCTCCGCCTCGGTGACGACCAGCGGTGGCGTGAACCGCAGGACGCGCTCACCGGCTGCCGTCAGGAGCACGCCCTTTTCCACCAGCTTGCCCAGGATGTCGCGCGCCACGAAGCCCGGCTTCAGCACCAGGCCCTGCAAGAGGCCTGCGCCGCGCGCACCCTCGCAGACCTTCGCATGGTCGCGCGCAACGGCATTGAGTGCATTCTGCAAGTATTCGCCCTTGATCCTGGCGCCCGCGACCAGGTTCTCCTTCGCAAGAATGGTCAGCACGGCGCTGGCGGCCGCGCACGCGAGCGGATTGCCGCCGTACGTGGAGCCGTGTGTACCCGGCGGCAGCGCCGAGCCGAGCACCTCCGACGTGAGCATGGCGCCGATCGGCAGTCCGCCGCCCAGGCCCTTCGCGAGTGAGATCGCATCGGGCTCCACGCCCGCGGTCTGGTAGCCGAACCACTCGCCAAGGCGACCGATGCCGGTCTGCACCTCGTCCACGAGGAGCAGCGAGCCGTTCTTGGTCGCAAGCTCGCGGAGCGCCTTCACGAAGCCCGCGGGCGCGGGCAGCACACCGCCCTCGCCCTGGACGATCTCCACGATGATGGCGGCGACGTCGGGGCCGAGCGCCTTCTCCACCGCGCCGAGGTCTCCATACGGAACGTGGGTCACTGCGTCCAGGCCGCCGAAGCCCTCGCGGTATTTCGGGGTGCCGGTCATGGAGAGCGCGCCCATCGTGCGTCCGTGGAACGCGTTGTCGAAAGCGATGATGCGCTTCCGGGCCGCGTCGCCCTTCGCGTAGAAGTGGCGTCGCGTGAGCTTGAAGAGCGCCTCGTTGGCCTCCGCACCCGAGTTGCAGAAGAAGGCGCGCGCAAGTCCCGAGAGCTCCGTGAGGCGCTTCGCGAGCAGGATGTTCTCCTCGTTCCAGAAGTAGTTCGACACATGACCGAGCCGCGCGACCTGCGTCGAGACGGCGGCTACGTAGTCGGGATGCGCATGCCCCACAGCGCACACGGCGACGCCCGCAGCAAGGTCCAGGTACTCCTTGCCGTCCACGTCCACGAGCGTGCACCCGTGGCCGCTACGGAAGACGACCGGCGCGGGTTTGTAGTTGGCGTAGAGGTGCTTCTGGGCGATCTCGACAAGCTCGGTGTTCTTGATCATGACGACGTCATTGTCTCCCGACTGTGGTCTATCCGAAAGTGCCAGATTGGAGAGAACGACTAGACCAGTTGGACCGTGTCAGCTGTCCCAGCTGCTGCGCAGATCGAGTAGCTTGTCGACGATCTCGGCGAACCCCTCGCCCATCTCCGCGGAGGCGACCCAGTGTGGGGGCACGGCCATCCGCGAGGCGTAGCGGCTGACATTGGCAACGCCGAATGTCGTATGAAACGCTGAAAAACAAGGTCCATCGTTGCTACTGTCTCCGACGAACGCGAACGCGTGGAGCGCGCGACTCTCGTCCTCGCCGATGATGTGTCGGAGGAAATGCACGGCGCCTTGCGCCTTGTCGGTGCGGTCGAACGACGCGTGCAGGTGGACGCTGGAGGCGAAGCTGACCGCGCCGGCCGCTCGGATGATCTCGGTCGCGGCGGTGATGGTCTCCGGAGCAGCGCGCAACCGCTCACCGATGTCCCAGGTCGTATCGGTACGGCGGCACCACGCGTCGTCGGCGGGCACGAGCTCCGGGAGCTTGTCCGCCATCTCGCGCGTGAGCGAGTGCAATGCGGCCATGCGATGCGAACGCTCGGCCCCGTCACATGGGTCGAGGACGGAGACGCCGGCGCCAGCACGCACGACCGCAAGCGCGCCGTTCTCGACCACGACGAAGCGCACGGGCCACTGCCGCGCCAGGACCTCACCCCACGCGCATGGACGGCCCGTGACCGCGCCCAGCACGAGCCCGCTGTCGGCCGCGCGACAGATCGCCGCATAGGCATGGAGGCCGAGATGGCCATGCGAGAGCACCGTGTCGTCGAGATCGAAGAGAATGCCGCGGAGCGCGCGAGCACGAGACGCGGGGAGATCTGCGAGCGGCCGCACGGCGGGTTACCGGGGCTCGACGCGTACGAACAGCGTCTTCAGGTAGAGGCCTTCGGGGAAGGCCGCGGAGACGGGATGGTCGGGACCCTGGAACATGCGCTCCGTCACGATGGCCTGGACGTTCGCGCGAAGCGCGCCCAGCGATAGCGCGCGAGAGAGCATGTTCAGATCCACCGCGGCCGAGCATGAGCAGAACACGAGCGTGCCGCCGGGCTTCACCGCACGGCAGCCAAGCTCCGCGAGCTTGCCGTACGCGAACATCGCCTTCTCCTTGGCGGCGCGCGTGGGCGCGAGGCGCGGTGGGTCGACGATGACGATGTCGTAGGTGCCCTTCGCGTCGGCAAGGACGCGCCGCGCGTCGCGCGGAATGAACTCCATGTGGCGCTCGAGACCGTTCGCGCGGGCGCAGGTGGCACCGACCTCCACGGCGAGCGCGTTCTCGTCGACGGAGAGCACATGCGTTGCGCCGCCGCGCGCAGCGGCCATGCCGAATGCCGACACGTACGAGTAGGCGTCGAGCACGCGCTTGCCTCTGGAGAGCGCCTCCACACGCGCGCGCACCTCTCGCTGGTCGAAATAGAAGCCGGTCTTCTGCCCGAGCTCGAGCGGGATCTCGAACGCAAGCCCGCGCTCCATGAACGTGAGCGCCTTGATCTCCTTGCCGGCGATGACGCCCGTACCGGGCTCGAAGCCTTCCGTCTTCGCTGGAGCCTGCGGCGTGCGATCGATGATGGTGGAAGGCGCGAGCACCTCTTGAAGGGCGGTCAGGATCTCGGCCTCGCGCTGCTTCATCCCGAACGTGAGGAACTGCACGACGACAGCGTCACCGAAGCGATCGACGATGAGCCCCGGCAGGAGATCACCCTCTGCGTGGACGACCCGATAGCCGCTGGTCTGTTCGTCGCCGATGCCAAGCGCACGGCGTGCGTCGTTCGCGTGGCGAATGCGCGAGGCGAACAGCGCCGCGTCGACGGGCGTCTGCTCGTTGCGAACCAGGATGCGGACGACCAGCGCCGAGCCTGGAGAATAGAAGCCGCGTCCCAGCAGATTGCCGCGCGGGTCGACCACGCGAACAAGATCGCCACGACCGGGCGCACCATCCACGCGATCGACGGCCTGCGCGTAGACCCACGGATGACCTGCCCACACGGGCTGGACGTGGCCCGGCTTGAGGCGGATCGTGGGAAGGGAGGTCTCGACCATGACGTGCGCGAATCCGCCGGTACCTTTACCAGAAGCGTTGGGCGCTGAACATGCGGCCCGTCAATGACCTCGACCGGATGAACGCGTGGTGACACAGGGTGATGGACGTACGTGAACGAGGGGCTACACTCGGGAGTGGGTCGCCGAAAAAGCGGCCTGGATTTGTCGGGTGCGCGTGGCACCCCGATTGCTTGATGGAACGTACGTGCGCCTTGAAAGGAGGCACGCTGGCAATGACCCGGACCGCTTCACACCTTCGCTTCGTTCGCCCGAGCCGCCGCACCGGAGTACGGATCAGCGCTGCTGCCGCCGCGTTCTGCGTGCTCGCCATCTCGCAAGTCGCCTTCGCCGCAGACAATCCGAACTGTCCGCCCGGCAGCTGGTTCTGTGCGGACGGAGGTCAAGGCGGCGGAACGACGGGTGGTGGTGCAGGTGGAAGCAGCAATTTGCAGCCACTCCCCCCCGCCAGCGAGCCGCCTCCGGCTGCAGCTGCTCCGCCAGTGGTGGTCTATCAAGCGCCGCCGCCCACGGTGGTCATCGCGGCACCGCCGCGTGAAGCGCCTCCGCCGTACATCTACAAAGCACCCGATTGGCAGCGCAAGAACGAGTGGGGCATGAACCTGCACCTCGGTGGGCTCGCGATCGGTCGCGGCCAGGCCGGCGACTCGGGCATGGGGCTCATCGGTGCGGGCCTTCGCTTCCGACCCATCCCCTACATCGCGCTCGAAGGCGATCTCGATTTCGCCGGCGGCCGTGACTACAACGGCTTCAAGCGCGGTGAGACCGCGCTGTCCGGAAACATGTTTATCTTCCTCAACCCGAAGGACCGCGCGCAGTTCTACTTCGTGGGCGGACTGGGTTGGTCCGCTGCCCACGTCGAGGACGACCGCGGCGGCTTCGCAACCACGCGCTCGTCGTACGACTACAGCTACTTCGGCATCTCGGGCGGTGTCGGCCTCGAGTACCGCGCGGCCAGGCACGTCGCGCTGAACCTGGACGGACGCCTCTTCGTTCGTGGTCGCACCGATACGGGCGCCACGAACCATCCCGAGTTCACGGACGCGAGCGGCCAGACCACGAACGCATCTGGTGGCGGTCTCCTCACGGCTGGCATCACGTTTTACTTCTGAGTCGCGCCGTTCTCGTCGACCTGGGTGAGTGATCACAGGGTAGGCTGCGCCGCGTGAAGGCTCTGGCTGCTCTCTCTCCACGCGCTCGCCTTGCGATCACGTCTGGGCTCGGCCTTCTTGGCGCGCTCTCGACACCGCCCTTCGACTGGCACTTCGTCATCTGGCCGGTCCTCGGTGCGTACGCGTGCATGATCTTCAGCGCGCCGGAGCCCACACATGCGTCGCGCGTGCGTCGGTTCCTCTCGCGCATGAAGACCGGCATGGCGTTTGGCTTCGCCATCAACCTGTTCGTGATCCGCTTCGTGGTGCTCACCATCACGCGCTTCACGTCCATCTCGCCGCCGCTCGCGGTGGTCGCGCTGCTCGCTCTGTCCTTCTTCCAGTGCGTGGGCTGGGGCGTGGGAAGCTCGCTCGCGCGCTCGTTCGCGAACCGCGGCGTGCCGCAGTACCTGGCTTTCGCGGCCGGCGTGTACTTTGCCATGTTCTTCCCGAGCCTCTTCCCCTGGACGGTGGCTGGTGGCATCACGCCGTGGCCGGTGTTCTTGCAGCTCGCGGAGCTGGTGGGCGAGCGCGGCGTTTCGGCGCTCTTCGCGCTCACCGCAGGACTGTTCATGACGGCGGTGGCGCACGCGCTTGCGCGGCGGCGTGTTCCGGCGCTGGTCCACGGCGTGCTCGGGTTCGCGCTGTTCTTCGGCATGTGGCTCGAGGGGAGCGTGCGCATGAAGCAGGTGGATGCGCTGCGCGCCGCCGCACCGCACGTGCGCATCGCGCTGGTTCAACCCGGAACGAATGCGCTCGCTCGCTGGGATGAGAAGCGCGCGCCGGAGCTGCTCGAGAAGCTGACCAATCTCACGAAGAGCGCAGAGGCGCGCGGCACGGATCTCACCGTATGGCCCGAGTCTGCGTATCCCTACCCGCTCTTCCACAGCGCGCGTCGCACGCCCCCGGGCGACGTGGCGATCCTCGGACCAGGCGTGCACGGCCCCGTGCTCTTCGGCACGTTCACGCGGAGCCTGCGCGTCGACGGCGTGGAGGAAGGCTACAACTCCGCGTCCGTCGCGCTCGGCAACGGCGATCTGTCGGCCCCGTACGACAAGCGCAAGCTGCTCTGGTTCGGCGAGACCGTGCCGCTTGGAGACCAGATCCCCTGGCTGCGTGAGACGTTCGCGCGCGGCACCGGCCTCTTGCCGGGCGAAGACGTGGTGCGGCTCGATGCCGGTCCCATCCACGCTGGCGTCCTCATCTGCTACGAGGACGCGGTCGTCGAGTCCGGCCTGGACGTGATGCACGTGGAGCCGAACGTGCTCATCAACGTCACGAACGACGCGTGGTTCCAGGGCACATCCGAGGGCGAGCTGCATCTACGGCTCTCCACGCTGCGCTCCATCGAGCTGCGTCGCGACCTCGCGCGCTCCGTGAACCTGGGGCCCACCAGCATGGTGGATGCAGCCGGCCGCATCCGCATGCGCTACGCCGACGTCTTGCCTGCGGCGATCCCCGTGGACATCGCCCTGCTCGATCTGCCGCCGACGCCGTTCGCGCGCTTCGGGCACGTTCCGCTCTCGCTCGCGTTCCTCATCGCGTGCGGACGTCCCATGTGGCGCTCGCGCAAGGAGAAGAAGGACGCGGAGAACAAAGCGCCGGCGAACAAAACGCAGAAGGCGTGACGCTGATGCGCCACGCCCTCCGCGAAAGGTTCAACCAGTGATTACTGGATGAGGTCCTTCAGCGCCTTGAGCGCCGAAGCGCGGATCTTCTTCGACGCCGGCTTGCCCTTGATGATGATGGGCTGCTTGGTGAAGGGGTTGACGCCCGGACGATCCTTGGTCGCCGGCTTCTTGACGGCCTTCAGCTTGAGGAGACCGGGGATGACGAACTCGCCCGGACCGCGCGAGCCGAGCTGCTTCTTGATGAGCTCCGTGAGGCCGTCAAACACCTTCGAGACGCTCTTCTTGTCGAGTTCGCTGTACTCAGCGATCTCGGTGATGACCTGAGCCTTGGTCAAACGCTTGTTACCCGCCATGTGAACATCCTCCTGCCGTTCTAACCGGCTTCTTACTACTGAGTCATTCCGCCTTCAGTGAGGAGCACAATGCTCATAACCAGAGGGGACTAGACTGCTCGGGAGACTTGTAGCAGCGCTCGAGTTGCCTCGCACGCTGCCCTCGGAAAACATGGCTATCACCACGTCTTCCATGCCCGCAAGCGAAAATCGTCGCGGAAAGTGCGTTTTTTTGCGGGCGACACGCATCATGGAGTGGCGGGGAGCGTCACAAGGACCTCCAGGGTCACCTCCAGGGCGCCACCAGGGTCCACCCGAGGTCAGGAACGCGGTGGCCGGCGGAGGGTCTTCTTGCCCCGCTTCCGGGCAGGCGCTGGCGCCTTTCCTGCCGCGCTTCTTTTCTTGGTTCCCGAGCGGGCCAAACGACATAGACGCTCCGTCTCCCTCCGCATGGCGACGTCCTTCGCGTCCGTATCGTGGTCCCAGCCGAGCAGGTGGAGGAGCCCGTGGACCAGGAGCATGGTCACCTCCTCCATCAGCGGGTGGTCCGCGCGCACGGCTTGTTTTGTGGCAGTTGGCACGCTGACGACGACGTCTCCGAGGACGTCGGGGGAGACGCCGGCGAACTCGCCCTCCTGCATGGCGAACGCCAGAACGTCCGTGGGCTTGTTTTTATTGCGATAGGTTTTGTTCAATTGGTGGATCTGATCATCGTCAACAAATACGATTGATCCACCCTTGCGGCTGATGCCCAGCGCACGGCAGATCGCGCGGACCCGACGGCCCAGCTCGCGGTCGTTCAATGCGCCTTCTTGACCCTTCTCGAAGATGATCTCGAATCCCAAAGCAGGAGCACGATACACGGCCGGCCCGTGGTGAGCGCCCGCCGGGGCAAGATCGTTGGCCAGAAACTTGGCCGCCGCCGTCCCACGTAGGACGATGTGCGCATGGGAGCACTCGCCGTCAGCAGTCCGTCCAACGAAGAAATGCATCAGGGTCCGGAGCGCCGGCGCCACCGCGTCTACGTGACGAAGAACACCGAGTATCATTTCAGGGATGGTTTCTGCATCGCCGTGCGCGACCGTCGCTCCGGTGACTTCATCCAGGGCCACCTGGCGCTTCGCCGTCGCATGCAGGGCGGGCTCAAGTTCTTCATGAACGGCGCGATCGTCCCGAACATGGGCGAGCCGAACGTGGGCGAGGCGATCTACTTCGCGAGCGGCGGCCGTGATCTCGTGACGAGCCCGCTCGAAGCGGTCGAGCGTCCGGAGAAGGCGATCGTCTCCGCCTATCCAGACACGGTCCGCAAGATCCGCTGACCCACGTGCTCTGCAAGCACGAGGCGCACAGGAGTTTGCTACGCTCCTGTCGATGCTCGTGATTGCGCCTCGCAATGAGCTGAAGACGCGGCCGCTCACCACCGAGCGCCTGCTCCTGTCCCCTGTCGACGGCTCCGACGCGCGCGACATGTGGAACGCCGTGGAGATGTCGCGTGCGCACCTGGAGCCGTGGCTTCCGTGGGTGCCCTTCAACGCAGACCTGGACGCGAGCTTCCGCTACGGCGAGGCGAGCGCCGCAGACTGGGACGCGGCGCGCGCCTGCCGTTTTGCCATTCGCGATCGGGGCTCGCGTCAGTTCCTGGGCGTGGTCGGACTGGAGTCGATCGCGCATCTGCACGAGAGCGCGGAGCTCGGCTACTGGCTGCGGGTGGACACGACGGGCCGCGGCTACATGACGGAGGCGTCGCGGGCGCTGCTGAACTGGACGTTCGGTCCCATGCGCGCGCACCGCGTCCGCGTCGCCGCCGCAACGGACAACCACGCCTCGCTCGCTGTCATTCGCAGGCTCGGCTTCCGCTTCGAGGGCATCGCGCGAGAGGCGGAGCGTTGCCATGCTCGGTGGTTGGACCACGCCGTTTTTGCCCTGCTGGCGAACGACCCACGGCCCTAGCGTCGGTAACTTAACATTCCGCCGCCGGAGCCCGTATCCTTCAATTCGTGGGAAAGGGTGCGCGCGCGCTTGCGATGTTGGCGGTGGTGTCGGTGCTGTCCGCTTCTGGCGACGCCCGGGCCGACGAGCTCCTCTTCCATGGCAACGCCGGTGGTGCACACGCGGTGGGCAAGCCGCAGGACCGCGAGTTCGGGTTCGGCGGCGAGGGTGGCTTCGCGCTCGAGGTGCCGTTCGGTCGCTATCTGGGCGGCGAGGTCATCGTCGGTGGCGTGCTTCTCTCGAAGGGCAGCCCGCCGCTCGATCCCAAGCTCGCGCAGCAGGCGCTTGGCACCGCGGGCTACGGAGGCCTTGGTCTTCGTGTGCACCCCATGGGCGGCTCGCGCGACTCTGGCATCTGGGTCGACGCATGGGGCGGAGGCACCGAGACCGGCAACCTCTTCCGCTTCGCGTTCGGCGCGCGCGTCGGTTACGACTTCCGCGTCAACGACGGTCGCTTCGACGTCGGACCGTATGTAGGATACACGCAAATCGTCCAGCCCGGAGACCAGCTCCGCCCCGACGACGCGCACATGCTCTCTGTCGGCGTCGCCTTTGGCCTGGGTCGCTCGCCCATCGCCCCGAAGCGTGGTGACCGCGACAAGGATGGCATCTTCGACGACGAGGACGCGTGCCCCGACGTCCCCGGCATCCGCACGCCCGACCCGAAGACGAACGGCTGCCCGCCCGCGAAGAACCGCGGGGACCGCGATCATGACACCGTGTTCGACGACGAGGACGCGTGCCCCGACGTCCCCGGCGTGCGCACCGACGACCCGCGCACCAACGGCTGCCCGCGCAAGGACTCGGACGGCGACGGCGTCTACGACAACGAGGATGCCTGCCCGTCGGTCCCAGGTGTGCGCACGACGGACCCGAAGACCAACGGCTGCCCGCGCCCGGACCGCGACACCGACGCCGTGTACGACGACGAGGACGCGTGCCCCGATGTCCCAGGCGTACGCACAGCGGATCCGAAAACCAACGGCTGTCCGGCTGGCGACGAGCATGTGCACATGGAAGGTGACAAGATTGTCCTGGACGAAGTGATCTTGTTCGACACAGACAGCCCGCGCGTGCGCCACGTTTCGTGGTCGGTCGTCGAGCGCGTGGCGCGGTTCATCATCGCGAACCCTGACGTCCTCGAGATCAACATCCAAGGTCATGCTGACGCGGTCGGCAGCGAAGATCACAACCTCTACCTGTCGCGCGAGCGCGCAGAGAGCGTGAGACGCCTGCTCATCCAGTACGGCGTGGACCAGGCGCGCGTCACGGCGCAGGCCTTCGGCAAGACGCACCTCAAGGTCGAGACCGTGAAGGCAGAGCAGGCAAACCGACGCGTGGAGTTCTTCGTCACGCGCTCCCGTGCGAAGGCGAACGTGCTCACACCGCAGTCGTCCGCCGAGAAGCAGCCGGGAGGCACGCCTTGAAGCAGTCGCCCTCCGTGAAGCAGACCAGGCGACCGTTGCGGACGGGACTCGCGTTCGGGTTCGCGCTCGCCTTCGTGTTCCTCTTCGTTGCGTGCGACGCGGCCAACTCACTTGTCGGCGGTGAGTGCGGGCAGAACCTCACTGCGTGCTCGCCCGGCGAGTGCGTCGACCTCTCGTCCGATATCGGCAACTGCGGGGCATGCGGCAATTCCTGCAAGAACGGGATCGCGTGTGGCACCGGCGTCTGCGGCGGGCCCATCGACGGCTCTCTTGACGGCCAGAAGCCCAACGACGGCGCGCTTGGTGACGGGCAGCTCGGTGATGGGCAGCTCGGTGATGGGCAGCTCGGCGACGGTCAGAGCACGGACGGACAGGGCGGCGACGGCAGCCAGCTGGACGGAAGCCCGGGCGACGGCAATGTCAGTGACGCCTGCGTTCCCCCGTTCAACACCGCGGCGCACTGCGGCGCGTGCAACATCCAGTGCGTCGGCGTGAACCACGTGTGCTCCCCCTCCGACGGCGGATTTGCGTGCGGTCCGTTCTGCACGGATCCGCTGTTCCCCGACGAGTGTCTCGGCACGTGCGTCGACCTCCAGAACGACCCGGCAAACTGCGGCGTGTGCGGCAAGTCGTGCGCGTCCGGCATCTGCACCATGGGCATCTGCCAGGGCTCCACACCAGGCGACATCGTGCTGATCGGCCATGATTTCACGGGCGCCATCGTCAGCACCACGCCCGGCAGGTTGCTCGCCAACGCAACGTTCATCCCTTCGACGAACCCGCTACGTCTCCTCTCGTACGAACAGTATGCGACCGCAGGCGCCGTCACGGCCGCCAAGAACGTCATCAACGCGTCCGCTGTGGCGCGCGGACGCGCCGCTGTGAAGTACACGGTGTCGAACAAGGCGGTCGACCTCTCGGTGCCGGGCCTCGAGGCGAAGTTCGACGTCATCCTCGTGCACGATCAAGGCGCACTGCCGCTTGCGCAGGCCGCCATCGACGGCGCGAACGATGCGGCGGCGCTCCTTCAGTTCACCAAGGCGGGCGGAGTCATCATCGTGCTCTCCGGCGCCAACGGCCAGGACGCGATGCCCACATGGATCTCCAGCGCGGGTCTCGTGAGCCTCGCAGGCGACACGTTCCTGCCCACGACGCCTCCACCTGCGACGCGTGGCACCGTGGTCGCGCCTGGTGACGACGTGGGCACGCTGCTGGTGAGCCCGTATGCGGTGGGCGTTCGCTCCGTGTCGTTCCAGTCGAACGAGCCGGACGGCGCCAACGTCACGTTCGTGGTGCTCACGGGCAGCGGGCCGGGGCCGCTCGGCGATCCGATCGTGATTCACAAGACCGTCCCCTGAATCCCTGAAGGCTGACTCAGCTTGGTTTCTGCGAGAGAAGCGCGCGGACGCGTCCGATGCCGTCCACGCTTCGCGAGCCGTACCAGGAGAGATCCTTGCCGTCCGTCATGACCACGGCACCGCGCGCGGCGGCCGGGATGGGCATGGCGCGAAACACGGCAGCGTCGGCATCGGTGAAGGGGTGCGGTTCGTTCGGCAGGAGTACGAGCTCCGGCGCGCGCGCGATGACCTCTTCGTCGGTGATGCGCGGATAGCGCGTGTCCTTGCCATCTGCGGCGAGCGGGGCGAGGCGGCCCAGGTCCGCGGCGAGCGGATAGCGTCGCTCGCGATCGGCGAAGACGTTGACGCCGCCCGAGAGCGCGATCATGTCGCTGATGAACGTGTCCCCGTGGATGGTCATGAGCGGCTTCATCCAGATCGGACAGAACACGCGAACGGGCCCGCCGACCTTGTTCCGCTCGTCGCGCGCCGCCTCGGCTTCACGGATCGCGTGGTAGCCGCGACGCAGGAGCTCCTTCACGGCCGCGTCTTCCGTGACGTGGAAGATCTTCGCGAGGCGCCCCATGTGCGCGATCCCCTCCGCCACGCGGCGTGGGAACGAGATGAAGACACGCACGCCTGCCTGCGCGAGCTTCTCGAGATCGCCCTTCGTGTTCTCTTCCTGGTTCGCGATCACCAGATCTGGCTCGAGCGCGATGATGTCGGCGACGCGCGGATTCTTGGTCCCACCCATGGCGGGGATCGTTGCGACTCCGTCCGCCGGTAGCTCGCAATAGTCGGTGCGACCAACGATCGCGCCACCGCAGCCCAGATCGAACAGCGTCAGCGTCTCGCTCGGGACAAGCGAAACGACGCGCTTGGGTGCAGTGCCGAACGTCAGCTCGCGATTGTAGTCGTCCGTCAACCTGACGATCATGCGTGTCTACTCCCACTCTTCTGTCGGGGGCGGCGGCGCAGGCGGCCCACCATCCGCGTGGAGCCCGATGCGCGCGGCGCAGTCTGCCCAGACAGGATCCCCGCAGCGGGTCTCGCGCGCGGCCACGCAGGAGATCACGTTCTCGCCCTGCCCCTCCGCAAGGCGGTCCAGGATGAACTGGCAACCGCGATTGCATTCGTCCCCGGAGCACTGGCGGACGGCCTTCTTCGCGCACGAGTCGGTACAGAGATCCACGGGACGGTTCGGTGGATCCTTCGATCGACATGCCGCAACCGAAAACCCGGCGAGCACGAGCATGCTCGAGAACAGGGCTCCGCGCAGCCACGCTGCGCCATGTCGACTTCCCGGGGCTCCGTTCACCACGGCGTTTCTACCTCTCGTAGGTGACGAACTCCACACCTTCTGTCTCTCCGCGACGCCGAGCGACCTCGCGCCAGGCGCTGGGCCCAGCCTCGAACTCGGGGAAGAAGGTGTCACCTGCATCGATCACGACGGGAATATATGTAATGTACATTCTTTGGGCGAGAGGCAGCGCCGCCCTGTAGATCTCCGCGCCACCGATCACGAACGGCTCTGGGTCTGTGGTCTTCGCCAGCGCGATGGCCTCCTGCACGGTGCGCGCCACCTCCGTGCCTTCTGCCTGGAAGTCGGCGCTGCGCGTGACGACGATGTTCCGCCGGCGGGGCAACGGCTTGCCCATGGAGTCGTACGTCTTGCGACCCATGATGACAGCATGCCCCAGCGTTGTGCGCATGAAGAACTTCATGTCCTCCGGCACATCCCACGGCAGCGTGCCGCCCTTGCCAATGACGCGGTTCTTCGACATGGCCGAGATCAGGGAGACCGTCATACCGACACCTCCGCGGCGATGTGCGGGTGCGGGTCGTAGCCTTCGAGCGTGAAGTCGCCGGGCTCGAACGCGAAGAGATCCTTCCGCTCCGCGTTGAGCTTCATCACGGGGAGCGCGCGCGGCTCGCGCGTGAGCTGGAGGCGCGCCTGCTCCAGGTGGTTCCTGTAGAGGTGCGCATCGCCGAACGTATGGACGAACTCGTGTGCGGTGAGGCCGGTGACCTGCGCGAGCATCATGGTGAGCAGCGCGTAGCTCGCGATGTTGAAGGGCACGCCCAGGAACACGTCCGCGCTCCGCTGATAGAGCTGACAGGAGAGGCGACCCTCTGCGACGTGGAACTGGAACATGGTGTGGCAGGGCGGCAGCGCGACCTCCTCTGCTTCCTTGGGGTGCCACCCCGACACGATGATGCGGCGCGAGGTGGGAGTCTCGCGCAGCTGGCGGAGCACGTTCTTGATCTGGTCGACGCCGTCGTTCGCGTAGGTGCCGTCTGCCTGCTTCGTGGCGCCGAAGTTCCGCCACTGATGACCGTAGACGGGCCCCAGGTCTCCCTCTTTGCGGCCGAAACGCGCGGTCTGCTCGGCGGTGGACCAGTCGTTCCAGATGCGGACGTTCTGCTTCTGCAGCGAGGTCGCGCTGGTGTCACCGGAGAGGAACCACAAGAGCTCCACGATGATCGAGCGCAGGTGCACCTTCTTCGTGGTGACGAGCGGGAAGCCCTTGCGCAGATCGAAGCGCATCTGATGACCGAACACGCCGATGGTGCCGGTGCCGGTGCGGTCGTCGCGGGCGACGCCGTCGTCCAAGATGTGCTGGAGCAAATCCAGGTACTGCCGCATGGGAGCTACGTACCACAAACAGGGCAGAACGAGGCCCTGGAGGCCGCGCGCCACTGTGGCATCTCGACCGCTCGATGCCGGTCCGTGGCCGCTCGCCAGGAGCACGGTGGAACTCGTGGCCAGCGTGAGGGATGAGTAGGGCATGCAATCGACGCCGCTTCCGCTTCTGCACGAGATCCGGTTTCGCCGGCTGCTTCGGCTCGGTGCCCGATGGTCGACGCCGCGCGTCCGGCGCACGGTGGCCTTCGTGGCGTTCGTGGTGACGACTGCGTTCTTCCCCGGGCGGTTCGCGGGCCGTGATGCACCTGGCTACTTCGACGGCGATCTGGAACAGCAGAGCGCACTCGCGGAGGGGTGCAAGGAGTGGCTCGGCGGCGGCAAGCTCCAGCGTGGTCGCTTCGGCACGTCGTCGGGTCGCTTCGACGGCGAGTGGATGTTCGCCTCGTACATGATGGCGGGCATGGGGTTTGCGCAGATGGCGGAGGAGCACCCGGAGAAGGCCGACGAGTACAAGCCGCTCGTGGAGGCCGCCGTGGACCAGATCCTCACGCCCGCCTCCAAGGCGTTCGAGGTGGAGGCGTGGGGCTCCGACCCGATCGGAGCGCTCGACAGCGACCACGGCCACGCGGCGTACCTGGGCTATCTGGACCTGCTCCTCTCGCTCGAGCGCTTCGTGTGGCCGGTCAACAAGCACGCGGCGTTGAACGACCGCATCACCGCGTCGCTCGTGCGCAGGCTGGACCGCGCGCCGCTCGGCCTGGTGGAGTCGTACCACGGGGAGATCTTCCCGATCGACAACACGGCTCTCTTCGGGGCCATCGGCCTCTACGATCGGGCCACGCAGAAGGATCACAAGCGCGTGCTCGCGAAGGTCTTTGCTGCACTGGATGCAAAATACACGGATCCGTTCTCGGGCATGCTCTACCAGCGCGTAGCAACCGGAACCGGCGAACCGGTGGATGCACCGCGTGCCTCGGGCACCGCGCTGGCGGCGTACTTCATGTCGTTCGCGGACGAGCGCCGCGCGAAGGAGCTCGATCAAGCGGTCGCTCGCAACACGGACGTGCACGGCGGGTTCGGCCTGGTGCGTGAGTACCCGCGTGGGGCCGAGGGCGACGGCGACATCGACTCGGGCCCCGTGCTCCTGGGCTACGGCGTGACGGCCACGGGCTTCTCGCTCTCCGGCGCGCGCATCGCCAAGGACGAGTCCCGCTTCCGCGCGCTCTACGCCACCGCGCATGTCTTCGGCGCGCCGCGCGACGGCGGGGGAGCCAGGCACTTCGTCTCCGGGGGGCCCGTGGGCGACGCCATCATGTTCGCCATGCTCACCGCCCATGGAGGCCGCTCGTGAAGAATCTCCTGCCGAAACGCGTGTACATTACAGTCATCGTCCTGACGCTCCTCCACGTTGCGCTCTCAGAGGTGTGCGGGCGCGGCGATGCAGCCCTGGTGGTGCTGGGCGCCGGATCACTGGCGAAGGCCCCGGCGATCGCGGCGATGGCGGCGCTCCTTCTGGTGCGGCTTTCGCTGTTTCTGGCGGTGCCGGGCTGGGTCATGGCGCACCTGTGCTCCCGGATGCTAAGCCGGGCGGCGTGATTCCCTGGCAGACCCTCGATCGCGCGGCCGTTCCTGGTGGTGGTGAGCTGACCCTCGTGCGGCGCGGCGAGGAGTTCGCGATCCGCATGAACGGCGCGGAGCTCATGGCCTCGCGCGCGCACTCGTCCGAGGAGAAGATGGCGGTGCTCGCGGCAGAGGCAGTCGGGAGCAAGGTGGAGCGCCCGCGCGTGTTCATCGGTGGTCTCGGGCTGGGCTACACGTTGCGCGCCACGCTGGATGCGTTTCCCAAGGGCGTGGACGTGGTCGTCGCGGAGCTGGTGCCCCAGGTGGTGACGTGGGTGAAGGGGCCGCTCGCGCATCTGGCGGGTAACACGCTGAAGGACAAGCGCGTGACCGTGGTGACGGATGACGCCGTCGAGGTGATGCGCCGCTCCGTGGGCCGCTTCGATGCGCTGCTGCTCGACATCGACAATGCGCCCACCACGCTGGTGCGCACGAAGAACGCCCAGCTCTACTCCGAGCGCGGAGTCGCGATCGCGAAGACCGCGCTCACGCCGAGGGGCGTGCTCGTGGTGTGGTCGGGTGGTCCAGATGCGCGGTTCATGTCGCGCATGAAGTCCGCGGGGTTCATGACGCGTGAGGAGCGCGTGTCCGAGCACGGGCGCGGAGGCCGCGCCTACACGCTCTTCGTGGGTCAGCTGAGCGAACCGAAGAAGCCACGAGACACCACGCGAACGGTGGGCCATCGAGCCGAGGCGAAGCAACCCGACGCAAGACGCGACCGCCGCGCGCCAAAGCGGTAGGTCACTGCACGAGCTGGACGTCACCCAACATGTAGTCGCACGCGCCGCCCTCGCACTCAGGCGTGGGGGTGGACGCAGCTGCCGGCGACGATGGCGTCTGCTCTTCTCCGGTCGCACCCGGACCGCCCGGCTCTGCGGAGCATCCAGCAACGCTCGCCACCCCGGCCAGCAGCACAGCGGCGGCCGCGACGAATACCAATCTCCCCTCCCGCACCTCTGCGCGCCCACACACCCGCTGACCACGCGCTTGGGCCGCGCGGACGTAGGCGAGCGCGCTCTCCTCGCTCCGCCCCGTCAGATCGGTCACGTTCTTGTGGCACTTCTCGCAGGCGCGGAGGGCGCCGTCACCCGTGAGCTCATCCCACTTCATCGGACACGGGTTCAGGATGCGGAGGTGCATCCCTCATGGACGCGCGACCCCCTCACAAGTTTTGCCCGCTCACGCGCTTCGCGCAGAGATCACGAAGGGTCTTGTCCTCAGCGCAGACCCCAGAGCGAGACCACGGCCCAGCCCTTTGGCTTCAGATCGAGCTCCTGCCGGCGGGTCCACCCCCGCGACTCAAGGTCGATGGTGTGCTTGCCTGCGGGGACGCGCACGCGCGCGACCGCGATCTGCGCGGGCAGGGTCTCCCAGCTGCGTGTGTCTGGCGTATCGAGCGCCGTGAGCGTGGCCTGCGTTGCGAGCGAGCCAATGAGGCCGAGCGCGCTGTCCCTGCCCGCCGCGGCCTGGATGCCCTGGCCCACCGCAAAGCGCGCGATGAGCCTGGTGATCGCCGAGAGGATCACCTTGCCCTCGATCTTGTGCCACTCCTTGCGGACCTCACCGGCAACGTCAACGGCTTGCTCCAGCTGCAAGAACCCACCGTCGAGGCGGCACACGGGCGTGGCGCCCTCGCCGCGTGAAGGAGCGAGCGACGGAAAGTTCACCCATGTGACCAGGCCCTGCGCCTCCAGCTGGAGCGCCATCGCGCGATCGCCCGCGCTGATGTCTCCCGCGACGAGCGTGAGCGCCAGGCCGATCGGAATGCGCTCGGGGACCTTGTGCGGCACGCGCCCGTAGCCAACGACGAAGAGGATCTCCGCCGTGTTCTCCGTGTCCACCTTGTCGTCGCCAGCGGCCGCCGCGGCCTCCTTGAGGCGCGGGCTCGTGTAGCTGCTCTGCGCAAGCAGTCTGCGCACGGGCTCTGCGAGCGACATCTTTCCGGAGAAGCGCAGAGCCTCGTCGTAGTAACGGAGCGCCTCGTCCGTGTCGCCGTTCTTCTCGAACGCGAACCCAGCCAGCAACGAGCCGATGCCAAGGATGGCGTTGTCACCTTCGCCGAGCGAGTCCCTGAAATACTTCTGCATCACGGAGAGGCGTCGCGCCTCGACCAGCGCGCCGCCCAGATCGTGCGTCTCCAGGTAGTTGACGATGTTCAGCGTGTTGATGAGGAGCTTCTCGTACGGCGGCGCCTGGTAGCGGCCCGAGGAGTCCGAATAGATGTACTTGCCGATCGAGTCGCTCGCGTTGTGCGCCAGGTCGAGCATGTCGATCGCCTTGTCGGACGCCTCGAAATCGTGCTTCGAGAGATCGAACGCGGCGATGGACTGCTGCACGCTCGCGCGGTCCAGCACGAGCAGCGCGTTGTCACCTTCCAGCTTTGCCGGCAGGTCCTTGTCCGACTTGACGTCCAGCTCCTGGTTCAGCGACGCAATGGCGCCCTTCGCGTCGCCCACGTCGAGCGCGGTCCTCATGTTCGCGGTGCGCGCCTCGTGCCCGGCGCACCCGGAGATCCAGAGGCTGCCGCACGCGATCGCGAAAAAGAGCGCGCGAGAGGCGAGAGACAGCTGCCGCATATTTCTACTTGATGGCCTTCGTGACGTAGGCCTTGTGCTGCCATTTGATCGCGGAGGTCTCCACGTCGATGATGCGCATGAAGAAGAAGTACTGCACGCGGCGCATGTCCTCGGAGCGCTCGTCGTTCGCCTGCACCTTGCCGGTGAGCGCGTACTTGATGCCCATCTGCTTGCCGTACTTCGCGACGGTGCTGGGATCGAACGCGTCGGTGTGCTGCGTCTTCACCTCGTTGATCATCTCGCCCTGACGATCGCGCGCGATGAGCTCCACGACCTGCGAGTCGATGAGCCACGTCTCCGCCTCACCCAGGATCGCGTCGAGCTGGGAGTCGATGTGCTCCGATGTGCTGTTCTGGAACGGGAACACCGAGACGTTGGGCCTGGGCCCCGTGCGCCACGTGTTCATGATGGGGGCCGCGCGCAGGTTGTTCAGGTTCTCGGAAAGCATCCGCTGGATGTCTTCCTTGTCGATGCTGGTGGAGAGGGCAGCGGAGTCGGATGCCGGGCCGCGAACGACCTCGTTACCGCCGCAGCCGACCATCGCAACACCGCCAAAGAACAGGGCCGACAGGAGCAATGGAAGTTTCTTCATGGGGGTTCCGGGCGAAATCCTAGCACTGGTGCGGGATGTCGCCGTCCCAGGCTCGAATCTACGTATCAATCGCGCCGTGGCAACGGGACAGTACCCGGCGTATCCGGGGACCACTGGCGGCAGCGAGCAACAGACGGCAAGCGTCGCTCGTTCGCTTCAAGGGCCCTGGCGACGCAAGAGGAGCCGCGCACATGCCCTTTGCCGCAAGGTGTGGACAACCTTGGAGCAAATCGAAATGCTCCCAAATTGAGATTACGGGAAATTACGCCTTATCGCGGGACGGTCTGGGTACGAACGTTGTGTGATCCCCCAACAAGACCCCAAGACGATCGCAGTAGTGGATTCCGACCCCGCATGGCGTAGGACCACGGGTCGGGTGTTCGAGTCGCGCGGGCACCGCGTGATCGAGCTCGCGAAGAGCAGCGAGCTACCCGCGAAGCTGGCTGGAGTCGACGCGTTGATGATCGATCCGCTCTCCGATCGCGAGCGAAACGGCAGCGACAAGAACGGCCCCGATGCCGCGCTGGAGCTCCTCGCACGCCTTCGAAAGGACCGCGGGGACCTGCCCATCGTCGTGATGTCGTCGGACGCAAACGTGGAGTCGATCGTGACGGCGATGCGCCTTGGCGTCGTGGACTACATGACCAAGCCCGCAGAGCAGCGGCGCGTGTCGGAGGCGGCGGATCGAATCCTGGAGGCGTGCACGTTCCAGGGCGTGGCGCTAGGGCTCACGCGTCTGCCCACGCTCGACGAGATCGAGAAGCGTGCGATCGACTGCGCGCTCTCCATCACCAAGGGTCAGGTCAGTCAGGCCGCGCGCATGCTGGGCATCGGACGCGCGACGCTCTATCGCAAGCTCGCCGAGATGGGCCGCACACCCGCCTCGCGCGCCGCACGCATCGCCGTTTAGGCTCCGAAGCGCGCACCGATCGCGAGCGTCGCGAAGCTCGTCACGTGCCTCGACGCACAAGGGCGCGCTTGACGGCGTCCTCGAGCTCCTGCGTGCTCTGCTCGCCCTTGAGCTCCTCGTC
The DNA here is from genome assembly GCA_038230375.1 of Polyangiales bacterium. Classification (GTDB taxonomy): domain Bacteria; phylum Myxococcota_A; class Polyangia; order Polyangiales; family Polyangiaceae; genus JANXLV01. Next base: position 19,854 of record JBBRNJ010000055.1, on the reverse strand, counting down.
GTGGATCCAGATCGTGGGAAGGCCATGACCGTGGACCATCTTGAACGTGTCCGTGTCCGCTTTCAGGCGATCTTCGACGCGTGTAGACTGCATGCATGCGTGATATTTGTCGGCGTCGATTCCCATCGATTTGGCCAACGTTTCGCACTCATCGGGCGTGAGCTTGTCCACGGGCGTGGAAAATAGTGCTTGCGCAAAATCATCTCCGTGACCAAGCTCCTCAGCGCAACAAGCAGCTTTGGCTGCGTCGCGAGCATGAGGATGCATGCGCAGGGGGACCTGCTTCCGCACGATGCGGAGCTGGGACTGGTGCAAAGCCCTCACAGGCTCCATGGCGGCGTGAGTCGCCCGACAGAACGGACACTCGAAATCTACGAAATCTACGACGGACACCTGGCCTCTGGGCGTGTCCGCGATCTCTTTTGCAATCGGGTCGGGAAGACCTATGGGCACCGGCGGCCTTGGCGCCTTGGCAAACCCAACTCCCACCGGAATCATGACCGCAAGCGCGGTCGTGATGGCGGACGAAGTGGAGAGCACCATGCTGCGCGGTAGGTCGATTGAGACCCACACCCGCGCGGCGACTGCGAACAGCGAGACGATCGCGGCGACGTCCGTCACCACACAGAACGGACAATATGAACCCATGAGCTTCTGAACGCCGAGCAAGAGCGCGGCGAAGAGGCCCATCGAGGCGGCGAGGGCGAGCGATATGCGTCTCACCCACACGCCGCGCAACACGGCGAGGACGGCAAGCGACGCGAACGCGAGCATGCCGAAGCCGGGCAGCGGGATACCCAAAGGGCGCGCGAAGATCGTGTGCTTCACGGCATCACAGCCCGACTCCTCGCAGAACACCGGCGAAGGCCGGACGTAATCCACAAAGAGCAGGCTCGAAACCACGAGCCCCACGAGCGCGGCCAGGAAGGCCAGCGCCAACACGAAATGAGCTTTTTTCATGACCAAGACAATCTCTGATTCTACACGGGCCGACGGCCCTGCGTATTCCCAACCAAGCGAGCAAAAACTCGCGTATGTCGATACCGACATGGGAAAACGCCTCCCTCTCAAGCGCGACGTCCTCGCGCTCCTCGCACGCGAAGACCGCCCGATGCACACGCACGAGCTGGCCGAAAAGCTGGACGTTCCGGCATCGATGATGATCGGCTTCGAGCGCCTCCTCGACGACCTCGCCTACGACGGCACGGTGGTGCCTCGCCCCGGCAACAAGATCACGCTGCGCCAGGAGAAGCACCGCCGCGACCGGCCCGGCGTGACCCGTGTCGAAGATCGCTCGGAAGCATCCGGACAAGGCAGCGACAAGCCCAGGAAAGGGATCCCCATCCTCATCCCGAGCCCGCGCGCCGAGCAACGTTCAGCCGAGCAGCGGGCAACCGTACCCCAGCCCAAGGGCCCGAAGAACCAGGCGCAGCGCGGCGACGTCCGCATCGGAACGCTCTCCGTGAACGCGCGCGGCTTCGGCTTCGTGTCCAGTCCGGATCACCCGGGCGAGGACGCGTTCATTCCCGAGGAGGGCATTGGCGGCGCCATGCAAGGCGACACCGTCGAGATCGAGCTCGTCGCGAAATCCGCGCGCGGCCTCGAAGGCGCCATCATCAAGATCGTCTCTCGTGGATTGAAGCGGGTCGCTGGCGTGCTCCGTCGCAAGGGCCGCTCCACGTGGCTCGAGCCCGACGACACGCGCGTGCGCGGTCCCATCGATCTCACGAGCGACGTGGACACGCGCGGCCCCGAAGGCAACAGCGGCAACGACGGCGACGCCGTGATTGTCCGCGTCACGCGCTGGCCTGATTTCGCGGGTGAAAACCCTGTCGGCCAGATCGAGGCGGTGCTCGGTCGCCCCGGCGATCTCAAGGTCGAGGCCGCGAAGATCCTCGCGATGGCGCAGATCGAAGAGGTCCACTCCGAGGAGGCCGTCGCCGAGGCAGAGGCCTACGGCGTGGAGGTCCCGAAGGAGATGCTCGAAGGTCGCACGGACCTCACGCACTACCCGCTGCCCACGATCGATCCGGAGGACGCGCGCGATCATGACGACGCGGTCTGGGTCGAGCGCACGCAAGACGGAGGCTTCCACGCGATCATCGCGATCGCGGACGTGTCGTCCTACGTGAAGCCCGGCACCAAGATCGACGAAGAGGCACAGGCGCGCGGCTGCAGCGTGTACCTGCCGGAGCGGGCGATCCCCATGCTCCCGCGCGCGCTGTCCTCCAACCTGTGCTCGCTCCTGCCAGACGTGATCCGCCTCTGCCTCGCGGTGGACGTGACGCTCGACGCGGGCGGCAAGGTCCTCGAGTCGAAGCTCATTCGCGGCTTCATGAAGAGCCAGGCCAAGCTCACCTACGGCGGCGTGGCGCGCGCGCTCGGCTTCTCCGAGATTCCTCCGGCGCAGCCGAAGGCGGAGGAGATGAAGGACGGCCTGCGGGTCGCCTACGAGCTGTCGCAGCTGCTGCGGGCGAAGCGACGGAAGCGCGGCGCGCTGGATTTCGAGCTTCCCGAGCCGAAGATCGTGATGGGCCCCGATGGTCTGCCGACCGACGTGCAGAAGCGCACGCAGGATCCGGGCATGAAGAAGGCCTACGAGCTGATCGAGGAGCTCATGCTCCTTGCGAACGAGCTCGTCGCCGAGCTCATGACAGAGAAGCAGGTCCCCGCCATCTACCGCGTGCACTTGCCGCCGGACGAGCAGAAGCTCGGACGCCTTGCGGCCATGTGCGAGGTGCTCGGCGTGACCTTCGACGTGGAGGCCACGAAGGATCCGCGCACCCTGCAGACGCTGCTCGCGAGCTTCGCGGGTCACAAGCTGTCGTCGGTGCTGAACAGCCTGCTGCTTCGCTCCATGAAGCAGGCCACGTACGAGCCGCAGAACATGGGACACTTCGGCCTTGCGTCGAAGGCCTACCTGCACTTCACGTCCCCCATTCGCCGCTATCCGGACCTGGTCGTCCACCGCGGCATGCACCAGTACCTGCTGCGCCAGCGGATCGATCGCAGCGACGCGGCGCGCGAGGCCCTTGCGAAGGCGGCGCTGGATGCCTCCGTCGCAGAGCGTCGTTCGATGGAAGTCGAGCGCGGCGTGACGGATCTGTACCGCGCGTACGTCATGAAGGACCGCATCGGCGAGCGCATGACCGGCATCCTCACCGCGGTCGTTGGCAGCGGCGTGTTCGTTGCCATCGGCTCCCCGTTCATCGACGTGCTCGTCCGTCTGGCCGACCTTGGCGCCGGCGAATACCAGCCCGACGACAACGGCCTGCGCGTGGTCGCGAGCCGCTCCGGTGATGCGATCTCCCTTGGCGACGAGATGATGGTCGAGATCACGGAGGTCTCGCTCATCCGTCGCACCATCTACGCACGGCGCCTTGGCGGCGAGAGCACGAGCGCAGGCGAAGCGCGCGGCGCACGCAAAGGCGCGACTGAACGCGGCGGCGCACCGTCACGGGGACGCAACCACGGCCGCGGCGCTCCCAAGGGCGGACGCGGTCGCGGACACAACGCCGACGCGAAGCCGTTCAAGGCCAAGGCTGCCGGCGGCAAGGACGACAAGCAGAAGCGCGTCGTCGACAAGCGCGTCGAAAAAGAGCAGCGCCGCGCGAAGAAGAAGCAAAAACGGCGCTAGAACAGCACGCGCGTGGGGGTGAGCCGCATCTCGCGCGTACCATCACCGAGCTGACCTGCGGTGTTCGTGCCCCAGCAGAACATCTCGTGGTTCTTCGTGAGCGCACACGAGTGGCCCGAGCCGATGCAGAGCTCATCGACGTTGCGCAGGCCGGGCACCTTGGTGGGGCGCTCGTCGTTGCTGACGCGCCCGATGCCGAGCTCGCCATCGGCGTTGCCACCCCAGCAGCTCACGGTGCCATCGGTGTGGATCGCGCAGACCGACGACTCGCCTGCTGCGAGATTCGGTGCGTCCCTGACGCCAGGTACGACGGCGAGCGCCTCGTGCGTGTCTGGATCGGGGGCCATGCCGAGCTGCCCGCTCTCGTTGCGGCCCCAGCAGCGCACGTCACCCTTCTTCGTGAACGCGCAGCCAAACGCGTCTCCGGTGACCAGCTCGAGTACGTCTTCCAGCGCCGGTCGCGCGAGCGAAGGCTTGCCGCCCACTTGCCAGTCGCCCTCGCCCCAGCAGCGAACGTGTCCGTCCTTCATGTGCACGCAGCCGTGCGTGCCCGCGACCTCGAGGTTCTCGACAGCGCCGCCGCCCGTATCGGGATGCATGCCCTTCGCGCTGGGTGGAAGGCCCCAGCATGTGACAGCGTGCGCCGTGTCCAGGCTGCACGTCATGTCGCCGCTCGCGGCGAGGTCGACCACGCCGGCCACGCTGCGGACCTTCGCTGGCTTCTCACGATCGTGCGACACGCGGTCGTTCATGATGAAGCCCGTGCCCCAGCACGTGACCGACTTGTCGGCGAGCACTGCACACGAGTACATGCCGCTGATCGCCAGGGTCGTGGCGTTCGCCACACCGGGGACTGGCGTGGGCCGCACCTTGTCGTCGCCGCCTCCGTCGCCGACCTGGCCGCCCTTGTCGCGCCCCCAGCAGCGTACGGTGGCGTCGGGCATGATCGCGCACGTGTGGAAGTCGCCGCACTCGATCTGCACGGGCCCGTTCTTGTCAACCGTGCCAGCTGCGGAGGACGCGCTGGGCGGCGGCATCGCTGTGCTCACCGATCCGGAGGAAGCGCCCGCGGTGGGCACGGCGGGCTCCACGCCTCCGCCACCACAGGCGATGATCGCAGCGAACGGAATAGCGACGATCGAAAACCGGCCAGCGCGCTGCACGAAGACCATCATACGAGGAGTGTCTGGTGGCGCGCGACCCAAAAGTTACGAACACGCAATGTTTTGCGCGATGCCCACGATAGGCCGCAAATATCAGCGGATCAGAGCTCGATGCCGGTGCGGGGGTCGACCGGTTGGAACTTCTCGAGCGCGTCGATCAGCTTTGCGAGCTCCGGGTCCTTCGACTCCGGGAGCATGATCTGGAAGTGCACGTAGAGATCGCCCGGAACGCGATCCTTCTTGTGCACACCTTTGCCGCGCACGCGCAGCATGTGCCCGCTCTGTGTCCCCGGCGGCACCTTGAGCTGGACGGAACCGCCCACCGTGGGCACGCGCACCTTGCCGCCTGCGAAGGCCTCCTTCACGGTGAGAGGGAGATCGAGATGGAGATCCTCTCCGTCGCGCTTGAAGTGCGGGTGCGCGCTCACGTGAAGCGTGAGGAACAGATCGCCCTGCGGACCGCCGCTCTGCGATGGTGCACCCTGTCCGGGAATGCGAAGGCGGCTGCCCTCGTCGGCGCCCGCGGGAATGCGCACCGTGACGGGTCGCCCGCCGATGGAGAGCTCCATGGTGCTGCCGTTCACTGCCGCCGCGAACTCGATCTGGAGCTCGGCCTCGACATCGGCGCCCTTCTGCGGACCGCGGCGAGACCGCGAGCGTCCGCCGAACAGGTCACCGAAGCCTTCGAAGTTGCTGCCGCCGTTCTGCCCCTGACCAGCGAAGAGATCCTCGAAGGACACAGACCGCGCCCCGCGACCGCCGCCGCCGCCCGCACCTTGCTGCCCCTGCCACGACTTGTACTGGCGCGCCCGGTCCGCATCGAAACCATCACGCAGACCGTCTTCGCCGAACTCGTCGTAGATGCCGCGCTTCTTCGCGTCGTGCAGCACGTCGAAGGCGTGGTTCACCTTCTTGAAGCGCGTCTCGGCCGCTGCGTTTCCGGGGTTCTTGTCCGGGTGCAAATCCTTGGCGAGCTTTCGGTACGCCTTCTTGATGGTGTCGGCGTCGGAGGTCTTCGGAACCCCGAGCACCGAGTAGAGGTCATCCGGCATCGTCGCCCAAGGTAAGTCGCGAGGGGTGCGGCGGCAAGCTACGGCGTCAGGTTACCGGAGGACGCGGGCCGGCCCGTTGCGCCAAGAGTGCCTCGCTGTGGCAGAGGCGTCACCTCGGGCAGGTCCAGCTCCACCTTGTAGGCGCCGTTTTCCCGCACCAGCGTGACCTCCGCGGTCTCGCTCGCCTCGTAGCCGACCACCGTCACCACGGCCGTCTCGCCAGAGGGCCGCGACGTCATCGACTTGGGCCGGAACTTCAGCGCGTAGCGGCCGGGCGCGAGCATGTCCGATGGGTCGATGCGACGGCCCTGGATCTTGCCGGCGCGGCTCGCCCTGTCCGTGAGGTTCTTGCGCGTCGTGGGACCGAGCAGCGCGTAGACGTCACTCATGGGCACCGCGCCGCTCGCCGCTGCCTCCATGCGATCCAGAAAGAGGTGCACCGCGCCCTCGGGCGTGGCGTCAGGCGGCGCACGAGAGCAGCCCGACAGGCCGAACGCGAGGGCCGCGAGCAAGGCGAAGAGGGGAAGGAGCGCGACGAGCCTCTTCACTGTTCGGCGCCCTTCGCCAGGCTGCCCAGGCCGAGCACTTCGCGGACCTCGCGGAGGGTCTCGCGGGCGATGCGCCGCGCCTTCGATGCGCCGTCGCCGAGCGCCTCACGCATCTTCTCGGTGGAGAGCTCCGCACGCTTCGCGCGCAGCGGCACGAGCTCGTGGTCCATGCGTTCGTGCAGGACCTTCTTGCAGTCGAAGCAGCCCCACTTTCCACCCGTGCAGTTTACACGTACTTCGTCCTGGGTCTCCTGCGTGGAGAGCAGCGTGTGCATCGTGAAGATGTTGCAGATCTCCGGCCGGCCCGGATCGCTCTTCTTCAGGCGCTGCGGATCCGTGTAGGCGCCCTTCAGCTTGCTCCACGCGGACTCCTTGTCCTCGAAGACGGCGATGGTGTTGCCCTTCGACTTGCTCATCTTCGCCTCGCCATCGAGCCCCATGATACGCACCGCACCGGCCGCGGGCCGCGGCTCCGGGAACATGTTCCCGAACCGGAAATTCCAGCGTCGAACGGTCTCGCGTACAAGCTCCAGGTGCTGCAACTGGTCGTCGCCGACGGGGACGACCTCGGCCTTGTAGAGGAGGATGTCTGCGCTCATCAGCACCGGGTACGTGAAGAGCGCGGCGGAGACGGAGTCCTTCCCTTCGCTCTTGTCCTTGAATTGCGTCATACGCGACAGGTCGCCCATGGGCGTGACGGTGCTGAGGTACCACGCGAGCTCCATGTGCTCGCGTACGTCGCTCTGGACGAAGAGCGTGCACTTCTCCGGATCAACGCCGCACGCGCAGAGGTCCATGGCCATGAGGTCGATGCGCTCACGCAGCTCCGCGGGCTCGTAGGGAACCGTGATCGCGTGCGCATCCACGAGGCAGTAGAAGTTGTCCTCCGTGCCCGCCTCGACCTTCGTCTTCCACGTGCGAACGGCGCCCAGCCAGTTGCCGATGTGGAGCTCTCCCGACGGCTGGATGCCGGAGAAGACGCGCGTCTTGGGAGCGGACATGTCGACCAGTTCTTAGCACTCCTCGGGGAGCGCTTACGGAAGTCGCGAAGTTGTACGGCGCTGTGCGCGTCCCATACGATTTTCATGCATGGAAGACACGCGCGTCCGCCTCTCGTTTCAGGGAAAAGAGGCCATTTTCGACGCTGAAAAGAGGCCCGACGACGGTCCGCCGGAGAGCGGGCATCGGCTGCCGAAGGCGAAGGAAGACGCGGCCCTCACGACGTACACGACGTCGTGCGGCGAAGGGCTCTACCTGTTCGGCGACAACACCGCCGCGCTCTCGCGCCTGCATCGCACGCACAAGGACCGCGTGATGCTCGCGTACATGGACCCGCCGTTCCTCACGAACCGGGTTCATCATCACGTGAAGCGCGAGCGCTCGGATGACAGCGACGTGAAGATCACCCGGACCAAGCGCGCTGCGTTCGACGATCGGTGGGAGGGCAAGGCCCACTTCCTTTCCGCGCTCGGTGAGCGGCTGGTCCTTCTGCGCAGCTTGCTCGCGAAGGAGGGCTCCGTGGTGATCCACGTGGACCCGAAGACGTCGCACTACGTGAAGGTGCTGTGCGACGAGATCTTCGGCGACGACGCGTTCGCGAGCGAGATCATCTGGCGCTACCGCCGCTGGCCGAGCAAGACGCCGAACTTCCAGCGCGTGCACGATGTGCTGCTCCGCTATCGCAAGGATCCGAAGACGAAGCCGCGCTTCAACACGCCGTACGAGCCGCTCGCGGCGTCCACGGTCGCCACGTGGGGTACGCAGAAGCAGCGCGCGCAGGTGGATGCGACAGGCCGCCGCTCGCGCTCCACGCGCACGGCCGAGGAGACACCGGGGGTTCCGATGGGAGACGTGTGGGACATCGGGGTGATCGCCCCGGTCTCGCGCGAGCGGACCGGTTACCCGTCCCAGAAGCCCGAGGCGCTGCTGACGCGGCTGCTCGCGGCTCTCACGAATCCAGGGGAAATCGTGCTCGATCCGTACGCTGGCAGCGGCACCACGCTGGCCGTCGCGAAGAAGATGGGCCGAGCATTCATCGGCATGGACCAGAGCGAGGTCGCGCGCAAGACCACTGCCGAGAGGCTCGAATCCTTGGGGACGCGGCTCGTTCCTTCCTTGCGGAAGGGCGCCGCCTAAACGTACTCTCTGCGTCGTTCATGCAGCCCCGCTCGATCTTCGCCCTTTTCGGCATCGTCCTTGTTTTCGTGGGCGCGTACATCGCGATCTCGGTCAACAAGGAGTACGCGCTCACCGTCCTTGCCCCGATCCTGATCGGCGCATGCTTCGTCATCTTCGGCGGGGTCGGCGATCCCATCGCCACCAAGAAGCGCGTCGAGGAGGCGCGGGCCGCGCTCGACACGCACCTTGCGACCATCGCGGAGGGGCTCGGGACGCAGACCGCTGCCGCAGAAGAGGCCTCGCGCGCGATGAAGGAGCTGTCGCTGGCGTTCGCCGCGGCGGTCACCCAGCTGAACCTGCTTGCGACCAACACCTCGGAGTCCAGCTCGCAGGCGAGTGAGCTGGGCGCATCCTCCAACGAGGTGTCTGATCACGCCGGCGAGCTCGGCGGCAGCGTTCGCGAGACGGTGGGCTCCATCGAGGAGATGACCCATTCCATGCGCGAGGTCGCGCGCAACGTCGACGCGCTCTCGCTGACGGCGGAAGAGACCAGCTCGTCGATGAACGAGATGGACGTGTCTATCGACCAGGTGCAGTCCAACGCGAACGAGACCGCGCGCCTCTCCGAGGAAGTGTCCCTGGACGCCGAGAAGGGCGCCGAGGCCATCCTGAAGACCATCAGCGAGATCTACCGCATCAAGGAGAGCTCGCACGAGGCCGTGCAGGTCATCAGCAACCTGGGCTCGCGCATCGAGGAAATCAGCCAGATCGTGAACGTCATCGACGACGTCGCGGAGCAGACGAACCTGCTCGCGCTCAACGCCGCCATCATCGCCGCGCAGGCTGGTGAGCAGGGCAAGGGCTTCGCCGTCGTGGCCGACGAGATCAAGGATCTGGCAGAGCGCGCAGGCGCGAGCACGCGCGAGATCACGGACCTCATCAAGAAGGTCCAGGCGGAGTCCAAGGGCGCGATCACCGCCGTGCAGCGCGGCGCGCAGAACGTCGACCGCGGCGTGGAGGTCTCGAACGAGGCCGAGCGCGCGCTGAAGAAGATCCTCGAGAGCAGCACGAAGTCCACGAACATGGTGCGCGCCATTGCACGCGCCACGGTGGAGCAGGCCAAGGGAAGCAAGCAGGTCACGGACGCCATCGGCCGCATCGCGGAGACGGTGCAGCAGATCGCCGCCGCCACTGCGCAGCAGGCACGCGGCTCCGAGCTCATCATGAAGAGCGCGGAGAAGATCCGGCTCATCACGCAGCACGTGGAGAAGAGCTCACAGGAGCAGGCGCGCGGCGGTCACAAGCTGACCACCACCCTCGAGGCCGTGAGCGTCATGGTGACGGCGCTGGGTCAGAGCCAGAAGCTGCAAGCAGACGCCACGAAGATCGCCTCCGCAGCGGCCACGAAGGCGCTGGAGAACATGCGCACGCAGGACGCCGCGGTCCGCAGGGCGAGCGGAATCGTGGACAAGCTGAGGTCGTAGCGATCGGGCACGGGCACGGGCACGGGCACGTGGAGATGGGCTACTCCACCGTGACGGTCTTCGCGAGGTTGCGGGGCTGGTCCACGTCGGTGCCCTTCAGGTCGGCCATGTAGTATGCAAGTAGTTGCAGGGGGATGACCGTCAGCAGCGGCAGGACCTCGGGCTCGGCCGGGGGCACGAAGATGACGTCCGGTGCGTTCTGGTGGCCCGGCGGGATGCTCGGACGCGACGGACGCGCGCCGCCGTCGGGTGCGCAGAGCTCCTGCACGGCGACGTCGCCCTGGGTCGCTACCGCGATGAGCTGGCCCTCGCGCGCCTTGACCTCCTGCATGTTGGAGAAGGTCTTCTCGTAGTGAACGTCCTTCGGGCAGACCACGACGACCGGCATCTCCTCGTCGATGAGGGCGATGGGACCGTGCTTCATCTCTCCGGCGGCGTAGCCCTCGGCGTGGATGTAGGAGATCTCCTTGAGCTTGAGCGCGCCCTCGAGCGCGATCGGGTAGCCCGTGCCGCGGCCAAGGAAGAGCATGTCCTTCGCGCGCAGATGACGACGCGCGATGAGGCGCACGTCCTCCGCGGTCTCGAGCACGTCGCGCATGAGCGACGGTGATTGCCACAGCGCCTGGAGCACGCGCTTGGCCGAGGCTACCGGCAGGGTCTCGCGACGGCGGCCCAGATACACGGCAAGCATGAGGAGCGCAGCCAGCTGCGTGGTGAAGCACTTGGTGGATGCGACGCCGATCTCGGGCCCAGCATGCGTGTAGAGTGCACCATCTGCAGCGCGCGGGATGGCGCTGTCCACGACGTTGGCGACCGCAACGACGTGCGCCCCCATGGAGCGCGCGGACTTCACGGCGGCAAGCGTGTCCGCCGTTTCACCGCTCTGGCTGACGGCCACGACGAGATCCGTGGGGAGGAACACGGGCTCGCGGTAGCGGACCTCGCTGCCGATCTCCACCTGCGCCGGGATGCGCGCGAGCTGCTCGACCCAGTAGCGGCCGGCCATGGCTGCGTGCGCGCTGGTGCCGCATGCAACGAAGTACACGCGCGTGATCTTCTTCGCGAGCTCCGGCGTGACGCCGATCTCCTGCGCGATGATGTCACCGTTCTCGAGATCGACGCGACCACGGAGCGTGTCCTCGATCGCGCGCGGCTGCTCGAAGATCTCCTTCAGCATGAAGTGCTTGTAGCCGCCCTTCTCTGCCTGCGTCGGCGACCAGTCGATGCGCTTGGACGCGCGCTTCACGGGCGTTCCGTCGATCTTGGTGATCTCTGCGCCGCCCTTGCGGAGCACGGCCATCTCACCGTCCTCGAGAAGGATGACGTCGCGCGTGTACGCAAGCAGCGCGGGGATGTCGCTTGCGGCGAACGACTCGCCCTCACCCACGCCGAGCACGAGCGGTGAGTCCTGCTTCGCGACCACGATCTCTTCGGGCTTCTCGCTCGAGAGAACAGCGATGGCATACGCGCCACGCACCTGTCCGATGGTCCTGCGAACGGCCTGCGCGAGATCCGCCGCGCCGCCCTTCAGCGCCTCCTCTACGAGCACCGCGATGATCTCCGTGTCGGTGTCGCTCTGGAAGCGGACGCCCTTCGACTCGAGCTCACGCCGGAGGTCGACGTGGTTCTCGATGATCCCGTTGTGCACCACCGCGACGCGCCCATGCACGTGCGGGTGCGCGTTCGCCTCGCTCGGACGGCCGTGAGTCGCCCACCGCGTGTGGCCCACGCCGACGGTCCCGTGGAGCGGGCTCTTTCTGAGCGCTGCGTCCAGATTGGCAAGCTTGCCAACAGCGCGCACGATCTCGATCCCGCGCCCCGTTTGCACGGCGAGACCGGCGGAGTCGTACCCGCGATACTCGAGCTTGCGCAGCCCCTCCACCAGGATGGGGGCAGTGTCCTGGCTTCCGACGTAAGCAACGATTCCGCACATGGCTTTGACCTTCGAGGTGGAACCTTACCTGCCTTTCATCCAGTACGGAAACCTGGAAGGCATTCTTAACTAGGTTCTACCCAGAACGTCAGTGTGTCCGAATGACACGGATCGGCTCGCCTATTTGCACTCGAGAGGCGGCAACTCGGCAGGGCTGAGCCCGTCCGCCATGAGGCGGGCATTGGCGAACACGGAGCGGAACGCGTCGATGCGGGCCATGACGCTGGGCGCCTTCGTGCGCTCGTCGCCGTCCATGGCGCTCATGCTCACCACGCCGATGATCTCCTTCGAGCCGCGGATGATCGCGGGACCGCCCGAATCGCCGGGGCAGATCGACGCGTTCACGACGACAGCCTCGCTCGTGGTGGCGCGGATGGGTCCGCCTTCGCGCGTGTGGCGGCGAATGCCATCGCTCGAGGCGCAGCGGCCGAAGCCCACCGTGTCGATCGTCTCGCCGATCTTCGGCGCGGTGTCGAGACGCGCGGTCATGGTCGACAGGCCCACGAGCTTGCGGGTGAGCACGAGCACGGCGACATCGCCCGCGCCGCCCGATTCGCCGCACGGCGGAGCCACGACGTACTTCACGCCCACGTGACCCCACGCCAGGTAGTCGCCGCCCAGCTCTATGCGGAGCTTGCTCGGTGCAAGCGACTGCGTGGTGAAGTTGCCCTGGGCGGTGCGCTCCACGACGCAGTGGTGCGCGGTCAGGATCAGGTCGTCTTCGATGAGGGTGCCGGTGCACGTGGCCTCCGGGCCGACGATACGCACGATCGCGTCCTCCGCCACGGCGAGCGCGAACGGAGGGGAGAAATAGCGGCTGCGCGAGACGGGGTCCTCACCCGAGGGCCGACCCTTGGGTGTGGCGGCCTGCTGGCCTTGAGCTTTTGCACCAGGCTCCACGCCGGGCTCCACCGCAGATGCAGGCCGCTGTAGCGGCTGCTTGTCTGAGTGCAACATACATGCATTCGACACAAGGGCGAACACGCAGGCGAGCGCGAGAGCAGTCCGTTGTTGCAAGTGACTCCTGAGATCAGCGACCGCGGGTGATGCTGCGCGAGCGGAGGCGGTTCGTGGGTTGCGTGGCAGGCTCTCGTCAGCGAATCGCAAGGCCCACATCGCGCGTGGCGTTGTGGTAGGCGATTTCGCTCTGTTCGGGATGAGCCTGCGCGTCTTCCACGCCGAGCTTCTGAAGCTCGGTGAGGATGTCCACGCGGCGAGTGGCGGATGCGATCAGGTAGGAGGAACAAGGCTTGATGGGCGCGCCCTCGGCGCAGCGGTCGAGGACGCGCTTCTCCATGACGAGCGCGTCCTGCGAGCGCCCTTCTTCGAGCATGGCGCGGGCGTACAGGTGCATGACCCCGGGTTGCGCGCGAACAGGCGGAGGGGCGTTCACGATGACGCCAATGGCGAGGCCGGGCGAGTGCGCATCCAGGTACCCCTGCGCGAGCTTGGAGACCGCCTCTGCGTCCTCGGGGTTGTCGGAGACGTTCTGCTCGAGCGAGCGAACGGCGTCAGCGTGCACCTCGGAGATGACGGGCTTCTCGCGCTGCGTGCTGCTGGCAACCCACAGGGCCGCCACCGCACCAAGCACTACGAAGTTGAACACCTTCATCCGCATGCGACCGCTTCCTCCAACCTTTCTACGTACGCCCGAGGGGGCTGCCAGCTTCCCGCCCGAGCACCAGACAGCTAGCATCGCACAAACGTCAGGCCTTTCCAGGCCGCCGGATGGGACCGACAGCAAGGCCTCCAGAAAGTTCCGAAAATCGACCCCACCCAGCGGAGACACCTCCGCTGCAGCACCACGCGGGGGGGTAGACGAACCATGGACCCCCAATGGTTTGGAACTTTGGCCCCTCCTCGAAAATAACTCCCACAACCAACGACATCCCCACCCAGAGCGCCCGCTGGCTAGCGGGTGAGGGACCGGAGCTCGTCTTTCAGGTCCGCGAGGATGGCGTCCGCGACGGCGCGGGTTCCTAGCTCGCCGCCTACGTCTCGCGTGCACTTCATGGTGTCGATGGCCCGGGCGCAGGCTCCCTCGATACGCGCCTCTTCTTCTTCGTAGCCCAGATAGCTCATCATCATTCCGACGGTGAGGAACGTGGCGATCGGGTTCGCGAGATCTTTTCCTGCGAGCGGCGGTGCGGAGCCGTGCACGGGCTCGAACATGGCGACGCGCTCGCCGTCTGCAGCGAACAAGTTCGCGCTCGCCGCCATGCCCAGGCCGCCCTGCAGCGCCGCGCCAAGGTCCGTGACGATGTCGCCGAACAGGTTGCAGGTGACGATGACGTCGAACTGCGTGGGGTCCTGGATCAGGTAGAGGCAGAGCGCGTCCACGTAGACGTGCTTCGCCTCGATGCCGGGGTACTCCTTTGCGACCTCGAAGAAGCAGCGGTACCAGAGCTCGTGCGCGTGCTTCATCGCGTTCGACTTGTCCGCCATGTGCACGCGCTTCTTGCCGTGGGCCTTCGCGTACTCGAAGCCGGCGCGGATGAGGCGCTCCACGCCCTTGCGCGTGTTCACGTCCTCGTTGATCGCGATCTCGTCCGGTGTGCCGCGCTTGAACTGTCCTCCCATGCCTACGTAGATGCCCTCGGTGTTCTCGCGGAACACGACCAGGTCCACGTCCTTCTTCCCCTTGCCCTTGATGGGCACGAGTCGATCCGAAAGAGCCTTGATCGGCCGGACATTTGCGTAGAGATCGAGCCCGAAGCGCAGGCCGAAGAGGATGTCGCGCGCGTGCTCCAGGCCGGGCACACGCGGATCGCCGAGCGCACCAAGGAGCACTGCACGCGCCTCGTTCTTGATGCGGTCCGCGATCTCTTTCGGGAACGTGGTGCCATCTTTCAAGAAGCGGTCGGCGCCCAGATCGAGCTCCCACAGATCGAACGGGAGCCCTTTCTCCGCCTTGTACAGCTCGAGCAAGCGGCGCCCCTCGCGCGTGACGTCCTTGCCGATTCCATCTCCGGGGATGAGCGCGATGAGCATGAGCAGCCTCTCTCGACTTGCAACTTTGGGGCAGACAAACACGTCGGTTGCCGAACACACAGCCCGACATCAAGGCGGGAAGTCATATCGCATCTCGGTCCTCAAGCGGCGAACTACACCGCAGGACAGCGTCGACCGGCCCTTGCCAGGCCTATGATTTTTTGAGAAGCTGCGCGGGATGCAGGGGGACGAGGCGCCGGTAAAGGTCGGGGAAATCCTCGCCCAGAAGTATCGCGTCGATCGTGTCCTTGGCGTCGGCGGGATGGGCGTCGTTGTCGCGGCCACACACCTCCAGCTGGATCAAAAGGTCGCACTGAAGTTCATGCTGCGCGAGGCGTTCGCGAACCAAGATGCGCTTGCGCGGTTCCAGCGCGAGGCACGCGCCGTGGTGAAGTTGAAGAGCGAGCACGTCGCGCGCGTCAGCGATACGGGAACCTTCGATAACGGATCGCCGTACATCGTGATGGAGTTCCTCGATGGAAGCGATCTCGCGGGCGAGCTTGAACGGCATGGCTCGCTTTCCATCGCCGACGTCGCCGAGTACGTCATCCAAGCGTGCGATGCCCTCGCGGAGGCGCATGCGCTCGGAATCGTTCACCGCGATCTGAAACCCGCGAACCTCTTCTTGGCGCGACGAGCTGACGGCTCTCCGATCGTCAAGGTTCTGGATTTCGGGATTTCGAAGGCCAGTCCCTTGAGTGAGGGCGGCGCGGAGCTCACGAAGACGGCGTCGATGATGGGATCGCCGCTCTACATGTCGCCCGAGCAGATTCGCTCGTCGAAGGACGTCGATGCCCGAACGGATGTTTGGTCGCTCGGCGTGATCATGTACCAGCTGCTCGCGGGTGCTGTCCCGTTCAACTCGGACACGATGGGTGGGCTCCTATCTCAAATCATGATCGATTCGCCGCGCCCGCTCCAGCAAGTTCGCGCAGACTTGCCCGAGCAAGTGTATGCGCTCGTGACCCGCTGTCTCGAGAAAGCGCTTGAAGCTCGGTGCCAGCATGTCGCCGAGATCGCGATCGCACTTGCTCCGTTTTGTCCTCCGCGCACGCTCCCGCTCGTTGATCGAATCTCGACCGTGAGCGGGGTAAGGGCGGCGGTCTCGTTGCCGAAAGCTTCTGCCCCGTCACCCATGTCACAGTCCGCCGTGGTCTCGGCACCCGTGATCGCCGCCGGCGGTCAGACGGCGGATCCGTGGGCCTCGACGGGAAGGGACCCACGCACGCAGGAGAAGCCCCGCGCTCTCTCGCGCATCGTGTGGATAGCCCCGATCACCGTGACCTTCGTCGGCTTGATGGGCGCGGCGGCCTTCGCTGCGTACAGCTATCGCCAGGGTCATAACACGGCGCTCGGAAGCGACGTCGGAGACAGCTCGCCGCCGTTCGCAAGCGCCCAGACGACCGGCTCGGCAGTTGCGCTCCCCATCCAATCCGCGCAACCGTCGAAGACAGATGGTGACGCTGGTGCGCTGACCGTTGCAGTGGACAAGCCCGCGCCCGGCGATCACCCAGCGTCGCCGCCGATCACGACTCGCTTGCCGCCGAAGTCGACGACCCCAGCCGGCCCTGCCAGCAATTCAGTCGCTCCGACGAAGCCGGCTCCGCCCAAGCCTGCTGCAGCCAATTGCACGACGCCGTTCACGTTGGATCCAGACGGTCGAAAGATTCCCAGACCAGAATGCCTATGAAGAAGCAGCGATTGTGGATGGCACCCGCGGTGCTCATTGCGATGACGACCTGGGCGGGCAGAGCGAACGCAGAGGACGACAAGACGACGTGCGTGCGGTCGTACACCGACGCGCAGACGCTCCGAAGCCAGCACAAGTTGATCGCCGCACGGTCGCAGCTTCGCTCGTGCAGTCGCGCCCAGTGCGCCCCATTCATGAGCGGCGGGATCGTGAAGGACTGCACGGATTGGCTCGCGCAGACGGAGGCTGCAATCCCGTCCGTGGTCCTCTCCGTCGTGGACTCGAGCGGCAACGAAGTCATGGCCGTGAACGCCTGGATCGACGGTACCCAGGTCGCGACGAAACTGGATGGGCGCGGCATGGACATCGATCCGGGCTCACACATCTTCACGTTTCAAGGCGCGACCGTGCCAAAGACCGAGCGCACCACCCTCGTGCTCGAGGGAAAGAAGGACCAGCTCGTTCGCGTCACGCTCGGTGGCGCACCAGCGTCCGAGGGAAAAACGCCGCCCGCCGCAGCGCCGCCGGCCACGGGGCGCGTCCGCGTCCGCGCTACATGCGGCGCTGACGGGAAGATCATTGCCGGCAGCGGAGGCCTCGTTGTCGAAGAGATCCTGGACAGCCACGATCTCGCGCTGAAGCCGCAGAGCGAGATGACCGCATCATTGAAGTACGACGAAGCGAGCCACGAGCGCGTCATGAAGGACCCGGAGTGGGTCGACTTCGATCTGACCCCTGGGGCTCACCGCGTCCGCATTCGGGGCAGGCGCTGCATTGGTGTCGAGGAACGACTGACGATCGAAGCGGGGAAGACCCTCGAGCTCTCGCCAAAGCTGGAAGTCGAGAACGTGCCGCTGGTGAACGTGAAGTTTTCCAGGCCGGAGTTCGCTTCGACCGCCGACAAGTTCGAGTTGCGCGACGGCGACGGCAAGATTGTTTGTACCGACTTTCCGTGTACCGCGAAGGTGCCGACGAAGGACAACGGATTCGGCGTCATATGGGCCAAGGCAGGCGGCAGCAAGATGGTGACGGCGAAGCTTGCCGACCCGTCCCCCTCATCAATCGAGGCGCGGCTCGCGCGGCGGGAAGCCTTCAGCCCAACCGGGCTGTTCATTGGTGCCGGCGGCGTCGCTCTCGCGGCGGTCGGGGCGTTCTTTCTGGCGTTCGATCTGGGAGGCTGGGATTGCTCCTACGACGGTGCGACTGGTGGCACGCCGATCAAGACAACTGACAAGGGCAGGAAGTGCTACGGCACGCCGCAGAATTCGGGCAACAACCTGCCCTTCACCGGGGCGAAGTCTCAGGACTTGAACTTCACTGGATGGGCGTTCGGCGCCGCGCCGATCGCCATCGGCGGCGCTACACTCATTACGGGCCTGGTGTTGACCGTGCTGAACGTGGGTGGAAAAGAGACCATGACCATCGACTACGGGGGGGCCTCTCGCACCTCCGGCAAGATCCAGATCGTTCCAACCCTGCAGGGCATTGGCGGGACGTTCTAGCTATGACTTCGCATTGCCCGCATCTGCCAGGCTCTGCCGAAGGAGGGTCAGGGCGACCATGACCTCCACCGCGCCCGGCACGCGCGGAACGTCGGCGTGGCGGTGCTGGTAGTGATTGTAAGGGTCGATGAGGGCATGACGGATGCCCGCGGCGCGCGCGCCCAGGATGTCCGTGCTGAACATGTCGCCGAGATGCAGCGTGCGCTCCTTCGCGACTCCGCCGGCCTTCTCACGCGCGATGTCGAAGATGCGCGGGTCTGGCTTCTCGATGCCAACGAGCCCGCTGTCCACGACGTGATCGAACGCGCCAGCGATGCCGAGCCGCGCGAACAGCTTCGCGAGCATGCCCTCCGAGTTCGAGACGACGATGACCTTTCCGCCCGTCTGCTTCCACGCGGCCGCTGCACCGGAGAAGCCAGTGGGTACGTTGCGCCAGAGGTTCAGCTCGCAGTGCTCCGTCCAGAGCACGCCCAGGAGCTCACCGAGCGAGCGCGCCTCGGCGCCGGCGCAGAAGAGCATGGTCCCCACCATGCGGCCCCATCCACTGGCGCCCGGCCGCTGGCGGTTCTTCCACGTCGCGTCGATCATGGTGTCGTCCTGGGCGCGGCGCTTTGCCTCACCCTCGGACGCGATCAGCGTCTCCTCCGTGACGGAGAACCCGTGCTCGGTGCACAGCTCCGCCACGCGCGCGTGATCCAGGAAGATCACCGTGTTCCCTGCGTCGAGGCAGAGCAGCTCGACGTCCGTGAGGAGGCTCTGCGCGATCACAAGCTCAGGCGCCGATCAGCTTGGAGAGCGGCACGTACTCGAGCTTGTGCGCCTGCGCGACGGGCTCGCACGTGATCTGGCCCGCGTAGAGGTTCACGCCCTTGTAGAGCGCGCGGTCCGCCTTCGCGGCGCCGACAAAGCCCAGCTCCGCCATCTTGATCGCGTACGAGATCGTCGTGTTGGTGAGCGCCCAGGTGCTGGTCTGCGCGACCGCGCCGGGCATGTTGGCGACGCAGTAGTGGACCACGCCTTCCACTTCGAACGTGGGGTTGTCGTGCGTGGTGGGGCGACACGTCTCGATGCAGCCGCCTTGATCGACCGCGACGTCGACGACGACGCTGCCCGGCTCCATGCGGGAGATGAGCTCCTTGGTGACGAGCTTGGGTGCGCGCGCACCGGTGACGAGCACCGCCCCGATGACGAGGTCCGCGCGGGTGACCATTTGCTCGATGTTGGTGGGGTTCGAGTACAGCGTCTCGATCGCACCGCCGAAGATGTCTTCCAGGTACGCCATGGTGGTGGCCTGGAGATCGAGCACGGTGACCTGCGCGCCCATGCCGACCGCGATGGTCGCCGCGTTACGGCCGACGACGCCGCCGCCGAGGATGACGACGCGACCGCGACGCGTGCCCGGCACGCCGCCGAGGAGGACGCCCTTGCCGCCGTGCTCCTTCTGCAGGACGCTCGCGCCGACCTGCACCGCCATCTTGCCGGCGACCTCGCTCATGGGGCGGAGGAGGGGAAGGCTGCCGTCGTCGTTCTCGATCGTCTCGTACGCGACGCCGATCACCTTCTTCGCGGCGAGCTGCTTCGTGAGCTCCGGCTCGGGGGCGAGGTGGAGATACGTGTAGAGGATCAGGTTCTCGCGGAAGAAGCCGTACTCCGACGGGAGCGGCTCCTTGACCTTGACGACCATCTCCGCGCCCCACGCCTCGGCGGCGGTCGGGACGATCTGTCCGCCGGCGGTG
>JBBRNJ010000054.1:0-63644 GCA_038230375.1 Polyangiales bacterium | reverse complement strand
TGCCTCACCTCCGGCACGTAGCCGAGTGCCACGCCGACCTCGATGCACGCAAGCGTCTCCCTCGCGCTACCGAGTGCGGTGTGAAACCGCTGCTGCGCGTTCCTTCCACGAGAGTACGAGCCCTCCGAGGTATTCAACGCGATGCTCGCCGCCGCGCGCCGCATCTGTTTCTCCAGCCCCGGATCCTGCCGCCCAATCGCCTCCATTTCCATGCGAAGCATCCCCACCGTCTCGATGATCACTCCGTAAATTCTCAGTTCCATGTGCGAGCTCCTTTCGATCGCACCAGACGGGGCATCGCGCGGAGGACGGGTCAAGGCCCGCGCATTCGGAGCGGACGGGGAGCCGCCCAAAGGGCGACCAGCGAAGCTGGCCTGGCCTTGACGCGTCCGAGCACGATGACACGCTGGTCGACCGAAAGGAGCGACCACGAGTCCCCGAGCGAGCCCCGCAAAGCCACCGAACCGGTTGCCGGTGAGACGAACCGCCCGCACCTCAACCTCGACCTCAACCTCGACCTCGACCTCGACGTCGACCCCGACCCCGACCCCGACCTCGACCTCGACCTCGACCTCGACCTCGACCTCGACCCCGACCTCGACCTCGACCCCGACCTCGACCTCGACCTCTAACCCCGACCTCGACCTCGACCTGAACCTCGACCTCGACTTGAACCTCGACCTCGACCTCGACCTCGACCTCGACTTGAACCTCGACCTCGACCCTTCCCCTTATCCCTCGAACCCCACCAGCTCCGGCTCGTACTTCGCGAGCCTCTTCGCCGCCGTCTTTACTGCGTCCACGCTCTCATCCACCAGCACGAAGCCGCGGCCGTTCTTTGCGGCGGCTTCTCCCGTGGTGCCGCTGCCTGCGAAGCAGTCGAGCACGACGTCGCCCTTCTTCGAGTGCACCTTCACGATGCGCTCCAGGATGCCGAGCGGCTTCTGCGTCGGGTACCCGGTCTTTTCCTTGCCATTCGTCGGCACGATCGTGTGCCACCACACGTCCGTCGGCACCTTGCCTCGCGCTGCCTTCTCCGGTCCGACCAGCCCGGGCGCCATGTAGGGGATGCGGTCGATCGCATCGTAGTCGTAGACGTAGGACTTCGGGTCGCGCGCGTACCAGAGGATGGTGTCGTGCTTCGGCGGCCAGCGGTTCTTCGGGCGACCGCCATAGTCGTAGGCCCAGATGATCTCGTTCATGAAGCTCTCGCGGCCGAGCAGCCGATCGAGCGCGACCTTCACGTAGTGGACCTCGCGCGCATCGAGATGCACGAAGAGCGACGCGTCCTTCGTGAGGCACGGCAGCGCCGCCTCGATGCGCGGGAGCAGGAAGCCCGTGAAGTCGTCGAACGAGTCCGCGAAGACACGTGCATCATGCATCTTTTTGACGTCGAAGCTCTCGCCGCCGAAGCCGCGCCGCTCCCCGTCCTTGCTGCGCGTGACCTTGATGCGCTCGCGCTTCTGCGGGCGGCCCGTGTTGAACGGGGGGTCCACGTAGAGGAGCCTCGCCTGCCCGCGCGGGAGCGTCGGAAGGATGCGGCCACACTCGCCGAGCACGATTCGCCTGGTGACCTGCCCCACAGCCGCTGGATATAGCGCGTCCCGCCAGAGTCCGGGCGGAACACCGGCCGAGCCCGAATGGATCATGAAATGTAATTCATCTTTGTTGGAGGTGGGTTCGGGCTAAGGTGCGCCTCCTCACGACGGAGAGTGTGATGCGCGTCCTAATTCCGGCAGTTTTGTCGCTTGCAGCGATCGGCTACACGTCCTCGGCGCATGCGCTCGAGTACGAGGTTGGCGTGCGGCCCGGTGTCGGCGGCGCCGGCTCCAAGAGCCCCACGCGCTACAACGGCGGCCCCATCACAGCCAACCAGGCGGTCCCGAATGACTCCATCTTCGACGGCAACACGTCGCCGTACGGCGCGGGGTTCGTGGGTCAGCTGAACGTCGGCGTCCGCTTCGCCTCGATCTTCTCCGTGGGTCTCATGACCGACGTGCGCTTCCTCGAGTCGACCTCCCCGGGCGACGTGACCAAGCTCTCGCGGAGCTCCTGGACCTTCGGTCCGTACGGCCGCGTGTACTTCCCGCTCGGCCTCTCCAAGCTCGAGCCGTGGGTCGGCATCGGCTTCGCGTACCTCCGCGACACCCAGAACTTCAACGTATCGAGCGGCTCAGAGAAGATCACGACCGAGGCGGTCACCGTGCCGATCTCGCTCGGCGCGCTCTACCCCGTCCTCGATCGCCGCCTCTCGGTCGGCCCCAGCTTCACGTACGCGCCGGTGTTCCCCACGGGCGGCTGCGTCGACGGCGCGGGCTACGAGTACTGCCACAGCGATCCGCCGTCGTCCAACCTCGTCCTGCTGAAGACGTACGGCCTCTGGACGCTCGGCCTCGACATCCAGGCCACGTTCTAGCCCACGTTCCAGCCCACGTTCTAGCCAGCTCTAGAAATAGACGTAGCCGAGGCTCGCGCCGAGGATGTGGTTCTCGCGGCCGGCAACGAAGTAGTCGTAGCGAAGGGCGAGCGTGAAGTAGCTGCGCTCGCAGCAGTGCCCGAAGTGCAGGACGATCTCTGGCCCCACCGACGCGCGGAACGGCTCGCGGTTGCCTGCGATCTCCAG
Source organism: Polyangiales bacterium (assembly GCA_038230375.1). Classification (GTDB taxonomy): domain Bacteria; phylum Myxococcota_A; class Polyangia; order Polyangiales; family Polyangiaceae; genus JANXLV01. The sequence continues at coordinate 61,021 of JBBRNJ010000054.1, read as the reverse complement.
CGTGCTGCCGAGCCCACCGCCAAAGCCCACGACCCAGTCCGTGGGGTGATAGAGGAAGCGATAACCAGGGCGCGTGGTGACGCCGATCCCCAGATCGCCGAGCACGATTGCCGGCTCGAGCATCAGCTGGTGCACCTTGTGCCCGACGAAGCCGTACGTGCCCACCTTGCGTGAGCACGCGTAGTACGGCCCGAACGAGAACGACCACGGCCAGGAGAGCGTGGTCGCTGGCGTAGGACCGCGGAGCTGCGCGCCAAAATGCGGGATGAACGTGGCCGCAACCAGATCCAGGTTGCCGCCGAACCACGAGAAGAACGGCGACCACGGCGCGTCGAGCACAGTCTCGGGCCGCTTCGCCTGGAACTTCTCGGGTGGCTGCGTGGCCTCCCAGGCCTTGAGCTCGCGCTCGTTCTTCTCCTGGAACGCGCGGCAGTTGTCGGAGCCGTCGGCGACGTCTTGCTGCGGCTCGGCCGCGCTGGCGGAGCTCGGTCGAAGAAGCGCAACGGACGCAATCAGCGAAAGGAGAGAAGCCTTGATGAGGCGACGCACGCGACGAGCATACATGCTGCGTTCGACTTCCGCGCTCAGATCCGGCCGACGGATGCGCGCGTCACTTCACCCTTGCCGGTGAGTGTGAAGGGACCTTCATCGAACGGAATGTAGAGAGTGTCACCGCGCGTGAGGAACGCTTCGGACCGACCGCGCGCAAGCACGTCGCCGCTGAGCACCAGCAAGATCTCCGGACCGCGACGCATGAGCGGCGGCGTGCTCTCGCCCGACAGGTGCAGCAACGACAGCTCGAACTCGGGTGCGCTCGTCTGGTACACGCGCTCGAATGGACGCTCCTCGTCGCCGCGCAGGATGTTCACCGGCCCCGCGCCGAAGTCGAGCACGCGAGAGAGCTCAGGCACATCGACGTGCTTCCTGGTGAGCCCGCCACGCAACACGTTGTCCGAGGACGCCATGATCTCCAGCCCGGTTCCTTCGAGATAGGCGTGCAGGTTGCCAGCCGGCAGGTAGATCGCCTGCCCAGGCGAGAGCCGCACCACGTTGAGGAGGAGCGACACCACCGCGCCGACGTCGCCAGGGTAGAGCGCGGCCAGACGTTCAGCCCAGTGGCACTCGTCCTTCCACGGTCCGCATGCTGATTCATGTATTCTACACGCATCCATCACGTCGGCCACGAGCGCGATCGCGGCCTCAGGCGAGAGGCCGAGGAGCGCGAGGAACACGGCCTTGAGCGCGCTCGACCCATCCTTCGCGAGCGGCGCACATGCCTCCGTGAGCCCGCGACTGCCGAGCGCATCCACGAACGCATTGGTGCGCGCCACGTCACGAAAGCCGCAGAGCGCCCAGAACGGCGTCATCGCGCACAGGAGCTCCGGCTTGTGATTGCGGTCCTTGTAGTTGCGGTTGGGGGCGGTGATGGGAAGTCCCGCGGCCTCTTCGCGGTCGAAGCCTTCCTGTGCCTGCGCCTCCGTGGGGTGCGCCTGCAACGAGAGCGGCTCCGCGGCCGCGAGCACCTTGAAGAGAAACGGCAGCCGCGGCCCGAACCGCCGCACGCAGGCCGCGCCCAGTTGATTCTCCGGCGCAGCGGCGATCACGTCGCCAAGGGCACGTCCGCCATCAACCCGCGACGGCGCGGACGGATGCGCGCCCATCCACAGCTCGGCTTCGGGCGTGGCTGAGGCTGAAGCTCCGCGCAGCTCCGCGATGGCAGTACGCGAGCCCCACGCGTAGCCCTGCACGGCATTCTGGAGGCGCTGCATGACCCGCGACTCTATCTGCTAACGTCTTCGGACGAAACGATGCGTGTACCTTCCATCCTTTTCGCGATCGTCGCCGGCACGCTCGGCACCCTGGCCGCCGGCTGCAAGACCGTGCCCGACGCGCTCGAGCAATCAGCCGCCGCGAGCGCGACCGCCAGCGCCGCCGTCGCACCGAGCGGCGACAAGAAGCTCGACGTGCTCGCATCGTGCCGCGCGACCGGCTCTCCAAAGGGCGTGACGTGGCAGTGCCCGAACGAAGTGGTCGCGCTGGACATGCAGTCCGACAAGCACGACGAGCCCGCGGAGGTCGCGCAGAACCTCGACAAGTTCGCGGAGCCCTTCGTCGGCATGGGCATCCCGCGCGACAACACCGACTTCACGGCGAGCGCAACGCAGCTGCGAAGCGTGAAGCTCGCGGGCGAAAAAGCGGGCTCCGGGCCCATCGTCGCGCGCATGGCCGTGGTCAACGGAACGCCCACGCGTTACGTCAGCTGCGCCGCAAAGCGAGACGCGTGCGACGAGGTGCTGAGAGCCCTGCTCACCCGCACCCCGGGCAACCACTAGGCACGCTTCTCTGATACGACTGGGGCGCATGAGCGCCTCGGATCCGCTCTTTGTTCGGCTTGGCGTGCGCTACATCCGCGCGCGGCATGGACGCCTGCCGCCAAAGGCGGATCAGGACGGGGTCAATGTCCTCAACGCGGAGGAGCGCGCGGAGATCAAGCGCATCGCACGCTGGACCATCGTGCGCGCTGCGATGGCGGGCGCCACCTCGACCGCCGTGTCCGGTGCCGTGGAGGTCGCTGCCACGCCGCTGCTCACCGCAGGGCATGTGATGAGCTACTGGTTCTTGCTGCTGCTCGGCCTCGCGCTCGCGAGCGTGCTCGAGATCCTGTTCCTCTACTGGGATGCGCTGCGCTCCGTGCACGAGCTCTCGCGCGCCGCCGGCCTTCCGCTGTTCTCCGAGACGGACGAGCGCGAGCGCCTGGCAGCGACCATGGCGCGCGCCGCACTGGAGATGCCTAATCCCAGGCTCGATCTCGAGGGGATCGATCCGTGGAAGGAGGCGTCGCGCGTGCGGCTCATCATCGCGTCGCTTGTCTACAAGGCGAAGATCAGCGCCACGAACTTCCTCTTCAAGGCGCTGGTGCGACGAGCGATCACGCGCGCTGCGCTCCGTTCGTACCTGGTCCCGTTCGTGTCCGTGCCGTTCACGGCCATGTGGAACGGCATCGTCGCGTTCTTGATCATGCGCGAGGCCAAGCTGCGCGTCATGGGCCCGTCTGCGGCGCACGAGCTCGTGCGCATGACGTTCGCCAACAAGAAGGAGCTCGAGCCCGCCGCGGCCGAAGCGGCGCTCCGCGCGGTGGGCGCGTCGATCGTGAAGAAGGAAGACCTGCACCCCAACCTGGCCGCGCTCTTCCGCGAGGTCCGCGCGCGCGTGCCTCACACCACGCCGTCGCACTCCCTGGATGATCCAAGGGCGTTCATCGCGCGACTTGCCGGCATCGAGGGGGACGAGAGCGCGACGGTGCTGCGCGTCCTCGTGATTGCATCCGTGCTCGACGGCCGCATCTCCAAGAAGGAGCGCGCGCTCCTGCAAGAGGCGTTCGTCGCCACGGGACGCATCGTGGAGATGGACAAGCTGGAGGCGCTTCGCGTCACCTTCACCAGCGGCGACGAGCTCACGCCCGCCCTCATGGCGAGCGTGGTCAGCGCGGCGATGTAGCCGCGTCGCCTTCGGTCACTTCGCTCGCGGTTGCACCACGTGCTCGAGCCCAGGCAGTTGCACCAGGCGCTCGAGCACCGGGGCCGCACAGAACGCCTTTGCGCCGTCCACATGGAGGAGCCGTTCGACGTTGGTGTCCAGGATGGCGGGGTCGGACTCCGGCGTGGTGCGCAGCAACAAGACCCCTGATTCGGTGCGGGGGCCGATGCGCCCGCGAACCACTGCGACGCTGAACCCGTAGCTCTTCGCGGTGAGCGCGGCAGCCACCTCGCGCTCGTGCGAGGCCACGTCGAAAACGACGAAGACCTGCGGACATCCGCTGCCCGTCCAGGGCCGCGGCTCCTTCGTGTTGCGGACTTCGTTCTGCTGATCGAACGGCGTGCCGATCTCGAACGGGGCCGCGGGCGCTGGCCCGGACGTGAACAGCACCATGGACTCCGTGACGCCGCCCTCGAAGCCGAGCGCCCAGACGCTGCCGTCAGCTTGCGGATAGAGGCTCTCGAGAGCGACGATCTTCTCCGGTGCGCGCGGCGTGAGGACATGGAGCGTTTGCCAGAAGTGGACACCTGCGTCCGCCCCACGCGTCCACTTCGCGCTCATCAACTCCGGGTAGGAGCCGTCATACACGGGGCGCGCGAGCTCCTCGGACACGCGCGGAAGGCTCACGTGCTCCTTGTGTCCATCGGGGAGAATGCGCACGAGACCTTTTGGGTTCTCCCACGCCCACACCGAGCCATCGCGCGCGACGGCGATGTGCGGCGTGGTCTCGAGCGTGAGGGCGCCCGCCCGCGCCACGCGCACCCATGCATTCGGCGTGCGAAGGATGAGCGGGACCTCTCCCTGCCTGCAGGTCGCGTAGACATGTCCATCTGCGGAAGGGACCAGACTGCACGTCTCGCGCGGACCGTCGCCAAGATCCACGTTGACCTTGCGCACGGTCACGGTGGTTCCGTCAGCGTCCACTGCGGACTCTTCCTCATGGGACGGGGGGCTCAGCGCGCGCGAAGGCGCTCCGGCGGAGGGCCCGACCATGTCGTCGCTCGCCACGTCCTTCGCGTATGCACCGAGATCACCGACCCGCTGGAGCGCACCATCTTTTCGCCCGACGTACTCGAACACACCAGCCTCCAGCACCACCTCGCAGAGCCCGCGCCGATAGAAGCTCGCGTGACGATTCCGCACGCGCGCTACCACGCTCATCGTGGCGCCCAGCTGTGCAGGTTTGGTGGGTCGCACGTCGTCGCACGTCCCTCCAGACACCCGCGCAGGTGGGCTTGCGGTGGTCGTGACGGCGCTCGGCGTCTTCACCTTCGTGTCGCCCGCGCGGTCGGCGCCGGCCTGACACGCGGTGGCGCACGCCAGTCCCATGAGCAGAGGCGCGAACGGACGCATGGCGGCAGTGTACACGCTCCGTCGACGAGACCTCTTCAGGGCGCGCCAGCGTCTCGCGCACCGCCGTCCGTGGGCGCGCTGTCGGGCACCTGCTCCACACGATAGAGCGTGCCGCCGCGCTGTCCGCCGACGTAGAGCTGGCCCTTGTAGATGCCGAGCGGCGCGGTGCAGAAGAAGTCGGACACCTCGAATGGCGTCTTCTTGCCGTCCACGTGGAGGAGCTCGGTCGTCTTGCCGTCGGGTTCGAGCGAGAGGAGCGCGCGCTCGGTCATCACGACAAGGTCGTCGCCGAACCGGCGGATGTCGCTAGGACGGCCGGCGGACGCAGGAAGCTCGATGGTCTCCCACGTGTCGCCGTCGCGGGTCGCGCGCAGGTTCACGCCGTCGCGCGTCCAGGCGATCCAGTAGAGCGTGTGCGTGCGCGGATCGACGCGCCATCGCAACGTCTCCGCCGCCCCGGAGTCGCTCACGCGGAACGCCTTCATCCGCGTGCGGTTCTGCGCAAGGCGATCCGCCCCTGCGTCACCAAGATCGCCCACGCTCTTCCCGGGAGCGCCGCCATCGGCATCCGTCGAATCGGGTGTAAAGTACACATAGTCGTTCGGCTCGCGTCCGTCGTAGTCCTGGATGCCCGCGTAGAGCCGCCCGTGGAAGCGCGTCATGTACGTGAGCCGCCACACGCCGTTCTGGTACGGGAACGGGTAGTCCACGTCGTAGACGAAGCGCGTGAGATCGGGGCGCGCACGATGAAGCGCGCCGGGCGAGGGACCGTTCCACGCGCGCTCGGTGGGCGGCACGGAGCCGGTGGACGCAAAGAACTCCCCGCCGAAGCGCGCGACGTCGATCACGTGATAGGCGCGAGGGAGCACGGACGCGCCCGCCTTTCCGTTCGCATCGGGCGCAAGCGGCGGCTTGTATCCGGGCATGCGTGCGCGCGCGAAGGTGCCGTTCTCGTCGGAGACGAACACGTAGCCCTCGGTGCCATACTCGACCATCGCGAGGCCGTTGTAGGGAGGGTCCGCATCCGCGACGAAGAGCCGCCCGCCGAACTTGTGCACGCGCAGGAAGCCCTGCCCCGCGCCGCCGCCCTTCGTGGGCTCGCCGGGGCGGTTCCAGTCGAACGCGATGGAGAACTTGCCGACGTTACCGGTGTCCCTCGTGTAGCGCGTGATGGTCGCGCCGTCAGAGCCCAGAGGCTGGTTCGAATGCGCGGCGTAGAGCGAGCCCTTGAACGCAGTGAGATCGCAGATGCGCGTCAGCGCATAAGGTGCAGTGCCCACCTTCGTGAGGGCGAGGTGCGTGCCGAGCTTCTCGTGCGGGAGATCTTCCGGATCATCCGCGTCGTCGTCACCGTCGTCAAAGGCGTACGGCGGAGGCGGAGGTGGCCCAGCATCCTGGATGGCGCCCGCGCTACTTCCGCCAGCGCTCGGTGCGTCCACGGCGGCCGCGACATGCGGTGCTCCGTCAAGCGCGCGAGGAGCGGCCGCAACGTTGGCGCCGCGGCTATCGCAAGCAATCCCAAAGCAGCCGAGCGAGGCCACGGAGAGCGACGCGCCAGCAATGTAAGCGAGAAACCCGCGACCACCCATCCGATGCACGTTCTTCACGAAGCTACATCGGACGGGCAACCAAAACTGTGACGTACAAGAAGCCGTGGTGGTTTTCGCCGAGACCGAGCGATGGGTGCGTTTTCGCGGGAGGACCGCGCGGAGCGGCCTTCCGGCCGAGAGCACGGACCGGACCGCAAAACGCAGCCAGCGCGAAGGTATCGACGAAAAACGCCGCGGCTTCTAGGCGCGCATGCTCTGCGGGGCGAGCGCAGGGTAGTAGCCGCCCGTGGAGGCGGGCGGGAGCTGGGCCGCAGCGCTCTTCCACGCCGTGATCATGCCCTCGCCGGACTTGAGGTTGTTCTTCATCCAGAAGCGCGGGATGGCGATGGACTTCTTGAGGCGCTTCGCCGAGCTCGCGACGTGCAGCTTCTTCTCGAAGATGCCCCAGCCAAGCTTCATGTCGTTCACCTCGGACCACGTGAACGAGAGCACCTCCTTCGCCTTCCAGCCGGAGAACAGGCCGCCGTGCTGGACAAGCAGGAGGCGCTGGTTCGTCGCAACGACCAGATAGAAGCGGTGGAAGAACGCACCGATCTTCGGGAAGAGCAGCGTCCAGGTGGGGCGCTCGACGCCGCGGCTGCGGTGCAAGAGCTGCTCGCCGGGGAAGAGGTGCGGCTGGACCAGCGAGAGGGCGTGCGTGTCGGTGAAGCGGAAGGCCATGAGAGTTCTCCAGTGTTCGTTCGAAAGGTCGTCGTTGGGAGCGGCGACTCGCCGCGTGTGTGGACGCGGTTAGCGAGGGCCGTGCCAGCGACCAAATGGCAGTATTTGGGCCGAATTTCGTCGCCGCCGCGCCGCGACAGGCGTGGCTCGGGGCTTGGCTGCCACGATTCGGATGAAGGACTTGGGGCATCCCCGCCGCGGGTTGCGATATCGTTGGGGCGTGCAGGCGGTTTCGGAGAGGCTCGACGAATATGAGCTGTCGCGTGAGCTAGGTCGCGGCGGCAGCGGCATCGTCTACGAGGCATGCTGTGGCGGCGACAAGGTCGCGCTGAAGGTCCAGCGGGAGCTCGACCCGCGCGAGAAGGAGCGCTTCCTGAGAGAGGCGCAGCTCATGAAGCGCGTGAGCCACCCCGCGCTGGTGACGCTCCTTGGCAGCGGCGTCTTCTCCGACGGCCGCGCCTACCTCGTCATGGATCTGCTCCACGGGGAGACGCTCGCGGATCGATTGCGACGCGGCGCCCTGCCAGTGCAAGAGGCCGTGCGCCTGTTCGCGCCGCTCGCGAGCGCGGTACAGACGCTCCACGACGAAGGGCTCGTTCACCGCGACATCAAGCCGGAGAACATCATGCTCGCCAGGAACCCGGACGCCTCGCTGCGGCCGGTGCTCCTGGACTTTGGCATCGTGCGCGAAGTGGAGGGGATGGCATCCACCACCACGCAGGCGGGCTTCGTCCGCGGCTCGCGCGCGTACATGGCGCCGGAGCGCTTCTTCGGACAAGGCGCGAGCATCGCATCCGACGTCTACGAGCTCGGCGTGACCCTCTACATGATGCTCGCCGGACGGCTCCCATGGGGCGAGGAGGACGCCGCGGGCTCGCGCCTGGATCCGCAAGCGCTTCCGCGGCCGAGCGGAAAGGCGCTCTCGCGCGTCGTGATGCGCGCCATCTCCACGCGCCCGGAGCAGCGCTACGCCGACGCTGGCGCGTTCCGCGATGCGGTGGTCCTTGCGGCGGAGGCAAAGTCGACACCGGAGCTGCCGCGCACGACGGATGCAGAGCCGATCATTCCGCGCCCCGAGGACTCCGAGACGGACGCGGCCGCCTCCATCACCATCGAGGGACCGATGGTGCCGCTGTCCGCGAAGACGACGCAGCCGGTGAGCATCCGCGCGCGCTCGCGGCTGCCATGGCTCGCGGTCGCTGCCGCCGCGGTGCTCGGCGTGGGTGGCGCAACGGCCTACAGCCGCTTCGCTAGCTCGCGCTCGGATGCCGCCTCCACGGCGCCGCCGCAGGCACCTGCGAGCATCGCACCGCAGATCGCCAGCGGAACGCCCGGCGCTGTCTCGGCCCCCGCGATCCCCCCCAGCGCTGCACCCAGCAGTGCGCCCGCATCAAGCGGGCGCGGGCTCTCGCCGAACGGCTCCGGGCCGAAGGGGCTCGCACGACCGCCGGCAGCAGGCTCTGGAACGAAGCCTGGCGCGAGCGCCGTGACAACTGCGCCGTCCGCCAGGGCGCCATCGGCTCCCCCTTCCGCTTCCGCCGACGTGTACTATATCGATCGCCGTTGATGCGATCACGACTCACCCTCCTATTCCTCACGACCTGCCTGCTCGTCCCTGCTCTCGCACGTGCAGAGGGGACCAGCGGTGACGAGCTCGCGGCCGAGGCGGCGTTCGGTGAAGGTCGGACGCTCATGACCCGTGGCGACTACGCGAATGCGTGTCCCAAGTTCGAGACCAGCCAGCGCCTCTCTCCCGCGCTCGGCACGCTCATGAACCTGGGCGAGTGCTACGCGAAGGCGGGACGCACTGCGAGCGCGTGGATCACCTACAAGGAAGCCGCCGCGGGCGCGCTGAAGTCGGCCCAGAAGGAACGCGAGCTGATCGCACGGAGCCGCGTACAGGAGCTCGAGCCCTTGCTCTGTCGCCTGGTCGTGAAGCCGGAGGTGCCCGAAGCGGCGAGCGGCGTTCGCGTCTCACGGGATGGCGCTGCGAGCGACTCCGGGACGTTCGGCGTGGGTATTCCCATGGATCCTGGCGCGCACACGCTGGTGTTCTCCGGCGACGGAAAGATCTCGATCGAGCGAACCGTCACCGTCCCAGGCGCGCAGCCGAGCTGCCAGGAGACGGTGCTCACGTTCCCGAAGCTCGCTGACGCACCGAAACCGCCGCCACCGCCCCCAGGTCAAGGAGGCGCAGTGACGGACAAGCCGCACGACGGAGAGGGCGGCTTCGGCACGCGCAAGGTGCTCGCCGTGACCGCTGGTGGGCTTGGCCTGGTCGCCACGGGTGTGGCCACCGTGTTCGCGCTGGACGCGATCAACAAGAAGAACGACGCGAACTGTCAGAACGGCTGTGACGCCACGGCCCACACGAAGCAGACGCAGGCAGGACAATCCGCAGATCTCGCCACCGGATTCTTCATCACCGGCGGCGTCCTTGTCGTAGCGGGCGTGGTCCTGTGGCTCACGGCTCCATCCGGCGAGCATGCGGCAACCTCCGCGCTCCGTCCGCTCCGGACCGGAGTTATTTCGTTCTGATGCGTCCTCGTCCGTCGCGCACGGCTCTCACGCGGCTCGGACTGACGACCTGCGCGCTCGGCGTCGCTGCCGCGTGTGGCACCTTCTCCGGCTCCGACGCGCAATCGACCGACGCAGGCGACACCGGGGACACCGGTGCGTCTTCCGGTGATGGCGCCGTGTCCTCCGACGCAGGCCTCGTTGATGCGGCCTTCGATGCACTCGTCGACACAGGGAAAACGATCGTCCCGCTGACACCGCCGATCTGTGACATGGACGCCGCCGGCACCCTCTATTGCGACAGCTTCGAGTTGCCCTCGGCGACGTGTGGCGGCAGCTGGGTCGGGTGAGGGGGATCGGCACCATCATGGAGGGGGGAGTGCTCAGCGGCGCGAACAGCGGTAGCCACTACTGTCACTTCTGTCCCACGCAGGGGATGGGGGAACTGGACCAGTCATTCACGTACGGCCCGCACAACACGTATGTGTTGACGGCCTTTGTGCGCTCCGGCGGACAGCTCGACGCGAGCCAGCCCGCGCTCGGCGGTGGGCAGCTCTTTCTCTACGCGGTAGACGCGGCTGCCTACTTCGGCCGCGCCGATTCGATCGTTCCGTTGAAGAAGGTCCAATGGACGCAGGTGCAGGCGACCATCGTGGACGCGTCCGTTTCCAAGCGCCAGCTGATCGATTTCTACACGGAGCCCTACGGTGCGAACACGGGTGACTGCATCGACGTGGACGACGTGTTGTTGATCCAGAATCCGTGATCGTTGCGGCGGCGGCGCCACGCTGTAGCGGGCGACCTGGGGCAAGCAGGGGACATCGCGACGGGCGCGGTCGACCATTCATCGAGAATTCCACCACCGAGCGCGATGGCATGGACGGTGCTCGTTGCCGCCACGACGCGACCGCGCGTGCTGGCACATCCCATCTTCACCCCTCCATCTTCACCGTCTCGAGGAACTCATGAAACTCTCGCTCATCGCTCTGGTCGCTTCTGGATTGCTCGTCACCGTGACGGGCTGCGGCAAGTCGTCCGCTGGGTCGGACAACGCCGCGGGCTCTGGCACCGCCGCCGCATCCAACGCCGTCAGCTGCACGATGGAGGACATGGGCATCTGCTCCGAGGACCCCGCGAGCGAGGAGCTCGGCGCCAGCATGGCGTGCAGCATGTTCAAGGGAAAGTTCGCGAAGACGGCGTGCCCCACGGACAAGCGCATCGGCGTGTGCACGGAGAAGAAGGAAGCGGGCAAGGAGCCCGGCAAGAAGGTCTACTACCTGGGCAACCTCTCCGCGCCGTTCGTGGCCGACGCGCAGAAGGACTGCACCGACAACCCGCTGTCGCCTGGCGGGACGTTCGCCGCGGTCGCGGGCATGGAGGAGGCTGCGAAGACCGCTGCCATGCCGCAGCCCTCGCAGATCACTGGCTCGTGCACCATGTCGTCCGGCGAGAAGTGCGACGACTACCTGGGCAAGGGCCTCCTGGATGGCGATCGCGAGAGCACCTGCAAGGAGCTCTCTGGCAAGTGGTCCGCCACTGCATGCGGCGCGACGAAGCTTGTCGGCACGTGCCGCGGGAGCTCCTCGGCCTCGCGCTACTACGCCGGTGGTCCGTCCGCGTGGAAGGCGGCCGACGCGCAGAAGGACTGCGAGATCATGCCGGGCAACCATTTCTTCCCCGGGCCCGCGGCGGCCGCGCCTGCTGCCGCGGCGCCGAAGAAGAAGACGGCCGCGCGCTGAGCGGTCGCGTAAGATACGCGGCATGACCGTCCATCGCGTCACCAATGCCTCCGTCAAGGAGCACGGCCATGTTCCCAGCCGCCTCTATGTCCTGTCCGGTGAGGACGCCGGACAGGAGGTCGACATCCCGCCGGTGGGTGTCATCGTCGGCGCGGACGAGTCGTGCAGCCTCACGCTCAAGGACACCAAGGTCTCGCGCAAGCACGTCGCGATCGTCCCAGGCGAGACCGGCTTCCGCGTGAAGGACATGGGCTCGCGCAACGGAACGTGGATCGACGGGGCGCAGCTCACGGAAGGTGAGGTCCCCGTTGGCGCGATCCTCCGCGTGGGCTCCACGCTCCTGCAGCTTCTTCCCGCGGAAGAGGCTTCACCCCTCCCCGCAAGCGCGCGCACCCAGTTCGGCGCGCTGCGTGGACGATCCGATCCGATGCGTCGCGTGTTCTCGGTGCTCGAGCGCGCGGCGGTATCGAATGCGCCCGTGCTCGTCCTTGGTGAGAGCGGCACTGGCAAGGAGCTCGTCGCGCGCGCGCTGCACGACGAGGGGCCGCGCAAGAACGCACCCTTCGTGGTGTTCGATTGCGGCGCCGCGAGCGACACGCTGATCGAGAGCGAGCTCTTCGGACACAAGAAGGGCTCGTTCACCGGCGCCCAGGGCGATCGCCTCGGCGCGTTCGCCGCAGCCCACAAGGGCACGCTCTTCCTGGACGAGATCGGCGATCTGCCGATCACGCTTCAGCCAAAGCTGCTCCGCATGCTGGAGCGCGGCGAGATCATCCCCGTGGGCTCCAACAAGACGGAGCAGTTCGACGTGCGCATCATCGCCGCGACGCACAAGGATCTCTGGGGAGAGGTCGGACGCGGCACGTTCCGCGGCGATCTCTACTTCCGCCTCTCGGTCGTGGAGGTCCACATGCCGGCGCTCAGACAGCGCCCGGACGATATCGCGCTGCTCGTCTCGACGTTCCTCGAAGCGAACGGCGCGAGCCCCGACGGGGTCGAAGGAAAGTCACTCGAAAGACTCACGTCGTATGCGTGGCCCGGCAATGTGCGCGAGCTGCGCAACGTCATTGCTCGGTCCGTCACGCTGGCGGCCCCGGGCGCCACGTTCTCGGAGATGCCCGTGTTGCTCAAGCTCAGAAAACCATCGGACGTCGCGCCCGTCGCGGTCGCACAGTCGATCGCGCGGTTCGACGCGCCCTATCACGAGGCAAAGGAGGAGCTCCTGCTCCGCTTCGATCGCGAGTACTGCACGAAGCTCCTGGAGCGCGCTGCTGGAAATCTCTCGCAGGCCGCGCGCCTCGCGGGCCTCGATCGCAAGCACCTCTATCGCGTGCTCGAGCGCGCCGGCATGGCAGGCGAACGCGGCGGCGGCCCCCCAGAAGACAGCGGCGCAAGCGACTCGTAGCGCTGTCCCTGCGGCCCCTCGGCACACGGCAGTCAGGCCGTCCGATTCCGACCTCGCTGCTCATGGACGCTGGGCGCGCGCGTGCCTGACGGCGGCAGCGAGCTCGGGCCCCCAGAGGCGGTCAAGCACGGCCTGCCGAGCCGCTTCTTCGGAGAGCTCCGGGTGGCGTCGCTGCTCTGCCTCGAACGCGATGCGCCGGACGTCTTCGCTCATCTCCGCCGCCAGTCGGAGCCGCTCCGACGGCCCGAGGCGACGAAGGATCGCGTGCTGTACGGCACGTGCCTTCTCGTCAGTATCGGACGGCAACATCGCCTCCGAGTGTAGGCGATCCATCGCGGAGACGAAAGCCACGTGGCTTGCGGCGGCACCCCGAAGAAGATGCCGCGCAGGCGACAATCCTACGCCCCGGTTCACCCCTTGGGGGTGAACGGCTTCACCCCTTGGGGGTGAACAGCTTGGCCCAGTGGAGCTTCGCGAGCGCCGCGACGTCGCTGCTTCGCAGACGGAGCACCACGTCGGCGGGTTGGCCTGGCTTCGTCGCGACCACGCGCACCGTCGCGGTCTTCGCGCCCGCCCGGCGCAGCTCTGCTTGCGATCTCTCGGCGGCCCCGCGCTCGCCTGGGGTCGTCGTGTTTCCGCGACCGCGGCGGCCCGGCTTCTGCCGCTCGTGTCGCGCTGCGGTGACGGCCGCCTCGATGTCCGCCGCCGACGTTGCTGTCGTGTCGAGCGTGCGCTTGCCCAGGACGAGCGCCGCGCCCGTGAGCTTCGCGCCCGGGAGGGCAAGCGCCGACGCGACCGCCAGGCTCTTCTCGTAGCCAAGGTCTACCGCCTGCTCCTCGCCAAGCATCCGTGCTGTCGCGATCAGCCTGTCCGCCTGCGACAGCGACATCTTGAGCTTCCGATCCACCAGGTCCTCGAACGTCTTGTGACCGAGCGCGCCGAACACGTCGGGCGCGGACAGCGCGTGTAGCGCCTGCCCCATCTCGTAGAACGCCATCGCGACGACGCGGCGCTTGTCACGAACGAGCGCGAGGAGCCCCTTCCCACGAGCGAGGAGCCGCACCTTCTTGTCCGTCGCCATCGCGGTCGCGCGCTTGGCGAGAGCCGGAGGTAGAGCGCGCTTGCCTTTGGTCTTGGTAGCCATCGTCCACAGAATAGACGCGACGCCAGCGTCGCTCTACCTGGAAGGTCACGGCTTGTCGGAGCGGATGCGGCCCAGGAGGACGGTGTCGGCGACCACGCCGCCCGTGAACCATCGCTCGCGCAGGTAGCCTTCGCGGCGGAACAAGAGCGAGGTGAGGATGCCGATCGACGCCTCGTTTCGCGGATCGACATCGGCCTCGAGCCGGTTCATCAGCATCGTGTCGAACGCGAACGCAAAGGCCGCGGCGAGCGCCTCGCGCATGATGCCGCGGCGCCAGTGGGTGCGATGAAGGCCGTACCCGACCTCCGCGCGGCGGTGGACCAGGTCGATGTGAAACAGCGAGCACTCACCGATGAACGCATCGTCCGGCGGCATGGTGATCACCCACGAGATCGACGTTCCCGCTGCGAACCCGCCGTGATTGCGCTCGTAGATCGGCCGGACCTCGGAGAGGTCAGTGACCGGTGGAATGCTCCAGTACTGCATCGCAACAGGGTCCGAATAGAACTCGAAGATGCCCGCGAGATCGCGCTCCTCGTACTGACGGAGCACGAGCCGGGGCGTCACCAGCTTCGGGAAGTGCGAGGGAAACTCGCTCATCTGGAATCGGCGCATGGGTCGATCCTAACGACACGCCGAGGGCGTTCAAGGGAGTTCCGTTGCGCCAGCACCACGTCCGGCGCGGAGGACCGCTTCACCGGTTTTGGTTTTGGAACTGGGCTTTGGAGTTATGCTCGCGCGGTGCGGCAAGGAAGGAAGGACGGCGACGTCTCCGAGGCGGAGCGCGAGGCGTTCATGAAATCCATCACCACGGGTTCGAGCTCGCCCGAGGATAGGCGGCACCTCCGCGGCGTTCTCGGATTGCTGGTCGTCCTGGTCGTGATGCTCGGCGGTGACTTCGTCCTGTTCTGGAAACTCGGCGGCTTCGAGGACTACGAATCGCTCAGCAAAGCCGGGCGGGGCCTCGCGTGCATCCTCGCTGCGCAGCTCACCTTCGCGGCGTGGGTATACCGCCGCCTCAGCGCCCGATCATCCACGGAGACGTGAGCAACACGCTCATGGGCACGCCCAGAACGCGACGTTGCTGTAGCGGTTCTTCGCGTGGCCGGGGGCCCCGCTCATGTAGGGCCCGATCTGAAGGCTCCCCGCTGCGCGCGCGACGTTGGTGATCGGATTTGCCCCGCGCCCATCCAGGGTCATCGTGACGTTGTCGACGCCTGCGTCGTTCACCGCTGGCAAGGAGATGCTCAGCGAATACGGCCCGACGGTGATGTTGTCCCAGAAGGCGATGTCGGCTCCGCCGCTGGTCACAATCACCCTGGAGACGTGCGGGTCGTAGGAAAATACGAGATTGCCCTGAGGGCCCAGCGCGGCGATCAGCTGGGCGAACGTGTGCCTGACAGCGGGGCCGCCGTCGCCGGGATCGAGGAAGACAACACGGAAGGCGACCTGCGCCGCGCCGGTCGGTATGGCGGGCCCCGAAGTGAGCACGTCAAAGGCCCCGGCCGGACCGTCGCACTCGATCGTAGTTCCCGCCTTACCGTACAAGACAATGTCCGGCGCGCACTGCTGACCAAGGGCCCAGTTCTCGGGTTCGATGGAGTCGTCCGTGAAGGTGAGAATGCCGCCATCACACACCTGGAGGACGAACCCGCCCGCGTCCACGCCGCCGTCGTTCCCCGCGTCGGTCGAGGCATCCGTGCTCTTGGTCGCCCCGTCCGCGGCGCCTACGTCGGCAGTCACAGTCGCGTCCTCTGCGCCGCCATCAGGCGTAGGTCCAGGATCGCTCACGTAGGCCGACGAGCACGCGACACCTGCTGCAACGACGACGGACGCCGAGCCGAGGGTGAAGAACCAGCGCATGACCGTCATCATCAAACTATACCTGCGCGCGCGCAGCTTGCCCACGCCCCGATCGCGACACGAGCCGCGCGGGCGACACGGCGACCGCTAGTTGGGGCCGTGCGGCGGAGCGGAGGTGGTGGAGCCTGCGCCCCAGAACTTGAGGCCGGGCGGCGCGTTGGGCACCGGGATCGCGGTCGTGGTGAGCTTGCCCATGGCGTCGATCGTGACGGAGAAGAGGTCACCCGCCTCGTCGAACGCGTAGACGGTGCCGGCCCAGAAGGCGATGCCGAACACCGCGCCATGGCCGATGGAGCCATAGTTCTTGGTCTGCGCGCCGGTCTTCGGATCCACCTCGATGAGGCAGTCCATGGAGCTGCACTTGGAGCCGCCGCTCACCGTGAGGTAGCTGGGGCCGCCCTTCACCGAGACGATGTCGCCGCTCGAGACGACACCATTGCCAGCGCCGAGCAAACCCAGGTTCGAGATCTTGCCGTTGCTCGGATCGATGCGGACGTACTGGTCGCCGACATAGCCGACCAGCGCCTCCACGCTCGGATCGAGCGTGCCCGCAGGCACGAACGACAGTGAGTTCGGATACGAGCCCGTGGCGATCTGCGTGCAGGCCGCGGTGCTCTTGTCGACCTTGTAGAAGCCATCCTGCGTGGTCACGTACATGTTGGACGCGGAGTCGAGCGCAACGTCGATCACGTTGGTGCAGCCGCTGAACTTTCCCTGCACGGAGACCGCCTTCGTGTTGGGGTCCACCTTGTAGAGCGTGTCGGGCGAGTGCCCCCACACCTCTGCGGGCGGACTGTTCGTGCCACCCCCCGCGTCGTCTCCACCACCACCGAGCGACCCGCCGCCACCACCATCATCGGAGCCGATGAGGCCGCCACCATCGCCGCCGCCACCACCGTTCTGCGGATCAAACCCGGAATGCGACGAGCTCCCGCACCCCCCAACGCCAGCCGCGAGCGCCACAAGCGCACCCACCGATACCCACACGACGAAGCACCGAGACAGGGGGGAAGAGCTGAGCATGGCGGCGAAACGGTAGCGCACGCCGCGCAATATTCAACGCGAGCCACTTCAAATCGGGCCTCACCGCGCAAACTCTCTCCCGTGCCCCCTTCCAGCCTGTGATCCACGTCTCCGTCTCTCTTCAGACACGCGTCAACTTGCGCATCTGGCCCTCGCGGGGTGATGATGAAGGATCATGGGCAATCGCGCTCTGCGCACCCGCTGGCTCTGCGTCGCGCTCGTCCTTCTGGGCGTGCTGTCGGTGCTCCTGCATGCGAACAGCGCGGCGGCGCAGCAACGATGTCCGCTCAACTCGGCAAGCACGCTCGGCGCGGCGAGCCCACTCCAGACAGGGCGTCTGAAGAACGGCGCAGCGAGCGTGTGCGGCGTCAGCAAGGTCGTCCCGGTCGTCGTGACCCCCGCAGCGACGTTCGCATACGCGAGCTACGCGCTGCAGAACCGCTCCACCTCCGCCGCCTGCGTGACGGTGACCCTGGACGTGACCGCGGGCAGCGCGCAGTCCACCGCGTACCTCGGCGCGTTCACTCCTGCGAGCCCGAAGACTGGCTATCTCGCTGACTCGGGACCGGCCGCATCTGGCGGCGCCGTCAGCTACGGGGTGACGATCCCCGCGCTGGCAAACTTCACTGTCACCGTGAACGCAACGAGCGCCGCGAACGTGAGCTACACGTTGAACGTCGGCGGCTGCGGCGCGGTGGTGCTCACCTCGGTCACGCCGAACGCCGGTCCGACCGCAGGCGGCACCACCGTCACGCTCGCTGGCTCCGGATTCCTGGCGGGCCCACAGGTCACGTTCGGAGGCGTGCCGGCCACGAAGATCGTGCTGGTCGATCAGGCCACGATCACCGCAACCACGCCCGCGGGCGCCGCGGGGCCGGCGACCGTGGCGGTCACGAACGCCGACACGACGACCTCCGCATTGATTGCAGGATACACCTATAATGCCCCGGCAGCCACGACGGTCACGCTGACCTCCGGCAAGAATCCATCGGTCTTCGGGCAGACGGTGACGTTCACAGCGAAGGTGACGTCCGGAGCCGGCACGCCCACCGGAACAGTTGCGTTCGTGGACAATGCGACGGTGCTCGGCAGCGTGGCGCTCAACGCGAGCGGAACGGCGACGTTCACGACCGCAACGCTCGCGGTGATGACGCACCCCATGACCGCGCAATACGCCGGCACGCCGCTCTTCGCTGCCGGCAAGTCCAGCACCGTGAACCAGATCGTCAACACGGGTGCGACCACGACCAAGCTTGCGTCGTCGCTGGACCCGAGCAACGTTGGTGACCTGGTGACGTTCGCCGCGACGGTCGCGGCCGTCTCCCCCGCGACCGGCACGCCTGCGGGCAGCGTCATGTTCACGATCGATGGCGCACTGGCCAGCACGGTTGCGCTCGATGCGGCAGGCGTCGCCAAGCTGCAGGCAAATGATCTTGTTTCTGGCAATCACGATGTCGTTGCCTCGTACGTGGGGAGCGGCAGCTACTCGGGCAGCGCGTCTGCCACGGTGGTCCAGTCCGTCTCTCTGCTTCCCACGACCACCTCGCTCACCAGCAGCAACGTCACCAGCATCCTGGGGTCCGCCGTGATGTTCACGGCGACGGTGGCGCCGACGACTGGCTCGGGCACGCCCACCGGAAACGTGATGTTCACGGACGACGGTGCACAGGTCGGTGTCGCCATGCTCGACGCGAAGGGCGTGGCGAAGCTGGGGCTCGACGCGCTCTTGCTCGGCACGCACTCGCTCGTGGCGACGTACGACGCCGACCCGGCCTACGCGACCAGCAAGTCCACGGCGCTGTCCATCACCGTCTCCGTGGGTGACGCCGGTATCGCGAACGAGGCCGGGGCAACACCCGCAGACAGCGGCGCCCCCACCACGCAGGACTCCGGCGCCATCACGCCGGGAGGCGCTGGCAGCGCAGGCGACGCAGGCGACGCAGGCGACGCAGGCGACGACTTCACGTACGTCTACGAGAGCACCGGAGGTGGCTGCCGCTGCAAGAGCGCGAGCGGGCCCACCGGAGATGTCGGCGGGATCGCCCTTGCGCTCGTGGCGCTGTCACGCGTGAGACGCAAGCGCCGCTAGCAGCCACTCCGCCTCACTTCGGCTGGACGATGAACTGCCAGTGATGCTCGAACGGGCCGAGCGTCGACGTGATCTGGAACGGCGCATAGCCGGCGCCCGGTGACGAGTTCAGCGTGATGGTGAGTGTGAGCTCTTGCCCGTTCTGCGCCGTGGTCCGATCCAGCGAGAGAGAGAGCACGTCGACCATACCCAGCTGCCCTGACTGCTCCAGCACATCCACGTTGAACGCTGGTAGCGGCGCATCGGTGAACGCGACGAGCGAGACCTGCACCGGCTCGCCCACCTTCAGGAGCAGCATGTCGCGGTATTCCGGTGCGACGTTGAAGTACGGCAGCTTGTCCGGGGAAGGCGCGGGCACGCACGGGTCGTGGCTCTGCGACGCGGCCAGGTTGCTGAAGCTGCGCGTCACGGTATACGGCCCCTGGTGGTAGACGTCCCTGCCCTTGCGATCGAAGTCGAAGCAGCGGTCCGCCACCTCGCCCCCCGAAAGGAAGTCCCAGGCGTCCTTCGTCGACGTCCATCCCGGCTGCACCTTCGCGACGTCGTCAAAGATGGGATCCGTTGCCGCCTCGACCAGCTCGTGACTGGCGGTGAACGTCACCATGCGGTCCGCATTCGAGCACCGCGGCATGATCGCGTAGGTGAACGTGACGGGCGCAGTGCCGCCGGGCGCCGTCAACGTCATGGAGTTGTGGAAGGCGCCAAAATCCACGCACTGGCGCTTGCCGTCGAGCGTCACCTGCAGCGAGTCCGGCGTGTAGAGCATGTAGATGGTGTTCGCGTCCGGCACGGGGAACGTGCCGCTCTGGATCTGCTGCGCGATGTACTGCTTGACGGCTGACTCCGCGTAGTTCCCGGCGATGTCGGCGAGGCTGCTACCGGGTGACGCCGTGCGTACGTGCCCTGCGCCAGCGCCATGACCAACGCACTTCGCGCGGTCGTCGCAGTAGCCGGCGGAGACCGCATCCCACCACGCGGTCCCGGTGATGCTGTCGCCGAAGCCTTCCAGGAAGTCGCGGCTCGTGTCGTTGTCGAACGTCACCGTCACGACCTTCGGCGCGTCGAGCACGTTGCCGTGTGCATAGCGGAGGAGCGGAATGGGAGCATGCGTCGTCGGGTAGTTCGGGTCCGGTACGGGCGTGGGCGTGCGCCTGCCCGCGTCGCCGCTGTCCGCGCCGCCGTCGCTGCCTCCGCAGCCCGCGCCTCCGCACCCACCTACGATGGGGGTGCCCGCCTCGTGGGCGCCGGCGTCGCGTGGCACCTTCACCAGCTGCAGCGTGGGGTCGTCGTAGCACGCGGAGATCACGACCCCCAGGGTCACGAGTCCGGCGAACGAGTGCACGACGCGCATTGTCTCAAACGTACCTCTCTCCGGGCAGCCATCGCAAACCTTGGGCGCGTGGCAGAAAATTCTCATCACGTTCATAAGCGCAGCGACCTGCCTCCACACACCATCGAGGCCCATTGATCCAGGCGTGGTTTACGTCTGGAGCGTCATGGACCTCTTCTTCATCGATGGAGGCCCCATGCTCGGAACCCGGGTTTTTTCCGCTCTTTCTTGTGCCCTCTCCGCCCTCTCCGCCGTTGCAGTGCTCGGGTTTGCGCCTGACGCCCGCGCACAACCGACCACCGTCACCGCAACTCCGGAGGCGGACAAGCCGGCGCAGCCACAGCCGCTGGAGTCCAGGGATCCGTTCGACCACCGACTCGCCGTTGGCGGGTATGGCGTGGCGTGGGCGGGCGCGTACCCCGCGGCGGGCGTGGGCGGACGCCTTCGCTACGAGTGGCCGCACACGTTCGGCGTGGAGGGCTTTGCCGATCACCTGGCCGTGCAATGGCCCAGCGGTGGCATGAGGCACGATCATCCGATCGGCTTCAACATCTACATGCCGTTCCAGATCTCGCGCTCGGTGCGTCTGCGTCCGCTGCTCGGCATGTGCGCGGTGTTTAGCTTCATCGAGCCGGAGCACTCGGGCGGCCCGCGCGCGGACGACATCTTGTTCGGCCTGCACGGCGGGCTCGGAATGGAGGTCGCGCTCGAACGGAACTGGTCCTTCTTCATGGAGGCACAGGCCATCGGGTACCTGGCGCACGATCGCAGCTCGCAGAACTGGACGGGCTCCGTGAGCCCGGGCGTGAGCACAGTGGGCGTGTTCCAGCCGAACATGGGCCTGCAGATTCACTTCCTCTGAGCACGATGAGATCTGCCTGGTGGTGTACGGCGCTCGCGCTGAGCGTCGTTGCGGCTTTTTTTCCGGCGTGCGGTGACGCTCACACGCAAGGCGTCACATCCGATCCGCGCGCGTCATCGTGCGCGTCCTGCCACACCACACAAGCGGAGGCGTGGAGCGGCTCGCGCCACGCGAAGAGCCAGGGATCGCCCGTGTTCCAGGCGCTCCTTCCAAGGGTCGCCGCGGCGTGGGGTGACGACGCGCGTGCGCGATGCGTTTCCTGCCATGCACCGAAGCACGGCGGCGACGACGGCATTGGCTGCGTGTCCTGCCACGCGGCCTCTGGCAACACGGGCGAGGGCGATGGCAAGCTGCTCGTGGATCTCACCGCGCCTGTCTCCGGACCGTTCGACGACGCGACGGCAACGCCTGCGCACGGCTCACGCAGGTACGATCTCCTCGAGTCACCCGTGCTGTGCGGGACGTGTCACCAGGTCACGGGACCAGGCCTCTTGAATGAGCCGACTCTCACCGAGTACCGCGCGTCGCCGGCAGCCGCGGGCGGACGCACGTGCACGTCATGTCACATGCCCGCGATCGATCCGGGGCCCATCGCCGCGGGCGCGGTGGGGACGGAAGGGCGCCTGCGCGGGCGCGTGAATCACGGGTTCGTGGGCGTGGACCCGCCGTGGGACGCGCCGGCGGACGTGCGTGCGCAGGCCGCGAAGGACAGCGCGGCGCTCCTGTCTTCGGCCATCATCCTGGATGCGATCGCGAGCGCGGATCACGGTGTTGACGTGACGTTCACGAACGACGCCGGCCACGCAGTACCAACGGGCGTGACGTTCTTGCGCCGCATCTGGGCGGACGTGGTCTTCACGGACGCAGCCGGAAAGCAGGCGACGCAGAGCGCCGTGGTCATGCTGGGCGCCATTCCAACCAGGGCAGGTGCACCGGTCGCGCTGGTCACGGATGCGGATGCCGTGACGCCGAACGTGCTCGCACCGGGCGCGAGCATGAGCGTGCATGTTGCACCGCCAGCCGAACTGTCCGCGCCCGTCAGCGCCGTGGTGCGACTGCGTGCGCGCGCGATCGATCCCGGGACGCTCGCAGCGCTCGGTCTGGCCACGCTGGCAGACCAGGTGCCCACGCACGACGTTGGAACGGTGCACGTGGTGCTGCAGTGATGTAGCGTTGCGGACGTCATGCCGACCGCGCGCGATCTCCGCAACGCCGACACCAGAGCGCTACGCGAGCTCATCGTGAACGGGCATCCCGTGGAGCCTTCGGCGATCGAGGGCTGGGTCTATCGCGGCACTAGCCTTGGTCTGCCGAAGATCGTGGAGCGCTTCACATGGAAGACGTTCCAGAAGACGTTCTGGCGCGAGCCCGTGTCGGGTCGCCTGCTTGGATGGAATGTACGACTCGAGCAAGACGGCATGGACGCGCCGAGCCGTCCGAAGCTCCGGCGCGGCCGACCCGTGACGGAATGGAACTACGAGGTGATCGAGGCTCGCGGCGTGCCCATGCCCGCGGGCTTCGATCGTGGCCTCTGCATCGACTACTCGCGCGCGAAAAACCCACCTGGCTCGATCCGCTTCGTGAAGGATCCGCTGGTCGCGCTGAACGAGGGGGACTCGGACGAGCTCCTGGGCGTGAGCTACGCAGTCATCGGCGGCCGCACCGTGGAGACGCCCACGTACTTCACACTGGAGCGCGAACACCCCATCGACTGGGTGCCCTACGAGCACGAAGGCCGTGGTGTTGCAGGGCCGCTGAAGCTGACAAGCGTGGAGCGCGGGTGGGCCGAGGAGCTCTTCGCGGCGATCATGCCCACGGGAAAGAACGACGACCTCCCGCCGTTTGCAGGCGTGAACCGCGAGCCGTTCTGGCGCTGCTTCGACGAGTCCACTTCGCCGCTGGTGCGCGCCGGTCTGCGACCGATGGTCCATACGCTCACCTTCCTTCCGGTGGTCTCCGGCTTCCGGAAGCCCTTCTTTTCCCTGTCGCCGGAGGAGCGCGAGCGATTCCTGCAACATGCATCGAAGAGCCGCGCGTACTTCGTGCGGCAGTCCATCGTGACGCTGAAGACGCTCGCGTGCTTCGCGTACTTCGACGATCCGCGCGTGCGGAGCCGCTACGACGGCGCAGATTTGCCGAGGCCGCGATGACGCAGCTGGTGGAGGTCGACGGGCGCGCGGTGCGCGAGCGACACGTCGTGGAGACGGACGTGGTGGTGGTGGGCAGCGGACCTGCGGGAGCGACGGTCGCGCGGCATCTTGCGCAAGCGGGCGTACGCGTGATCGTCGTGGAGGAGGGGCACGAGGCGAAGCCCGCTGACTTCGTGGCGAGCGGCGTGCGCGCGATGGCCTCGCTCTACCGCGACATGGGGACGTCCATCGCGTTCGGCAACGTGTCCATGCCGTACCTGCAGGGCAAGGTCGTGGGCGGCACGTCCGTCATCAACGGCGCCATCAGCTGGCAGCTGCCGAAGGCGATCCTGGAGGAGTGGGCCGCGGCCGACCCGGCGCTTGCCGACGCGCTCCCGTACGAGAAGGTCGCGGCAGCGGAGGCTCGCATCGAGGAGCGCCTCCACGTGCAGCCGACGGAAGCGCGCATCGCCGGCCCGAAGAACCTGCTGCTGGCGCAGGGCGCGGACGCGGTCGGCGTCGCGCATCGTCCCATCAGGCGCAACGTCCGCGGCTGCGTGGGCGCGGGCCGTTGCCTGCAAGGGTGTCCGCACGGCGCGAAGCTCTCCATGGACCTCACGTTCCTGCCCGATGCCGTCTCTCACGGCGCCCGCATCTTCTCCGGCATGCGCGTGGAGCGAGTTCTGCTCGAGAAAGGCCGGGCTGTGGGCGTGTCCGGCGTGACGGAAGGCGGCGCGCGCTTCGAGATCAAGGCGCGGCGCGCAGTGGTGCTTGCGGCAAGCGCGATCCAGACGCCGTGCATCCTTCGTCGCAGCGGTCTCACGCACGGACCCGTGGGTGACGGTCTGACTGCGCACCCCGGCGTGTCGGTGACCGCGCGCTTCGCAGAGCCGGTCGTGAGCTGGCGCGGCGCCACGCAAGGCCACGAGGTCACGGGCTACCGTGGCGAGGGCATCAAGCTCGAGACGCTCGGCTTCGACGTGTCGCTGCTCGCGAGCCGCGTGCCCGGCGTGGGCGCGGAGTTCGCGCAACGCCTCACGGAGCTCGATCGCTATACGGTGTGGGGCGCAGCGCTTCGCGCAGAGGGCCGGGGACGCGTGCGCCCGGGGCCACCGGGAACCGCGCGGCCGCTGGTCTCTTACTCGCTCACGGAGAAGGACATCCTGAAGGCGCGGCGCGCGGTGAGTGTGCTGGGCGACGTGATGCTTGCGGCGGGCGCGGTCGAGATCTACCCCGGCGTCCCCGGCTTCGACGCGACCGTCACCGATCGCAAGCGCATGGCAATGTTCGAACAAGAGGGCTCCACCGTGGCGTCCGACTACTCCATGTCGATGACGCACATGTTCGGCACCGCGAAGATGGGCTCGGATCCGAAGACGAGCGTCGTGCGGCCGGACTTCCGGCATCACGTCACCGCGGGCCTGTACGTCGCGGACTCGAGCGTGTTCCCGGGCAACCTGGGCGTGAACCCGCAGATCGCGATCATGACGCTCGCAGACCTCTGCGCAGAGAGCATTCTGCACTGAGGCGAATTGTCACGGGGCAATGTGCCCGCGGGGCGTGTTTGGTACGAGGATCTGGCGGGTCCTGGAGCGGCCTATCGCTTGCATCGCGGCCAGCATGGCTGATCGGACGGAGCTCCTCGAGCATCATCTCCTGTCGAACCCAGGCGTGCTCTACGTGCGCAGTGGCGCCTCTCCGCTTGCAGTGATCGCGATCGACGAAGACGTCCTGGACGCGCTCGGCTATCCCGCGGCCCGCCTCCTGGAGACGCCGGAGCTGTGGCTATCGTTCCTCCACCCCGACGACCTCGAGCGCGTGCGCCAGGACGTGGGCCAGCACGCGCAACAGGCGGACGTGGAGTTCCGGATCCGACACGCGGATGGTGCGTACCGCGTGGTGCGGGATCAGTCGCGGCCGATCACGCGCGCGGATGGGTCCGTCGAGATCCTGGGTACATGGACTGACGTCACAGAGGCCCGCGCAGCAACGACGACGATCAACGCGCTCCATGCGCGCCTCGGCCGCGCGACGCGCGAGCTCGAGCAGTTCGCGTACGTGGCGTCGCACGATCTCCGCGCACCATTGCGCGCGGTGGACGCGCTGTCTGCGTGGCTCGAGGCGGATCTTGCGGCTGTATTGACGGGCGAAGCCAAGGAGCAGATGGCGCTCTTGCGTGGCCGCGTTCGCCGCATGGATCGCCTGCTGGTCGATCTGCTCGAATATTCGCGCGTGGGCTCTTCTCGTGCCCCCGCGGACCTCGTGGACGTGGGCGCGCTGCTCGAGGAGATCATCGATCTCTCGGACCTTCGCCCAAGGCTCCAGCTCGTACCCACGGCGCCGCTGCCCGCGTTCGTCACGGCGCGCGCCCCCCTCAAACGCGTGCTCACGAACCTGATGTCGAATGCGGTGAAGCACAGCGACCGCCCGACCTCGGTGGTCACGGTTCACTGCGACCTTCGAGGAGACTTCTACCAGTTCGACATCACGGACGACGGTCCCGGGATACCCGAGCAGTTCCACGACCGTGTGTTCCAGATCTTCCAGACGTTGAAGCCACGTGACACGCTCGAGGGCAGCGGAATGGGCCTGGCGCTCGCCCGGCGAATCGTCGAATCCCGGGGTGGGAAGCTACAGCTCACCTCGACCGGGCGCGGCGCGACGTTCTCGTTCTCGTGGCCCGCGGTGTGGATCGATGTTGCACCGACCGGTCGTCCGCCTCTTGTCGTCGAGCCTGCGCGAACAGAACGAGCGAGGCTACCTGTGGACCCTGCATTGACCGCGAACCGCAAGGGGAGTACCGCTGACGTGGACTCCGGCGTGTCCCGCTCATCGCTCACGCCCCACCAGCAAGGCGGAATATTGGTGAGCGGGAGGAGACAGCCATGATCTGGGGGGACGAAATGGACGGTGCTCGTGGGTGACAACGGCGGCCACGCCGCATTCGTCGACGCATGGCTCGCAAAGCGCGCTCAGAAGCTCGGCGCAGATGATCTGCTCGCGCTCTTTGACGTCGCCAACCGTGCGCTCTGGGCACGCGCCAGGTCCACGCTCGGCGAAGTGACCCTGATGGCAATCGCTGAGCGGGTCCTGTTCATCGCGGCGGAGAAGCATCCGTTTCTGTCGGTGCTGACGGCGGACGCGACCGAGGGCTACCGCTGCGCACACCTCGCGTCGCAAGCGGACACGATGAAGAGCGAGGACCTGGTACGTGGGCTGCGCTTCGTGCTGGTCGAGCACCTGTCGGTGATCGGCAACCTCACGGCGGAGATCCTGACCACGGAGCTTCATGCCGAGCTGCAGCTGGTGGGGGTCGCGCGGCGGCCGGCGCCGAAGGGCCGTAACGAGAAGGGACGCAAGCGACGAGCATGAGTGGACGTTCGGCACCGGGCAAGGAACCCAAGATGAAGAAGAAAGACCTGCCGCGTCTGGAGACGGGCATCCAGAATTTCGACGCGCTGCTCGGAGGAGGTCTTCCGAAGCGCTCCGTCACCGTGCTCAGCGGGCCACCTGGCGCTGGCAAGACGATCCTCACCCAGCAACTCTGCTTCTCCAACGCGCAGAAGGGAAAGCGCGTTCTCTTCTTCAGCACGCTCTCCGAGCCCACGGCGAAGACGCTGCTCCACCTGCAGCAGTTCGACTTCTTCGATCCAAAGCTCTTCGGCAAAGGCGTGGAGTTCGTGGACCTGGGCGATCTGCTCCGCGAGCACGGGCTGACGGCGGCCGCGGACATGATCATGAAGCACGTTCGTCAATCCAAGCCCGACATCGTCGTCATCGACAGCTTCAAGGTCTTCGACGACCTGGCCACGTCGCGCGAAGATCATCGAAAGTTTGGCTACGAGCTCGCCGTGAACCTGATGGCGTGGGAGACCACCGCGCTCCTCTTGGGCGAATACGGCGTGGCGGACTACGAGACCAATGCGTTCTTCTCCATCGTGGACGGCGTGATCGCGCTGTCACAGCGAGAAGCGCTCGGCGAGCAGCAGCGATTCATCCGCGTCGTGAAGATGCGCGGCACGAACCACAGCCGCGAGGAGCACCCCTTCTTGATCGATGTCACGGGCGTGCACGTGTTCGCGCCCCGCCTGGCCATCACCCGCGAAGCGCACGACGCCACGACCAGCCGGTGCAAGACCGGCGTGGACAAGCTGGACGAGCTCCTCGGCCCTGGCATTCCGTGGGGCTCCAGCCTGCTCATCGGTGGCGTGGCCGGTACCGGCAAGACGGTGCTGTCGCTCGAGTTCATCTACCGCGGAGCCCAGGCGGGCGAAAAAGGGATCCTGTTCTCCTTCGAGGAGACGGAGGACCGCCTCCGCGCGGCAGCCAGGGGGCTCGGCTGGGATCTCGATCGCCAGATCGCGCGCGGCATGATCGAGATCGTCTTCATCCCGCAGCCCGACATCACGGTCGAGGCGCACCTTCTCATGATCCAGGAGCGCATCAAGAAGCTGGGAGCAAAGCGGGTCGTCATCGACTCCGTCTCCGTCTTCCTGCACAAGATCACCGACCCGCAGCTCAGTCGCGAGAAGGTCTTCCACCTGTGCAGCATCGTGCACAACGCGAACGCCGTCGGCTTCTTTCCCACGGACATTCCCTACGGCTCGAAGCAGGTGAGCCGCTTCGGTGTGGAGGAGACCGTCGTGGACGGCGTCATCATCCTCAGCTCCACGGAGGAGGGCCTTGACCGCGAGCGCTACATCGAGGTGTACAAGCTGCGCAACACGGCCCACCTGAAGGGCCGCCACAATCTCGAGATCGGTGAGGGCGGAATCACCGTCTTTCCGCGGTACGCCTACGACGGACACGAGCCGCCGATGCCACCGCTGGAGCTCGGGAAGAGGCTCGGCTCGGGTGTGGCAGGGCTCGACCCGTTGATCTCTGGCGGTCTGCTACGGCGCAGCGCGACGCTGGTCTCCGGAAGCGCAGGCGTGGGCAAGACCCTGATGGGCTTGCAGTTCCTGCTCGAAGGCGTGAACGAGCGACAGGCCGGCCTCTACGTCACGCTCGAGGAGAGCGCAGCGCAGCTCATTGCCAGCGCAAAGGCGCTGGGTCTGCCGCTCGCGAAGGCCGTCGCGGACGGCAAGATGGAGATCATGTACATCTCGCGAGAGTACGTTCGCGCGGGGCAGTTCCTGACCGTCCTTGCGGACAAGCTCACGGCCATGAAGGCGCAGCGGGTCGTCCTGGACGCAACCACGCAGATGCTCACCGAGCGCATGACGCTCGAAGAGCTGCGCCATGTCCTCTACAAGCTCGTGAACCGCTTCAAGTCGCTCGGCATCACCAGCATGCTCACGCTCGAGGCGCCGTCGCTCTTGTCGAAGGAGCACGTGACCGAGGTGGGCCTGTCGCCGATCGCCGACAACCTCTTCATGCTTCGCTATGCCACCAACGGGGTCGGGCTCGCACCAACGATCACCATCGTGAAGACGCGCGGCGCCCGACACGACCGGCACACGCACGTGCTCCATATCCGCCGTGGCGGCATGCGCGTAGAGACCAGCGAGGCCCCGAACGCCAGGGAGCTCGGGTGAGCACGCGCAAGAAGGAAAAGCTGCGGCTCGAGCAGCTCTACGAGATCAGCAAGCACCTTGCTCTCACCGAGAGCATCGACGAGACGTTCGATGCTGTGATCAGCATTGCGCAACACTCGCTCCCGCTCGCGCGCGTGACCGCCATCGACGTCGACCAGCCCTACTCGAAGATCTTCGTGTGGCCACGGTCGCCAGGTGGTCCGACGCAAGAGGATAGGCTGCGGGCGGCGACGGTGTACCGCTACTTCACCGAGCCCTCCGCCCGGGACGTCCTGCCGGTGGCGGCAAACACCATCGTTTTGCCGCTCGTCGTCGCGCATCGGAAGACCTTCGGGGCGCTGCTGGTGGACACCACTGCGCGCCTTCAGGTCAACGAGCTCATGTTCGTGACCGCGATCGGAAACCAGCTGGCCACCGCGCTGGATCGTGCCCGCGGGCGACGGCAGGACGTCGCGCGGCGCGATTCCGCGGAGGCGGCTCGCATCTACGCAGAGGCTCGCGGCGTGGTGTCAGAGCGAAGGCGCGTGCTCGCAGACGCCCAGCGCGAAGAGTTCGAGGCGCTCGCTGCAGAGAACGCGCGGCTCTACGAGCAGGCGCAACGCGCCGTGCGGACCCGCGAACAGATCCTTGCGATCGTGTCGCACGACCTCCGAAACCCGCTCGCAACCATCCTGATGACGGCCAGCGCGCTGGCGCAGATCAACGTTCCCGTGGAGCGAAGGGAGGCCCTGCCCAAGGCGGTCGGTCGCATCAAGCGGGCGGCGGATCGCATGCAGCGACTGATCGAGGACCTGCTGGACTTCGCGAGCGTCGAGTCCGAGACGCTGGCGATCAAGGCGCAGGAGCAGGATCCGGGAAGGCTGCTCGCCGAGACCGTGGCCGGCTTCGAGGCGATCGCGCTGGAGAAGGGGCTCGAGCTGACCGCGGAGATCGCGCCCGATCTCCCGCCCGCATACTGCGACCGTGATCGCATCCTGCAGGTGCTCGGCAACCTGGTGGGCAACGCCATAAAGGCGGCCTCCACCGGCGCGCGGATCGCTCTCCGGGTGGCCGTGCGCGGCGAGGATCTCCTGTTCTCGGTCGCGGACACCGGCCCAGGGATCCGCGAGGAAGACGTGGCCCACATCTTCGACAGGTACTGGCGCAGCCCCGACTCCCACTATCAGGGCACTGGCCTGGGGCTCGCGATCGCCAGGGGCATCGTGAGCGCGCACGGCGGACACATCTGGGCGGAGAGCAAGCTCGGCGACGGCGCGACGTTCCTGTTCACGATCCCGTCTTCGCGAGCCACCCCCATCCCGATCAAGTCGATCGCGTAGACTGAGGCGATCCGGCGCGCGATCACCATTTCGCCTCGGTCGACCCGGCGCTAGCCCTCGCCTTTTTCGACATCGCTCGGTTGGCAGGCTTCTTGAATGGCGGGGTCAATATGGACACCACGACCAGCGAACACGTCCCTGTCGCGCCCGCTCGCGTTCTGCAATCGGCATTCGTTCCGCGGGAAGCGAAGGGCATCCGGCGCATCCTCGTTTGCCTGGACCGCTCGCCGCTCTCGGAGGTGTGCCTGCCGTACGCGACGCTGCTCGCGAAGACGTTCGGGAGCGACATCACGCTTCTCCACGTGATGCAGCCCATGGCGGAGCACGGCGGTCAGAAGACCACGGACCCGCTCGTCTGGGAGATCGCTCGCAGGGAGGTCGAGAGCTACATGGGCAAGCTCGGCGAGGAGACCGAACGCTCGACGGGACGCCCGGTCGAGACGCGCATCGAGCAAGGACATCCCGCCGAGAGGATCGGGGCGTTCGCGCGCACGATGAGCGCGGATCTGACGGTGCTCGGACGGCACGGCGCCGGCGGCATGACCGGATGGCAGCTGGGGAGCACGGCGCAGCAGGTCCTTGGTGTGACCCGCGCGTCCGTGCTTCTCACGCGCTCGAGCGGGGCGGCGACAACGTCGGTGGTGCCGCGCAAGATCCTGGTGCCGCTCGACGGCTCGGTGCGCACGGAGAGCGTGCTGCCCACGGCCGCGCGCATCGCGAAGGAGCACGGAGCGGAGCTCCTTCTGGTGCACGTGGTCGCGGAGCCCGTGTCCACGGCGATGCAGACGGACGCTGATTTCGAGCTGGCCCGTGCTCTCGCGACGCGGCTCGAGGCAGGCGCGAACCGCTACCTCGCGCGTCTCGTCGAGCAGATGACGCATGACGTGAAGAAGGTGACGTCGCTCGTGCTTCGCAACGTGGACCGAAGCGAGACCCTGCTCCTCCTCGCGCAGGAGCAACAGGTCGACCTGGTCGTCTTGTCTGCTCATGGAAGCACGTGCAACCCTGGCCGCGCCTTCGGGGGCATGGCGATGCACTTGCTCGCGCAGTGCACCGTCCCTCTTCTCGTCCTCCAGGATCTCCCCGTGGTCGAGGCCGAGCCGAAGACAGACTCGCAGGCGCCGCCAATGCGCGCCAGCTTCGCGCCGGCTGACAGTTGACCCAGGCACAGGAGCTCCCGGCGATGACGACGGGTGTGGTCGCCGAGCCGACGTTCGAATCAGACCCCGCCGCGCTCGCGAGCACGCACCGGGATCTCGAGCGAGCACGGCCACGGCTCAAGAACCAACTTGCGCCCCAGGCCCTTGCGCGGGCGCTCGAGAGCACACACCGACGGCTCATTGCGAAGCAGGCGAAGGACCCCGTCGTCGGCAAGGCCACGGAGTGGTTCCTGGACAACTACTACGTCGTGCGACGCGCAGCGCGGCAGGTGGAGGAGGAGCTCCCGAGGGGCTTCTTACTACGCCTCCCGGAGCTCGCGTCGGGCAAGCGGAAGGGGAAGACGCGCGTGCGCGAGGTCGCACGTGCGCTCGTCGAGGCGACGGCGGCCGGCTTCGACGCTGAGGTGCTCACCAGGTTCATCACCGACTATCAGGCCGTCGCGCCGCTCACCATCGCGGAGCTGTGGGCACTGCCGACGCTCCTGCGCCACGCGGTGCTCGGTCGTCTGGTTCGCATACTGAAGGATGTCGTCACGACCCAGGCGTTGGCGGCGGCGAGCCCGCTGGGCGATCCGTCGGTGGGCGTGGAGCGCTGCATTCGCGCCCTCCGCCTCCTGGCAGACATGGACTGGAAGGTGTTCTTCGAGAAGGAGAGCCTTGTCGAGAAGACCCTCAGGGATGATCCGTCGAGCGTGTACGTCCGCATGGACTTCGCCACGTGTGACGCGTACCGCAAGGCGGTCGAGGAGCTCGCCTGGGGTGCACACGCGGGTGAAGTGGACGTGGCCTCGCGCGCGATCACGATGGCAAGAGCCGGCGCTCCCGATCAGCGTCGCGGACACGTGGGCTACTACCTGATGGACGAAGGGCGAGCGACGCTCGAGCGCGAGGTCGGGTACCGCGCCGCCGGTCGTGAGCGCCTACGACGCGCCGCCAGGTCGCGACCTGCATTGACGTACTTCCTTGCGCTGGGCCTTGCGACGCTCGTGCCGGTGCTGGGCGTCGGCGCCTACGTTGCAATGGCTGGGAGTGGCGTGCTCACGACGGCGGTGGCCGTGGTCGTCTCGCTGGTGCCGGCCTCCATCCTGGCGGTGTCGTTCGTTCAATGGGCGCTCACGAGCCTGCTGTCGCCGCGGTCGCCGCCCAAGCTCGACTTCGGAAAAGGAATTCCGGAGGACGCGCGGACGCTGGTCGTGATGCCGACGCTGCTCGGAAGTGAGTCGGACGTCACCGCGATGCTCCACCGGATCGAGCTTCATTTCCTGGCGAATCCCGATCCGCACCTTGGCTTCGCGCTCCTCTGCGACGAGGTGGACTCTGACGCCATGCCCGAGAGCTCGGAGCTGCTCGACAGGGCGATCGCGGGTGTGGAGCGTCTGAACCACGAGCACGGCACAGGCGGTAACGAGCCGTTCCACCTGCTCTACCGCACGCCAAAGTGGAACGACGCGGAGTCGTGCTTCATGGGGTGGGAGCGCAAGCGCGGGAAGCTTGCGGAGCTCAATCGCGTACTGCGCGGGGACAAGACCACGAGCTACTCGCGACACCTGGGCCAGCCGGCCGGGCTCGTTGGCATCCGCTACGTGCTCACCGTGGACGCGGACACGGAGCTGCCGATCGGGACCGCGCGGCGCCTTGTTGGTGTGATGGAGCATCCGCTGAATCGCGCCGTGCTCGACGCGGACACGCGACGGATCACCGCTGGGTTCGCGATCGCGCAGCCGCGCGTGGAGATCTCCACGCAGAGCGCACGCGATACCTGGTTCGCACGCATCTTCGCCGGCGACGTCGGGTTCGACATCTACACGCATGCGGCGTCGAACCTGTACCAGGATCTCTTCGGCACTGGC
Organism: Polyangiales bacterium; assembly: GCA_038230375.1. Classification (GTDB taxonomy): domain Bacteria; phylum Myxococcota_A; class Polyangia; order Polyangiales; family Polyangiaceae; genus JANXLV01. The sequence continues at coordinate 27,894 of JBBRNJ010000054.1, read as the reverse complement.
ATCTACGTGGGCAAGGGCATCTACGACGTGGACGCCTTCACAGGAAGCCTGGAAGGACGGGTCCCGGAGAACGCCGTCGCGAGCCACGATCTACTGGAGGGAACGCACGCGCGGACCACGCTCGTCAGCGACGTCGTCCTCTTCGAGCAGTACCCGTCGCACTACCTTGGCTTCGCGAGGCGCATGCATCGCTGGCTGCGAGGCGACTGGCAGCTCTTGCCGTGGCTGCGCGGGACGGTTCCATCCGAGCGCGGGGAACGAGAGCGAAACCCGCTCGCGATGATCGATCGCTGGAAGATCGTCGACAACCTGCGCCGAAGCCTTGGTGCGCCGCTCATGCTCGTCTTCTTGCTCGTTGGATGGTCGCGGGTCCCCGACAGCCCCTGGGTGGTCACGTGCGTCGCCATGCTCATCCTGCTCGCGCCCGTCCTGCCGGGGCTTGTCCAGGATCCCCGAAGCCGACGCGAGAACCTTGCACGCTACGCGCTCGCGCTCGTGTTCCTGGCGGAGGAAGCAGCGATCGCGACGGATGCCATCGTCCGCGTGCTTGCCCGTCTCCTCTTCACACGCAGATATCTGCTGCAATGGACCTCTGCCGCGCACACCGCGAACGGGCTTCGTGGACGCGCGACGCACGCGTTCTTCTTCCGTGAAATGTGGGCATCGGTCGCGATGACGGTGGCCACGGCGGCCTTGCTTGCCGTGGTGCGACCAGCCGCGCTCGGTGCTGCGGCGCCGTTCCTGCTGCTCTGGCTCGCCGCACCGGAGATCGCGCGGCGCCTCAGTGAGCCGGTGGGCTCGCGGATGCCCCCTTTGCAGCCGAGCGAGCGACGCGCGCTGCGGATGCTGGCGCGACGAACCTGGTTGTTCTTCGAGACGTTCGTGGAGCCCAACAACCAGTGGCTGCCCGTGGACAACCACCAGGAAGAGCCGCACGAGCAGACGGCGCGCCGTACGTCGCCGACCAACATCGGAATGATGTTGCTCTCGGTCATGTCGGCCTACGACCTGGGATACATTGGCGCGAGCGAGCTCTCTCAGCGATTGCGGAGCTCGTTCGCGAGCATTGCGCGCCTCACGCGGTACCAGGGCCATCTGCTCAACTGGTACGAGACCCAGAGCTCGGAGCCGCTGCTCCCGCGCTACGTGTCCACGGTCGACAGCGGCAACTACATCGGCTGCTTGCTCGCGCTCGCGCGTGGCTGCGAGGACGTCGCGCGAGCGCCCGTGCTTCGCGGCGAATCGTGGAAGGGGCTTGCGGACTCGGTCGCGCTGCTCGTGGAGGTGCTGCGCGGGGTGCCCGAAGAGGAGACGGCGCCGCTCCGGGCGATCGCAGCGCGCATGCTCGACGCATTCGATGCGGCGGAGAGCGACCCAGGGTCGGCGTACACGGCGCTCCGGATGATCACGGATACGATATCGCCCGAGGTCGATCGCGCGCTGTTCGCGCTCCTCGGCGCGGGCGCACTGAAGCATGAATCAGGAGCGCTGCTCGCGCTGCGTACCTGGGTGGACCGGATACGTCACCAGCTGGACGAGCTACGGCGGGAGCTGGAGCTTTTCCTTCCGTGGTTCACACAACCCGACCTGCCTTCAGGGCTGGTCGCGGCGCTCGGTGAGCCATCGACCTCCGTTCCGCTCTGCGAGATCCCGGAGCTCGCACGCAAGCTCACGGCGGTGCTCGACCAGTGGGCGGGCGCCCAGCGCGCACGCGGTGAGCTCTCGGCCGAGCACTCGGGGACGACGGCGCGCGCCCGCGCTGCATTCGAGGCCGCGGGCGAAAACGCCCAGCGACTTGGAGACGAGCTTGCCGCGCTTGCCAGCAGCGCGCGCGCCGACGCTCGCGGCGCAGATTTCCGCCTTCTGTTCGATCGCGAGCGGCGCCTGTTTCGCATCGGCTACAACGTCACGCTCGATCAGCTAGACGCGCACCACTACGACCTGCTCGCGTCGGAGGCCCGCCTTGCAAGCTACCTTGCGATCGTTCACGGGCAGGTCCCCGAGGCCCACTGGGGCGCGCTCGGCAGGCCCATGACGCGCGTCACCGGTGCGCCCGCTCTCCTGTCATGGGGCGGCACCATGTTCGAATACCTCATGCCGCCGCTCCTGATGCGGAGCCACGAGGGCACGCTCCTGGCGCAGAGCTGCGAGCTCGCGGTGAAGGCGCAGATCGACTACGGCGCTCACAGGGGCGTGCCGTGGGGCATCTCCGAATCCGCGTACGGGCGCGTCGACCCGAACCAGACCTACCAGTATCGATCGTTCGGTGTGCCCGCCCTTGGATTCCAGCGTGGCCTGGGAGACGAGCTGGTCATCGCCCCTTACGCTTCCATGCTCGCCGTGAGCATTGCTCCGCACGCCGTCGCGAAGAACCTGGCCGAGCTGGAGTCACGCGGCATGATGGGAACGTACGGGCTGTACGAGGCGCTGGACTTTCGTGCAGACGCGGAGCCCTCTGGTTCGCTCGGGAACCAGCCCACCGTCGTGCGTTCGTACATGGCCCACCACCAGGGCATGATCCTGGTGGCGCTCAACAACTTCTTCCACACCGGCGTGATGAACGACCGGTTCCATACCGACCGCTCCGTGGAGACGGGTGAGCGACTGCTGAACGAGCGCGCGCCCGATGTCGCGCCGTCCGAGTGGCCGCACACCGACGACGACGAAGAAGACACTCAGAGCTCGACTCCAGTACCCGGCGATGCGCCGCAGCCCTGGTCCCCCGCGGCAACGGGCAGGCCGCAAGCGACGCTCCTCAGCAACGGGCGCCTCACGAGCGTGCTCACCGATTCCGGCGGCGGCGGTCTCACGTGGAAGGGCCTGGAGCTCACGAGCTTCAGTCCCGACGCGTCGTGCGACGGCGATGGAACGTGGATCTACCTTCGTGACGAGGCCACGGGGCAGGTGTGGCGCGCCACCTCGTCGGGGCGCACGACGTACTCGGTGCACAAGGTGGAGTATCACCGTCGCGAGTTCGGGATCTCCGTCCACGTTGACGTGGTCGTCGCCGGCGCAGACGACGTGGAGATCCGTCAGGTGACGCTGCGCAACGAAACAGACCAGCCCCGCCGCATCACCGTGACCACTGCGTCACTGCCGGTGCTTCTTCCGGTGGGGCAGTCGCGAAGGCACCCGGCGTTCGGCAAGCTCTTCGTGGAGACCGACGTGGTCGCTGGTCTGCACGGGCTGCTCGCAGCGCGAAGGCCGCGGTCACCAAAGGACGGACGCGCTGTCATGGTGCAGTGCCTCGTGCACGAGGGAAAGGCTGTGCGGCTTGCCGGGTACGAGACGGATCGGACGACGTTCCAGGGGCGGTGCGAGGACCCAAGCTCGCCGCTGTCGCTGGCCCTGGGACGAGCTTCGGTTCGCGGTCAGACCGGCGCCATGATCGATCCGGTGATGAGCCTCACAGCGAGCGTGGAGCTCAAGCCGAAGGCAACGGTGACGCTGGCGTTCGTGACCGCCGTGGGCCGGTCGCGAGGCACGGTGCTGGACCTTGGACGACGCTACGGGACCATGCATGCGATCCGCTGGGCATTTCGCGACGCCGAGACCGACGCTCTTCGTCGCGTGGCGCATGCTGACCTTGCGCCGACGCTGATGCCACACGTGCAGCGGTTGTTCTCCTCGCTCTTGTTGCCGGACAGCAACCTGCGCGCAGCTCCCGAGATCCTCGCTCAGGGCAAGGCGTGCAAGGAGAAGCTGTGGGGACGCGGCATCTCCGGCGACGATCCCATCCTGCTCGTGCGCGTGCACGACCCGACCAGTCCTCTGCTGCGGGAGACCATCGCGGCGCAGCGCTGGCTACGGCTGAGCGGCGTCCGGACGGACCTCGTGCTCCTGGACGAGCAACCTTCCAGCTATCTGCAGAACGGCGACGGCACCCTTCGCGCGGCGCTGCGCGAGCTCGACGTCCTGGACCTCTTGAATCTGCACGGCGGCATCTACACGATCGCAACGGACCAGCTTTCGGCGGAGGAGTGCATGCGGCTCGCGGCGAGTGCGCGCGTGGTCCTCGACACACGGGATGGCTCGCTCGAAGCTCGATTCGCGCGGCCCCTGAACGTCAAGCCGAGCCTTCCACGGTTCGAGGGAAGCGTCGCCGCGCAGGTCGATGCGCGCCCGGTGAAGAAGCCGAAACTCCTGTTCGACAACGGCATCGGCGGCTTCACGGAGGATGGGCGCGAGTACGTGCTGGTGGTCGGGCAAGGCAAGACAACGCCGGCGCCCTGGTGCAACGTCCTCGCAAACGCAGAGGCCGGATGCATCGTGAGCGAGTCGTCGCTCGGCGCTACGTGGTCTCTCAACGCTGGCGAGAACCGGCTCACGCCGTGGCGAAACGATCCCGTGGCGGATGTTCCGTCCGAGGCGCTCTACCTGCGTGACGAGGCCACCGCCGCGGTGTGGTCGCCAACGCCGCTCCCCGCCGGCAAGGACGCAGACACGCTGGTGCGACACGGCGCGGGCTACACCACGTACACGCGCGAGAGCCACGGCCTGGTTCAGGAGCTGCTGGTCTTCGTGCCGCGCGATGCGCCGATCAAGATCGCGCGTCTGACCCTGAAGAACACCAGGCCGATGCACCGACGCATCACGGCGACCTACTACGCGGAGTGGGTGCTGGGCAGCATGCGAGAGGACCAGGCACCGCACATCGTGCCGGAGCTCGAGCGCGAGGCGGCGTGTCTCCTGGCGAGCACGAGCTGGAACGAGGAGCTCTCCGGGCGCGTGGCCTTCCTGGCTGCGGAGCGTGCAGTTCACGGTGTCACCACGGATCGCTCGGAGTTCGTGGGACGCAGCGGCAACTACGAGAAGCCGCAGGCGCTCGAACGCTGGGGCCTGTCCGGGCGCGTGGAGGCAGGCGCAGACCCGTGCGCCGCACTTCAGGTGCACCTGGAGCTGGCACCTGGCGAGGAGATCGTCACGCACTTCACGCTGGGCCAGGAGCGCGACCGCGAATCGGCGCTGAGGGTGGCGGCACGCTTCCGTGATGGCGCGAGCGTCACCGAGGCGTTCCGTGCACTCTGCACATATTGGGACAACCTTCTGGGCACGGTTCGCGTGAAGACCCCCGAGCCCGCGATGGACGTGCTGCTCAATCGGTGGCTGCTCTACCAGACGCTGTCGGGGCGCATACTCGGGCGCACGGGCTTCTATCAGTCGAGCGGCGCATTCGGGTACCGCGACCAACTTCAGGACGTGCTCGCGCTTCTGCACGCGGCGCCGGACCACACGCGCGCGCACATCCTGGAGGCCGCGCGACATCAGTTCGAGGAGGGCGATGCTCTTCACTGGTGGCACCCGCCCGCGGGGCGAGGCGTGCGTACGCACTGCTCGGATGACTTCCTGTGGCTGCCGTACGTGACCGAGGAGTACGTGCGCCGGACCGGCGACGTGTCGATCCTGAAGGAGGAGCTCCCGTTCCTCACGGGCAAGCCGCTCGGGCACGACGAACAGGACAGGTACGCGCAGTTTCCGGCCTCGGCGAAGAGCGCATCGCTCCTGGAACACTGCCGTCGCGCGGTCCTTCGCGGCCTCACCGAGGGCGCGCATGGCCTTCCGCTGATGGGGGACGGCGACTGGAACGACGGCATGAGCAAGGTGGGAGCAGAGGGGCGCGGCGAGAGCGTGTGGCTCGGCTGGTTCCTCCACGCGACCATCGAGCGCTTCGCCTCGCTCTGCGATCTGGTCGGCGAGCAGGCGGAGGCAGGAACCTGGCGGGAGCGCGCCGCTGTGCGCCGCACGAAGATCGAGGCGTGCGCGTGGGACGGTGACTGGTACCTGCGCGCGTTCCACGACGACGGCTCGAAGCTCGGCTCCGCGAGTGACCTCGAGTGTCGCATCGACACGATCGCGCAGTCCTGGGCCGTGCTCTCCGGCGCCGGCGAACCGGAGCGGGCGCGTCGAGCGGTCGCCTCTGCGGACCGCGAGCTTGTCCGCGAGAAGGACGGTCTGGTCCTGCTCCTCACGCCACCATTCGATCGCACGCCCCACGATCCGGGCTACATCCGCGCGTACCCGCCGGGTGTGCGTGAGAACGGCGGTCAGTACACGCACGCGGCGACGTGGCTCGGGTGGGCCTGGGCCGCGCTCGGCGACGGCGAACGTGCGACGCGCATCTTCCGGTTGCTCAATCCAATCTTGAAGATGGCGAAGGCGGAGGACGTGGCCCGCTACCGCGTCGAGCCCTACGTGCTTGCAGGCGACGTCTACGGTCACGCGCCGTGGGTCGGCCGCGGCGGCTGGACCTGGTACACGGGCGCGGCGGGCTGGGACTATCGCCTGGGCGTCGAGGCGATCCTGGGGCTTCGTCGCGAAGGCGAGCGCGGCCTGCGCGTGGAGCCGTGCATCCCACCGACGTGGACGGGCTTCGAAGCGTGGGTGCGCATCGGCGCCCAGGAGCTCCACGTCGTTGTGGAGAACCCGGAGGGTGTGAGCTCCGGCGTGCGAACTGTCAGCGTGGACGGCGCAAGTTCGGCGAACCTGATCGACGTCGCGGCTGGCGCCACGGGGACGCGCGAGGTCAGGGTCGTCCTGGGGAAGCCAAGCCCGTAGCGCTCGGCCATCGCGCCTCACCCGAGGCGTTCGTGCCGTCGGTAGCGGCGCAGATAGCCGGATTCACGGGCACCGCGATGGAACGCAGATTGCGAGTGCGCTCGTCATGAAGCAGATCATCACCATCGGACTCATGTCACTCACGTTCGCCGCCGTCGGCTGCGACAAACCAGGTCAGGAGAATGTGACGAAGCGCGACCAGGCGCAGACCGAGCTCACGCAGGCCCAGACCGAAGCCAACAAGAAGGTCGACCAGGCGCAGTCCGAGGCAGCGCAGAAGGTCCAGAAGGCGAATGCCGATTTCCAGATGTCCGTGTCCACCTACCGTACGACGCGACAGAAGGACCTCGCGGACATCGACAAGAGCATCGCGGATCTCTCCCTGGCCGCGACCACCGCGACGGGCAAGAAGAAGACGGATCTCGACGCGGCGCTCCCGGGCATCCGCGCGCAGCGCGAGGAGTTCGTGAAGGTGTGGAAGTCGCTCGACGAGTCGACGCCAATGACCTTCGACACGAACAAGGTGAACATCGACAAGGCGTACGACGAGCTCAAGGCGTCCGTCAAAAAGGCATCATGAACAAGCCGACGAGCCTTGCGTACGTCGTCGGTCTCGTCGCCGTGACACTCGTGGCCTGCGAGAAGCCACAGCCCGCGAACAACGGTGGGCCTTCGGTGCAGTTCGAGCAACCGTCCGCGAAGGCGCCGTCGATCGACGCGAAGGACATCCAGGCCCCGCACATCGACAACGGACCTTCCGTGAGCCTTCGCGATCAGAAGAGTCCGGACGCGGGCGCAAACCAGAAGTAGCGGCACGACCGGTGCCTATCGTTACGAAGAATAAAGGGAGAACATCATGAACAACGAGATCCACAACGGCGTCGAGAAAACCAAGGAAGTGCTCACGGGCGCCACGGCGGCGGTCGCGGAGGGGGCGAAGGAGAGCACGACGCGAATGAACAAGCTGTTCCACCTCGCCCTGAATGCGCTCCCCGCAACGTCGGAGCGCATCTTCGGCATGATGCTTGGTCGCGTGGGCCTCGCTCGACGCTCCTCCGGGCTCGGTGGTGTCGGCCTCTTCATGGGCGGCTTCGTCGCAGGCAGCGTCGCGACCGCATTCACCACGCCCGTCTCTGGGCCCGAGCTCCGCAAGCGCGTGCTTGCGCTGGTGAGCGGTCTCATCAAGGATACAGAGACAGAGCCGACGGTCGCCGACCTTGCCAAGCAGGCGATCGAGAACGACAAGGCGGGAGATCGTCGCGCTCCGCACATGGCCATGCCGAAAGGGGTGGACGGCGCAGGGAACTGACTGACAGCCTACTGCGTGCGGGATGACGACACCACGTGACAAGATAGAGGTCCCTACCTTCGCAGCGACGGTCACGTCCGCTGCCGTCATCGCTCAACAGGTGGCGGGCAAGGCAATCAGGGACGCGCTCTACCTCACCAGCTTCGACGTGAAGACGTTGCCGCGCGTGATGGCGGTGGGCGCGATCCTGTCGCTCTTCTCCGTGTTCCTGGTGTCGCGTGCGCTGTTGCGCTCCAGCCCGCGACGGCTTCTGCCCTGGATTTTCCTGGGCAGCGCCACGGGACTTGCGTTTGGGTGGCTGCTCGCGCTGATCCTTCCGGGGCCGGCCGCGGTCGTCGTCTACCTGCACACCGCGGTGATGAGCCCGATCCTCATCTCCACGTTCTGGTCGCACATCAATGAGCGCTACGACCCGTTCACGGCCAAGCGCGCCGTGGCGCGCATCGCAAGCGGAGGAACCCTTGGCGGCGTGCTAGGCGGACTCGCTGCGTGGCGCGCATCATCGCTGCTGACGTTGACGAACTCGATCCTGTTACTCGCGGCGCTGAACGTGCTGTGCCTCGCGGGCGTCCTCCTCTCACGAGCGAAGGGCTCAGCGGCGACCAGGTCAGCGTCAGCTTCGATCTTGCCTCCAGACGCGACGACTCAGGAGCTTCACGCGCCGCTCGCGCTGCTTGCGCGCACGCCGTTCCTCAGGAACCTTGGCCTTTTGGTGGTGGCAGGCTCCGCCATCTCTTCGCTCCTGGACTATGTCTTCACCGCGCAGGCGACCGCCACATTTGGAAAGGGCGAGGAGCTCCTTGCGTTCTTCTCACTGTTCGGGCTGGCCGTTGGCGTGCTGTCGCTCGCGGTGCAGGTGGCGTTCGGGCGCATCGCCACGGAGAAGCTCTCCCTTGCCATGAACATTGGCTTCCTGCCCGGCGTGATCGTGCTGGGCGGCGCTCTGGGTCTTGCAGTTCCAGGCCTGGGCAGCGCCAGCGTCCTGCGCGGCGGCGAGCTGCTCTACCGCAACTCGCTCTTTCGCTCGGCCTACGAGCTCTTCTACACGCCGGTGTCCGAAACGACCAAACGAGCGACCAAGGCCATCATCGACGTTGGGCTCGATCGGCTCGGCACCGTCATCGGTGCGGCGCTCATGGCCGTTGCGATCATCACGCGCGAGCCGCAACGCGTGTCGCTCGGCGTTGTCGTGATCCTGGCGGTCGCGACGTTTCCGCTGATCCGCAAGCTGCATCAGGGCTACGTCGCGGCGCTCGAGCAAGGCCTTCGAGAGGGCGGACAGGCGCTGGACGCGATGGCCCGCCCCACGACCGCACCTCCCGGCGGTGCCGAGGAGGAGGGCGCACGCGAGAAGCTGCAGCAAAAGGTCGAGGCGCTCACCGCCAAAGCAACGCCGAACGGGCTCACGCGCGATGCGCTCGCGGCGCGTCAGATGCTGGCGACCGCAGCGACGAACCTGCTGTCACGCGATCAGGCCGTCACGCGTGCAGCGCTGGCAAGCTGGGACGCATCCCAGTGGCCGCTCGCCGGCCTGGTGATCGCGCGGCTGTCCGAGGACGCGCTCCAGGCCGACGCGCGTGCCGCGTTGAAGCGCGCCGCCGGTGTCGTCACGGGCCAGCTGGTGGACACGCTCACGGAGCCGCGGATGGAACCGATCGTACGGCGCCGCGTGGCCCGCGTGCTCGCTGGTTGTCGCTCGCAAAGAGCTGCGGACGGTCTGCTTCTCGGGTTGGCGGACCCACGCTTCGAGGTCAGGTACGCGTGTGCGCGCTCGCTCCTCCACGTGACGGACGAAAACCCGGAGGTGGTCCTGTCTCACGAGAAGGTGACCGAGACGGTCCTTCGCGAGGTGAAGCAGGTCGTGGAAGAGGCCCAGGCCGCCGAGGAGGTCAGTGACGACGACGACGAGGACAAGACCGACGAGCAGGCGATCCTCGACTGGATGCTTCGCGATCGCGTGACCCGCAGTCTGGAGCACGTCTTCACGCTGCTCGGCCTGGTCCTCGATCGTGAGCCGCTCCGCATGTGTCTTCGCGCGCTGCACCACGAGGACGTGAAGAGCCGCGGGACCGCGCTCGAGTACCTTCAGACGGTCTTGCCGAGCGAGCTCCGTACGGCTGTGTGGCCGCTGGTCGGCGATGCGATGCCCCTCCCCGCGCCGCGCGCCGCGAGCGAGGTCCTGACGGAGCTCGCGAACGTGCTGGCGAAGAAGGCGGAGGTCACTGTGCCGGAGGGGTCGACCGCGAGCCGTTCGTGACCGTCGAAGCCGGCGCCTGACCCGGCGTCGCCTCGTAGCGTTCGAGCTTGCGATAGAGGGTCCGGCGATCGAAGCCGAGGAGCTGCGCGGCGCGAGACTTGTTGCCACCGACGATGGAGAGCGCACGCGCGATGTATCGGCGCTCGAGCTCGTCCATCGTGAGGATCTCCGATTCGCCGTCCACGGCGACCACGAAGCTGTCTTCGCGATAGGCCTGCACCTTCTCGGGCAGGTCCTCCTCCGTGACGTGGTCGAACCGGGCAAGAGCCACCGCGCGCTCGATGCAGTTCTCGACCTCGCGGACGTTGCCGGGCCAGTTGTACGACGTGAGCTTCCTGGCCGCAGCCGCCGACAGCATGAGCGCGTCCTTGCCCGCGCGCGACGCAAACTTCGAGAGGAAGAACTGCGCGAGGTCGAGGACGTCCGTGCCACGATCGCGCAGCGCGGGCAGAGAGATCTTCACCACGTTGATGCGGTAGAACAGGTCCTCGCGGAAGCGGCGCTCGTAGACCTCTGTCTCCAGGTCGCGGTTCGTGGCGCAGATCAGGCGCGCGTTGAAGGGCACCTCCGCGTTCGAGCCCACGGGTCGCACCTTGCGCTCCTGGAGCGCGCGAAGCAGCTTCGGCTGCACCTCGACGGGGAACTCGCCGATCTCGTCCAGGAAGAGCGTGCCGTTGGTCGCCTCAAGGAACATGCCGGTTCGCTGGGCCTTCGCGTCCGTGAACGCGCCGCGTGCGTGTCCGAACAGCTCGCTCTCCAGCAGTGCTGGCGGCAGCGCCGCGCAGTTGATGGCGACGAACGGCCCGGTGCGTCCGCTTGCGTCGTGGATGGCGCGAGCGACGAGCTCCTTGCCGGTGCCGGTCTCGCCGTGGATGAGGACCGATGCGTCGCTCGGGGCGACGCGCGTGATGAGATCGAATACGCGCTTCATGGCGCCACTGCGACCAATGACACCGGACGGTCCCTCGCTGGCAACCGCTCGGCGCAGACGGCGAACCTCTTCGTGGAGCGACTTGTTCTTCACTGCACGCGCGATGGCGATGCCGAGAAGATCCTCGTCGACGGGCTTCGTCACGAAGTCGAACGCGCCTGCTCGCATCGCGGAGATCGCGGTCTCGAGCGTCACGAGCCCCGTCACGACGATCACCGCGGTGTCCGGCTTCGCGCCGAGCACGCGCTCGGTGAACACGAGCCCGCCCATCTCGGCCATGCCGAGGTCCGTGAGCACCACGTCGAAGTCCGTCGTCGAGACCAGCGCGAGCGCGTCCTTCGCCGAGGTCTTGGTTGTGACCGTGTAACCCTGGCGCTCGAGCGCGGCTCCGATGAGCTCGCACGTGTCCACATCGTCGTCGACAACCAGGATATTTCCGCTCAAGGGCACATACTTTCCGGCCAGAGGCCACGTCGGGATCGCCAGGGACAACGCACCGAGCGTGCCACCTTCAAATGCGGCCGAATGCAGCGGATTGTGAGCGGAGCAGCGGTCTAGACTGCACAACTATGTCCCATCCGGGACATAATGTCCCGCTCAGGCATCGGCTGGTGCCTGTCACCCACGCGACCAGCGCGAATTGACCAGCCCCGCGATGAACAACAGGACCAGCGAACCAATGATGGCGCCCACGAGCCCCGTGGCGTGGAGATCGGCGGCGCTGCGTCCATAGACCAGGCTCGCGAGGAAACCTCCCACGAACGAACCTGCGATGCCCAGGAGGGCCGTCGCGAGGATCCCCATCGACTGGTTTCCCGGCATGATCGCACGCGCAATGAGCCCCACGACGAGGCCGAATACGAGAAACATCAAGATGCCCATATGACTGCTCCCGCGTCATGCTGGACGCTGTGGCACCGCACCCCATCGGTGCAGCCACGACGTCAACGCGGAGCACATTGCATGCCCCTCAACCGGTGGAGGGCCAGTGGCGCTCGACGGCAGCGAGCAACGTGCGCGGCTCGAACGGCTTCTGCAGGTACCCTTTGACGCGAAGCACGGCGGAGATCGCGGCGATGTCTCCAGAGCCTGAGAGCACCACCACGGGGATCGCGGCCAGCGATCGTTCCGCGAGCTGTCGCGTGCGAAACTCGAACCCGTCGCAATCGGGCAGCACGAGGTCGAGGAGAATCAGCTGAGGCAGCGATGCGCTTTTCTGGAGGACAGCCATGGCCGTCGCGCCGTCACCGGCTTCGGACACCACGTAGCCGTGCGACGTGAGGACGTCGGAGATGGTCTCGCGAAGGTCATCGTCGTCATCAACGATCATGACCCGCTTCGCGTCGGTCGACGGCGGAACGTCCGCCATCACGGGTCGCCTCTGCGAGTGCGTGGAGGTCCAATCCACTGCGGCGACGGGCCACGTGCGGCCGCTGCGCGCGCCAAGAATCCGTCGACCATGCTCGCGAAGAGCTGGAGGCCCCCCGGCTGCATCGACTTCACGACGTAGCCCACAACGTGTCCCGCCCAGGCGGCGCGCTGGTCTTCCTTGGCCGCCGAGGTCGTGACAACCACAACGTCGATGGCGGCGTGCAATGGATCCGCTCGTAGCGCATCAAGGAACTCCAGCCCGTTCATCCGCGGCATGTTGAGGTCCAGGAAGATGAGCGCCGGCGCGTCTCCCGGCCTTGTCAACGTTTCGAGCGCCTCGAGTCCATCGTGAGCCACGGTGAGAACATGCGGCGTGCGCGCGTCCTTGAGCGCCCTGCGCAGGGCCATGAGCTCCACCTCGTCGTCTTCGACGACCATCACGTGAACCGGGCCCCCGGGCGCTGAGAGCTGGGCCTCGGGTTCGTGGTGCAACCGACACGCGATCGTTCCACTCTTCCGCCTGCGTTCCACGACTGCCGGTCCGGGCCCCTGCGTTGGGTGAATCGGTTGCATGCAGACCTCTCGAGCAACCGTTGTGCCGGGCACCGTGCAGTGCTGGGACGCGGATACGGGCAGCTCGGAGCCGCGCGAGACGTCAATGGTGGCAACATTGCTGCCACAGCGGGGAAACGTGCCTTTGGGGCTAAGCATTGAAGGTCAACGTTGCTGGCTGTGCAGCGTGAAGGGCATCCACCGTTGCGAGCTCGAAGGTCAGCTCGTCCAGTACGCGGCGTGTGCCTTCGTCGTCCCTGGTGCGCGCGAGGGCCTCCAGCTCGCCGCCGAGCCGTGACAGCTCCGGGAAGCCGAAGGAGGTCCCCGTGCCCTTCATGTTGTGCGCGAGCACCGCAATGCGATCGAAGTCGACTCCGAGGGAGGCCCTCATGACGACGCAGTCGGCGCGCCTGTTCGCCAGGAATCGGGGCAGGTTCGACGAGAAGACAGGGTCGAGCGGTTCGCTTGGCATCGCCGCAAGCGCCTGTGACGACGAGGGACCATCGCTCCTCGCGAACCGCCACACGACCTCCAGGAACGCGGCGCGCCGCACGGGCTTCGACACGTAGTCGTCGCATCCCGCCGCCTTCGCTCGTACGAGGCTCTCTTTCAGGACGTCGGCAGAGAGCGCGATCATCGGCGTGGGGACGGCGTAGGTGAGCTGCTCGTGCGCGCGGAGCGCCTGCAAGGTCGCGCAGCCATCGAGTCCAGGCATGTGCATGTCCACGAACACCACATCGAAGGTGTCTGCCGCGAACGCCGCAACCCCCGCCTCGCCACTCTCCACACACAGCACGCTGACGGGAAGATCTTCGAGGTACGCGCGGATGAGCATGTGGTTGTCTTGGGAGTCATCGATGAGCAGGATTCGCGTGGTCGCTCCGCCACTGGAGAGCTCGCGTTCGATGGTCTCATCGTCTTGCAGGCGCGGCACGGGTCGGCTCGTCGTACTGTCAGGGACGTGCAGCGGAACCGTGAAGTAGAACGCTGAGCCTCGACCGACCTCGCTCTCGACGGCGAGCTCTCCACCCATGAGGGAAACAAGGTCCGATGCGATCGCGAGCCCTAGCCCCGCGCCGCCGTGCCGCCGTGCAATGCCCGAGTCGGCCTGAACGAACTTCTCGAACACGCTCACGAGTCGATCTTGCGGAATTCCCGGCCCGGAGTCCTGCACGCGAATGGACACTGCGCCATCACGCGTGCCGTTCTCGGCGAGGCGAAGCGTGAGCTCCACGCTCCCCGTCATGGTGAACTTGACCGCGTTGCCAAGCAGGTTGAGCAGCACTTGACGCAATCGCTTCGGGTCGCCGACGAGCACGTGTGGCAGCGACGGATCGACGTCGACCGATACGCCGAGCCCCTTGCTCTGCGCCTGCAGCCGCACCATGTCCGCCGTTCCCGACACGAGCTCGGGGAGGCCGAATGGGACTGCGTCGAGCTCCACACGACCGGCTTCGATGCGCGAGAGATCGAGCACGTCGTCGATGAGCGCCAGGAGGTGATCGCCTGCCGTGCGAAGGCGATCCAGCATGCCCCACTGAGCGGGCGAGAGCGGCGTCGTCCGCAGTAGCTCCGCCATGCCGAGCACCACGTTCATGGGCGCGCGGATCTCGTGGCTCATCGTCGCAAGGAAATCGCCCTTTGCCTGACTGGCGGCCGCGGCACGCGCGACCTCGCTTCGAAGCTGCTCGCGCAGGGTGTTGCGCTCCACGGCGTAGCGGATGCATCGACCGAGCGTGCTCGCGTCGAAGTCCCACTTGACCAGGTAGTCCTGGACCTGCTGCGTGGCCGCGCGCATCGCGAGCTCGTCGTCATTGGAGCCGGTGAGCACCACGATGGGAATGCCCGGAACTGCGCCCGTGAGACGCGTGGCGCCTTCCAGTCCGGTCGAGTCCGGCAGGCCCAGGTCGAGCAAGATCACGTCGAACGCGGCGCCCGGCTCCGTGAGGCTGCCAAGCGCCTCCGCAAGCGTGGAGACGCGATGAAGGTCGTAGGCAAGGTGGGCGCGTTCGATGAGCGCCCGGAAGAACATGGCATCCGCGCTGTCGTCCTCCACAAGAAGGAGGCGCAGCACCCGCGGGGATGTGGCGATCGTGTTCGAGGTCGTCATGTGTTCTCCGATCGCTCGCAGCAGTCGCAAGTGATGTGCCGTTCCTCCGGTGCTCGGGCTGCGGCGGCAGACACGTATGAGCGACGCGCGCGCCCCAATCGGGCCGTATTGCCACACTCACGCTCGGTCGAAGTTCGTTTTCCGCCCCGTTTCGGCTTGGCAGGGGTCTTGCGTTGGCGCCGGGAAGGAGAAACTGAAATGCGAACCACCATGGCCATCGTCACCACTCTCGCCCTCATCGGATGCGGCGCAAACGTGCCTCCGCCGAACGCCGAGTTCGCGCAGGCGAAGCTCGATCTGGGTCGAGCCCAAGAAACGGGCAATGGCGTCGCGGACGCACAGCTCCACATGCGCCTTGCCCAGGAGAACCTGGACTCAGCGAAGACGCTGATGGCAACCAACAACTCCAAGGACAACGAACGCGCCGGACAGCTCATCGCGCGCGCAAGCGCCGAATCGGAGCTCGCGCTCAACCAGGGACGTGAGGCGAAGGCGCGCACCGAGCTCCAGAAGGCGCAGGCCCAGCTCGGCAAGCCGATGACCATGCCCGTGCCGCCCACCACGACCACGACGGGCGCTGACCTGTCCAAGAAGCCCCAGTGAGAAAGATGATCCCCATGAAAACGCACCAGTTTGCTTCTGCAGTCGCTCTATCCGCCTTCTTCTTCGCAATCGGCACCGGCTGCGGCGGCCCGCCCGTTCCCCCCGTGGAGCTCACCAACGCACGCGCCGAGATGCTGCGCGCGAAGAACGGACCGGCGAATCAGCTCGATCCGGCCGACGTCCACGAAGCGGCTGTCGCGCTCGATCGCGCGGAGCAGGCCTTCAACGAGAACCCGGACGCGCCCCAAACACTCGACCTCGCGCGCATCGCGCAGCTGAAGGCGGAGAACGCGGGCGCAAAGGCGAACGTGATGCAGGCGGAGCTGGACAAGACGCGCGCCGAGCAGGCGTTCAAGGATCAGCAGGCAGGGCGCCTTCAGAACGCGCAAGGCCAGCTTCAGGCGACGCAGACAGATCTCGTGAAGACGCAGGAGGACCTGGAGCGCGAGAAGATCCAGCGCGCGAAGGCCGAAGAGGCGCTCAAGGCGGCTCGCCTCACGCTCGCACAGATCGCCTCCGTGAAGGACGACGACCGCGGCATGGTCGTGACGTTCCAGGGTGAAGCGCTGTTCAAGACCGCAAAGTGGGAGCTGCTCCCCGGCGCGATGGTGAAGCTCGATCGCGTCGCTGAGACATTGAAGGGGCAGGAACGCCACATCCTCATCAGCGGTCACACCGACAACGTCGGCGGCGACACCGCGTACAACCAGGACCTCTCCGAGAAGCGCGCGAACGCCGTGAAGACCTACCTGGTCACCAAGGGCATTCCGCAGGATCTCATCAGCGCGGAGGGCCACGGCCCGTCGCAGCCCGTGGGCGACAACAAGTCCACCGAGGGCCGCTCGATGAATCGCCGCGTCGAGATCATCGTTCAGCCGCCGAAGCCGGCGATGGGCACGACCAAGTGAACTGGGAGCAGATCGAAGGCAAGTGGGACCAGCTGAAGGGCGAGGTACGCGTCAAGTGGGCCAAGCTCACCGACGATGACGTGCATGCCCTCGCAGGCAAGAAGGACGTCCTCGTGGGGAAGCTGTCCGAGCGATACGGCATCCTCAAGGAAGAGGCGGAGAAGCAGGTGGACGAGTGGATCCACATGCTCGACGCGAAGCCCCGGGGCGATCTCCCGCCTACGGTGAAGATCGACAAGCAGACCCGTGACGCAGTGAACGCCGCCGCGAAATCCTCCAGCTGAAGAAGGGACGCATCCATGAGCAACCGCACTGTCTTCGGGATCACCCGAACCCAAGAAGAAGCACAGAGCATTGTTGGCGCGTTCATGGCGGCGAACTTCGACCGAGAGAAGATCTTGGTCCATGTTCCTGATCAAGCGAAGACGGAGACCACGGCGGTGGGTGGTCTCGCGGGGTTCGACATCCCGGAGAATCACGCAGAAAAGTTCGAGACGCTCGTACGGGGCGGCGGCATCCTGGTCGCCGCTCACTGCGGCTCGGCGGAAGAGCAGCTGAAGGCGTCTCAGATCTTCGCGCGCGGTGGCGCCACCGACATCGTGTCGTGGACATTGCCGAGCACCAAGAGCACACGAAGCACGAGCGCCGAACGCAACTACGACCGTGAGCGAGAGACGGGGCCGGCAGCGGTGTCACGACGCTAGACTCGACGAGAGCGCAGGAAGAAGAAGGGCCCATGTGGAAACGCATGGGCCTTCGACGTTTTGTGCAGCGTCGTCGCGCACTCGTCCACGGCACGAACGACGCCGCGCAGGCGCGTGTCAGTCGGAGTCGGCGGCCGCGGCTGCATCGGACGACGCCGCATCGGTCGAGGCATCACCGAGCTCGGGAGCGGTGACCGGAGGGTCGACCCTGGGCAGGAGCTCCGTCGTCACGCCCAGGGGCACGCGCGTGCCGTTTGACGTCGCTGGCGCGGCCTGGATCAGCACCACAGGCAGCGCCACGAGGAGCCCAAGGAAGGCGCCGAACGCGACGCCGCGGGGTCCGCGAAGCCAGCCCTGACGCGGCGCTACCGCCGTCACCGACATGAGTTCGCTCGTGTGAAATTCGGTCGGCGAGCCTTGCGGTTTGCGAATGGGAACCGAGCGACGCTGGCCCTGGATCGGCACGGGTGTGGAGCGACGGGCCTTCGGGGCGGCCGCGCTCGCACCGAACGGCGCGATCGCGGCAGCAAGCTCGCCGACGCTGGAAAAGCGCTTGGTCTGCTCGGGGTGCAGGCATCGCGCGATCGCCGCGTCGATGCCTGCCGGGATCCGCGAGTCGTGGACCGAGACCTTGATGAGCGGCTGCAGAAGAATGGCCGCGAGGATGTCGTTCAGTGTCGCTCCGCGAAACGGCAGCTCGCCGGTGAGGAGCTCGTACAGCACCACGCCGAGGCCCCATACGTCCGTTCGCTCGTCGGCGATCTCCGACAGACCCATCTGCTCCGGTGACATGTACGGCGGTGAGCCGATGGCCGTGCCCGCCTGCGTGATGCGGCCGAGCTCGCGACCGATGCCGATCACCTTGGAGACACCGAAGTCGATGAGCTTGATCCGCGCGTTGCCGTCGCTGTCACGCACCAGGAAGAGGTTCGAGGGCTTGAGGTCCCTGTGAACGATGCCCTGGCGGTGCACGTCCGTGAGCGCCTCGCACGCCTGCAGGACGCAATCAACGGCGGTCTCCACGGTCATCGGGCCGCTGATCTTGAGCACGGCGCCAAGGTCGATGCCATCGAGCCACTCCATGATCAGGTAGGGCATGCCGCTGGGAAGCACACCAACGTCGAAGACTTGCGCAACGTGCTCGCTCTGGACCTGCGTCGCAAGCCGCGCCTCCCGCAGGAAGCGCTCTGGCCCGCCGGGCAAACGCACCACAACACAGGAGGCCACCTTCAGGGCGACCTGGCGCTCGAGCTGAAGGTGCGTCGCACGGAAGACTGTGCCCATTCCGCCTGTCGCGTGACGTTCGTCGATGCGATACCGCCCGTCGATGACGTCACCAACCTGTGGCAGGGCTATCTCGTCCTTCGCTTCGATATCGGGGAGGACCACGAGCGCGTTCATGCGAAGGTCGCGCCACCCGCGCGCGTCATTCCCTCCGCGTCATTGAAGGCGTGGGCGAGGGTTGGCCAACCAAGCTTGACCGCCATTACTTCTCACGTGAGGCAAAGTGCCTCGCAGGTCAGAGGGGTCACAGGCTCATGGCCTCTGCTGTGCGCGAAGCCAGCCGATGCCGTGCGCGATGAGCGTCCAGTCGACCATGTGCCCGGCGTTCTGCTCCTCGGTGCGGTGTGGCCAGTGAAGCGCATTGAGCGCGCCGCCGAACGCGCGCGAGTGCTCACGCGTCTGACGATCTGCCGCGGACACGCCGACGAAGATCGGCGCGCGACGCTCCTTCGTGAGATCGGGCCGCGCCCATGCGGAGCCGCCCGCGAGGACGATGGTGCCGTCACATGGGATCGCGGAGCGCAGCGCGGCCGCGCTCCCGTAGTACGCGCCGCTGGAGAATCCGACCACGAACGTCTCGTCGAAGTCGTGGCCCACGCGCGCCACGAGGTCCGCACGCGCCTGCGCGATGCCAGCGATGATCGCGGGCTCCTTTTCCTTGATCGCCGACTCCGACGTGGGCCACACGAACGCGCTGTCCTCCTTGGGAGAGGTGGGCATCAACACGGTGAAGCCCAGCCGCTTCGCGTGAATGGCCATGGCGCGATGCTGGAGCCACGCGAAGCCCGGCGTGTCCGCGAGCATTCCGTGCAGATAGATGACGAGCGTTCGACGACCGTCCGCGGGCACCGGTCCGTCGAAGAAGCACACGTGCGAGGACAGCTCCGTCACCTCGGGCGCACACCAGGGCTTGGGCACCGCTGGCGACGTGGGGCCGTTCGGCGTGGCCGCGCCCGCTGCACCGGGAAGCGCGCACGCGAGCAGCACGAGGAGCGTGAGAACGGCGCGCATGCGAAGGTTCAGATAGACGCGCAAGCGCTGTCTGTCACGCTCTCCGTGCTGCAGCGTCCTCAGTGCTCGTTGCAGCAGAGCGATCGGTGCAGTGCCCGTGGGTTGGGGCCTGACCAGCAATGACCGTCTGCGCGCCGCTCCTTGTACGGCTCCACGTCGTTCGTGGGCTTGGCCTCTTTGACGGGCGCGAGCGGGGGACATGCGACGACCCTTGGGTCCGGCGAGGGTTTGCACATCGCGCGCGGCGGGCAGCAGTACTCGGAGACGTTCCACGTGCACGTGCCGTCGGCCAGACGAATCAGGTAGCCGGTCTCGAGCGCACCCTCGCGACCGACGGATGAGACGGGTGCTGCAGACGCGGTCGGCGGGGCTGCGAGCGCGGTGGACGAAGGCTGCGGTGTGGCGGACGCGATGGAAGCGGGCCCGCTTGCGGCCACTGGCGCTGGCGAGCTTGGCGGGGCGGATGTGGACGAAGGTGGATCGGCCGGCTTGCAGGACGACGCGACGATCAGCAGGCCCATCGACATGGCGATTCGCATGGCTGCCATCGTAAACAAATCGAGCATCGCCGTGGTCACGAAGTCCCGAGCTCGGACGATGAGTCATTGTCGTACCGGTCGGGCTAGACGGCGAGACGGGAGAGCCATGTCGGGATCGTGGAGTCGGGCTTCAGGTTTGGTCGTGCTCGCGTCGGTCACCGCGTCTGCCATTGCGGGCTGCTCCGAAGGCCATGCGCGCTCGACAGGGCCCGCTCCGGTGCCGAGCGCAGCCGTCGAGATTCGCGCGGCAGCTCCGGCGGTCCCGCGCGTTGCGTTCACGGGCGCAACGCGCCCCGGTGCGATCGTGCTCGCTCACGAGGGAACGCAGCTCCATGCCATCATCGCGGACGAGGACGCGCGGGCGCTGACAATCGTGCGCATCCACACTCCAGGCGAAGTGCCCTCGGTGCGCACCATCGGGCTGGACGGCGCACCCGCGCGCGTGGCCGTCGGACGATTGCTGTATGCGACGCTGCGTGATCGCTCGCGGGTCGTGGCGTATGCGCTGCGTGCGGACGGGAGCGCCGAGAAGGTCGCCGAGGCCGTCACCGCATCCGAGCCGTTCGGGCTCGCGCTCACGCCGGACGCAACGCAGCTCCTGGTGACCACCGCCTTCGGACACACGCTGGAGGCCTTCGATGCGGAGTCGCTGAAACCCCTGTTTTCAAGGGCGATCGCGGCGGAGCCACGGAGCATCACGATCACGGACGACGGCGCACGTGCGTTCGTCTCGCATGCCACTGGGTCGCGGCTCACCGTGGTGGATCTGGCATCAAAGGGAACGCTGATGCGCGAGGTCTCGCTCGACGTGCGGGAGCGGCGCCTCGACTTCGGCGTCCCCGGCAACTCGTGGGCGCTACCCGGTGGCCCGGGATGGGTCTCACACGGTCCACCGATGGCGGTCACCTTCTTGCGACGCGCGGTGTGGGGGATGGACCTCGCGATCGTCGGTGATGAGGTCTACGTCCCGGAGGCGCTGGTGAACCCCGGTGACAGCTTCGAGCCCTCGGGGTACGGCGAGAACGTGAGCAGCCTGAACACGCACGTCGCGCACGTCGCGCGCGTATCGCTCGCGGACGAGAGCTTGCTCACGAAGCACATCAGCGGAGCGTCGGACCGCCAGTGCTACGAGAGCGACCACGCACCTCAGTGCACGCTACCGATCGCAGTCGCCACGCTCGGCTCCGCGCTCTACATCGCATGCGAAGGCGCGGACGTGGTGCTGGAGCATCGCGTTGCGGAACCGTACGACGAGGTGCCGAAGTGCTTCGACGCGCGCAAGAAACAGCGGCGATTTCCTGTCGGAAAAGGCCCGCGCGGGCTGGCGATAGATCCCGCGAGCAAGCACGCGTTCGTGTGGAGCGCCTTTGATCGCAGCGTGTCGGACCTTGACCTTGCGCCGGGCGGAGCCTTGCGCGTGATTCCCCTTCCGCCCTCGCCAACACCGGGTTCGACCGAGTTGTCGCTCGGGCGCGAGCTGTTCTTCGCGAGCAACGATCCACGCATCTCGAACGACGGGCGCGCATGCGCAAGCTGCCATCCCGACGGACGCCAGGACGGGCTCGTATGGCCCACGCCAAAGGGCAAGCGTCAGACGCCGATGCTGGCCGGTCGCGTGCGGGACTCCGCGCCCTACGACTGGAACGGCGCCAACGCGACGCTGATCTCGCACATCGCGCAGACAACGAAGAACCTCCACGGACGCGGGCTCGGCGAACGGGAGCGCACGGCGCTGGCCGCGTATCTGCTCTCGCTGCCGGGACCCGAGCGCGAGGCCGTGCGTGAGGACGAACACGTGACCCGCGGGCGCGCGATCTTCGAGTCGAGCGAGGCGCAGTGCTCTTCCTGTCATCCGAAGGAAGGAGACTACGCGGACCACATGAGCCATGCGCTCACGCCGGGAGGAAGCGCGTTCGACACGCCGTCGTTGAGATTCGTGTCCGGGACGGCGCCGTACTTTCACGACGGGCGCTACGCGTCGCTCGAGGACGTGATCGAGAAATGCGACGGCGTCATGGGCCGGACGAAGCAGCTCAGTGCGGAACAGAAGACGGAGCTGGCTGCGTTCCTCCGCTCACTGTGAGGTCGCGAGGTACCGCGTGCTAGTGTCGCTTCCATGCGCGAGGGAGCGAACATTGGTCGCTATCGTGTCGAGCGGCTGCTCGGTGAAGGCGTCTATTGCGCCCTCGACGAGACGCTCAATCACCGCGTAGCGCTGAAGGTACTTCGACCCGATCAGAACGCGAGCGAGGGGAAGGCACGCCTCCTTCGCGAGGCGCGAGCGGCGGCCGCGTTGATTCACCCGAACGCGATCGCGATCTACGACGTTGGTGAGCACGAAGGCGCGCCCTACATCGCCATGGAGCTCGTCACGCTTGCACCGTCGGCGGTTTTCAATGGCGCTGCGGAATCTTGGGACCAACGCGGCCCACTCCGATGCCGGTGACGGGAAGGTTCTGAGGCCGCCAGCGTGGCCTGCTGGAACTGCTCGCATGTCATCCGAGACTTGCTCGAAGCGAAGTGATTGGTCGAAGTTCTCAGGCGTCCACGCTCGCCTTCTGTCATCCTAGCGGCGTACGTGGTCCTCGACGTCTTCGAATGCAAGGACCTCATCGACGCACACGACGAAGGGCGTGCTGCGTTCATCGAACACAGCACCGACTACGCGTTCGAGCCACGCGCGTGGCGCCACTCGCCTCGGGTACAAATGCGGCGCCACCGGATGCGCGATGGTCTCCTGCTCGCGATGTACCTGGACGACCGCGGAGCGACGACGCTGAGCTTCCAGAACGAGGTGGTTGATGTCCTGACCAGACGCGTGCCGCCCGCACCGGTCGGAGGCACCGACGTGGCGCTCGCGCGAATGCACGATAGGTGGCGCGCTTCGTCGATTCGAATGCCGCTGCCAGCGACGAGCGCGATGAGCGCGACATACCGGGGTCAGCACACTACGGCGCTGCCGTGATGTGCGCGGCGATCAAGTCGTTGACGATCGCCTGGTGCGTGAGCGGGCCCATATGGCCCGCACCGATCACGCTCTCCACGCGCGCGTTGGGGAGCGCCTCGCTCAGAAGGGCCACTACGCGATGCGCGGCGGAAGGCGACCGCTCGCCGGTGAGGAGGAGCGCAGGCGCCGCGATGCCGTCGTAGGCGGACGCAGGTGTGCGGTCCTCGATGAGCGAGATCACCTCGAGGAACACCTTGCGACCCACCCGCAGGAACGAGTCTCGGCTGGCCTGGTTCATCGCCCGCCACGCGCCCTCACCGTTCCAGTAGTCGACAAAGGCTTCAAACCACGCATCGCTCCCGCCGCGGCCTTCGTCGAGGAAGACAGGATTCGACTCGGCGCGCGCGAGATCGCGGAGACCTTCGGTGTCGTTGGCCGCATGCAGGACTCCGAACGCGACCGGATCGTAGGCGGCGAGCGAGCGGATGCGCGTTGGGATGCGCCGGGCGAGCGTGACTGCGATGAGGCCGCCGTACGAGTGCCCGACGACGTGCACCGGCTCGCCAAGGTCCGCGATGACGCGCTCGATCTCGTCCACGTCGGCGTTGAAGTGGAAGGGCTCCCCTTCGGGCCAGAGGGGCTTCTCACCCGAGCCGAGCAAGTCCGGTGCAATCACGCGATGGGTAGGGGCGAGGCGCTCGCCCAGCTTTCGCCATTGGCGCGACGACATGCCGCCGCTGTGAAGCAGAAGGACGGGAGGATGGGATGAGGTCATCTTCGTTTCCTTTCGTTCGATGGATGCGAACAGAGTGCGAGGCTGACGCCGAGAACGGTCCCCGCCTGTCGATTCATCGTGACCACCGCGCTCCCCGTGGCCGTGCGCGCGGCGGGAAGATCGATCGTCGCGACGAAGAGGATGGTGGGGAGCGCGAGTCCGACGCCGGCGCCGAGGAGACGATCTCCTCGAACGCAACGTTGACGGTGAAGAGATCAAGGCTCGCCATGAACGCGGCGAGCGAGAGCACGATGAGTACGGCTTGCGGCGAGATCGTCTTCACCGCTCCTCCAAATCCCGCATGAATCGCTCGACATGCTCGGCCCACAGGCTCGGATGTGCCTGCGTGAGGTGACCGAACGATCGCGTCGTCCCGGGTTGCACCACCAGCCGCGCCTGCGGCACCGTCGCCGTCAGCGCCTCGAGCGCGTGCAGCGAAACCGGGTTGAACTCGTCGTCGCCGAAGTTCAGCACGGTGACTTTCGCGCGTACCTTGGCAAGCTCGGCTTCCGGTGCGTAGTCCGTCGATGACTCGAGCGAATAGAGGACATCGTTGGCGTCCATCTTCCGGGCCTGCGCTTCAGCGTCGTCGACGAACGAGTCCGCGCTCGCGACGTCGGTGACGCCGGCCTGGAGGTGCGGGACGCCGTCGAGCAACATGCGGAACAGCGGGAATGCCTGAACCCACCCGCGCGGCGGTTGGAGGTACTCGCCACCTTTCCACTCCACATCGGTGCGAATCGCGCGCGTGACGATGCGGCGCCAGATCAGGTTTCGACCGGCGATGCGCGCTGGGAGCGATACGATTGGCATGATCCCACCGACCTCGTCGGGGTACGCCTCGGCCCACATCCAGGCGTGCATGCCGCCCATCGAGAGGCCGACGATCGCGTGGAGCCGCTCGACGCCCAGCACCTCGCGCACCACGCGGTGCTGCAAGTCGACCATGTCGCGATAGCCGTAGCGCGGAAACCGCGCGTGCATCCCGTCGCTCGGCTTGCTCGAGCCGCCGTGACCCACGTTGTCGACGAAGACGAGGAAGTACCTCGTCGCATCGAGCGGCCGACCCGGCGCATACAGGGTGCTGGCGAATTCCGGCGTCTGCAGCGCCTCGCTGCTCGCCGAAGTCCAGTGCTGCAGGAGGACCGCGTTCGTGATCTTGCCGGCCGAATCGCGCCGCGGTTGCCCGAGCGTAGAGAAGTGAATGCGTAGCGCGGGCAACGTCTCGCCGTCGCGAAACCGATACTGCGACAGCGTCACGTCGCGCCCCGTGAACGTGGACGGCGGTGTGGTCGAGGACGTCGTCGTGGCAGATGCGATTGGCCGCGCGGCGCTTCCCCGTGGCGACGCGGCGCCGCACGCGCTGGCTGCGATCGAGAACGCGAGCAACGATGCGAGGCGGGTGCGCATGCTTGACCTGTTCCTTGATCGTGGGCATGTGCCCATATCTGAGACTTCGAGCGAGACCGCGTGCCGTAGCGCGCCAATGGCCAAAGCACGCTTTACACGACGCGATGCCCGCCGCCGTCAGGTCGAGTCGGCGAGTTCGCCGATCGTCCCGATCGAACGCGAGGTGAACCAGCCCGGCCTTCTCCAGCGGGCGGAGGTTGTGGCCGAGCGTGGAGCGATCGATCACCAGCGCGGACGCGAGGTCTTGCATGCTCGAAGGGCCGCGCCGCCCGAGGATCGCGAGCACTGAATACTGAGTGACCCGCAGCTCCACCGCGGCCAGCTCGGCGTCGTACAGCTGCGTCACGACGCGCGAGGGGGCGCAGCCGTGATTGCATCGAGCTGCAGGCTCTTTCGAACCCCGGTGTCGACCATGGCAGCGGGCGCAAACCGGCGCAGCAGTCCCAGTCGCTTCGCGAGGCCGCCGGCCTTGTACCGGACCTTCGGGTGCGGCGCGGTGGCAGCTTCGAACACGACGGCGGCGACGACGCTCGGATCGTCTCCCGCCGCGACGAGCTCCGGCACCATCTTGCCCAAGAACGCACGAGCCTCGCGATACTCGTCGAGCTTCGCGTCGGCCTGCAGCTGGTTCGTGTCGAACTGCGTCTTCGTGTACGCCGGCTCGATGACCGAGACCCGGATGCCTCGCGTCCGTAGCTCGTGGTCGAGAGACTCCGAATAGCCTTCGATCGCGTGCTTGGTCGCGACGTAGAGCGCTGCATACGGCGCCGGCAAGAAGCCGAGCACCGAGCCGATGTTGATGATGCGACCGCCGCCTTGCTGCCGCATGTGGGGCAGGATGGCGCGCGTCATCCGGACGGTCCCGAAGAAGTTCGTATCGAAGATCGCCTGGGCCTGTTCGATCGAGCTCTCTTCCGCGCCCGCAGGGGCAACGCCGAAGCCGGCGTTGTTCACGAGCAGGTCGATGCGGCCTTCGAGCCGGATCAGCTCGTCGACCGCGGCTGCGACGGACTCGTCGCTGGTCACGTCGAGGCTCAGCATCTCGAAGGAGCGCTTGCCCGCCGAGGCTCCTCGCCTGCTGGTGCCGTAGACCTTGTAGCCCGCCTTCGCGAGCCGCTCCGCCGTCGCTTCGCCGATGCCTGACGAGGCCCCCGTAACGAGCGCCACCTTGCCCATCATGATGTCCTTCCCTCCGCGCGATACGTCCCGCGCTTGCAGATGATCGATGACAGTATGGTTGTACTGCAAAAGCCAAAACGCAAGGGCCGGGCTCGTTTTTGTCCCGCTCGAGATCGGAATGGCCGGTGGCGGCGTGCGATCGGCGAGCGCGCTTGCCATTGATGACAGTATGATTACCTTACAATAGGACCATAGGAAGCGATGCGATACGCCCCGGAGCACAACGAAGCGACGCGCGAACGGATCTTGGCGGCGGCGTCGCGCCTCTTTCGTGAGCACGGCATCGCCGCAGTAGGCCTCGCGAAGATCATGGCGGAGGCCGACTTGACTGTCGGGACCTTCTACACGCACTTCAAGTCGAAGGAGGCACTGCTGCGAGAAGCTCTTCTTCAGTCACTCGACGTTCGGAACGCAGAGCTCGAACGGGCGCTCCGCGATGGCGGTCCCGAGATGGCGATCCGCGCGTATCTGAGCGCCGAGCACCGTGACTCGCCGGGGAGTGGATGCCCGACCGCGGCGTTGGCATCGGAGGTGGCGCGGCATCCACGTCCTACACGACAGACCTTCGCGTCCCACCTGGAGCCGAGCCTCGACCTCCTCGCAGGATGGCTCTCGACGAGGCAACGGAAGAAGGTGGCCCGTGCAGACGCGGCGGCCTTGCTCGGGCTGCTGGTCGGTACGCTCCAGCTCGCGCGCGCGACCCCCGACCGCGCTGAATCCGGCGCCATCCTCGAGGCTGGCGTTCGCGCCGCGTTGCGCCTTGCGAAGGGTGACGATGATTCACCGTCAGTCCCGAAGGCTCGCGCGCGCTGAATCGCCGAAGGAAGCTCCAAATGTATCTTGACCGATCGTTCCGTAATGATCATGCTGGTGGTGTCCGATGGCGCGCACCAAAGAGTTCGACCCTGATGTGGCACTAGAAGGCGCGCTCGACGTGTTCTGGGAGAAGGGCTACGAGGCCACGTCGATCGCCGACCTCGTGAGCGCCACCGGCGTGCAGCGGCAGAGCATCTACGACACGTTCGGCGACAAGCACGGGCTCTTCCGGGCCGCGCTCGATCGTTACGCCGCCCGCTACGCCGGCGTGGTGCACGCGCTGCGCGACGCGAGCGGCGGGGCGAGCCCGCTTGGTCGGCTGCGGCGCGTCTTCCGAATGGTCGCGGAGGAGGCGGAGCCCGGTAACCGCGGGTGCCTGCTCATCAGCTCGGCGGTCGAGCGCGGGCGATGCGACGACATGGTCATCGGCCATGCGCAGGCGGCCGTCGCATCTCTCGAGAAGGCGGTCGCCGCGACCATCCTGGAGGCGCAGGACGCTCGGGAGGTGCCGCGGAGCGTGAAACCCAGAGCGGCTGCACGCGTGATCGTCACCCTCGTGTGGGGCCTCCGGGCCATGGGCCGAGCGATCCCCGATCCCGCGTGGCAGCGCAGCGTCGTCGACGGCGCGCTCGG